>DATAOB010000024.1:0-27645 GCA_036265935.1 Beijerinckiaceae bacterium
GGCCGCGAGGGTTGTCCCGGCCATCTCGCTTGGTTTGGCACGGCCTTGCCAATGCAAGCGGGATTGCCGGGTCAAGCCCGGCAATGACGACGCAGTGAGTCATCGTGCAAAGCCACGGTGGTACTGGATCAGTTGTCCAGGAACGAACGCAGCTTCCGTGACCGGCTCGGGTGCTTCAGCTTGCGCAGCGCCTTGGCCTCGATCTGGCGGAGGCGCTCGCGGGTCACCGAGAACTGCTGGCCGACCTCTTCGAGCGTGTGGTCGGTGTTCATGCCGATGCCGAAGCGCATGCGCAGCACGCGCTCCTCGCGCGGCGTCAGCGAGGCGAGCACGCGCGTCGTCGTCTCGCGCAGGTTCGACTGGATCGCCGCGTCGATCGGCAGAATGGCGTTCTTGTCCTCGATGAAATCGCCGAGGTGGCTATCCTCCTCGTCGCCGATCGGCGTCTCGAGCGAGATCGGCTCCTTGGCGATTTTCAGAACCTTGCGCACTTTTTCGAGCGGCATGGCGAGCTTCTCGGCGAGCTCTTCCGGCGTCGGCTCGCGGCCGATCTCGTGCAGCATCTGGCGCGACGTGCGCACGATCTTGTTGATCGTCTCGATCATGTGCACGGGGATGCGGATCGTGCGCGCCTGATCGGCAATCGAGCGGGTGATCGCCTGCCTGATCCACCACGTTGCATAGGTCGAGAATTTGTAGCCGCGGCGATATTCGAACTTATCGACCGCTTTCATCAGGCCGATATTGCCTTCCTGGATCAGATCGAGGAATTGCAGGCCGCGATTGGTGTATTTCTTGGCAATGGAAATGACGAGGCGGAGGTTGGCCTCGACCATTTCCTTCTTGGCCTGGCGGGCTTCCCGCTCGCCCTTCTGCACCATCTGGACGATCTTGCGGAATTCCTGGATTTCCAGGCCGGTCTCGGTCGCCAGCGAATGAATTTCGGAGCGTAGCTCCTTGATGTGATCCTTCTGCCGGCTGACGAATTCGCGCCAGCCGCGCGAGCCGAGCTTTGAGACGCGCAGGATCCACTTCGGATCGAGCTCCTGGCCTTGATAATTCTTGAGAAAGTCCTCGCGGCTGACGCCGGTACCCTCGGCAAGGCGCAACAGGCGCGTCTCGTGGCCGATCAGCCGCTTGTTGATGTCATAGAGCTGCTCGACCAGCGCATCGATGCGGTTCTGGTTGAGCGACAGCGATTTGACGTCGGCGACGACCTCTTTCTTCAGCGTCTTGTATTTGCGTTCCTGCGCCGGCGTCAGCGTCTCGTTCTTGAGCTTGTTCTCGACGTTCTGGTCCTGCAGCCGCCGCAGCTTCTTGTAGGCGTCGGCGACACGGTCGAAAGTTTCCAAAACCTTCGGCTTTAGTTCCGATTCCATGGCCGAGAGCGACACGGAATTTTCGAGGTCGTCGTCGTCGTCGAAAGACTCCTCGCCGATTGGCGGCTCGGCATCGCCGTCGAGGCCTGCCGGGGGCGTGCGCGGCGCGGTCGCCGGCGCCTCGCCGCCGATCGCGGAGAGATCGACCTTCGGTGTGTTCTTGCCGTCGGGACCGGCATATGTCGCCTCGAGGTCGATAATGTCGCGCAAGAGAACCTTGCCGTTATTGAGCTCGTCGCGCCAAATGATGATTGCCTGGAAGGTGAGCGGGCTTTCGCAAAGCCCGGCGATCATCGCCTCGCGGCCGGCCTCGATGCGCTTGGCGATGGCGATCTCGCCTTCGCGCGACAAAAGCTCGACCGAGCCCATTTCGCGTAAGTACATGCGCACCGGATCGTCGGTACGGTCGGCGGGCTCGGACGTGCGGGTCGCAACGGGCGCAGGGCGGGCGACTTCGACGAGGTCGCCGCCTTCCGGCTCGTCCTCTTCCTGCGCGGCGTTTTCTTCCTCTCCTTCGCCATCGCTTTCTTCGCTCTCGATGACGTTGATGCCCATCTCGTTGAGCATCGCGAGCGTGTCTTCGATCTGCTCGGAATTCACCTCTTCCGAGGGCATGACGGAGTTGAGTTCGCTGTAGGTCACGAAGCCGCGCTTCTTGGCGGCTTTCAGCATCTTCTTGACGGCGGCATCCGACAAGTCGAGGAGCGGGCTATCGGGCGCCTCGACGGCTACGGCGGCGTCGCCCTCCTGCTTTTCCTCTTCTCGCTTCGCCATAAGCACACTCCAAAACCGGCGCCGCCCGCGCCCGGCTCAATCGCTCTTTAGATTAAGGGACGAACCGCCCGACGATTCGCTTGACCGGCGGAAACTGCCGATACGGGATTTAGGCCCCGTAAACCACGACAGTCAGGCAGGAACAAGACAGGACCCCGCGACACCCCTTAGAGGTCGCGGCGATGCCGGCCGGACGCCTCGCCGAACCCTTCGATTACCGCCTCGGTGCCCTCGAGCGCCGACAGCTGAGCTTGGATGTCCCTCAATTTCGCCAGGTTGTGCTCGCTCGCCTCCCGAGCAAGCGCCGCCTCCGCTTTCTGCAGTTCCGTATGTAACGCCCCGAACCTTCGATGCAAGACTAACGCCTGCTTGAGCGTGGCTTCGGAATCGGCGTCGGATGCGTCCGGCCGCACCGACCAGAGCGAGGAGAGCGCGGTGAGATTTTGGAGCCGGCGGCGCACCGGTTCAAACCCCGCCGCATCGAGCGCGGCCGCAAGCTCCTCCGCGTCGGCAATCTCGCCGCCGTGCCGGATGAGGAAGTCCCGCAGGCGCCGGGCTTCGGGGCTGGCGAGATCAAGCTGCGCCAAATCCTCGGCGTGAGCGCCGATCAACGTGGGATGATTGAGCAGGATCAAGAGGATCAGCGCCTCGCGCATGGGCACGCCGATCCGCGACGCAAGCATTGGCGAGCGCGAAAGGGTGGGGCTGATCTCGATCGATGCGCCCGGCAGCGGGGGTCCTGCTTTTCGGCCAAATCGGATGCCGGCGGCGGTGGTTCTGCGGCTGAAAGCTCTGGCAGGTGGGCGGTTGTCGAACAGCCGGCGCAGCCGCGCCCACATCTCCTGCTCGTAATGGCGGCGCAGGGAAACGTCGCGGATCGCCTGGACCGAGGCCGCTATACGCTGCTCCAGCGCCGCGCGGCGCTCGGGCGTGTCGAAGACGTGGCCTTCGGTCTCCCGCATCCACAGGAGCTCGACGAGCGGAAGACTGCCATTGAGCAGGTCGGCGACGCCCGCAGGACCGGACGAGCGCGCGAGGTCGTCGGGGTCCATGCCTTCCGGCAGCAGCGCGAAGCGCATGCTCCGCCCGACGCTCATGAGGGGCAGGGCGGTGTCGATGGCGCGATAAGCGGCCTTGCGGCCGGCCTTGTCGCCGTCGAAGCAGAGGATCGGTTCCTCCGCCATCCGCCACAGCAATTCACATTGCTCGGGCGTCAGCGCCGTGCCGAGCGGCGCGACACATTCGGCGATACCGGCGCCAGCCATGCCGATCACGTCCATATAGCCTTCGACCACGACCACCCGGCCGGTCTCGTGCGCGGCCTTGCGGGCGCGGTGGTGATTGTAGAGGCACTGCCCTTTGTGGAAGAGCGGCGTTTCCGGCGAATTCAGGTATTTCGCCTGCACCTCCTTCTCCATCGCCCGCCCACCGAAGGCGATCACCCGGCCGGAGCGGTCCTGAATCGGGAAAATCACCCGCTCGCGGAAGCGGTCGTAAGGAACGGCAATGTCTTCGCCGTGCACGAGGAGACCGGTCTCGATCATCGCCTCGCGGTCGATGCCGCGCCCGGCGAGGTGGTCCCGAAGCGCGTACCGGTCCGCGGGCGAATAGCCCAAGCGAAATTGTTTCTGCAGCGCCGGCGTGACCTGCCGTCCGGCGAGGTAGGTGCGGGCCTGTACGCCCTCCCTGTCCACGAGCCGCGCTTCAAAGAACTGCGTCGCAAGCTCCAGCACCTCGACCAATGAGGCGCGCTTCTTCTCCCGAACATCCTGCTCCGGCGAGGGGGTGGGCAGCGGCAGCCCCGCCATGGCCGCGAGCCGTTCGACCGCCTCCGGAAAGCTCACGCCTTCAGTGTCCATGACGAATTTGAAGGCATCGCCGTGCTTGCCGGACGAGAAATCGTGGAAGAAGCCCTTCTGGTCATTGACGAAAAAGGACGGCGTCTTCTCCGGATTGAAGGGCGAGAGGCCGCGCCATTCGCGCCCCTCTTTCTTCAGGCGCACGCGCTGGCGCGCCACCTCGGAGACGGGCAGCCGCGCTCTGATCTCGTCGAGGAAAGACGGGGAGAATCGCATCTTTCGGCACACTACAGGCGCGCAAAGGACCCCGGCGCTTGTTCATTGTATGTTCTCGCCTCTGCTCCCGCAATCCACAGAGCGTCAACCTGAGCAGCAGCGGTCGCCCGTGATGAAAGAGGCGAGCCCGTCACGCGAGCGTGACCGGCCGGAGCCTAGCAACTCCTGTTCGTGCTCTCGTAGTCTGCAGGGGCGGATTGCGTCCGAGTCCGCTTGCAGCGCAATGGTGGAGCACCGCACGATGCATCGCGGCTACGGCATGCATCGCGGCTACGGCATGCATCGCAGGTACGGCATGCATTGGGGGTACGGTATGCATCGCCGCTACGGCATGCGGCATCACCACATGCATCATCGGTATATGCGCCGTTACTGATCGATTTTGCGCGAGCGGCCGCAACCGCTCGCGCAACTTATTCAGGTCAGGACGTCAGTTTCGCCTTCACAACTGCGCTGGCGCGCGCAAAATCCATGCGCCCCGCATATTGCGATTTCAGTGCGCCCAAAACTTTGCCCATGTCCTTGATGCTGCCGGCGCCGGTATCCGCGATCGTCTTGTCAATCGCCTCCTCCATTTCGGCGTCGCTGAGGGGCTGCGGCAGAAACGAAGTGATGATTGCGATCTCCTCGCGCTCCTGTGTCGCGAGATCGGTCCGGCCGGCTTTCTCGTAAATGTCGAGCGATTCCTGCCGGCTTTTAACGAGCTTCTGCAATAGGGACAGGATGTCATCGTCGGAGACTGTCTCACCCTGACCGCGCGCCTCGATGTCCTTGTCCTTGAGCGCGGCATTGATCATCCGGATCGTATCGACGCGGCGCCTATCGCCGGCTTTCATCGCCGTCTTCAGCTCGGCGTTGAATCGGTCACGCATTTGGTTCTCCCATCAGGATCGTCATTGCGAGCGGAGCGAAGCAATCCAGCGGCAAACGCTCCATCATTGCAGCATTTGCCCTTGGATTGCTTCGTCGCTCACGCTCCTCGAGACAACGTCAATATAGGTGCGCGCCGAAATTCCGTTCGGGATCGAATTCCGGCGAGAGGCGGCCGAGCGGCTCGGCCGCGCCGCCGCCGGCCCGGGCTAAGAACTCGCCGCTACCAGGTGCGGCGAGACAGCTTCCATTCTCGGCAATGATCTCGCCACGGCGCAGCACCGTCACTGGCCAGCCGCGCACGGTGCGGCCCGCATATGGGGTGTAGCCGCCGCCATCGACGACCGTGGCATCTGCGAAAGTGGCCTCTTTGTCGGGATCCCAAATCGCGATGTCGGCATCGGCACCGATCGCAATCGAACCTTTGCGCGGCGCGAGGCCATAGATTTCAGCCGGCGCGGTCGATGTCCATTCGACGAACTTTTGCGCGCCGAAGCGGCCGTTCGAGACCATCGCATCGAAGAGCAGCGGCAGGCGCGCTTGCAAGCCGGGCATGCCGTTTGGAATCTGCTTGAAGTTCGCGGATGTGCCCGCCATCAGCTTGCCTTTCTCGTTGAAGGCGTAGGGCGCATGATCGGAGGAGATGAGCTGTAGATCGCCGGCTGATAATGCCTGCCACAGCGCCTCTTGATCGGATTTTTCGCGCACCGGCGGCGAGCACATCCATTTCGCGCCTTCGATACCCGGTTTGTCGAGATCGTGCTTCGTCAAGAACAGATATTGCGGGCAGGTTTCCGCAAACACTTTTAGACCGCGTCCGCGCGCGGCACGGATCACCGCCGCGCCTTCCGCCGACGACACGTGATAGATCATGATCGGCTGATCGAGGAATTCCGCAAAGGCGATCAGCCGCGTGAAAGCTTCCGCCTCGCCGAGGCGCGGATGCGAAACGCCATGATAACGCGGCGCGGTGTAGCCTTTGGCAAGCAGACGCTTGGACAGCCAGGTGATCATGCCATGATTCTCGGCATGAACGAGCACCAGCGCCTTGTTCTCGCGCGCGGTCATCAGCACGTCGAGCAATTGCACGTCGTCGACACGCAGACGATCGTAGGTCATGAAGACCTTAAGCGTCGAATGGCCAGACTTGATCAGCGGCGGAATTTCGTCGCGGAGTACCTCCTCGCGCGGATCGGCGAGGATCATGTGGAAGCCGTAATCGATGATCGCGCCGCGGCGCGCCAACGCGTGGTAATCCTCGACCACCTTGGTCAAGCTCATGCCGACATGTTGCGCGGCGAAGCAGAGGACGCTCGTCGTGCCGCCAAGCGCTGCCGATCTGGTCGCGCTTTCGAACGTATCGGAGTTGATGAGGCCCGAGGCGGACAATTGCTCGATATGCGCATGCGCATCGATGCCGCCGGGCATGACGTATTTGCCGGACGCATCGATCACGCGCTTGCCCGGCGCGAGGTCGCGGCCGATGGCGGCGATCGTGCTGCCGGCGATGGCGACATCGGCACGCATCGTGTCGGTTGCGGTGACGACGGTGCCGGAGCGGATGACGATGTCGTGAGGGTTCATCGTACCTAGCTCGTTAGCGACTTTCCCGGAGCCGCGCGCAGCCAAGTGTACGCAGGCCGCGTAAACTTGCCTGCATTGCGGCATCCGGGGCCCAGGGCGCCCTGGACCCCGGATCGCATTTCGCTTCGCTACATGCGTCCGGGGATGTGGGAAAGCACCCTCGACAACATTATTCCGCCGCTGCCTGCTGCGCCGCTTCGATCCGTCGCTTCACCACGACCTTGATCGCATCGTCGACGCGATCGCGCGCGTAGCGCAGCGCCGTCGGCAGATCGTCGAGCGCGAATGTGTGCGTGTGAATTTTCGTCGCGTCGAAGCGCTTTTGCGCCATGAAAGCGGCGGCGCGATGCGTCGCGCTCTTGCCCTCGCCGCGAATGCCGTAGAGATAGATGTTGTTGGTGACGAGCGCCGCGACATCGATCGGCACCGGCTCGTGCGGAAACGCGGCGAGGCAAATTTTGCCGCCGCGATTGACCATGCGCGCGGCCTCGTCGATCGCATTCGGCGCGCCGGCGCATTCGAGCACGTAGTCGACGCCTTTGCCCTTCATGATCCGCTGCACGGCTTCGACCGCATTCTCCTTGCGCACGTTGATGACGTGATCGGCGCCGAGCTCGCGGCCGATCTGCAGGCGATTGTCGCGCGTGCCGGTGAGGATCACCGGCTGCGCGCCGAGGGCCTTCGCCACGGCAACGCCGAGCAGGCCGATCGGCCCCGGCCCGGTGACGACGATGCTCTCGCCGGCAACGAGCCCGCCGAGCTCGGTCAGGCCGTACATCGCCGTCCCGGCGGTGACGACCAGCGTCGCCTCCTCGTCGGACATGCCGTCTGGTACGTGGATGAGGGTGTTGAGGTTATTGAGGACGTATTCGGCGAAGCCGCCGTCCGTGGTGAAGCCGTTAGCGCGATGGCCCTTGTCCACGTTTCCGTAATTCAGGCCGTAGTTCAGGCACGACGTGTACATGCCCTGCCGGCAGCGTTTGCATTGGCCGCAACCGGCATGAATTTCGACGGTGACCCGCTCGCCGATCGCGTACTCGTCGACGCCGGGTCCGAGTGCCGCGACAGTACCCATATATTCGTGGCCGGGCGTCCAGTTCTTGTTGAAGGGCAGGCCGCCCTGGACTTTCGCCGGCGGACCGTGGGCAATCACTTCGAGATCGGTCGCGCAGATCGCTACCGCGTCGATGCGCACCAAAACTTCGGCGCGACGCGGCACCGGCACGGGCTTTTCGACAAGCTTCACCTCGCCTGGGTTGCCCAGAACCCAGGCGCGCATCGTCTCCGGCACCGGCATCTTCGGGCTGAGCTTCACGCCGTCTGGTGCGTACATCGTTCATCCTCTGGAGCCCGGTTGCATTCTCGTTTGCCGGGCGTGATTGTCCGCCACCTTAGCGCATCCGAAGCCCAATGTGATCATGACCGAAAAAGCAATGGGCCTCGCTCGTGGCCTCACCAATTACGGCGACAGCGCCTTCTCGCTGTACCTCCGGCGCTCCTTTGCGCGCTCGATGGGCTATTCAAAGGCCGCGCTGGCGCGCCCGGTCGTCGGCATCGCCTATTCCGGCAGCGGCTTCAATAATTGCCACCGCGCCTTTCCCGAGCTGCTCGAGGCCGTAAAGCGCGGTGTCACGGCAGCGGGCGGGCTGCCGATCGCGTTCCCGACGATCTCGCTCGGCGAGGTCTTCCTCAACCCAACGAGCCTCATGTTCCGCAACCTCATGTCTATGGATACGGAGGAGATGATCCGCGCCCAGCCGATGGACGCGGTGGTGCTGATGGGCGGCTGCGACAAGACCGTGCCGGCGCAGCTTATGGGCGCCGCCTCCGCCGACGTTCCCGCGGTCCAGCTGGTGGCGGGGCCGATGATGACCGGGCGCTATCGCGGGGAGCGGCTCGGTGCCTGCACTGATTGCCGCCGCTTCTGGGCGAAATACCGGGCGGGCGATATCACGTCGGAGGAAATCGGCGAGATCGAGAACAATCTGGCGGTGACCGCCGGCACCTGCGCCGTGATGGGTACGGCGTCGACCATGGCCTGCATCGCCGAGGCGCTCGGAATGTCACTGCCGGGGACGGCGGCGATTCCCGCCGTGCATGCCGACCGGCTGCGCGCGGGGGAGGCGACCGGCACGCTCGCCGCGGAACTCGCGCGGACGCCGCTTCGGCCGAGCCAAATCATCACGCAGCAATCAGTCGAGAACGCATTGCGTGTGCTGCTGGCTCTCGGCGGCTCGACCAACGCGATCATTCATCTAACCGCCATCGCCGGCCGGCTCGGCATCGCCATTCCGCTAACGCTGCTGAACGAGCTCAGCGAAACGACGCCCGTTCTCGTCAACCTGAAGCCGACAGGGCCGCATTACATGGAGGATTTTTATGCGGGCGGCGGTGTCGGCGCGGTCCTGCGCGAGTTGAAGCCGCTGCTCCATCTCGATTGCATCAATGTCACCGGCGAAAGACTGGCGAGCCGGATCGAGGCGGAGAAGGACCTCTTCGTCGATCGGGAGGTCGTGCGGCCGGTGAGCGCCCCCCTCGAAGACAAGGGCGGACTGATCGCGCTGTTCGGATCGCTGGCCCCGCGCGGCGCGATCCTGAAGCGCTCGGCCGCGGATCATTCGCTGTTCGAGAAGGAAGGACGCGCGGTCGTCTTCACCTCGCTCGAAGATCTCGCTGCGCGAATGGACGATCCAAACCTCGACGTCACACCGGACGATTTTCTTGTCCTGCAGAATGCCGGACCAACGAGCCCGTCCGGCATGCCGGAGGCCGGTTACCTGCCCATTCCGGGCAAGCTCGCGCGCGCCGGGGTCAAGGACATGGTGCGCATTTCAGACGCACGGATGAGCGGCACCGCGTTCGGCACGATTGTTCTGCATGTGACGCCTGAGGCCGCGCAGGGCGGTCCGCTCGCGCTGGTGCAGAACGGCGATCGCATCCGGCTCAGCGTCTCGCATAAGCGGATCGAGCTCTTGGTGGCAGACGCGGAACTCGCCCGCCGCCGCGCCGAGGATGAACGCAAACGCGCCGCACTGACGCCGCCGCAGCGCGGCTACGCCAAACTCTATCACGACAGCGTGTTACAAGCGGACGAAGGCTGCGATTTCGATTTTCTGCGCGGCTGATCATGACGCTTTCTTCGAACCTCCCTCGGCCGCGTCGGCGGCCGTTGGCGTGATGCCTTTCGGCGCGCGTTCGCCACTGCCGCGCGCCGCGCGGGCGCGCATCATCGCGGCATTGAGTTCGCCGCCGAAAATGAAGATCGCCGCAACTGCGTATAGAAAAACGACGGCGATCATGACGGAGGCCAAGCCCGCATACGTGGACACGTAATTTCGGGTAAACTCGGTGAGATATCGGCCGAACGCAATGCCGAAGACGAGCCACAGACCCATCGTGAGAAAGACGCCGGGCCATATTTCCTTGAACTTGCGACGGCCGGCAGCGAGAAGTTTGTGCAGGATCATCAGATCGGCGAAGAGCACGACTATGGCAATACCGTAACGGCCGAAGGTGAAGATCGGCTCGATGTCCTGCAGGTCTGGCGCAAGCCTCACGAGAATCCGCCAGATCAGCGGCGCTAGAATGATGAACACCGAAAGAACCAACAGGCCGATCGCGCCGACGAGCACATAAAGAATGGATTCAGCCCGTAGCACATACCATGGCCGCGGATCGCGCATATCATAGGCGCGATTGAGGCCGACGCGCAGCGCTTCAATTCCGCTCGAGGCGAAATAGATCGCCAGCACCGCACCGATCGTCAGCAGCCCGGCATGCGAATGCGTAAGTACGTTGTGCACTTCGGTAGCGAGGGGTCCCGCGACGCCGGAAGGCATTGCATCGAAGATCAGCCGTGCGGCTTCATCGGCAAGTCCTGCCGAACCGAAGAAGCCGGCGAGTGCGGTCACGAAGATCAGGAACGGAAACAGCGAGGTCAGGATCGTCAGCGCAATGTGGCTCGCGATTGCCCAGCCGTCATCCTCCGTGAAGCGGAGCCACGCGTCCCAGAAGATGAGGATCAGTCTGCGCATGGGCCGTGTGACCGGCTGGAGGCGGGTTAAGCTGGAAGGGGAGTTTAGCTTCCATTGGCCGGAAGCGGAATTTCAAAGCAAGAGACGGAGTGATCCGGCGAGCGGCAAGGTATTAGATGTAAACCGCACCGGTGACACTCGCGCCTGAAGCAGCCTCATGAAATTTCGATTACCGATGGTGGTCTGCGCCTCGCTCCTTCTTGCGATAGGAATGGACGGGGCGATGGCGCAAAGCGCTGTGAAAACCGGCAAGGAGCGCCTCGGCAACAAGGCAAACGACGACCAGCGAGTCGACAATTGCAAGGTGGCCCCGGAACACTGGGGCAAGAAGGCCCGCGCGTCCTCTTGTGCGCATAGCGGCAAGCCGGATGTGACACATTAGCACCATTTCGCCTTGTGATTTCCGGCGTCTCATGGCTAAGGTCCCGCCCCTTGTTGAGACGCGGGGACACCCGAGAAGCAATGGCCGAGCAATCCCAAAGTCGCCCGAAACGCCCGACCTTCACCGATCAGGAGGCGCTGCAATTCCATTCGCAGGGCCGGCCGGGCAAGCTCGCCATCCAGGCGACGAAGCCGATGGCGACGCAGCGTGACTTGTCGCTTGCCTATTCGCCGGGCGTCGCGGTGCCGGTGCTCGCCATCGCGGAGGATGCCTCGCGGGCCTTCGATTACACAGTCAAAGGCAACATGGTCGCGGTTATCACCAACGGCACCGCGATCCTGGGTCTCGGCAATCTCGGCGCGCTGGCGGCGAAGCCGGTGATGGAGGGCAAGGCCGTTCTGTTCAAGCGCTTCGCGGACATCGACTCGATCGACCTCGAAATCGGAACCGAAGACCCGCAGCAATTCGTCGATGCGGTGAAGTTTTTGGGGCCGACCTTCGGCGGCATTAATCTCGAAGATATCAAGGCGCCGGAATGCTTCATCATCGAAGAGCGCCTGCGCGAATTGATGGATATTCCAGTCTTTCATGACGACCAGCACGGCACTGCGATCATCGCAATAGCGGGGATGATCAACGCGATGAAGCTGACCGGCCGCGATATCACGACGACGCGGCTCGTCTGCAATGGCGCGGGTGCGGCGGGCATAGCCTGCCTCGATCTCCTGAAGTTCATGGGCTTCACGCCGGAAAACATCCTGCTCTGCGACACCAAGGGGGTGATCTATCGCGGCCGCAGCGACGGGATGAATCAGTGGAAGAGCGCGCATGCGGTCGAGACGGACAAGCGCTCGCTTGCCGACGCGATGCAGGCCGCCGACATTTTCTTCGGCCTCTCTGCCAAAGGTGCGCTGACGCCGGAGATGGTCAAATCGATGGCGCCCAATCCCATCATCTTCGCCATGGCCAATCCCGATCCGGAGATCACGCCGGAAGACGCGATGGCGGTACGCAACGACGCGATCGTGGCGACGGGCCGTTCCGACTATCCGAACCAGATCAACAATGTTCTAGGCTTTCCCTATATTTTCCGGGGCGCACTCGACGTGCGCGCGACGACGATCAACATGGAGATGAAGGTCGCAGCCGCCAATGCACTGGCGGAACTCGCGCGCGAAGACGTGCCGGACGATGTCGCCGCCGCCTACCAAGGCGCACGCCCGCGCTTCGGCCGCGAATATCTCATTCCCGCGCCGTTCGATCCTCGGCTGATCTCGGTAATACCGGCCGCTGTGGCCAAAGCCGCAATGGATTCCGGCGTGGCACGTAAGCCCATCGTCGACATGAAGGAATACGGCGCGCATCTCTCGGCGCGACGCGATCCCGTCGCCGGCGCCTTGATGACGATCATCGAGCGCGTGCGCCGCTATCCGAAGCGCGTTGTCTTCGCCGAAGGCGAAGAGGAGCAGGTGATCCGTGCCGCGATGTCCTTCGTCAATCAGGAGCTCGGGCGCGCCATTCTCGTCGGACGCGAGGAGCGCATCAGGCAGACCGCTGCGCGCATTGGCCTCGAGCTAGAGGACAAGAATCTCGAAATCCACAATGCCCGGCTGTCGCATCGTAATGCCGTGTACGCACAATTCCTGTATGAACGGCTGCAACGCCAGGGCTACCTCTTCCGCGATTGCCAAAGGCTGATCAATCAGGATCGCAATTCGTTTGCTGCCGCCATGGTGGCGCAGGGCGATGCCGATGCACTGGTGACTGGAGTCACGCGCAATTTCTCGATTGCGCTGCAAGAAGTGCGCCGCGTTATCGATCCAAAGCCCGGTCATCGCGTGATCGCTGTCTCGCTCGTGCTTGCGCGCGGGCGGCCCGTCGTCGTGGCAGACACGGCGATCACCGAGATGCCGGAAGCTCACGATCTCGCCGAGATCGCCATCGAGGCGGCTGGCGTGTCGCGGCGGCTCGGCTACGAGCCGCGCGTGGCGATGCTCGCCTTCTCGACCTTCGGGCACCCACCGGGCGAGCGCACCGCGCGCGTGCATGAAGCCGTGCGGATCCTCGACTCCCGCCGCGTCGATTTCGAATACGATGGCGAGATGGGCGCCGACATCGCGCTCAACAAAGAGCTGATGGCGGTCTATCCGTTCTGCCGTCTCTCCGACACGGCGAATGTGCTGGTCATGCCGGCGTTCCACTCGGCGTCGATCTCGACCAAAATGCTGCAGGAGCTCGGCGGCGCGACCGTGCTCGGCCCGCTGATCGTCGGGCTCGATAAGCCGGTGCAGATCGTGCAACTCGGCGCCAAGGACAGCGAGATCGTCAACATGGCGGCTCTGGCGGCTTTCAATGTCGGTGGCTGAGTGCGCTTAACCATGGCGCTCGCGCCCGCTGGAAACATCGCCGCTCGGCGTTAGATCAGCTGCAATGTCCATCGGAGAGAAGCCCATGCGCAAGGCGATTTTCATTGCCGCAGTGACGGCGGTGACCGCAATTTCGGCGATACCTGCTGCCGCGCAGTATTACTATGGCGAGCCACCGCCGCTCGTCGTCGGGCCGCCGGTTCCGTACTGGTATCCATCCTACTACCCGCCGGCAGGCGCGGAGCCGCGGCCCTACTATCGTGCGACCGGCCAGCCCGATCCTTATCTCTCCGGCACGCGCGGGCGCATGAATCAGGGCGCCTCGCCGGTCTATCCGGAAGGGCCGGGGAACGCGCGCACGCGCTGAAACGCTTTAGCATATTGGAGCCACTGAAGGTGCATTAACGCGAGCCCGAGGGCCGCGAGCAAGGCCAGGTCGTCGTCCAGTTCCGCGTTGCGGGTAACGAGGAGTTTCTCGCCGTAAAAGAACGAGTTCGCGCCGGCAAGGAAGCACAGGATCTGCGCGTCGCGACCGAGCTTGGAGCGGCCGGCTGAGAGCCGCACGCGCGACTTCGGCATCAGGACGCGCGCAGTCGCAACCATCCGCACGACCTCCAGCGTATCAACCGGCGTGCGATCGGCCAGCGGCGTTCCGGCGACTGCTACGAGGCCGTTGATCGGCACGCCCTCGGGATGCGGATCGAAGCTTGCCAGGACCTGCAGCATGCCGGCCCGGTCCCGCACGCTTTCGCCCATTCCGATAATGCCGCCGCAACACATCTCGATCCCGGCGCCGCGCACGGCGGCAAGCGTGCGTAGCCGATCGTCGTATGTTCTCGTCGTGATGATCGAACCGTAATATTCGGGGCTGGTATCGAGGTTGTGATTGTAGGCGGTCAGCCCCGCCTGCTTCAGGCGCGTGGCTTGGTCTTCGGTCAGCATGCCGAGCGTGACACAAGCTTCCATGCCGAGCGCACGAACGCCGCGCACCATGTCGAGCACGGAATCGAACGCGGGACCGTCTTTTGCCTGCCGCCATGCCGCGCCCATGCAGAAGCGATCGGCGCCAGCCTCGCGCGCCTCGGCCGCGATCGCAAGGACCTCGTCCTTCGCCATCAGATCGATGCGATCGAGCTGGACCTCGCGGTGATGCGCCGATTGCAGTCTTCCGGACAGCCACCGGTCTTGATGCTGAGCAGGTTCGCCTTTTGGATGTCGTTTGGATCGTGGTACCGGCGGTGCAGCGCATTGGCGCGGCCGACAAGCTCGAGAAGCGGCAGATTGTAGATCGCAACGATCTCATCGATTCCCCAATGGTGCCGTACATCCGGGGAAGTGGCGACAGGCGTGTATGCGTGCACTGCGATACCTCCGAGGAAGCCGCTTCAGCGCAAGATTTTCACCTTGTGCTGCGCGACGGGAATCTGCACGCGCACCTTGGCGACGCGTTGCGGATCGATGCGCGTCGTAACCGTGCCGACCCCGTCCGACGCTTTGGCGACCACGTGACCCCAGGGGTCGATGACCATCGAGTGGCCGTAGGTCTGCCGTACCTCATTGCCGGCAATGTGTGCGCCGGTTTGCGCCGCGGCCAGGAAGTAGGTTTCGGTCTCGATCGCGCGGGCGCGGCAGAGCACTTCCCAATGATCCTTGCCGGTCTGCATGGTGAAAGCGGAGGGTAGCGCGATCATCTCGGCGCCCTTTTCGGCGAGCGCCTGGAAAAGATCGGGAAAGCGCAGGTCATAACAGATCGCGCAGCCGACGGTCACGCCCTCGCATTCATATGTCGCGATCGAATCTCCGGGCGCGAAGGCGGCGCTTTCGCGATAGCTCAGGCCGTCGGGCGTGGTGATGTCGAACATGTGAATTTTGCGATAGCGCGCGATCTCCTTGCCGTGGCGATCGAAAACGACGGTCGTATTGTGAATGCGGCCATCGCCGTTCTCGTCAGCCTTTTCCAGGATCGAGCCGGCGTGAATGAACACGCGATGCTTTGCGGCGAGTTCCTGGCACAGCGAATATGCCGGCCCGCCGGGAATTTCCTCCGCCGCCTCGAATTTGTCGTGCCGCGAGCCGCCCATGAAGTCGAAGACTTCCGGCAGGCAGATCCAGTCCGGCTTCTCCTCCGCGACGGCTTTCTCAATCAAATCATGCGCGGCGGCGAGATTCGCCGCCTTGTCATTGATCGAATTCATCTGGATCAGCGAGACTTTCATATGGCTCTCTAGCGCCTTCGAGCTCCGTTCGGCATCCCTATATTATGCCGCAGCATCGTCCGAGCGGTCTGGGTATGGTGTTGCGAGCTTGCATGGGTCTTCGTTCCTGCGGGCGTGAGTTATCCGCGCCGCGCGCGAATTCGCGGATTGGAGAGAGTGAAAGGACACGGGCGCCGGGCGACCGATCCTAATTTTTATGGCCGGTCGCCCGGCGCCCATGTGCGGCGATTTCTGACTCCTGCGTCCCGCAGCTTCGCGAATCTGGTTTGGCTTGATCAGCCACCTTGATCCGCTCAAGCGATCTTAAGCCGCGGACCGGTCATATTGCCGGACGGGCGGGTTACTCGGCGTTTTGTCCTCTTCCACGCGCGCAGGTTTCGCCGCGCACGGGTCTCGGCAAGACGCCGTCTGCAAGAGCCTCCGAGACGCAGGCTCCGATACCCGCGCCGCCGGCGTCGCTTCCCGCCCGCGCTGCCCGGCACGGAAACCGGAGAGCGCCCTTCAGGTGGGCGGGAACGGGTGAGCTTGTATAGGAATATTATCCGGAAGTCAATAGCGATTGCAAAAGGCGAAGCGTCATCTACCCGACGACCCCGAGCGAATACATTGACCCGACCGGCCTACCGCGCAGGCGTCGTCTCGCCGCTACGGCTCGAGCACGGAATCCCAGTAGAGATAGTCCATCCAGCTTTCGTGCAGATAATTCGGCGGGAACAGGCGGCCGTTCTGATGCAGGTCGTGCACCGTCGGCTGGTACGGCATGCGCGACGGATACATATGCGCCTCGCGCGCCAGGCGGTCGCCTTTCCTGAGATTGCAGGTGGAACAGGCTGCGACGACGTTGTCCCAGGTCGTATGGCCGCCTTTTGAGCGCGGCACGACGTGATCGAATGTCAGCTCATCGCGCTCGCCGCAATATTGGCAGGTGAAGCGGTCGCGCAGGAAAACATTGAACCGGGTGAAGGCCGGATGACGCGACGGCTTGACGTAGTTTTTAAGCGACACGACCGAAGGCAGCGCCATTTCGAAGCTTGGGCTGCGCACCACACGCTCGTAATTCGAGACGATGTTTACACGATCGAGGAACACGGCCTTGATCGCATCCTGCCACGACCACAGCGACAGCGGATAATAACTCAGCGGCCGGAAATCCGCATTGAGAACGAGCGCCGGACAAGCCTCGGGCGACACGAGTGGATGAACATGAACCGTCAACCCGGGCACCTCCTCCCGTATTCAAGCCCCATCGAATCTGCCGCCCGCATATTCTACAGGGCTCGTGACGCACTTGTGAACCCCCGTGCCCCGGCCAGATTACCGCGTGGGGATCGGCGTTCCGCTGCGATAATCATAAAATCCGCGCTTTGTCTTTCGCCCGAGCCAGCCGGCCTCCACGTATTTCACCAGCAGCGGGCAGGGCCGGTACTTCGAATCGGCCAGTCCCTCGTGCAGCACCTGCATGACCGAGAGGCAGACATCGAGGCCGATGAAATCGGCAAGCTGCAGCGGACCCATTGGATGATTGGCGCCAAGCCGCATCGCGGTGTCGATCGAGTCGACGGAGCCGACGCCTTCGTAAAGCGTGTAGATCGCCTCGTTGATCATCGGCAAGAGGATGCGGTTGACAATGAAGGCGGGGAAATCCTCGGAAACGGTGACCGTCTTTCCGAGTTTCAAAACGAAATCGCGCGACGTCTCGTATGTGCTGTCTTCAGTCGCGATGCCGCGGATGAGCTCGACCAGCTGCATGCGTGGCACGGGATTCATAAAATGGATGCCGATGAATCGTTCGGGACGATCGGTGACCGAGGCAAGCCGCGTGATGGAGATCGAGGATGTATTGGACGCGATGATTGCTTCCGGCTTCAACGCCGGGCAGAGTTCGCGGAAAATCGATCGCTTTAGTTCCTCGCTTTCGGTCGTCGCCTCGATGACGAGGTCGCAATCCGCGAATGCGGCATACTCTGTCGCCGGCTTGATCCGCTGCAGTGCTGCTGCGCGCGCAGTATCGTCGAGACGGTGGCGTTCGATATCCCGCGCCATCGAATGGTCGATATCCGCGACGGCTTCCTTGATGCGCTCCTCGGAAATATCGTTCAGGCTGACGTCGAGGCCGACGACCGCGCAGACCTGCGCAATGCCTTTGCCCATTTGGCCCGCGCCGATCACCCCTACTTTGCGGATTTCGGCGCTCATCCCCTCACCTGAACCTTTGCGACCGCGCGCATCATAAGCAATACTGCACTGCGGTAAAGGCGGCCTGTGTCAACGGCCGGCCTTTTCGAGTTCCTTTTCAAGTTCGGGCAGCACTTTGAAAAGGTCGCCGACAATTCCGTAATCCGCGACCTGGAAGATGGGCGCTTCTTCGTCCTTATTGATGGCGACGATGACCTTCGAGTCCTTCATGCCGGCAAGGTGCTGGATCGCCCCGGAAATGCCGACGGCGATGTAGAGGTCGGGGGCAACAACCTTGCCGGTCTGCCCGACCTGCCAGTCGTTCGGCGCATAGCCCGCATCAACGGCGGCGCGGGAGGCACCCATGGCGGCGCCGAGCCGGTCGGCGATGGGCTCGATATAGGTCTTGAAATTCTCCGCATTCTGCATCGCCCGGCCGCCGGAAATGATGATTTTCGCGGCGGCGAGCTCCGGCCGGTCGGACTTGGCGAGGTTCTCCTCCTTGAAAGAAGACACGCCGGGGTCACCCGCCGCGCTCACCGGCTCGATTTGCGCATTGCCGCCCTCACCGGTCGCCTTAAAGGCAGAAGTGCGCACGGTGATGACCTTCTTCGCGTCCGAGGTCTGCACTGTCTGCACCGCGTTGCCGGCATAGATCGGCCGCTCAAATGTGTCGGACGAGACGACTTTGGTGATCTCTGAAATCTGCATGACATCGAGGAGCGCAGCGACGCGCGGCATGATGTTCTTCGCCGCGCTTGTTGCCGGGGCAACGATCACCGGATGATGCTCCGCCATCTTGGCGAGCAATGCAGCGACGGGCTCGGCTAGCTGATGAGCGTACTCGGTTCCCTCCGCCAGGTGCACCTTCTCGACGCCCGCGAGCTTGGCCGCCTCCTCGGCCGCGCCTCGCACATTCTCGCCGACCACAAGGACATGGACCGGCTGCCCCATATCGGCAGCCGCAGTGACCGCCTTCGCCGTCGCCTCGTTGAGCTTGGTACCGTGGACCTCGGCGAGAACGAGCGTCGCCATCAGATCACCCCGACTTCGTTCTTGAGCTTGGACACGAGTTCTTCCACCGTCGCCACCTTCACCCCCGCCTTGCGACCGGGCGGCTCGACCGTCTTCACCACCTTCAGCCGCGGCGTGACATCGACGCCGTAATCGGCCGGCGTCTTCTCCGCGATCGGCTTCTTCTTGGCCTTCATGATGTTCGGCAGGGAGGCATAGCGCGGCTCGTTGAGGCGAAGGTCCGTCGTGACCACCGCCGGTAGCTTCAGCGTCACCGTCTGCAAGCCGCCGTCGACCTCGCGGGTGACATCGACACTCTCGCCGTCGATGACCACCTTCGAGGCGAACGTCCCCTGGCCCCAGCCGAGCAGGGCGGCGAGCATCTGGCCGGTCTGGTTGCAATCGTCGTCGATCGCTTGCTTGCCCATGATGACCAGCCCCGGCTGCTCTTCCTCAGCGATGGCTGTGAGGATTTTGGCGACCGCCAGCGGTTCCGGCGGCTGATCGGTTTTGACCAGAATGCCGCGGTCGGCACCCATGGCGAGCCCGGTGCGGATCGTCTCGGAGGCCTGCTGCGGCCCGATCGAGACCACGATGATTTCGCTCGCCTTGCCGGCCTCCCTAAGCCGCAGCGCCTCTTCGACGGCGATCTCGTCGAACGGATTCATTGACATTTTCACGTTGGCGAGCTCGACGCCCGAGCCGTCGCTCTTGACGCGGACCTTGACGTTGAAATCGATGACCCGTTTGACGGGGACCAAGATTTTCATCGAGAACTCCCGAGCGCCGCCCGCGCAGTGGCGCCCGTGGTAATCGGCGGCCTAGACCGAGTCAACGCGGCGCAACATTCGTGAAATTCGCGGCGGAACGTGAAATTCGCCGGAGGATCAAGCCACTTGCCGGCGCCAGAACCAGCGCCGGCGCGAACGCAGTGCGCGTTTGGCTTCCGCTGCCGCTTCGAGTGCGGCGACGGAGAAATGCTCGCCCGGAATGAAAGCGTCGAACGCCGCCCAGAATCGCGTGCGGATATGATCGCGCTCCATCATGATCTCGTGCTGCGAGTCGGGAATGACGATCAGCCGTCCGACTTTCAGCCGCGTCGCGAAGCGCTCGACGGCACGCAACGGCACGACGCGATCCTGGCCTGCGCCAAGGACGAGCGTCGGGGTCAGCGTCCGCCGCGGATATTCGGCGTCGGCAAACTCATCCATCAACCGGAAAGCCGCGTTCAGCCAGCCGACGGTCGGGCCGCCGAGGCCGAGTTGCGGCGCCGCCTCGAGGATGCGCGCGAGCCGCTCGAAGCGGACCGGATCGGAGGTGAGGTCGTTGGCTGCAAAGCCGCATTCCAGCGTCGCCTTCCGCGAGCCGCCGGGAACGTAAGCGGTCCCGAGCCCGACCATGTCGAGCCCCTCCATCAGCGCGCGCACCAGCCGCGGAAAGCGCAAGCCGGCAATGTCGATCATTGGCGCGGTGAGGACCATGCGCGCGAAGGGCGAGCGTCCGGCTCGCGCCTGCGCCAGCAAGATCGCCCCGCCCATGGAATGGCCGAGCGCAAACCATGGCTCCGGACAGAGGAATTGCAGCACCTGTTGATGCAGCGCGTCGAGATCGCGTTCGAAAAAAGCGAAATCGTCGACATGTCCTTTGCGCGAATCTTTAAGGTCGCGGTCGGACAGACCTTGGCCCCGCCAGTCCATCGCCACGACGACGAATCCGCGTGCCAGCAGCTCGCCCGCAACCTCGAAATATTTCTCGATGAATTCGGTGCGGCCCTGAATGACAACGACGGTGCCGAGCGGCTCGCCTTGCGGGACCCAGCGCACGACGCGCAAGAGAAGGTCGTCGGCGGTACGAACGGGCGTGACGATCGCGTCCGGTGGTGCGGGATTGGCGGGAGTGGGGAAGAGATCCATTCGCGCGATGAGGTCCGGCGGGCGCCGCCTTATGCCCGCGTCGCACTGGAATGGGAAGTGCGCACGCTCTTTTCCGCCGCGGGACGCAGGCTCTCGACGAGCCGGTCGCGCGCGCGATCGAGGCTGCCGTTGAGCTCCGCCGTCGCGGCCGTACCGAGCCGTCGCTCGAGGTCGGCCTGCGCGGCGCGCCAGGCGGGAACGGCGTCCCTTAATCGCTGCCGGCCTGCGGCGGTCAGCGCCACGGCGCGCACGCGCCGGTCATTCTTGTCGGGCCGCACGTCGACCAGCTTGTCACGCTGCAGCGTATTGAGATTGCGGTTGAGCGTGGTCGGATCGAGCCCGACGATGTTCGCGAGCGCGCCGATCGAAATGTCCTTGCCCGTCTTCGAGCGATGCTCGGCGATGGTCGTCATCAGGCCGAATTGGGCGATCGTCAGATCGTGGGCCGAAAGCGCTTCGTCGTAGAGCTGCGTCACCAGCCGCGCCATGCGGCGCAAACGGCGGCAGGTGCAGCCAAGCGATGCGGCGTTTGCCACCTCGGGTGCGGTCTGAATTTCGCGCGCGTCCATCGTGATAGACATAGCTGGCATGCCTTGCGTTTGCGAGCCACGAGATTGACGCGGCCCAGAATAGCTGCATATACAGCTAACGTCCACCCGCGGCGGAGTTGCGAAAAATGCAGGCGCAGACAAGCACAGCCGCGATCGTCGTCGCGCCCCTCGAAGCGCGCTCGCGTCCAGCCCGGCTGCCGATCCGCCAGGCGATGCTGGAAGGGCCGATCCTTCCGACCATGCTGCGCTTCGCGTTGCCGACCCTCGTGGTCCTCGTCGCGCAGACGCTCGTCGGCGTCGTCGAGACCTTTTACGTGAGCTTCCTCGGCACCGAGGCACTGGCCGGCGTGGCGTTGGTCTTCCCCGTCCTCATGCTGATGCAAATGATGTCGAATGGCGGCGTCGGCGGCGGCGTCGCCTCGGCAATCGCGCGTGCGATCGGCGCTGGGCGGCGGGCTGACGCCGACGCGCTGCTCTTCCACGCGATGATCATCGCGGTCGCCTGCGGCGTGATCTTCATGGGCGGCGCGCTCGTGTTCGGACCGCGTCTCTATCGCGCCCTCGGCGGTCACGGCGCGGCGCTCGACGCGGCCGTGCTCTATTCCGCGCTCATCTTCATCGGCGCGATCCTCATCTGGATGACGAATCTTGCCTCGGCGGCGCTACGCGGCGTCGGCAACGTGAAGGCGCCGGCCTGGATCATTCTCGCCGGCAGCGCGATCACCATTCCGCTCTCGCCCGCCTTCATCTTCGGCTTCGGGCCGATTCCGCGCCTGGAGGTCGCGGGCGCCGGGGTGACGATCTTGCTTTACTATCTCGGCGCCACGATCGTCCTCTTCTTCTACCTGCGCAGCGGCCACGCCGGCCTGAACCTGCGCTGGGCCAAGCCCGAATGGCGCCTGTTCACGAATATTCTGAGCGTCGGGCTCCTCTCCGCCTTCGGCACGCTGCAGAGCAATCTCACTGTCGTGCTCGTCACCGGGGCGGTCGGTGTCTTCGGCATCGATGCGCTTGCCGGCTACGGCACGGCTTCGCGGCTCGACTACATCATGATCCCGCTGATGTTTGGGCTCGGCACGGCGCTGGTCACAATAGTCGGCACCAATGTCGGGGCGGGGCAAGTCGCCCGCGCCCGCCGCATCGCCTGGACCGGCGCGATCTTCGCCGCGCTCGTCCTCGAAGCGATCGGCCTTTTCGTGGCGTTCCTGCCAAAGGCCTGGATCGGCATTTTTACCAACGAGCCGGCGGTGCTGGCGGCCGGCGCGCTTTATCTGCGCGAGGTCGGCCCGTTCTACGGCTTCATCGGCCTTGCTCTTTTGATCTACTTCGCCAGCCAGGGCGCCGGGACCATTCTGCTGCCCATTCTCGCCGGCACGCTGCGGCTCTTGATCGCGGCGGTCCTCGGCTGGGTCGCGGTCACCCGCTTCAATGCCGGCCTGCCCGTGCTCTTTGCCCTGGTTGCTGCGTCCTCGGTCGCCTTTGCCGCGCTTAGTGCGGCTGCTCTCCTGCGCCCGGGATGGGGCCGCGCTGGGGCTTAAAAATTTTTGGCGCCGCCTCTTGCGGCGAAAAATCGCACTTCCTAACTCGAAATCAGCGCGGGCCATAACGGACGCGCGTAGACGACGGCGCTTTCGGCCGGTGCAATTGTGCCCTCTCCGGGTGCGCCGCATGTCGCTCGCATGGAGGATATGCAATGCGTTCTTACGATCTCTCACCCCTCTACCGCTCCACCGTCGGCTTCGACCGACTTTTCTCCCTGCTCGACCAGGCGACCGGCGCTGAGCCCGCCCCGACCTATCCGCCCTACAATATCGAGCGCACCGGCGAGAATGCTTATCGCATTACCGTCGCCGTCGCCGGCTTCGGCGAGAACGAGCTCTCGATCGAGAGCCGTGAAAACACCCTGACCATCAAGGGTTCGAAAGAGCAGCGCGCCGAAGGCGACGTCCGCTCCGAAGTGCTCTATCAGGGCATTGCCGCGCGCGCCTTCGAGCGCCGCTTCCAGCTCGCCGACCACGTCCAGGTCACCGGCGCGAGCCTCGAGAACGGCCTCCTGCACGTCGATCTCGTCCGCGAGCTCCCCGAGGCGCAGAAGCCGCGCCAGATCCCGATCGGCAAGACCAACGGCCCGCGGGTCGTGGAATCCAAGGCCGCGTAATTCGCGTCATCAGCGGAACGAAAGAGGGCGCCGTCTGGGGCGCCCTTTTTGTTAAGCCGCAGCCTGCCTTTGTCATTTCGAATTCCTAATCCCATGCATTGATCGAAATAGATCAACCACATTGTTGGTTGCGGCCTTGCCGATAACTGCCGATCGATCGAGACAATTTGCGCTTCTTCAGGCAATTTTGACTGGCTGCCATCCGCGATCCGGTTCTCGTTTGGCTGCCTCTTTCATCCTGGCCTCCCGTATTCGTTGAAATTTAGTCGGAATAACGCTGCTTGCTCCATGGGTCGCCGCGATTGTGATAGCCGCGCACTTCCCAGAAGCCGGGATGATCGCGCGTCGCGAACTCGATTCTTTGCAGCCACTTCGCGCTCTTCCAGAAATAAAGATGCGGCACGACGAGCCGCGCCGGCCCGCCATGCTCCGGCGGTAGCGGCTGACCCTGCCAGCTATGTGCAATCAGCGCGTCCTCGGCGGCAAAATCATCGAGCGGCAGGTTGGTCGTGTAGCCGTCATAGCTCGTCAGGATGACGAAGGCGGCATCGTCCTTCGGCAGCACTTTGGCGAGCAGGTCGCGCGTGGCGAGCCCCTGCCATTGATTGTCGTAGCGCGACCACGTCGTGACGCAATGGATGTCGGAGACTTCCTGAGTTTGCGGTTGTGCCTCGAACTCCATCCAGCTCCATGAGACCGGATGCTCCACCGCGCCGGTAACGTCGAGCCGCCAGTGCTCGCGCGTGATGCTCGGCACGATGCCGAGATCGAGCACCGGCCAATCCTTGACGATGTGCTGGCCGGGCGGCAGCCGCTCCGAATCCGGGCGGGCATGGCGGCCGGTCAGGAATTTTCCTTCGCGCGCCCATTTCTGCTTGGTGCGCGTGAGCTTTGTGTCGGGCGGGGTAGGCAAGTTTTGATCGCTGCCGGTCATGTCCTCAAGCGCGCCCGGCCGAGTGGGCTCACCTTCACCTAGATCGAATCGGCGCGTTCGGCCAGCGCCGTCCTTCGCCGCGGACGCGCTACGCTCTCATGCGCTACACGCGCCTGTTCTGCCTTGGCTGCGGCGATATGGCCGATCCAGTTTAAGAAAAAGCGTGCGGCCGGCGCGCGCCAATCGGCGCGGCCGAGCCGATCGGCTTCGATCAGCGGGAAATGTTCCAAGATGGCAGGCGATCTCGCCGAGCGCGCTTGCTGCGCGAACTTTGCGGTCGTCTACGCGACGACGCAGCTCGGCCTGCCGAAAAGCACGATGCTCAACGCCATCATTATCGGCTCATTGATCGAGGTCTTCACCATCCCGCTCTTCGGGTATATCAGCGATATCGTCGGTGGCCGGCCGCTCTACTTTGCCGGCGCGATCTTCACGATCCTGTTCGCCTTCCCGCTGTTCTGGCTTTTCGACACCAAGAATGCGCTCGTCATCGGCGCAACGGTCGCCGTCGCCATAAGCTTTGGCCACGGCCTGATGTTCGGGCTGCTGTCGACTTATCTGCCCGAGCTTTTCGGCACAAAGGTGCGCTATACCGGCGCCTCGCTCGGCTTCCAGGTCGCCGCGGCGATCGGCGGTGGTCTCTCTCCGGTCCTTCGACCTCGCTGACGCAATCATTCGGCGGCACGAGGGGCGTCTCGGTTCTGTTGATCGTGCTCGCCTCGATCACCTTCATCGCAACGCTCTGCGCCCGCGAGACGCGCGACACGCCGCTCTGACGTCTTATCTTTCACGCGGACCGCACCCGTCGGGAGCTTCGAGCGGCCGACGGGGCGAGCCCAGCCGTAGATATTTTGACTGTTGCGATCAGGCGTTCGGATATCGATGGCCGATAGCCAGCGGCGCGCATCCATGTACGTTCGCCGAACATGAAAGCGGTTGCCACCACCATGGCGGCAGGTTGGGCGCCGGCGAGTAACGCCACCAGCATAATGGCCCAGCAGCTTCCCGTGCAAAAAGCGGCGGAACGAGCTCCGAAGGCAAAAGCATCGGTCAGGGCGGCGCGGCCGAAAGCTCGCAAGGTGGGTAGGCGGTGCGCGCCATTGAGGCAGGCCCGCTTAGTCGAACAGACTTGCCACAGGGTTGCGGCGAGAGCGGCGCAAGGCAATGCCAACACGCCGAGCTGCACGCGCAGGGTAATCGCAACGGGCACCAACATCGCCCCCGCGCACATCCAGGTAGCGAATTGCCCGGCGAGAAAGGCGCTCACTGAAAAGATGCGCATTCGCGGCAAGCTGCCGCGCCAGATACAGCGGAGCGGCGCATAGAGAAGTGGCGGGATCATCACCAGCAGCATCGTCGCCCAAGAGGCAGAGAGAAATAGGACCGTGTCGCCGGCGAGAGCCGGCGAGAAGTAGAGCGCGACAATCGAACGATCCAGCGGGGATCCGCCGCACAGCACGAATGCCGGAGCCTGTGCACCGATCGCTAGATGGAGCGCCAAACCACATGAGCTGGCGAGCAGAAGATGCGGCCGCGGCGCCTCGCGCAATTCCGAGAGCAGCGCGAAGACGAGCAGCCTCATTGAGGCTGTCGGAAGATCGTCACGCGGCCGACAGAAAGCCCGCCAAGCGGCATTGTATAACCCGGACGCGGGACGAAGCGGACGGGAAGGTTCTCGACGGCAGCAAGATCTCCGCGAGCATGAAGCGAATCGACGAGGTGAGTGATCTCGAACACTTGATCGAGACCATTTCCTCCGCCGCCTGACGGGGCGCTGGCCTTCGATACGCCGAAGAAAGAGAGCGTGCCTGCGAGGTTCTCCGGGTGCTGTTCCGGGTCGGCTCCCTCGGGTAGGCCGACATACACGTAGAACACCGCAGCGTCGTTACCGCCGCGTACATTTTCCAGTTTGAGGAAGACGCGGTCGGGCTCAATTCTCGCATCGCCAAAACTCAGCTCCCGGCTGGATGCGACGGCTTCCATACCGGTCTGGGCCAAACGCACATGCGTGTCGACGTTGCCGCCGCTCAAATCCACGACGCGCTCGTTGGACCCGATCATCTCTGCCGGTTTATCCTGGCCTGTCACCATGATGGCCTCCTCGCCGGCTTGAGCGACTACGGCTGGAGCAAGCTCCTCCAGTCGTCGCCGGCGGCGGCTTGGCGGGAGCGGGGTCAGCTCTTCATATTCGTAATTGAGTTCCGCGGACTTCGTGTCCAGCATTTGCCGGGCCGAAAATTTCCACGGCTGCCCGTCGGGTTTGGGGACGAAGAACGGCTTCGCGGCGGGCCCGTCCAGCCATTTGACATCGTTGGGATCGGCTCCAGGGACGCCCTTCCGCCAGCTTTCCCACAGCCGGTCGATGTTGGCGTGATGCAGCCAGAAAATCGGATCGAGCGCCGCCTGGTCAGGCCATCCCATCAGGCCGCCGGACGCCGGATCGTTTTGGTCATGGCCGCGTTGGGTTCCCCCAACGAGGCCGTGCACCGCGTTATGTGGGGAACCTTCCAAGCCGCCGTTGGGCGCCCTGTCTTCACCACCATGGTGGAACAGGGTCTTTGGTCCGCCGAAGCCCGGTGGAATCGCATTCTCGCCGCCGGGAAAACGATCGTCGCCGAGCGCGTCAAGCCGAATGTCCCTGGCGCGATCGAGCACGATGCGCCCCGTCCCGTCGCCGTACCGCTGCTTTACCAAAAGCGGGTTGTCGGAGCCGTCCGGCATTTTCCGGGCGGCGAAGGCGGGCGGCAACTCATTGGCCCGGCGCTTGGCGCTATTGTAGTTCCAGTACGGAAGCGCCCATGACGAAGGGCCGCCTTCAGCCACGATGGCGGCGCGCACGATTGCCTCGAACGAGGCGAGATAGCCCCGGTGCCAGGGTAAAAAGTACCAGCTCTGGTGTTGGCACTGACTCCAATAGCGGCTGCGGTCCGCATTGGAGGGCATTTGCTCGGCCGGATCGTAATAGCCGTATTTTTTCCAAACCTCGGGGTCGAAGCCATGCATTGCCGCCAGAAAGCGCCAGCTCGTCGAATCGGCGAGCGGCCGCTCCCGCAGCTTGCGCACGCCCTTGGCGTACCAGACGAGCGGATCGCTCCAGCCATCGCCGAGGTTCCACACATCCTGACGTTTGAAGGTCACAGCATCCTCCCCGAACTCGCAGCCTGCATGGGGGAACGGAACGCGTGATGTGCACCGCCCCGTCCGCTCGCGGAAAACTTGT
>DATAOB010000025.1:0-13651 GCA_036265935.1 Beijerinckiaceae bacterium
CCTGCATCTCCGTCTCCGATCTTATCGATGAGGGCGCACGTTTCACCGCCGCCGAATTCGGCGTCCGGCGCGTTCCCGTCGTCGAAGCAATGGGTATGGGCTAACCTGGATCGTCGCTGACGAGGTCAAGAAGATGGTCGCGAGCACCGCGCCCGGCCTCCATTTCGTCTCGCATCATCCGCTGGCGGTCGACGCTCACCAGGACGTGTTCGTTTATCGGCGCGGGTGAAACGCTGAAGTCAGACGATCTACTGCCGCAGCGGCTCTTGCACGGCCGCCTCGGGCGGCGCAGCCGGCTTCGGCTTTGGTTTCGGCGGCTTCGGCTTGACGTCCTCCACGCCGGCTAGTCGCGCGCCAAGCGCAATCGCACGCGCTTCGGTGACGCGCAGCGCGCAAAAGCCATGCACGTCCTCGCCGGCATAGGTGCGGCACTTTTCTTCGCGTTCCGAGGAAAAGCCCGCCTGCTCCGCGGCGACAGTTTTGGTTTGCTGCTTGTCCTTTCCGGCCGCAGCAAGCAGCGCGCGGAAGTCGGCACGTACTGTCGTCTCGGCATGAGCACGTTCGCGCTCGAACTCTTTGATGCGGTCCGGGCCGAATTCCGACGGTCGCGGACCCCACAAGCCGGCGGGATCGACCTGACAATCGGCGGCCTTGAACTCACAGGTTTTGCCGCCATTCGAGACGAGTACCGCGCCATCGAGCACATCGAACGAGAACGGACAGATTTCCAGGCCAACCTTATAGCGCGATAGGCCCGCCGGTTTGCCTTCCGACGCGAGCGGCAGCGGCATGCCCGAAACTTCCACCCGGCAATGCTCGTTCGGCTTGGAAATCTGATCGCCGGTGAGCGCGAGTTTTTGGACGCGTAGATCCTTGCCGGCGCGCTCGATGACAAGCGTGCCGGTCGATCCATTACGCAAAAGCGTGCGGCCGACGACCGCGTCCTCCGACGGGGCGTGTAGGATCGGCGGTTTTGGCCTTTCCTTCGGAGCCTCGGGCGGTGGGGCGACGGTTCCCGCCGGCGCCGGTTGACCGAGGGCGCCCGGCAATTGCAGCTGCGCCAGGGCAGGGGCAGCAGCGAGGCCGAACGCAAGCGCGATCGACAGCGCGTCTAGCGGATATCGCCTGCACCGATTGGGGATGTCAGCCACGCCAGCAATCTAGAGCGCGCGCTCGCGCGAGGCAAAATCAGCCGCGGGCGAGCAACTTCGGCCACAAATGCCGATCCTAGTCGCGGGCGGAGATAGACCATGGCTCGAAATGCGTCAGAACCGGCAATCCGACTTTCCAATCCGGAGGAGCTTGCGCCGCCGCCAGGCTATTCCAACATCGTCGAAATCTCCGGCGGCCGAATCATCTTTATCGCCGGACAAACGGCACTCGACAACCACGGCGATCTTGTCGGCAAAGGCGATTTCGAAGCGCAAGCGGATCAGGTTTTCCGCAATATTTCGGCGGCGGTGGCTTCTGTCGGATGCACGACGCGCAATCTCGCGAAGCTCACCGTCTTCGTGCGCGACATGGGCGAGCTTGCAGCCTATCGCCGCGCCCGCAATCGCTTCTTCGCGACGGTAAGGCCGCCTGCGGCGCCAGCCGTGACCTTGGTCGAAGTGTCGCGCCTGTTCGGCGACGATTTTCTCATCGAGGTCGAAGCGGTTGCCGCGGCTGGCTTGCCTTCATGAATGCTATCGTCGCGCAAATTCAGTGCCGCTGGGCAGCGGCCTTCGCTCGCGCCGACGCCGATGCGCTTGCCTCGCTCTATATTGAGGACGCGCTGTTCTTCGGCTCCATGCCCGATCTCTATTGCGGCCGAAGCGGCGTGCGGCAGTATTTCGAGACGTTGGCAAAAGGCTACGAAGGCGCTGCTTTCGCTGACACACACACGGTCGAAATCAGCCCCGACCTGATCGTCTCTGCCGGCTTCGTCACTTTTACCGGCGAGCGCGACGGAGAGCGTTTCTCCCTGCTTTACCGGATGAGCTGGACGCTGGTGCGAAGCGGGGAGCAGTGGCGAATCGCGAGCCACCACGCCTCGCCGAAAAATTGGGCCTGACCGCTTCGTCCGCCATGTCCGCTGGAAACCCGACAACATGCCGACACGTTTCGGCGGATGATGTGCGCGGCGTTACAGCAACAGCCCGTCACGAAAAGTAAAACTGCGTGTGAAGCCCTTGCGGGCGAGCGCCAACCGACTCTAACATCAGGCCATGGTCGAGAAGGTCATTTCCATCCGGAATGCACGGCCGGCCGACGCGGAAGCAATCGCGGAGGTTCACGACGCCGCGTGGCGCGACGCCTACCGGGGCATCATCCCCGGCCGCGAACTCGAGCGGATGATCGCGCGGCGCGGGCCGCGCTGGTGGCAGGCGGCAATCAGCCGCGGCTCCCGGCTGGTCGTTCTCGACTTCGGCGGCAGCATCGCCGGTTACGCCAGCTACGGTCGCAACCGGGTGCCCGCCATGCCCTATTCGGGCGAGATTTTCGAACTCTATCTCGCCCCGGAATTCCAGGGCCTCGGCATGGGCCGCCGCCTGTTCGAGGCGGCGCGCCGCGACCTCAACGACCACGGCTATGTCTCGACGCTGGTCTGGGCGCTCGCCGACAATCAGCGCGCGCTCGACTTCTACACGCGGCTCGGCGGCAAGATCATCCGTCGCGCCGAGGAACGGTTCGGCGACGAGACGCGCGGCCGCGTTGCCTTCGGATTTGCCGCCGCGACGGCGCGCTGAATGCGCCCGCCTCTGAGCTAGCTTTCCGCATGCGCCTCGAAGCGATTGCCATCGGCAAAGACCCGCCGAACGAGGTCAACGTCATTATCGAAGTGCCGATCGGCGGCGAGCCGATCAAATACGAGATGGACAAGGAGGCGGGAACGCTGGTCGTCGACCGCTTCCTCTATACGCCGATGCGCTACCCCGGGAATTACGGCTTCATCCCGCATACCCTCTCGGAGGATGGCGACCCCTGCGACGTGCTCGTCGCCAATACGCGGCCGATCGTCGCCGGTGCGGTGATCGCAGTGCGTCCCGTCGGCGTGCTGTTGATGCAGGACGAAGCCGGCGGCGACGAGAAGATCGTCGCGGTGCCGGCGAGCCGGCTGACCAAGCGCTACGAGAAGATCGGCAATTATACCGACCTGCCGGAGATCACGCTAAAGCAGATCGAGCACTTCTTCGCCCATTACAAAGACCTCGAGCCGGGCAAATGGGTGAAGTTCTCCGGCTGGGCCGACGCGGTTGAAGCGCGCCGGTTGATCGACGAGGCGATCGCACGGGCGAAGCAGGGTTGATCCCGAACCCCGCAGCAGCGTTGGCATCCTCCTTGCTCCGCTCCTGCCCACATCCTGGGCAGGAGATAGAGGCATGAAACGCGAAGAGCTGACCGAGAAAATTCTCGACATCAAGCGCGAGAAGGGCTGGACCTGGAAGCATATCACGACCGAGATCGGCGGTATGTCGGAGGTGCTCGTTGTCGGTGCGCTCCTCGGCCAGATGAAGCTGATCAAGCCGCTCGCCAAAAAGGCCGCCGACCTGTTCGGCCTATCGGAATCGGAAGAGCGCATGCTGAACGAGGTGCCGATGCGCGGCATGGCCATGCCGCCGACCGACCCGTTGATCTACCGCTTCTATGAGCTCGTCATGGTCAACGGCCCGGCCTGGAAGGCGCTAATCGAGGAAGAATTCGGCGACGGCATCATGTCGGCGATCGACTTCGATCTGCAGCTGGAGCGCCTGCCGAATCCGAAGGGCGACCGCGTCAAATTCACGATGTCGGGCAAGTTCCTGCCCTACAAATATTACGAGAGCGAGCAGGGCCTGCCGGAATATGGGTTTAAGGAGGCGTGAGCGATCACGCCTCCGTTCGGCGCAGAAGGTAATCGAGACCGCCGGCGCGATACCAGCGATAGCCGTAGCCCTCGATCACGAGCTTGTGTTTGCCGTTCGGCTGCGCCTCGCTGTGATCGTCGGACAATAGATTGACGAGGAGCCGCCCGCCCTCGCCTTCGAGGCCAACATCAAACGTGATCTCGCGCGCCTTGGGGTCGAGATTGTGCAGAATGACGACGGAATTGTTGCGCCAATCATAGCGCAGCGCGAGGATCGCCGGGTCACGCAGGCGCAGGATTTGGTAATCGCCCCAGCCGATTTCCGGCACTTCCTTGCGCATGCGGATGATGCGCTCGGTCCAGTTCAGCATGGAATTGTCGAAGCGCCGTTGGATCGCCGCGTTGATATGCTCGAAGCCGTACGGACCGCCTGAGATCACCGGCAGCACCGGCTTGTCGCTCTTGGTGAAGCCGCCATGCGGCTCGTCCGACCATTGCATCGGCGTGCGCGCGCAATTGCGCTCCGGCAGCTTCAGGTCGTCGCCCATGCCGAGCTCGTCGCCATAGCGAATGATCGGCGTACCCGGGAGCGTAAACATCAAACTGTAGGCAAGCTCGATGCGTCCGCGGTCGCCGGCAAGCATCGGCGCAAGCCGCCGCCTGATGCCGCGCTCATAAAGCTGCATGCCGGGCTCGGGACCGAACGCGTCGAAGACGACCTGGCGCTCTTTTTCACTGAGCCGGCCAAGATCGAGCTCGTCGTGATTGCGCAGGAAGAGGCCCCATTGCGCGGTCGCCGGCCGCGGTTTTGTCGCCTTCAACGCTTTGATCAGCGGCCGCGTATCGGAAGCCGCCAGCGCATAGAAAAGATTTTGGTTGACCTGGAAATTGAACATCATCTGCATACGTTCGCCGTCATCGCCGAAATAGTGCATGTCGGTATCGGGCATAACGTTTGCTTCGGCGAGGATGATGGCGTCGCCTTCGCGCCATTGCAGGAATTCGCGAAAGGTGCGCAGCATGTCGTATTGCTCGCGGGGCGCTTTGACATTCGCACCCTTGCTGCCGATGACGAACGGCACCGCGTCCATGCGGAAGCCGGAGACGCCGAGCTGAATCCAGAATCCCATGATTTTCAGAATTTCCGCCTGCACCAACGGATGTGCCGTGTTGAGGTCCGGCTGAAAATCATAGAAGCGGTGGAAGTAGTATTCGCGCGCCACCGAATCGTAGGTCCAGGTGGTCTTTTGCACGCCGGGAAACACCATGCCCTTGTTGGCGCTCGGCGGTTTCTTCTTCGACCAGACGTACCAGTCGCGGTATTTCGAGTGCGGGTCCTTGCGCGCCTCCTTGAACCAGGGATGCTCGTTCGACGTGTGATTGACGACGAGGTCGATGATGACGCGGATGCCGCGCTGCTTGGCGCCATGCGTGAACTCGACGAAATCGCCGAGCGTGCCGTAGCATGAATCGACGTTGTAGTAATCGGCGACATCATAGCCGTCGTCGCGGTTGGGCGAGGTCTGGAACGGCATCAGCCAGATCGCGGTGACGCCGAGCCCGTGCAGATAATCGAGCCGGCGCATCAGGCCCTGAAAATCGCCGATGCCGTCGCCGTTGGCGTCCATATAGGTGCCGACGGAGAGGCAATAGATGATGGCATTCTTGTACCAGAGATCGTTGATCATGGCTGTCTCAAGCGCGGCGCTTGCCGCATTGTCATTCCCGCGCAAGCGGGCAACTGTATTTTTGAGGATGGCACGAACGCCGTCTTGTCACGCAAGACGGCGGTGAGAATGACGAGGAGTTTGCGGGCAAGCGCGATGAGGGCGAGCTTGGGGGCTTTACCGGCATTGCGCAGGCTCTTGTAGAGGCTGCAAGTCGGGTTTTGCTGGGGCAGCAGCGAGTGCGGCCATGTAGAACGCATTGCGCACGCGCCATCTGACCACCGCTGATCGAGCGGTTGCTTTTGAGACGTCCACTTTCGGTGTTGAACGGCGCAAGACCGACGAGGGCTGCAGCGGCCTTTGGTGATAAGTTGCCCAGTTCAGGCATCAGGGCGATGACGGCCGCGTCGATCGGGCCAAATGCCTGGCCCCGAGCGCAGGAGTGTCTCGGCTTCGTGGGGAGCGGGCGTGTCGTTGACGAGCGCGCGGATCCCGCATCTCGATGTCGCAGATCGCAGCATCGAGCCAGGCAAGATGAGCATCGAGGCTGTCGCAGATTGCTGCCTCGTGCTCGCATTCGCTCATTATATCTGGATTCCCCGACCGTCCTGCGGACGGTCGGGATGATTCTAAAACGGCTCGCTATACGGCCGCAAATCGACCTCCTGCGTCCAGGTCGAACGCTGTTGTTTGTGGATGAACCAATAAGCCTCGGCGATGGCGTCGAGGCCGAGCAGCCCATCCTCGCCGCGCTCTTTGATGAGGTCAGGCGCGCGCCGTAGCAGGCGCTCGCCGGCAATGCCGCCATCGATGACGACATGCGCGACATGGATGCCGAGCGGTCCATATTCGCGCGCCATGCTTTGCGAGATCATGCGCAACCCCGCTTTGGCGGCGGAGAAATGCGCGAAACCCGGCTTGCCGCGGATGCTCGCCGAGGCGCCGGTGATGAGGATCGTGCCGCGCCCGAGCGGCACGAGACGGCGCGCCGCCTCGCGGCCCACCAAAAAGCCGCTGAAACAGCCGACACGCCAAAAATCCTCGAATTGCGCCGCGGTGATTTGGCGGAAATCGATCTTTTGGTTGTTGCCGGCATTGGAGACGACGAGGTCGACCGGATCGAAGCCGCTGCCCGGCGACATCGCGCGATCGAACAGTTTCAGGATGCTCGCTTCATCCGTTGCATCTGCCGCGATCGCTTCGGCCGTGCCGCCGCGCTCCGTAATGGTCTTGGCGACCTGATCGATCTTCGCCTGCGTGCGGCCGGCGACGAGCACGTGATAGCCGCCGCTCGCGAATTTGCGGCAGAGCGCGGCGCCGAGCCCCTTCTCGGCCCCGACGCCGACAACGAGCGCTGTGGGTTTTACCATTCGATGTCTCCTAGCGTGCCGGCTGCGGCGCAGGTGTGACCGGCGCAACCGCCTGCGGGCCCGCTTTGCGGATCAGTAGCACCAGCGCCGAGGCGATGATGCAGGCGCCGCCCGCGGCATAGAAGGCCGGCACGTAGGTGAGCAGCTCCGTCCGTGTCAGGCCGGCGCCGAAGGCCGCGATCGCCGCGCCGAGCTGGTGGGCGGTGAACACCCAGCCGAAGACGATGCCGGCGCGCTCCGGCCCGAAATTCTTCGCCGCGAGCCGCACGGTCGGCGGCACGGTCGCAATCCAGTCGAGCCCATAGAACGCGGCGAAGACCGACATGCCGTAGATCGTGAAGGTCGAGTGCGGCAGCGCCAAGAGCGAGAGACCGCGCAGGCCGTAATACCAGAACAGGAGCCAGCGATTGTCGACGCGGTCCGACAGGTAGCCCGAGGCGATCGTGCCGACGAAATCGAAGGCGCCCATCATCGCCAGCACCGACGCAGCCTCGATCTGCGGCATGCCGAAATCGACGCAGAGCGGGATGAAGTGCGTCTGCACAAGCCCGTTGGTCGACAGCCCGCAGATAAAGAAGGTGGCAAACAGGATCCAGAAGGTCGGGCTCGCCGAGGCCTGGCCGAGCACCGTGAAGGCACGCCCGATCGCCTCGCCGAAATTGCTATGCGACGCCTCCACAGGAGCTGCGCCGTCCTTCTTAGAGCCATAAGGCAAGAGGCCGACGTCTGACGGGCGGTCGGCCATAAAAAGCACGACGAGGACCGCCGCAATCGCGAGGCCGATCACCGACGGCGCCAGCGCCCAGCGCCAGCCCACGCGCTCGACAAGCGCGGCGGCGAGCGGCAGGAAGATCAGCTGCCCCGTCGCATTGGCGGCGGTGAGGATGCCGAGGACAAGACCGCGTCGCTCGGCAAACCAGCGGGTCGAGACGATGGCGCCGAGGACCAGCGCTGTCAGGCCGGTCCCGATGCCAATGATGACGCCCCATGATAATACCAGCTGCCAGACGTGGTGCATGGCAACGGCGACGAGCAGCCCGAGGATGATCATCGCGACTGCGGTAAGGACGACGTTGCGGATGCCGTAGCGTTCGATCAGCGCGGCCGCGAACGGCGCCATCAAGCCGAAGATGACAAGGCGCAGCGCCAGGGCGCTCGAAATCTGCCCGACATCCCAGCCATATTCCTTGGTGAGCGGCAGAATCAGTGCGCCCGGCACGCCGATCGCGCCGGCAGTGGTGACGCTGACGCATAATGTCACCGCCACGATCACCCAGCCATAATGAACGCCGAGCCGATCGAGGCGAGCCGCAAGGGCGCGTGCCAGCATGTGTTGACCTCCCTGCGGCGACCCCTTGCTTGAAATGCACAAGGGATATAAGGATGACTATCCTCATTATATGAGGATGACGATCATCATCTTGTCAAGCGGCCGGAGCGCGAACATGCGGATCAGCAAAGCCCAGACGAGAGAGAACAAGGCGAGGATTGTCGCCGCCGCAGCCCAGCTCTTCCGTGAACGCGGGTTCGAGCGGGTCGGCGTCGCAGAAGTCATGCAAGCTGCCGGTCTCACCCATGGCGGCTTCTACAACCACTTCGATTCGAAGAAGCAGCTCGAGGAAGAGGCCTGCACGCTCTCGTTCGGCGAGGCGCTCGGGCCGCTGTCGCGCATCGGCGAGCTCGATTCCCGGCGCAGGCGGCGCGCGGCCTTCGCGGCGTATGTGGAAGGCTACCTCAGGCAGCGCGAGCCGGCCGGCTCCGCCCCGCGCTGTCCGTTCGTCGTGTTCGGCTCGGACATGCCGCGCCAGGACGAGCGCACGCGCGGCGTCTTCGGCAAGGGGCTGCGCGATTATCTCGACAAATTTGCCAACGCGCTGCGGCGCAAATCGAAGAAGCCGGAGGAGACCCGCGCCGACGCGATCTTTGCGCTCGCGGCGATGGTCGGCGCCTCAACGCTCGCCTACGGTGTCGATGAAATCGATAAAGAACTGGCGCAGGACATACGCACCAGCGTTCGCGAGCGCCTGATCGACGAGTTCGGCGAGTGAGGCCTCGCCCGCCGATGCTAGCGCGGCCTCCGCTACGCCGTTAAGGTCCCGGGAAACTCGGGAGAGCGCAAACGCATGGACCTCGAAACAAAGGCGCAGTCCGACGCCGCGACCGGGCCGCTGACACTTGCGATCGACATCGGTGGCACCGGGTTGAAAGGCGCCGTACTCAATGCGAGCGGTGAGCTTTTCACCGATCGCGTCCGCGTGCCGACGCCGGAGAACAGCACGCCGCAAAACGTCGTCGAATCGCTTGTCGAACTTGCCGCCCAGCTTGGGCACTTCGATCGTGTGTCGGTCGGCTTCCCCGGCGTCATCCGCCGCGGCGTGGCGCTGACCGCGCCGCATCTCGGCACCGAAGATTGGCGCGACTTTCCCCTGGCTAAAACGCTCGGCGAGCGGCTGAACGCGCCGGTGCGCATCCTCAACGATGCGAGCGTGCAGGGCTACGGCGTCATTTCAGGGAGCGGCGTCGAATGCGTAATCACGCTCGGCACGGGCGTCGGCTTCGCTCTCTATGAGAATGGCGTGCTCGGGCCGCATATGGAGCTCGGGCGCTATCCCGTACACAAGAACACGCTGCTCGACGATTATCTCGGCCGGGTGGCGTTTCGCAAGATCAGCCGAAAACATTGGAACCGGCGCGTTCACCGCGTCCTTGCATATCTCGACACGTTGGTGAACTACGACGTGCTCTATATCGGTGGCGGGAATGCGAAGTACATCGATCTCAAGCTCCCGAAGCACGTGCGGATAGTGCCGAACGAAGCCGGCGTCACCGGCGGAATAAAACTTTGGGAACCGCGCGTCGACTACGCCTTTGCGGAGATATGACGCGCGCCTGAGGAGATGCCCGACTTAGTTCCGGTCTTCCGCTTCGCACCATCGCCGAACGGCTTCCTTCATCTCGGCCACGCCTATTCCGCGTTGCTCAACGCCAAAATGGCGCGCGAAACCGGCGGCCGCTTGCTTCTGCGCATCGAAGACATCGACGTCGCGCGCTGCCGGCCGGAATACGAAGGCGCGATTTACGAGGACCTCGCCTGGATCGGCTTCAACTGGGAAGAGCCGGTGCGCCGGCAAAGCGAGCATCTTTCCAATTATGCCCGAGCGCTCGATCGCTTACGCCACCACGACCTCACCTATCCCTGCTTTTGCACGCGCGGCAATATTGCACGCGCGATCGCCGGCCGGGCGGACTGGCCGCGCGATCCCGACGGTTCGCCGCTTTATCCGGGAACATGCCGGCGCTTAGACGCAAAGACGCGGGAGGCGCGCTTAGCGTCGAGCGAGCGTCCGGCATGGCGGCTTAACATGGAGAAAGCCATCGGTGTCGTCGAGCCTCTCACGTGGACTGAATACGGCACCGGGAATGTCGCGCAGGAACTTGGCGCCGAACCGCAGGCCTGGGGCGATGTCGTTGTCGCGCGCCGCGATATTGCGACGAGTTATCACATCTGTGTCGTCGTCGACGATGCAGCGCAGGACATAACGGACGTGGTGCGCGGCAAGGACCTGTTCGCCTCGACCGGCGTACATCGCCTGCTGCAGGTGCTGCTCGGATTGCCCGCCCCGCGTTACCACCATCACGAGCTGATCACAGAAGCGGGTGGGCACAAGCTCTCGAAGAGCCGCGGCTCGCCGACGTTGCGCGATCTGCGCGCTGGCGGAATGATGCCGGAAAAGATCAGGAGTGCAGTGGGGCTTTAGTTCGCCGCGGATTGCCGCCGCGCCAGGCTCGCCGTCGCGTTCGGCGCTTTCGCCATTAGGCTATCTATGCGATCGCGCTCGCGCGAGAACGAGGCCAGCATCTTACCGTCAAACTCGCGCGTGCGCGCTAGCTTCACCCGCATCGGGTCGACGAAATGGCCGTTGACCATCACCTCGTAATGCAAATGCGGACCCGTCGAAAGGCCGCTCGAGCCCAAGAATCCGAGGACCTGGCCCTGCTTGATCCGCAGCCCTTCCTTGATGCCGCGTGCGAAGCCGGACATGTGATTATAGGCGGTTACATACCCGTTGGCGTGCTGGATTTCGACGCGGCGGCCATAGCCCGCGTCCCAAGTGGCCTTGATGATGGTTCCGTTGCCGGCGGCGAAAATCGGCGTGCCGATCGGCGCAGCCCAATCGACGCCGGTGTGCATCTTGGCGTAACCGAGGATCGGATGACGACGATAGCCGAAGCCGGAACGCATCTCGCCCCAGGCGATCGGTTTGCGCACCAGGAATTTGCGCGTCGAGCGGCCGTTCTCGTCATAAAAGTCGAGCAAACCGTCATCCGGTGTCTGGAACCGGTAATATTTGAAGGTTTCGTTGCGCGCGGTGATCGAGGCGTAGAGCAGCTCCTCTCTCCCGTCGATGTCGTCCGGCTCGCTGTAGAAGGCGTCGAACGAGTCGCCCGCATTAACGGCGCGCTGGAAATCGACGTCGTTGGCGAAAATACGCACGAGGTCGTCGATCACCGGACGCGGTATCTCCTGTTTCAGCGCGGTTTCGTAAAGCGAATCGTAGAGCCGCATCCCGCCTGAATCCTGATCGTCGTCGGCTTCGTCAGGACTCATAGGCTTCGCGGTGCCCTGCTGCTGCGGTGTCGCCAGCGCAACCTGCATATAATCGCCGCGATCGCTGATCGCAGCCATGGCCTCGAGTCGGTCGTCGATATAAACCGAGATGCGGGCGAGCTGCATGTTCTTTCCCGACGCGTCGAAATCGGCATAAAGCAGCTTCAATCTGCGGCCTTCGCTCGGCATGTCGGTGCGCTTGCCCTTGAGCGCGGCGACGATGTTCGGGATTTTGTCGCGCGGCACGTTATTGGCGGCGAGCACGTCTTCGAAGGATTCGCCGCGGCGTACGGTAACGAGCCGCTCCTCCATTTGCGTGGGCTGCTGCGCCGGCTCCGCCTTCGGCACCAGCGTGACGTTCTCCGGGATCATCCGCACTTCGATGGAGGAGAACGGAGACCGCTGGATCGGCTCTCCGAGATTGGCATAGGCGAGCGCATCGCCGGTTCCGAGCCCAGCGCGGCTCGTGCGCATCAAGAGAAGTTGCGCGGGAAGCGCCAGCGAGGGCTTGTTACCGGCCGAGATCATGTTCTTCACATGCTCGATCACCTGGGCCTGGACCTCAGGAAGCGAGAGCGTGGCAGCAGAGAACGGCGTCTGATCCATGCCGAGATCGCGGGTGACGAAAGAGACCTCCGCGTCATCCTGCGCAGGGGGTGCGGCCTCGGGGATCTGCTCGACGCCGTTGCGCGCGCCCGTCAGCACTTTGAGCGGATTGAATGGCGGCACCTCATCGGCAAAGCCGGTCGCGTTCAGCGTCAGCGTGGTCGACACTTTGGTGAAGCCGCGGGTACGGATCACTTCCTTCTCGCCACTCTTGACGATTGTCGGCGTGCGGAAGCTCTGCTTGGCGGCGACAATGTCGACGCTCTTCACCAAGCGGTCGCCCTTGCGCGGATTGACGGCCGCATCGGTTTTCTCGGCACGCGGAACCGCGGGCGTCGGCGGCTCGGCGAAGTTCGATTGGCCGTCGAGCGCCGAGTAGACGGCGGCGCCGATGAGGAGAGCCCCGGTTAAGCCGGTGAGACAGGTGCCGCTCAGCCAGCGCAGTGAGATATGGCGATGGTCTTCGGGGCTATGGCGGCGTCCATCGGCTTCGATCGGGGGCTCGGTGCCGATATCGGCAGAGGGGGCGTGACGGCCCCACGACAATGCCAAGACCGCCGCCTGCGTCTGCACCGAGATAAAGTCCGTTGGGCTGAGCTGGAACATTCGGGCTCGCCGGCCCGAATGAGATCGCGCGCCGGCCCCGAACGACGCGGCGAAAAGGAAGCCTGTCGATGGTGGCGCAAATGGGGCGCGCTTCCCATATGTATCTTGCGCACCAGCGGACGCGAAATCCTCGCTTTGCACAGGCCGTCGACCGCGAGGGAGCCCAAGGAATCCGGGGCTTTGGCGCGCAGTGCAACGTTTTTGCAAATCGCTGTTGACAGTCCGGCGCGAGCGGACCTATATACAGCCATCGACGGCGGGGCTGCTTCGGGCAGCTGCGGCAGGTCGTCTTTCTGAGCTTCTTAGGCCTCTTGCCACCCGGTCGACAGATCGGGGCAGCCAGTTCGACCGCCAAAGGGTGTGAGCCCCTCGCTTGGGTACGCTGCTGTTTGACAATTGAATCGGAAGAAAGAGAAACGTGGACGGCGGAGGTCCTTGCGGACCGCTTCCTTTGCGGGAGGCGGTCGATGAGACACTCTGACTGTCACGTTACTCAAGTCACACCGCGTTCGCGAGCCGTGAGGGTTTAGCGAGCGAGTGTGCTTGGGACTCGTCAAGAGTTATGTGACTAGTCGGGACAAATCTCAGTTCAACTTGAGAGTTTGATCCTGGCTCAGAACGAACGCTGGCGGCAGGCCTAACACATGCAAGTCGAACGCCGTAGCAATACGGAGTGGCAGACGGGTGAGTAACACGTGGGAACATGCCCTTCGGTTCGGAATAACTCAGGGAAACTTGAGCTAATACCGGATACGTCCGCGAGGAGAAAGATTCATCGCCGGAGGATTGGCCCGCGTCCGATTAGCTAGTTGGTGAGGTAATGGCTCACCAAGGCGACGATCGGTAGCTGGTCTGAGAGGATGATCAGCCACACTGGGACTGAGACACGGCCCAGACTCCTACGGGAGGCAGCAGTGGGGAATATTGGACAATGGGCGCAAGCCTGATCCAGCCATGCCGCGTGAGT
>DATAOB010000026.1:0-3447 GCA_036265935.1 Beijerinckiaceae bacterium
GCGTGATTGGCTTCAGCCTCGGCGACATTGGTGCGCGCGGTCACGAGATCGTTCTGCGCCTGATCGAGTGCTTGTTGCGAAGCGTTGTCGCTGCGCGCGAGATAGGCGGTGCGGCTGATCTGTTGCTCCGCATAAACCAGCTGCGATTTCGCCTTGGCGATCTCGGCCGCAAGCGAGGCGACCTGCTCCGCACGGACACCGGCATAAACGTTATTGCGATCGGCGGTCGCGGCAGCGAGCGCCGCACGCGCCTGGCCGACTGACGCGGCGAGCTCGACCGCAGACAATTCGGCGACGACATCGCCGGCGCGGACGCTGTCTCCCTTGTGGACCTTGATCGCGGAGAGTTGTCCCGCGACCTCCGGTGCGACGCGGACCTCGGTCGTGCGCACGACGCCGACGATTTGCGGCGTCGCTTGCGGGCGCGACAGCCAGTATCCGCCGGCGCCTAACGCGGCGAGAGCGATGGCGAGCGTGACGATGCGTCTAAATCCTCTGCTAGCCATTCGCGTTTCTTCGCTTGACAAGGAATGCCGAGATCACCGCGAGTGCGAAATAGACGATCGCCTGAATCCAAAGAGCGCGCCAGTCGCGCACCACTTCCCATAAAGTCGCGCCGAGCTGGTTGATGCGAACGATGCCGTCAATCGCGAAATCGGAGGGAAAGATGTAGCCAGCGGCCTGCGCCGCTTCGGGGATCGCTTCGCGCGGCCAGGAAAATCCGGTGACGAAGAGTTGCGGCAGGCTGGTGCCGAGGAAGATCAGCGTCGGAGTTTCCGGATACTTGAACCACGCGCCCGCCGCTTGGCCCATGAAGCTCGTAGCCAAAGTGAATACGGACACGAGAGCGATCAGTTGCACGGGATCGCCGAGGGTGGAAAAGCCGTAGACGTGCGGCAGGACGACGAAATAAAGCGCGAGCGCCGGTAGGAAGAGCGTCAGATGGGCAATGCCGCGGCCAAGCACGGTTGCGAATGCGCCGGCAGTGCGCTGCGCAAAGGCGACCACGGTCAGAAGCGACGCGCCGATCAACAGGACCTGTTGCAGGATCAGGACGAACGCAGCGGGCACGATGTAACTCGCGTAACCACCGACCGGATTGAAGATCGGTTGCAGCAAAACATCGGCCGGGCTGGACGAGGCCAACGTCGCCTTGATCAGGCTGCCATCGGTACGCGCGCCGCCGGCGGCGAGCTCGGACGACAAGGTATTTATCGCGGTGGCGAGGCCGCTGGAGATCGTGCGAAACACGAAAAGATATGTCGCGTCCGCATAGACGGGAACATGCACGGTCGTGCCTTTGAGCACGTCGCGTTCGGTGTCGGGCGGAATGTCGACGACGGCGAAAGCCTTGCCGCGATCAAGCGCCGCGCGCGCTTGCGGCAGCCCGTCAGCGTGGATGACCACGCTCGTCGCGCCGCTCGCGTCAAGCGTCTGCACGATCCTGCGGCTGATCTCGCTATGATCGTTGTCGGCGACCACGATCGGAATCTTGCGCAGGATCTGATTGAGGTAGGGTTGCGGGTAATAGATGCCGTAAATTAGCGGCGCTCCGACGAAGACAATAAAGGCGCCGGGCATCCCGAGCACGCGCTGCCACTCGGTGAGGAAGGCGGTGCCCATGCCGCGGGGCGCGATGGTCGCGGGCAGCGGCGGCGCGGCTGCTCGGATAAGCGTGCCCTTTGCGAGCGAACGCAGGCGCAGGAACGAGAGCAAGGTGTAGACGGTGGCGAGCGCCGCCAGCGTCGCGAAGGCGGGCGCGGAATCCGACAGCGGCAAGCCGCGCGCCGCCTGGCCGAACAACACCGCCATATACCAACGCAGCGGTAAAATCGCGCCCCACGCATACGCAAACGCGTTCATGGCGAGGATGGGGAACCCGACGCCGGCGAAACCAAAGGCAGGCGAGACGATGAAACCGGCAAGGCCGAGTCCGAGCGCAAGATCTCGTACCAGGAGCTGCAGCAGTGCGCCGATCGCGAGGCAGCTGATCAGGAATAGCGATGCGGCGATGATGATCATAGCCACATCGCCCTTGAAGGCGACGCCGAGCAGCCCTTCCAGGAGCAGCGGTACCGTGAGCATGATCACGAAGAAGATCGCGAAGAGCGGCGCGAGCTTGCCGGCGAGTGCGACGATCGGATTGCCGCCGGCGCAAGCAAGCCAGGTGCGCATGCTGCGGCGGCGAAACTCGGAGCCGACCGCATAGCCGCCCGCGATGGTGACGATGACGTGAATCACCACGGGCAAGAGCGCGCGGAGCAGGAATTGCGCGTAATTGCGTTGCGGATTGACGAGCGTGATCGTCTCGGCCGTGAGCGATCCGATGCGCGATGCTTTTGGCGCGGCGCGCGCCACGGCGCTCCTTGTGGCGGCCGTGAGGCTGTCGCTCAGGCCCGAGGATGCAATCCCCGCCGCGGTGAGGAATTGCTGGTTATAAAAGGCGACGACCTGCGGGCGCCGCTCGGCCTTGAGATCGCGCTCGAAATCCGCCGGCACGTACACCGCGCCAATCGCCTCGCCGGAGCGGATTGCGCGTGCTGCCGACGCGAGATCGCCGGCACGCTCGACTATGCTGAGACCGGGCGACGAGGCGACCTGCTCCACGAAAGCGCGCGATGTGTCGGATCGGTCGGCATCGACAACGACGACGCCAAGCCCGCGGATCACCGGATTGCTGAATGCTGCAGTCAGCACCCCGCAGGCAAAGAGCGGCACGCCGAACATCAGGATCAGCGCGGTGCGGTCGTGCAAGAGCCATCGGAGCTCGCGCCGGGCGACCAGGCAGAAGCCGGGCCGCGGCGGCCGTTTCATGGCCGGGCCCGCCAATCGAGATAGGCGCTCATGCCGGGCCTGAGCTCCGGCACCTTCTCGACGGGATAGGCTCGGATCGAGAACGTGCGCAGATCGAAATCGCCGGTCGCGCGCGTGGCGCGCCAGCTCGCATACTCGCCCTTGGTCGCAATGAGTTTCGCCTCAACGGTGATACGACGATTGCTGAGCGCTGGGATAAGGACGTCGAAGCGATCACCAAGCTTCAACGTCCTCACCAAATCTTCGCGCAAATCGAAGTGGATCCACAGGTCGTTGAGATCGATCAGCGTGACCAGCGGCACGCCGGGAGAGACGTATTCGCCGGGCTCGACGTTGCGCTGGTAGACTTGCGAAGCGACAGGCGCGTAGACCACCATCTGGTCGATGATAGATTGCACGGCGGCGATGTCGGCTATCGCCTTCTTCACGTTCGCCGCGGCGATTTCGCGCTCTTCTTTCGTGTAGCCGTTGACCGCCTGCTCATACGCCGATCGGGCCTGATCTACGGCGCGCTGGCCTTCGTGCAATGAGTCCGTTGCCTGGTCGAGGCGAGCCTGTGGTGCGTTGAAATGCTCGGCCAATTGGCTCACGCGCTCGAACGTCTTCTGCGCGAGCACCACGCTTGCCTGCGCG
>DATAOB010000027.1:0-3877 GCA_036265935.1 Beijerinckiaceae bacterium
GATGTAGCCCGGATTGAGCCAAGCGAATCCGGGTTGCCGTCACGTGGTGAGTTGCCCCGCATGTCGATTCGCTCCATGCGAGCTACTTCTTCTTGCACTTATTTCTTGCTCTCGTCGTAGTAGTGAATCTCATAGAGCAGGCAGCCGCGCTCCGACTTGAACGGGCCGTGGTAGACGCCCGGCGGCCGGCAGGCATAGGTCGGCGCGTCGAAGGATTCGCCGCCTTTGCCCTTGTCGTCGTTGCCGACGATGAGATCGCCGGAGATCAGATAGACCTCCTCCCAATGGTCGTGCACGAACGGCGCGGTGGTGAACACGCCGGGCTCAATACGCAGGAGGCGGGTGCGGCTTCCCATCTTGCGCCCCTCGTCGAGGTCGCTTGCGAGAATTTTCTGCTTGATCCCCGCCGGATAGCCGGGCGGCGTGGCCCAGCCGCTGTTCATATCCACGCGGGTAAACTCGAGATGCGGCTTATTCATCGGCATGGTTCGTCTCCGGCAATCATTCTTGACTCATCCCCAGGACGGGCCTGCTCCGAAGCGGCCACGGATGAAAGTGCCCGCGCGCGTTGATATCATTGACGCGGTCATTTCAACAAGCGCCAGGACCGAAGGTCCCTTGCGACAAAGCCAATGCGATCGCTCGCTCAACTGCAATCCGATCTCGCCTGCGGCGGCAAAAGCCGCAACCTGGTCGAGCAATGCTTGGCGCGGATTGCCGATCCATCCGGGCAAGGGCAGCGTGCTTTCCTGAAGGTCCATGCGGAGGATGCAATCGCGGCCGCGGACTTTTATGACCATCTGCGCGCGTGCGGCGCGGCGCCTTCTCCATTCGCCGGCATTCCGGTCTCGATCAAGGATCTCTTCGATATCGCCGGCGACGTGACGACGGCCGGGTCGGTCGTGCTGAAGGACGCAAGTCCGGCGAGAAACGACGCGCCCGCGGTTGCGCGCTTGCGCGCGGCCGGATTCATTCCGATCGGGCGCACCAACATGACCGAGTTCGCCTTCTCCGGGCTCGGCATCAATCCACATTACGGCACACCGCTCAACGCATATGACCGGGCGGGCGGACGTATCCCTGGCGGCTCGTCGTCGGGCGCCGCGGTGTCGGTCACCGACAGCATGGCGTTCGGCGCACTCGGTACCGACACCGGCGGCTCATGCCGCATTCCCGCGGCCTTGTGCGGCATCGTCGGATTTAAGCCCACGGCGCATCGCGTTCCGAGCGCGGGAGCATTCCCGCTGTCGACTTCCCTCGACTCGGTCGGGCCGCTGGCGGCAACCGTCGCGTGCTGCACGGCGCTCGACGCCGTCCTCGCCGGCGAACCGGTGATCGATCTCCCGCCGTTCCCGCTCGCCGGGCTGCGCATGGCGATGCCGCAGACCATGGTGCTCGAGAATGTCGAGCCGGCAGTGGCACGCGCGTTCGAGTCCGCTCTCGAGGTATTGGGAAAGGTCGGTGCGCGGATCGTCGACATCCCGCTGCGTGAACTGGCGGAGCTGCCGCAGATCAATGCAAAAGGCGGATTGGCGGCACCCGAAGCCTACGCGATTCACCGCTCGCTCATCCACAAAGCGCAGAAGATGTATGATCCGCGCGTGCTCGCGCGCATTCTGCGCGGACAGGAGCAAGACGCCGCGGATTACATCGATCTCGTCAATGCGCGCGCCGATTTCATCCGTCGCGTTGTCGCCGTCACCGCGTCGTATGACGCTCTGGTGATGCCGACGGTTCCGGTAACCGCGCCGCGTCTCGCCGATCTCGCCGCAGATGACGCCTACCGTCACACCAACTTTCTCGTGCTGCGCAATCCGTCCGTCGCCAATTTCCTCGACCGCTGCTCGGTCTCCATCCCATGTCACCAGGCCGGCGATCCGCCGGTCGGGCTCATGCTGATCGGCGAGCACGGCGCCGACCGTCGGCTGCTGGCCATCGCCGCCGCGATCGAGGCGGTTGTCTCGCCGCGTTTGGCATAGGGTGGGCATTGCGCGCGCTCGGTTCTTTCGGCGCCGGCGCAATGCGCCCTTCCGCGTGGGCAAAATCGCACGCCTGCCTGTGCGAGTCTCGTCTCTCAGCGGGCGATTTGCCCACCTTACGAACGACAATTCGTTGCGACCAAATCCGCTACAATAGCGGCGTCGCAATCGGCGAGGGGTGAACAAATGGATTTTTCATTGGGCTCGGAGCAACAGCAAATCCGGGATGAAGTCCGCAAGCTCTGTCTCCAATTCGACGACGCGTATTGGTTGGACAAGGATCGCAGTGGCGAATTCCCGCACGAGCTTCATGCGGCACTCGCCGGCGCCGGCTGGCTCGGCATCGCGATGCCGGAAGAGTACGGCGGGGCTGGCCTCGGTATCACGGAGGCCGCGATCATGATGCAGGCGATCGCCGAATCCGGCGCGGCCATGAGCGGAGCGTCCGCGGTTCACATCAACATCTTCGGGCTGCAGCCGGTTGTCGTGTTCGGAACGGACGAGCAAAAGCGGCGCATGCTGCCGCCGCTGATTGCCGGAAAGGACAAGGCCTGCTTCGCCGTCACCGAGCCAAACGCCGGCCTCGACACCACCGCCATAAAAGTGCGCGCCGAGCGCCGTGACGATCACTACGTTCTCTCCGGGCAGAAAATCTGGATCTCGACCGCGCAGATCGCCAACAAAATTCTCATCCTCGCCCGCACCACGCCGCTTGAAAGCGTCAAGCGCAAGACCGAAGGCTTGAGCCTCTTCTACACCGACCTCGACCGCAGCCACGTCGCCATCCGCGTCATCGACAAGATGGGCCGCCATGCCGTCGATTCGAACGAGATGTTTTTCGACGGCATGCTGGTCCCGGCGGCCGATCGCATCGGCGGCGAGGGGGAGGGTTTCCGCGCGATCCTGCACGGCATGAATCCGGAACGGATTTTGATCGCCGCGGAGGCGGTCGGCATCGGGCTTGCGGCGCTGCACAAAGCCGCGCGCTATGCGCGCGAGCGGGTCGTTTTTCGGCGGCCGATCGGCCAGAACCAGGGTATCGCGCATCCCCTCGCGCGCTGCTGGATGAATCTGGAAGCGGCGAACCTGATGGTCATGAAGGCGGCGACCCTCTACGACTGCGACTTGGACTGTGCCGCCGAGGCCAATGCCGCGAAGTATCTGGCGGCCGAGGCCGCTTTCGAAGCCTGCGAGACCGCCGTCATGACCCACGGCGGCATGGGTTATTCCAAGGAATTCCACGTCGAACGCTATCTGCGCGAGGTCATGATCCCGCGAATCGCGCCGGTTACGCCACACATGATCCTCAATTTCATTGCAGAGAAGGTTCTGGGGCTGCCGAAGTCCTATTAGGGGCACGCCGGCGGCCAGGGATTGGGCCTACTTTTGATGGACTTCCTCCGGCGGATCGGACCGGTCGGCATCGTGGTGGCTGCGCTCGTGGCGGGGCCGGGCGCGTGGCACTCCGGTTGGGCCGGCCCCGCCGGCGGTCCCACCAAGAAATCGCCCGAATCGGCTTGCGATCGGGCGGCGTTTCGGGCGGTCGTGGACGTCGGGCATACAGCCAAGGCTCCCGGCGCTATCAGCGCGCGCGGCTTCTACGAATATGACTTTAACCTTCGCCTCGCGACACTGATCGAGCAGAAATTGCTCGCCGCCGGCTTTGCCAAGACCCTTCTGCTCGTGACCGACGGGCCGGCCAAGAAGAGCCTCCACGATCGTGTGGCGCGTGCGAATGCCTCCTCGGCCGATCTCTTCCTCTCCATTCATCACGACTCCGTGCCGGACTCGTTTCTGCAAGCATGGGAGTACGAAGGCGAGGAGCGTCACTTCAGCGACCGGTTCAAAGGCCACTCGATCTTCTTCTCCATCGACAATGCCGATCCCGATGGCAGCCT
>DATAOB010000028.1:0-34203 GCA_036265935.1 Beijerinckiaceae bacterium
CGCTTTCCTCCCGCACAGCTACCACGGCTCCGTATATGTTACAGTGTAACCCCTTGGCACTGGGAGTGGTGACGTGATTGGAAAACATGCGCCCCGACGGCGTGTCTTCTCTGCCTGCTCGGCTTTTGCGGGCACGCCGCGGCTCAAACGCAATGCCGGGGTCCAAATCGTGCGGCCCGAGCAGGTCCAACGGCCGGCCCGCGCGGCGAGAAAACCCGTCATCCATCTGCTGACTGCGGCCCGGCGCGTCGTGCGTCCAACTCGGCCGCAGATCGTTCGCGCGGCGCCGGTCCGTGCACGTGCGCCCAAGCGGGCGGCTTCTCGGCGAGTGCGGGCTGGCATGGCAGGATGAAGCCCGGAGGCTTGGAACGAGACGGATCGGGCGGGAAACGCGCCAAAGCATACTGGCCCGCATTTAACCGGCTGCGGCTCAGATTGCGAATCGGAGCCAAATGAAAAACCCCGCCAGTTTGCCCAGCGGGGCGAGTCGTCTTTGGTTGGGGCGGCTGGAGAAAAAGAGAGGAGCAACTCCGCCGCCGACTGCATCCTGCGCCTAACACCTCCCGGTCGCAAGCTCTCATCACCTATTCGCCAGAAATTCATCCCATGGAAACGAGTTCAGTTATCTATGAGCTGCTGCCATTCGCTCGCTAGCAAAGTTCGAGAGCGTACCATGAGTGAAGAGAGTTTAGTCTCACCCCGGGAGTCAGGACCGCAGCCGGCGGCACATCGGCCGGCAGTGAAAGCTTATTGGTCCCCGGCGCTTAAGGTCTACGGGAAGGCGGTGGTTTTAACAGCTGCGGGGATCGGGACCATTCCAGGAAGCTGAAGACACATGCCAGCCTCTTGCCGTCCACCTGTCAATCACCGCACCTTGTCGTCCATGATGTCAAAGGTGACTAGGGAACTGGCCGCTATTCTCTGGGCATGGCACGTGCTAGATTCTTCGTTCACGTGCGTTGCACCCATCGCGAGCACCGCGAGGAGACGCCGAAACCGAGCGGTGCGTCTCGGCTTGTCGGCTGGCGGCCTATCCCGTGCGTTCGAGCTACGCCGGTTGAGTGAGCGGCACGACGTTGGCGGCGGTCCTGTTTTCGATGTAATCGGCCCAGGCCTGCATAAGAGCCCGACGCTTTGCAAGGGCATCGCCACGCCGGTAAGCCTGCTCGGCTTCGTCGCCGATCACATGCGCGAGCGCCGCCTCGGCAACTTCACGCGGGAAATGAGTCTCGTTGCCGGCCCAATCGCGAAATGCGCTGCGGAAGCCATGAACAGTTGCAATATTTTCGCAGAGGCGGCGCAGCACCTTCGCCACAGACCTCGAGCGCGAGCGCGGCTGTGTTCTGATCCTCCCGGAGCTTCTGAACAAATGCCGGGACATCGTAATAGGCCATCGCGGCATGGTGGCCCTTTGACAGTCGGCTTCGCTTCGGGAGCAGGTGCTTGAGATGACCGCGCCAGCGTGCCGGATTTTCCGCGGAGCGATGGCCCTTGGCCTTTGCAGCATCTAGTACCGCTTCAATACGCTGGCGAAGTCGTGAACCGGTTTCAGGCTTCGACGACCACAAGGGCGTCAACACAGACAACACCGCCGCGGTGTCGATCTGGTCCACCGGCTTGTCCCGGATCGCCTGCGCGAAATTCTTAAGCGACGATTTCCATTGTTCGCGGTGCTTGAGGTTCCGCCATTCTCCCTCCCGCGCCGCAATCATCGCGTCGGCGACAAAAGCGAAAGTCGGGGTCCCTGCTGCAAGGGCGGCAGCCTGGCGCTTTGCTGAAATAGGGTTTTCATTGCGGGCAAGTAGCTTTCGAGCCTCACGGGCTGCATCCCTAGCTGCAGATAGCGAAACGGCGTCCGCAGAGCCGAGGCCCATTTCGGTGACTCTGCCTGTTAGCGTGAACCGGAATACCCACTTGCGCGCACCGGTAGCCGAAACGATTAGATAAAGGCCGCCGCCGTCACCATAGCGACCCGCTTTCCTTGTCGCTGCGGCTCGCGCTGAAAGCTTTTCTGTCCCGCCCACCATCTACCGGTCTTACTTCTGGTCTTACTTTGCGACGCGGATTGTAGTGAACATCAGTGAACAAAAAAGGCTCAAGGGGCTTGAAACCTGTTTATTCACAAGGGGAGATGCGGACGGCAGCGGATGTCGGTGAATTGCAGGTTATCGGACCGCCGCACCGATCAGGCCCATCATGGGATCGAGCCAGGCGATGCCGAGAAAGCGACCGGCGGCGAGCGCAACGATCGCCAGTACCGACGTCAGCGCATCGGCCATGACGTGCACATAAGCGGCGCGGATATTCGTGTCGTGATGATGCGCGTCATCGTCCTCATCGTCGTGCGCATGGTCGTCGCGCAACAGCCAGGCGCTGGCGAGGTTTACTAGGAGTCCCAGACCGGCGATCGGCAGCGCCTCTGCAAAATGGATTCGTATCGGCTGATAGAGCCGCACAACACTCTCGTAGCCGATGAACAGCGCGATCATGGCAAGGATGATTGCGCTCGCAAAAGCCGGCGAGCTCACCGAGTTTTCCCGTGCCAAAGGCGAAGCGCGCGCTGCCCGCATGGAGGCGAGCGAACCGGTAGGCGAGCGCCGCAATGGCGAGCGCTGCCGCATGCGTCGACATATGCCAACCGTCGGCGACGAGCGCCATCGAGCCGAACAGCGTGCCGCCGACAATCTCGGTGACCATCATCGCGGCGGTCAGCGCAACGACGCACATCGTGCGCCGCTCATGCCTGTCGTGGCGCCGTCCGAGGAAAACGTGCTCGTGCTTCCAGCCCTCAATGGAGTGGGTGTGCATACGGCTTCCTTACTCCCGGCGGGGAGGCGCGAGCAACCGCGCGCCCGCAAGGCTTCAACGAGCGCTCGCCGCCTTCAAAATCAGATCGGCGATTTCTTGCGGATGCGAGATCAGCGACAGATGGCTCGCCTTGATCTCGATCGTGTCGGCGCCCATGCGTTTGGCCATGAAGCGCTCAAGATCGGGGTTGATCGTGCGGTCCTCTAAGAAACGGCACAGAAGCTCGGTTTCGAGCGCCAGGCAGCGTACGCGGTTTTGCCGGTAAGCAGCGCCTTATTGAAGGGCTCCTGCACCGCATAGAGCACCTTCGCCTCTGCCTCGGACAGATCGCCGGCAAAATCGTGCAGAAACGCTGCTTCGCCGAGACGCCCTTCATCGCCGTCAAACACGATTCCCGCCGCGGCGGGCGGCGCCGGAAAGGTGTTGGCCAGCGCAGAATAATCTTCGCCGGCATCCGGCGCCCGTGCCGCCACGTACACAACGGCCGAGACCTTCGGATCGACACCAGCCTCGGTGATGATCATTCCAGCAAAGGAATGTCCAACGAGGACGGTCGGTCCGTCCTGACGCGCCAACGCGCGTTGCGTCGAAGCAACTGCCGCCTCGAGATTCGTCAAAGGATTCTGCACGGCGGTGACATTGAGGCCCACCGCCTGCAACCGTGCGATCACCTTGGACCAGCACGATCCGTCGGCGAACAATCCGTGCACGAGAACAACGTTGCGAGCGCGACCTGCGGTTTGGGCTTGCGCCAGACGGGGCAATAGTGAGGCCGCGGTCCCAGCCGCCAGCCTACGGGTGAAGGTGCGACGGTCCATCATGCCCGAACTCCTTGTAGGGGCGGCAGTCGCGGCCGTACCCATCCCCGCTCCGGGATCGTCCATGTTGATCCCGCTCGAAGATAGCCAGCAATGCAATTTTGATCGCCCGCTGCGCTTGCCCCGTCTTGCGTCTTATTGCGGGGGAGCGTCGGCGCAACGGGCTGATGTTCTTAAATTCCGCCGGTCCTGCGCTAACCGATCTTGCTCGCCTTCCTTGCCAGGCGCCCCATTTGCTGCGCCTGATGAGGGGATCATGAGACAAAAGTACCGGCCGCGGTCGATTTACGCGCTTGCAGCGGCGTTTTTGATTGCCGCCGCGCCGCTTGCGTCGGCGCAGGAGCGCGCCCCGGGCGCCGGGGCTAATCGCGCCGAGCAGCGCCGTGAGGCGCCCGCGACGCCGCGCACGCCGCTGCCGTCGGAATCGGTGACGTCGCATTCGATCGACATTGGCGGGCAGAGCCTCGCTTTCACCGCCCGCGCAGGCGCGGTGCGGCTCGTCGACGCCAGTGGCGGCACGCCGCAGGCGGATATCGCCTACGTCGCCTTCGAGCGGAACGACGCCGGCGATGCCGCGGCGCGCCCGGTCACGTTCGCCATCAATGGCGGTCCGGGCGCGGCGTCCGGCTTCCTCGATATCGGCGCGATGGGGCCCTGGCGGCTGTCGATGACCGGCGCGGCGCTCGCGCCCTCCGCGGCACCGGTCACCAATGCCAATGCCGAGACCTGGCTGCCCTTCACCGATCTCGTCTTCCTCGATCCGCCGGGCACCGGCTTCACGCGCATTCTCGCCGAGGGCGACGATGTTCGCCGGCACTTCTATTCCGTCGGAGGCGACGTCGATCTCTTGTCGGTGACGATCCGCAAATGGCTCGAGCAGCACAATCGCCTCGCCTCGCCGAAATTCATCGTCGGTGAAAGCTATGGCGGTTTCCGCGCGCCGAAAATCGCACACGCGCTGCAACAGACCGAAAATGTCGGCGTCAACGGCATCGCCATGCTGTCGCCGGTCATCGATTTCAGCTGGTTCGAAGGGACGACGCCGCTCACCCGTGTTGCGCTTCTGCCGGCGATGACCGCCGTTGCGCGCGGCGCTACCGATCGCGCGAAACTCGCCGATGTCGAGGCTTACGCCACCGGCGAATATCTCTCCGACCTTTTGAAAGGACCGCGCGACAAGGAAGCGGTGGCGCGGCTGACTGACAAAGTCGCGGCATTCACCGGGCTTGATCGCAATCTCGTGGCGCGGCTCGCCGGCCGTGTCGACGCTAACACGTTTCTGCGCGAGCGCGGCCGCAATCAGGCACGCGTCGGCAGCATATACGATGGCAGCATTACTGCGCTCGATCCGAGCCCGAACGCGCCCGAGAGTCATTGGTCCGACCCTTTCCTCGACGGATTGCGCGCGCCGATCGCCAGCGCCATGGCGGACATCACCGTCAACCGGCTGAAATGGCCGGTCGGCGAATTGCGCTACGAAATCCTCAACAATCAGGTTGTGCGGCAATGGAACTGGGACCGCGGCCGCGGGACCAATGAGGCGCTAAGCGATTTACGCCAGGCCTTAGCGATCGATCCGCAGATGCGCGTGCTGGTCATGAGCGGCATCACCGATCTCATCACCACCTATTTCGGCGCAAAACTGCTTGTCGATCAGCTTCCGGCCTACGGCGACGCGCGGCGCGTCAGGTTTGAGACGGTACCCGGCGGGCACATGTTCTATTCGCGCGACGATTCCCGCGCGGCGTTACGCGATGCGGGGCGCGAGCTGATCGAAGGACGGCACGTGGGGGAATGAGGCCGCGCTCGCGTTCGCTTACCAGCGCCGCCGGTAGCCCACTCTACCCCGCCCACGCACGAGGCTGATCAGGGCCAGGAGTATAAGCGCGCCGATTGTCGCGCTGATGATCGCCGCGATGATGCCGGTGCCGATACGGATGCCGAGCTGAGCAAACAGCCAGTTGCCGATGAAGGCGCCGACAATGCCGATCAGGAGATCGCCGATAATGCCGAACCCGGTCCCCCAGGCGATCTGACCTGCGAGCCATCCGGCGATAAGGCCGACGATGATGATGACCAGAATGCTTTCGTTGGACATATGCATTGTTGCCTCCCCTATGCACGCTAGCTATCGTGCACTAGGCCTGGGAAAGGACGGGGCGTCAACGCCGATTAACAATCCGGAGCTTATCGAGACGTGCTGGTCATTTCTGATCTCTCGCCGGATGAAACTCCCGCCGCAATCGCCATTGGAAAGAAGCCGGCCTGCTCCGCCTTTGGAAAGATCCGCGTGCGGATGCCGCGCTTGCGCTGCGTCACGCGGCTCAACGATCCTTGCCGCGCGGCGCGAGGCGAAGCTCGTCGCGACTGTCATGGTTGGTCACGACGGCCATCGCGGCTGGGTCTACTATCTCGCGGTCGCTCCAGCATTCCGCCGCCAGGGCGTCGGAACCATGCTGATGCGTTCGGCAGAGCAGTGGTGCCGCGCGCGTGGCGTACCTAAATTGCAGCTGATGGTGCGCAGCGAGAACGTCGAGGTGGCCAGCTTTTACGCCGCGCTCGGCTACGATAAGAGCGACGTCGTCGTGCTGGCAAAATAGCTGAACTCGAAACCCGATTGAACAAGAGAACGATTTGACCAAGACCAAAACAAAGCAACATCCCCTCCCGTCGCGCGACGACGTCCTCGCCTTCATCGCGCGCGAGCGCGACGTCAACGGCAGGTCGCCCCAAAAAATGGGCAAGCGCGAGATCGCGCGCGCCTTCAACATCAAGGGCGGCGATCGCATAGCGCTGAAAGAGCTGCTCGCGGAACTCAAAGATGAAGGCGCCATCGAATCGCGCGGCAAGCGGCTCGCCAAAGCCGGCACGCTGCCGAATGTGACGCTCGCCGACCTTACCGGCCGCGATCGCGACGGCGAGCTGATCGCCACACCGGTCGAATGGGACGAGGTGAGCTTCGGCGAGGCTCCCAAAATTTTGGTGCACGTGCCGCGCAAACCGCGCCCTGGCATGCCAGCACCGGGTGTTGGCGACCGTGCGCTTTTGCGCGTCGAGGCGGTGCGCGATCCAGATAAAGACGAGCCGCCCTATAGCGGTCGCGTCGTCAAGATTTTATCGCGCAGCAAGGCGCGCGTGCTCGGCATTTTCCGGGCGGAGCCGTCCGGCCATGGTGGCCGCATCGTGCCGATCGACAAGAAGCAGGCCGGTCGCGAACTCGCGGTGGCCGAAGCCGATCTCGGCGGCGCGAGGGATGGCGATCTCGTCTCTGTTGATGTCCAGCGGCAGGCGCGCTTCGGACTGCCCTCAGCACGCATTCGCGAGGTGGTCGGCGCGACGGGAACGGAAAAAGTGGTGAGCCTCATCGCGATCCACGTGCACGACATCCCGACCGAGTTCCGGCCCGAGGCGATCGCTGAAGCCGAGCGCGCGCGCCCTGCCCCGCTGCAAGCGGAAGGTTTTCACCGCGAAGATTGGCGCAACCTGCCGCTGATCACGATCGATCCGCCGGACGCGAAAGATCACGACGACGCGGTCCATGCCGAACCTGACAAAGCGGCGGATAATCCGGCGGGCTTCGTCGTCACTGTCGCGATCGCCGATGTCTCCTGGTATGTGCGGCCGCATTCGGCGCTCGACCGCGACGCGCTGGAGCGCGGCAACTCCGTTTATTTTCCCGATCGCGTCGTGCCGATGCTGCCGGAGCGCATTTCCAACGATCTCTGCTCGTTGCGCGCCGGCGAGGATCGTCCGGCGATTGCGGTGCGCATGCGCCTCACCGCGGAGGGCCGCAAGATCGAGCATTCCTTCCATCGCATCATGATGCGCTCGGCCGCAAAACTCAGCTATCAGCAAGCGCAGGCGGCGTTCGATGGCGCGCCCGACGACACGACGCAGCCCTTGCTGAAAGACGTGCTGCGGCCGCTGCGGGCCGCCTACCAAGCCGCCGCAAAAGCCCGCGACATTCGCGGGCCGCTCGACCTTGATTTGCCCGAGCGCAAGATCCTGCTGAAACCGGATGGCACTGTCGATCGCGTCACTACGCCGCCGCGGCTCGAAGCGCATCGCTTGATCGAAGAATTCATGATCCTTGCCAACGTCGCCGCCGCGGAAACCTTGGAAGCCAAACGCCAGGCGCTTATCTATCGCGCGCACGACGAGCCGTCGCTCGAGAAGATGAACGCGCTCGCCGAGTTCCTGGCGACGATCGGCATCAAATTCGCCAAAGGCCAGGTGCTGCGGCCGGCGCAGTTCAATACGATTCTCGCGCGCGTCAAAGAGACCGAGCACGAGAATGTCGTCAACGAAATCGTGCTGCGCACGCAAGCGCAGGCCGAATATGTCTCGGAAAATTACGGACACTTCGGACTCAACCTGAAACGCTACGCGCATTTCAGCTCGCCGATCCGCCGTTATGCCGATCTGATCGTGCATCGCGCGCTCGTGCGCGCGCTCGCTCTCGGAGCGGGCGGCCTTCCTGACATGAGCAACAACGAGCTTGCGGAAATCGCCGCGCGAATCTCTGCCGCGGAACGCCGCGCCATGGCGGCGGAACGCGAGACGGTCGATCGCCTCATCGCCGGCCATCTCGCCGACCAGATCGGCGCGACCTTTGAGGCGCGCATATCAGGCGTAACGCGCTCGGGCCTGTTCGTGCGGCTGCTCGACACCGGCGCCGACGGTTTCATTCCGATCTCGACGCTTGGCCAGGAATATTTCCGTTTCGACGAGGCGCATCATGCGGTGATCGGCAGCCGCTCCGGTGAAGCGCACCGGCTCGGCGATCTCGTCGAAGTGCGATTGTTGGAAGCTGCGCCCGTTGCCGGCGCGCTGCGCTTTGAGCTGCTCAGCGGAGGCCGCACCCTGCGCAATGCAGGCATTCGCCCCGGCTATGCCGAGAGAAAGGGTCGGAAAAACGAGCGCCGCGACAGCAAGCCAGCTGGAAAAACGCGGCGCAAGACATCACATAGAGGCTAATCCCCTCGCGATCAGAGCTCATGCCGACCCTCACCTATGGCTCATCGCCCGCGGTTCGAGAGCCGCCGCGGCCGCGCTGGCAATCGTTCAAACGCGGCTTTGTCGGCCGCTGCCCTGCCTGCGGCGAGGGTCGCATCTTTCGGGCTTATCTGAAGGTCGACGAGACCTGCAGCTCCTGCCGCGAAGAGCTGCACCACCACCGCGCCGATGACGCGCCGCCCTATTTCACCATCCTGATAGTCGGCCACGTTGTCGGCACGCTCTTGCTTATTGGCGAGGAACGCTGGCCCGATGCGCCGATATGGATGCCGATCGTCGCCGGCCTCGTTCTCGCGCTTGCCTTGTCGCTGGCGCTGCTGCCGCGCGTCAAAGGCGCGCTGATCGGCTGGCAATGGGCCTTGCGTATGCACGGTTTCGGTGGCACGGCCGTGCCGGGGAAATTGGCGGACGCGATATGAGCGACGGAGCGGCTGCACCGAAGGTCATCGAGCGGCCGGATTATGCCGAAGCCGTCAAGCGCAAAGACCCCGTCACCAAGAAACATCCTTATCTGCGGCCGCGGCCCGCGGCGACGCTGATCATCCTCGACCATGCCGGCGAGCAGACGCAGGTCCTGATGGGCCGCCGCCATCACGGCCATAAATTCATGCCGGGAAAGTTTGTTTTCCCAGGCGGCCGCGTCGATCCCGCCGACCGGCAGATCGCGGTAACGCATGCGCTGCATCCAAAGGTCGAGGAAAAGCTTGCGAAGCGCCGGGTGAAAGCGTCGCCTGCGCTACCCCGCGCGCTAGCGCTTGCGGCGGTGCGCGAGACTTTCGAGGAGACCGGCCTCGTGCTCGGGACCAGGAGTGACGCCGCCGCCCGCGCGCACCCGACCGGCCCTTGGGCCGACTACGCCGCGCATGGGCTGACGCCCAATCTCGCTGCCTTCCACTTCATAACCCGGGCGATCACGCCGCCGGGGCGGCCGCGGCGCTTCGATACGACCTTCTTTGCCGTCGACGCGAAGGAGATCGCCGCGCGCGTCGAGGACGTCATCCATCCGGAATCGGAGCTGACCGAGCTTGTCTGGCTGCCGCTCGAGGAAGCGCAGCAGCTCGACCTTCCGCATATTACCGGCGTCGTCTTGAAAGAGCTGAAGGCGCGGATCGCGGCCGGCATGCGATACGAGCTGCCGGTGCCGTTCTATTACGAGAGCCACAAGCGCTGGTATCGCGAGGAGCTGTAGGCGCGTCGGGAACCTTTCCCGGCGGTCCGCATCCAAGCCGCATCGCCAACGAGCCGGTGCCGCATGCCCGTAGAAGCCATCAGACCAGCCGACAATGACGAAACCGACCTCATCGCCCGCGCACGCCGCAAGGACGCGAGCGCCGTCGCGCTGATCATCCGGCAAAACAACCAGCGGCTCTACCGCATCGCCCGCAGCATTTTGCGCGACGATTTCGAAGCCGAGGACGCGTTGCAGGAGGCCTATATCCGCGCCTTCACCCGCCTCGATCTATTCCGCGGTGAGTCACAGCTCGGCACCTGGCTCGCCCGCATCGTCATGAATGAGGCGCTGGGGCGGCTGCGCCGCCGCAGCCGACGGTCGCATTCGAGACCGGCACCCACGCGCAGGAAACGAGCGCTGAGATCATCCGCTTCCCCCTTGCCCATCCCGAGCTCGATCCGGAAACCACGATGGCCCAACGCGAAATCCGCGCGCTTTTGGAGCGCGCCATCGACGCCCTGCCGGAGGCCTTCCGCACCGTTTTGGTCATGCGGCTCATCGAAGGCATGAGCATTGAGGAGACGGCGGAGCTCCTCGGCATCAAGCCGGAGACGGTGAAGACACGCCTGCACCGCGCCCGCCGCGAGGTTAAGGAGGAGATGGAGAAGCAGCTCGGCCCGGCGCTGGTCGACGCCTTCCCCTTCGCCGGCCGCCGCTGCGAGCGTCTCACCGAGGCGGTCCTCGCCCGGCTCGAGATTGCCTGAACCCACCGGGAACCTTTCGCTCCGCATCTCATCCAATAGCGGCTGGTCTCACGTCATGCACCAGGAGGACGGAATGTTTGCAAAAATTCTCGCCGCGTCTGCCGCCCTGATGCTCGGGTCGGCAGCCGCCCTCGCGCAGGGCGCCAAGCCGAACGATGCTCAAATCGCCCACATCGCCTACACCGCCGGGCAAATCGACATCGGCGCGGCGAAACTCGCGCTGCAGAAGTCTAAGAACAAGGAAGTACGCGCCTTTGCGCAGGACATGGTGCGCGACCACACCGCTGTCAACCAGAAGGCGCTGGCGCTGGTCAAGAAGCTCAAAGTGAAGCCCGAGGACAATCCGACGAGCAAATCGCTGTCGCAACAGGCGCAGGGCACCTTGGCTTCCCTGAAAAAGCTCAATGGTCCGGCGTTCGATAAAGCTTATGCCGACAACGAGGTCGAATACCACAAGACGGTGAATGGCGCGCTCGAGAGCACGCTTATTCCCTCCGCCGACAATCCCGAGCTGAAGCAGCTGCTCGAGACTGGGCTAAAAATCTTCCAGGGTCATCAGCAGCATGCCGAACAAGTAGCAAAATCGCTTTAAAGGGCATCGTAATGGACCCGAGACGTTGCGCGATCGCCCTCGCGGCGGTCGCGGCTTTCGCAAGCGCGGCATCGGCAGAGACCATTCGTATCGAGATGGAAAATCTCGGCTACAAGCCGTCTGCGGTGTCCGCCCATGTCGGAGATACGATCGAGTGGACGAACACGGATTTTCTCGCCCACACGGCAACATCTCGGGACAAAAAATGGGATGTAATGCTGTACCCGAAGAAGGTGGGCCGCATCGTTCTCAAGGAGGCGGGCGACATAGAATATTACTGTCGCTTTCATCCCAATATGATCGGCCGGATTTCGGTCAGCCAGTGAGCTTCGACAAACCTTTCGCAGCCTATCGATCAGGCCGTATCAATCACTGTGCCTGTCGAATGTGGACAAACGAGGTATCATTTCGCTCGCGAACTTGACGTTTTTCGTAATCGGCGATGAGATCGCGCGCGATGAGCTCATGCCCGAAGTCGTTGTAGTGAACGTCGCCCCAAATGAACAAATCGCGTAGAAAGCTTGCATGCTCCCGCTTATAGGCAAACATAGCGGGAAAGTGATCGAAGAAGTGCCGGCATTTGCCACGGCACCATTCTCGCCAAACTCGGACTTGCCGTTTCTCTTCGCTGTGGGCCAAATGAGGTGCACGGCAAGCTCGGAAAGCACGAATAGCGTTGTGAAAACAGCGATGTTGACGCCGACGACGTAGAGCATCCCCACGACGCCGTCGCCGTGCATTGATCATTCAGTTGCCGCTTGCAACTTGGAAGGCGAGACGTCCGCGACGCGCGGCAACTCGCCTTCGCAAATCGCGCAAGAATTCCGCTACGGTTGGTCTTCGACGGCGACGCGGTGGCGATAAACCATCTCCCATCCGCGCCAGCCGGTATAGAGCAGAATGAGCACGACGATCGCCGAGAGGATCAGCCCCACCGGCAGGATCGCCGCACCGGGGCAGCCGCCGTATAGCGGCGCCACCAGTTCCACAGCGCGATCAGTACGGCGATGACGTTGCCGATCATGTGATGCCACGCTGGGGTAAGCGCGCGGATGCGGGCGTCACCGATGAAGTCAGTAAGGCCTGCAACGGCCGCAAGCGCTGCCATTACGAGCGCGGCACCAAGCAGATAAAGCGAAGCAGTCGCCCATCCCGAATTGCCCGTTCGCCAGAAATAAGGTCGGATACTAAGGTGGCCACCAGAAAGGCTATGGGAAACGGGATTAGCATAGGATGGATTGGGTGACCAGCAACCTGAGCGGTGCTTGTTGGGTTGCGAGGCGTCATGGCGCTTGCTCCATGTTGACCGATTGTAAATTGGATGCGCAAGGCACGGGAGAGGTTCCCGAGACCTGCTGCGCCAGCGCAGCTCGGTTGACCTTCCCCGATGCCCCCCGTATGTAGCGCACTGATTTATCGGCCGGTCAGACCGGCCCGAGCTATTTGGGACCCGCCGCCATGGCAAAAGCCGCCACGATCAAGATCAAGCTCATCTCGAGCGCCGACACCGGTTATTACTACGTCGCCAAGAAGAACGCGCGCACGAAGACGGAGAAGCTTTCCTTCAAGAAGTATGACCCGGTCGCGCGCAAGCATGTCGAGTTCAAGGAAGCAAAAATCAAGTAACTTCAGGCGAGACTCTCTCTCTTTGGCTTTCCACCGGCAAATCTTCTCTTTGGCGAAAATATATCTGCGGAACTCAATCTAACCGCTCCGGATTAAGCCTGAGGCGGCAGCGGAGGTCACTTCATGCGAATCGGTTTGGAACAGAAGAGCGCACGGCTTCTGCGTCAGGATGCGCGTGCGGACCTCCTTATCGGCAAACCGGTCTGGGAGCCGGGCGGGCGCAAGATCGGTACTCTGAAGGCGCTGTCTGGGCCGGAGCCCGCCGGGGCCGCTTACGCGATTATTTGCCTGGGGTCTTACCCGAAGGTCGGCGCCGGCTGCCGGGCAATCCCGAACGATCTCCTTATGTTCGATGCGGAGAGAGGCGGATTTGCCAGTCGCGCCAGCGAGCTGGCCCTTCTAAGCTCCCCTCCTTATTCAGGGGCCCCGGATTTTCTTGACGAACGCTGGCGGACGCGGCTTCGCGAACATTATAGGCGCGTCGAGGCAGGTGTTGAGCCGGAGCGCGAGCCGGATCTACTGGCTGGGTAAGGTGGCCGGCCAGCTACGGCTTTCGAGGAGGCCACTCCTGCCGCAACCAGCCGGCCGACCCTACGGACCCAGGAAATGCGGCGGACCTGAGCACTCCGCAGGGTATTCGAACTCGCCGGAACGCATCTTTAAGCGCACGACGGCAGGCGTTCCGCTTATTGAGACTTCCGTGCCGCCGCCAGATGCAAACCCATCCGGCCAAGGCAGGGTTACAGGCCGGCCGAAAATTTGCAATGAAATAAACGCGTTGGCGGGATCAACCCTTTGTTTAGCTAAAGAAGCGTGGTGAATCCCACACGGCTTGTGTGTTTCACGCGGCTGCGGCAGTCATCCGGTTGCGGCCGCTGGCTTTCGAGGCATAGAGGGCCCGGTCGGCGCGCTTGAAGAGCGCATCCGGATTGGCGTCGAGGACGCGATCGGCGAGTCCGATCGAGACGGTGACCGGGATGCACGCAGCCTACTCATCAAGCGGAAATGCCTCGGCTTCGATGACACTGCGCGGGTGCGCTCCAACGAGCGGATCTGACTGCAGAGGCGCAGCGCGTCTGAATTCTGCAAGCCGAGGCTGATCACGAAGAGATCGTAGCCGCCCTCGGCGCCACGGAAGAGCGCTTCCTGTGGATCGCTTTCGACATCGACGTGGTGAGCTCCGCGCAGAGTCGCGGTCGTGCGATCGGCGGAGGACGGGCGATCGTCGACGAGAAGAATGCGGCCATTCTCGCCGCCGCCGCTCAGCGCGTGCAGTGCCGCTTCCCCTACCCCCAGGCTGGCTGAGGTTGCGGCGCGGGTGCGCAGCTCGTCGATCATCACTTTGAGGCGTGCCAGCGAACGCACCCGCGCGAGCAGCGCGATTTCATCGACCGGCTTCGTCAGGAAATCATCGGCGCCCGCGTCAAGGCCGCGGACCCGGTCGGCGGGCTGATCGAGCGCCGTTACCATCAGGACCGGAATATGCGCTGTGGAAAGATCGGATTTCAGCCGGCGGCAAACCTCGAACCCGTCCATGCCCGGCATCATCACGTCAAGCAGGACGATGTCGCGCGCTCATGGGCACAAATCGACAAGGCCTCGGGCCCGCTCGTCGCGCGGAGCACATCGAAAATATTCTGCGCTCAGCCGCGCCTCGAGCAGCTTGATGTTGGGCAGAACGTCGTCGACGACCAGAATACGCGCGGTCATTGAAGCGGCTCTTTACCCTTCGCTCACGTAATTGCGGACGGTTTCGAGGAATTTGACGACGGAGATCGGCTTCGACAGATAGGCCTCGCAGCCGCCCTGCCGGATTTTTTCCTCATCGCCCTTCATGGCGAAGGCGGTGATCGCGACGATCGGGATCGACCGCAGCTCGTCGTCGTCCTTGAGCCACTGCGTCACTTCGAGGCCGGAGACCTCCGGCAGCTGGATGTCCATCAGAATGAGATTCGGTCGGTGCCGGCGCGCGAGCTCGACGGCTTCGACCCCGCTGTTCGTCTGAATCGTCGTGTAGCCATGCGCTTCCAACAAATCGTTGAAAAGCTTCATGTTGAGCTCGTTGTCCTCGACGATCAGCACGGTTTTAGGCATTGCTACAACATCGCTTCCGCAAGCCCGGCAGCGCGGCGCGTTCCACCCGGGAAGACCTCTTGCATCGCCATACCTCATCCTTAACCCCGAGACCTTGATGAAAGGGAAACTGCCCCGGTGATTCTGCGTCCTTCTTCCGCCACAGGGCTGGGGAAGCGCGCCCAGCGGAAATCGCTGACCCGCGAAGACGCCGAGGCGCTCGCTCTCGCTGCCCTGGCTTTCCTCGGGCGCGACGAGGAGCGAATCGGCCGCTTTCTCGGCCTATCCGGCCTCGATCCGAGTGGTTTGCGCAAGGCCGCGGCCGAGCCGGGATTCTTGCCGGCCGTGCTCGATCATCTCGCCCAGGACGAGGCACTGCTGATCGCCTTCGCCACGGAGGAAGACATCGCGCCGGAGCGGGTTGGGGAAGCGCGCCATCTGCTCGCGCCGGAGGCAGATTTCGGCTGAGAGTTTCGGCTATGCTCCGGTCCCGAGTCGCGGGAGCCGCCGCGCCGCATGAATGCCGATCCCCTTTGCCGCGATTGCCTCATCGCCGGTCCGTCCCCCAACGGCCGCTGCGCGGCCTGCGGGTCGCCGCGGCTGCTCGTCCACCCGGAGCTTGGCACGCTTTCGATCGCCCATATCGATTGCGATGCGTTCTACGCCGCGATCGAGAAGCGCGACGATTCCAGCCTCGCCGATAAGCCGCTCATCGTCGGCGGCGGCAAACGCGGCGTCGTCGCCACCGCTTGCTACATTGCCCGCACTTACGGCGTGCATTCGGCAATGCCGATGTTCAAGGCGCTTGCCGCCTGCCCGAACGCGATCGTCATCCGGCCGGATATGCAGAAATATGCGCGGGTCGGACGCGAAGTGCGCGCGCTTCTGTTCGAATTGACGCCGCTTGTCGAGCCGTTGTCGATCGACGAAGCCTTTGTCGATTTGACTGGAACGGATCGCCTGCACCGCGCCAGCGCCGCCGAGACGCTCACCCGTTTCGCATCCCGCGTCGAGCAGGAGATCGGGATCAGCGTGTCGATTGGACTGAGCTATTGCAAGTTTCTCGCAAAGATCGCCTCGGATTTCGATAAGCCGCGGGGCTTTTCCGTGCTGGGGCGGGCGGAGGCGAAGGCCTTTCTTGCCGACAAACCGGTGCGGCTGATCTGGGGCATCGGCAAAGTCGCGGAGACCCGGTTGGCGAAGGCGGGCTTTCGCACGATCGGCGATCTGCAGCGGCGCTCCGAAATCGAGGTGATGAAGTTGCTCGGCAATGAAGGCCGGCGGCTTTGGCGACTTGCGAACGGCATCGACGATCGCGGCGTAAACCCCGAGCGCGAGACGAAAGGCATTTCCGCCGAGACGACATTCGACGCAGATTACGCGGACGCGCAAACGCTGCGGCCGATCTTGTTCCGGCTTTGCGAAAGGGTGGCGAAGCGGCTGAAAGCTGCCGACCTCGCCGGGCGAAGCGTGACGCTCAAACTGAAATCGAGCGACTTCAGGCTGCGCACGCGCTCGCGCTCCGGCCTGCCGGCGACGCAGCTTGCCTCGCGTCTGTTCGACAACGCCGATGCGTTATTAAAGCCCGAACTCGACGGCACCCGCTACCGGCTGATCGGGATCGGCGCCGGCGATCTCGTCGATGCCGCAGAGGCCGATCACGGCGATCTCGCCGGCGATACCGCGATCGCGCGGGTGAAATCCCGCGAAGCCGCCGTCGATACGTTGCGTGAGAAATTCGGCGCGCAGGCGGTTGTGCGGGGATTAGCCCTTGGCGGAAAGGGCATTTGAGATCTCTGCGAGGATGCGCTCGTCTATAGGAGGAGTGAAATGGACCCGATCGCAACGCGGCGCGAACTGATCGCAGCACCTCTATTCGCAGGAATCGCCGGCCTTGCCGCGCAAACCGCCTTTGCCAGGCCTCTCGACCCGGAGCAGACAATCATTAAGCCGCCGGAGGCCCTCGTCTGGACACCGAACCCGCGCTATCCCGAACGAAGCAGCGACACGTGCAACTTGACGGGCGCTCCGACCAGCCCGGGACTCTATTACACGCTGATCCGCTGGTGGCCTGGCTTCATGAGCGCGCCGCACACCTACACATCGGATCGCTATTGCATGGTGCTCTCAGGCACGTGGTGGTGCAACAGTGGCGAGGATTTCGATCCGGCATCTTGCGTGCCGGTGAAGGCGGGCAGCTTTGTACGACGCGTCGCCGGCACGCCGCATTATGATGGGATCATCCGCGATCACCATGAGCCGGCGGTCATTGCGATCTGCGGCATCGGCCCGGTGAATTACAAGCTTGTCGATCCCTCGCAGCCGGGTTTCAGACGCGTGTGACGGAAGATAGGCGGCGCCGGTCGCAATCACCGGCGCCGGTTGTCGTCAGCAATTGCAGTCGTTTCCGTATCCTCCTGCGTAGCCGTAGCCGGCGCGGAAGCGGTGTCCGAGTCCGTAGCCCCGGCCGAGGCCATAGCCATTTCCATAGCCGTATCCGCCAACACCGCCGAAGCTAGCGAAAATGCCGGTCGGGCCGTTTATCTGTCGCCAGACGGCATAGTCGTAGGCCCAGCGTGTGCGCATGTTGACGAGCCACTGCGCTTCGGCGCCGCGATTGAAGCCTGCGGTATAGGCAGCGCTGTGCGAATAGCCATTGTGCGAATAGCCATTGTGCGAATAGGCGTTCTGCGAATAGCCATTGTCGGAATAGCGTAGGAATTTCGGCAATCGTGGTTAAAAGCGCTACTAGCCCCAGAACAGCAGCGCCCACGTCGCAACGCCAATCGCGATCGCCGCGCCGCAGGCTCCGACGGCCACCGCTTGGCGAACGCGGCTTGCAACATGTGCGCCGGCAATCTGCCAGCACAATGCGCAGGACCAAAGCGCCGCGCCGGCGAGCAACGCGATGCGCAGCGGCGTGATGAATGCCAGCTCGAATCCTTCGGTTCGGAGCATTGTCACGGTGAGTGCCGAGAGGCCGAGGAACACGCCGCACCCGGCAATCGGCAACAGGCCTTGTGCCAGATGATGGAACCGCGGCGAGCGCCACGGCCCGAGTGCACGCGTCGCAAGCGCGAGGCAGGCGGACGTGGTGAACCCGATCAGCAGCGCGACCGCGCTGATATAAGCGACAACTAGCACGCCATCGAGCGGCGTCAGCACGTCGTTATTGCCGGGATAATTGGTGAGCACGAACCACGGCAGATGCGCCGCGAGCGGCCACATCAAATCGTGATCGACAAGCCAAGTGGCGATCGCCTGCTTTGTCGCAACGAAAAGATCGCTGCCGGTCCAGTGAAACGCGCCCGCGGCGACCCCCATGAGACCGAAGAGAATCAGCACGGTTTCCCAAGGCTTCGGATCGTTCTTGGCAACGCGCACGATCTCATCGTTCGGCGAGCGGCGCGATAGCGCAATCGCGCCGCGATATCCGCTGCATTGGCCGCACATGTGACACATGCTCGAGCCCTGCATCGTCTTGATGGGCACGAGCGGCGGGCAATTCACCGGCCGCTGACGGAGCCCGCTGTGACGTGATGCTTCCCACGCCTCGTGATCGACACGGAAATGCAGCGGCGCGAGCTTTGTCAAGAGGCCGAAGACGCCGGTGACGGGGCACAAATAGCGGCACCAGACGCGTTTGTTGCGGCCGTACAAATAGCCGATCACGATCGCCGCCGCGGTGGAGCCGCCGAGGATCATCAGAACCGGCGCCGGATATTGGTAAACACTGATCAGTTGACCGTAAATCGTCGTCATCGCAAAAGCGACGAACGGCCAGCCCTTCCATTTGATCCAGTGCGGCAGGGCATTGCCGCGGCCATGGCGGCTCGCAAACTGCGTCAGCATTCCTTCCGGACACAAAAGCCCGCACCAGGCGCGGCCGACGAGCACCATGCTTAGCAGAACGAACGGCCACCAAACGCCCCAAAAGATGAATTGCGCGAATAATGTCAGATCGTTCCAGACATGCGCCGCGCGCCCTGGCAGCGGCATCAGCGCGGGAACGGAGATCAGCACGAGATAGACTGCAACGACCGCCCATTGCACGGCCTGAATGATGTCGCGGCCGCGTAGGAGCGCGTCGCCAGCGCGCGCGAGAAACACGTCGAGGCGCTGCCATCGCGCACTCGGCGGTTGCGGCAGGATCGAGACCGTCTGCATCACCGCCGCCGCCTCGATGCCGCGTGCGTGCTATTTCGCGACAACAATGCCGCGCGCCTGCTGATGAAAATCATCGAAAAATTTGTACTCGCCCGGATCGAGCGTGCGGATGATCAGGGACGATGTCGTGCCGGGCGCAAGCACCTTTTCTTTCTTTAGTTCGTTGCTCTCGAACTCGGCTGCCGTCTTGCCGCTGTTTTTAAGCTCCAGCCGAAAACGCGTCTTCGCCGGCACTTCGACGCGCGTCGGCGTGACCGTGCCGTCTTTGAACTCGATCGCGAACGTCGGCTCGTCGGCGGCGCGTGCCGGCTTTCCCGCCGCAAGCAGCGATGCCACTCCCACAATCAAGCAGGCGCAACGCGTAAATTTCATCATCAGTACGCGCCTTTCTTGCCGGTGCCGGCGAAGGTGAATTCATAATCGACGCTGAACGGCTCGAACCATGGTCCGACGCCGGTCTCCTTGTCGACGTGACGGCCGAAATGCGCGTGCGGATTGGCGCTTGGCGGCTTAACGTTCAGCGTCAGCTTGTACTTGCCCGGCCCGTTCAGTTTGACATTGTCGCCGTAATGCGGCCCGTCATTGGCGACCATCGGCATGAAGCTGCCTTTCTGAGTCTCCTTCGAATCGAGCTTCGTCAGCTCGTAGCTGACGACGAGAAGCGGGATCCAATCGCCTTCGGCAAACCCGTTCTTGTTGTCCTTGGCGGCTTTGATGTCGGCCTCGAGATGCACGTCGGAGTCTTTCGCCGCGCGCATCACATCGGGAGGGTCCATCTCGATCGGTTGCAGATAAACGGCGGCGACTTCCATTCCGCCCTTCATCTGCGGTTTGCCGATCGGATATTCCTTCGCCGCGAGCGGGCTTGCGACGAGGGCAACTGCCGCGAGAGCCGGCACAATGAGCTTCATGAGCGCCTCTGAATAGGAGATTGCGCGAGGCTTATAGCGTGCTTGCAAGAATTGGAAACGAAATTGCCGAAGGAGCGCATTAAATTGCACGTGGTTTGAAGTTATTCTAAATCAAAGCTGCCCGCACTCAGCCGCGATGCTTGGCACGCGTGACGAATTTCTTGAAGGCTTCCAAGGTTTCCTCGCTGACGTGATGCTCGATACCCTCGGCATCGTGCCGTGCCGTGTGCGCGCTGACGCCAAGCGCCATGAGCAGACGCTCGACGACGCGGTGCTTCTCCCGCGCCTCGCGCGCCACCGCCTCGCCGGCGCGGGTGAGCAGGATGCCGCGATAAGGCCGCAGCATCACCAGGCCTTCCTCGGCGAGGCGCTTCAGCATTTTGGCGACGGTGGGCTGGGCGACCCCAAGCCGCGCCGCGACATCGACCTGCCGCGCCTCGCCGCCAGCGGCGATGAGATCGGCGATAAGCTCCACGTAATCCGCCGCCAGCGCCGAGCGGCGCGCCGCCCGCGCGTGCTGGAAGCTCGAAGAATGCTCCTTCACTTCCAGGAGCGGCTGGCGGTCTTGGCCGATCATTTCGCCCCAAGAATAACGCTTGCGGCGAAGATTGCATAGGCTAATGATTATAGCACATGCTAAATCTCTGCGGCGCCGGCCACGGGACCACGTGAATGTCTGACCAGGCGGTCGAAGATCGGAGCCTCACGGGCCGCCGCTACGCCGGCGAGCAGCCGAGCCTCGGCCGGCTGAACGCCAGCGTCGGCGTGCCGAAATCCGGCCATTGGCTGCGCCGCCTCTTCGCCTTTGCCGGCCCCGGCTACCTGATCTCTGTCGGCTACATGGATCCCGGCAATTGGGCGACCGACATTTCCGGCGGCTCGAAATTCGGCTACACGCTGCTTTTCGTCATCGCGCTGTCGAACGTGATGGCGATCGTCCTGCAGGCGCTTGCGGTGCGACTCGGCATCGCCACCGACCGTGATCTCGCGCAGGCCTGCCGCGCCCATTATTCCAAGCCGGTCAACATCGCGCTGTGGCTCGCCTGCGAGGCCGCGATCATCGCCTGCGACCTCGCCGAAGTGATCGGCACGGCAATCGCGCTCAATCTCTTGTTCCGCATCCCGCTGGCGCTTGGCGCGATCATAACCGCCGCCGACGCGTTCCTCGTCCTCTTCCTGATGCAGCGGGGCTTCCGTACGCTCGAAGCTTTCATCGCCGCGCTGCTCATCGTCATCTTCGCCTGTTTTGCCATCCAGATCGCACTGACCGCGCCGAGCGCGAAAGCCGTGCTCGGCGGCCTCTTTCCTTCGCCCGAAATAGTCACCAATCCGGCGGCGCTCTACGTGGCGATCGGCATCATCGGCGCGACGGTCATGCCGCATAATCTCTACCTGCACTCGGCGATCGTGCAGACGCGCGCCTATCCGCGCACCGAGCCTGGCCGCCGCTCCGCGATCCGCTGGGCGGTCGCCGATTCCACGCTCGCTCTCATGCTGGCGCTGTTCGTCAATGCGGCGATCCTGATCGTCGCAGCCGCCGTGTTTCACGCCAATGGCCGCACCGACGTCGAGGAAATCGAGCAGGCCTATCAGCTGATCTCGCCGGTGCTCGGCGTCGGCTTTGCCTCGACGCTTTTCGCCGTCGCCCTGCTCGCCTCGGGCCTGAACTCGACGGTAACCGCGACGCTCGCCGGCCAAATCGTCATGGAAGGGTTCTTGCGCCTGCGGCTGCCCGACTGGGCCCGCCGGCTCGTCACCCGCGGCGTGGCGATCGTGCCGGTGGTCGTCGTCGCCGCCATGTATGGCGATGCCGGCACGGCGAAACTGCTGGTCCTGAGCCAGGTCATCCTGTCGATGCAGCTGCCCTTTGCGGTGATCCCGCTGGTGCGCTTCGTCTCGGATCGTGGCCTGATGGGGCGCTTGGCGATCCCGCTTTGGCTCATCGTCCTCGCCTGGACGATCGCCGGCTTAATCGTGATCCTCAACGCCAAACTCCTGTTCGACGCGCTCGCAGGATCGTTGAGGTAGCCAGAAGCAACGGCCTGCAGGTCTTGCGGGTGGCAATTCCCACTCCCGATGATCCCATAGGCGGCGGCGCTTTAGCGCTTCACTTCCCAGGTGGTCGTGCCGTCTTTGTTGTCCTTGAGCGCAATGCCCATGGCGGCGAGCTCGTCACGGATGCGGTCGGACTCTTTCCAGTTTTTTGCCGCGCGGGCGGCAAGGCGAGTATCTATCAAAGTCCGCACGTTCTTCTGTTCCTGCGGACCGAGTTGATCAGGCGAGCCGAGAGCGAGATCAAACAACTGCTTTGCTCTTTCAGAAGAAAATAAGCCGAGCAGCTCCAAATCAGACAAGAATTCTGTTGCGTCGTCCTCCGCAAATTTTCTTTCGCTTGCCTCGTAGGCCGCTAACGACCGGCTCACGATCGACAGTCCATTGATGATGCTTGCGGTGTTTAGATCATCGGACAGTTCATGCGAGTCCTGTTTACGGGGCCGGCCGGTATCCAGCTGAATAATCCGGTCAATGTCGCCAGCAAAGACATCATGGATGCTGCGTAACCACTTGAAATAACCCTGCTCGCTCTCCTCCAATCCCTGCACCGTAAAGTCGATAGGCTGGCGATAATGCGTGCGCAACAGCGCGAGCCGCAGCACTTCGCCGGGCCACGAGCGCCCTCCGAATTTATCGGTGTGCAGCAATTCGTGAATCGTCACGAAATTGCCCAGCGATTTCGACATTTTCTCGCCTTCGACCTGTAGATGGCCGTTATGCATCCAATAATTCGCCATCACGTCATGGCCGAAGGCCGAGCATGTCTGCGCGATCTCGTTCTCATGATGGGGAAAGACGAGGTCGATGCCGCCGCCATGGATGTCGAAGATTTCACCGAGATGCTTCCAGCTCATCGCCGAGCATTCGAGATGCCAGCCGGGACGCCCCCGCCCCCACGGCGAATCCCAGGCAGGCTCGCCCGGCGCCGACGGTTTCCACAAAACGAAATCCGTCGGATGGCGTTTGTACGGCGCGACCTCGACGCGCGCGCCGGCGATCATCTCGTCGAGCGGACGCCGCGACAATTTGCCGTAATCGGCATCGGACGGCACGTCGAAAAGCACGTGGCCTTCCGCAGCATAGGCATGCCCGCGCGCGATCAGCTTGCCGATTATCTCCAGCATCGGGGCGATGTGATCGGTCGCGCGCGGCTCGATGTCAGGCTCGAGGCAGCCCAGCGCTTTCGCATCAGCATGAAAGACCCCGATCATCTCGTCGGTCAGCGCGCGAATATCGACGCCGAGCTCGGCGGCGCGCGCATTTATCTTGTCGTCGACGTCGGTGATGTTGCGGACGTAAGTGACGTTGTCCGGCCCGTAGAGATGCCGCAAAAGCCGGAACAGCACGTCGAAAACGACGAGCATGCGGCCGTTGCCGATATGCAGGTGATCGTAGACGGTCGGGCCGCAGGCATAGACGCGCACGTTTGACGCATCGATCGGAGCGAACCGCTCTTTCCTGCGCGTCAGCGTGTTGTAGAGCGTGAGCTCCGGCGAAGATGACATGATTCCCCTTGCGCCGGCCGGCCGGAGAATCCTTCTTGCATCTTCAAGGAATCGACGGTCCGCGCCGGCTTGAAACTAGCCGATCTTTCTTACCGTCGGACAATAATGAGCGGCGCGCGCCATGCCGCGATATGCGGGGACGCGCGCCGCCTCGTCAAGCCGCTGTTGCGGCCGTCACTACGTTAGCGGGTATAGCGGGTCTGATACTGACCATAGCCGCTGTTTGCGCTGTTGATGCCGCCGTAGGCGTCCTGCGCGAAGGCCGCAAAGCTGGTCGACAGCAGGCCGAGGCCGAGGAAGGTGGCGAGCGCCAGTGCGAGAGAGCGTTTCATGATCCGTCTCCTTTTCGTGTTTAAGGGATCGCGGTGGCAGATGGGTCTATTGCATTGCGGGAGAAGCTTCGCACGTGCGAAGCACGTATGCGCTGGGCGCGGATCCGCATATTGTCGCGGGGCCGGTGAGAGGGGCGGGCGGCCAAAAGGCAAACTCCCGCTATGTATGATTCGCATGACCAACCCTGAAACAGAGATACGCGACGCCTTTCGGCTGCAGGCGGAATGGTGCGACAAGCTCGGCTCGCCCTTCACCGCCCTTCTCTGCCGCAAACTGGCGGATCGGCTCGACGAGACGAGTGCGTTTGGTCACCGTGCGTTGTCGTGGCCGCTGAAGACGCTGCGCGCCGATCTTCTAGCGCTGCGCTGCTGCGGCGCGCTGCATTATCACGTGCGCTGCAAGCCGCGCTCGAAGCTCGCCAAGGTTTATCCGCCCAATCCGACGCCGGATGCGGATCGGCTGTGGAACGCGGTCCGCGCGACGATCACAGAGCGCGACAAAGCGCTGACGCGCTTTATCGACACGCCGCCGCAGACCAACGAGGTCTCCCGCGCCGGCGTGCTCCTCGGCGGCCTGCTGCGCGTTGCCGCACGCTGGACTCTGCCGTTGTCGCTGATCGAGATCGGCGCCAGCGCCGGGCTCAACCTAAACTTCTACCGCTTCTTCTACGACCTGGGGAGGGCCGCAATTGGGGCGATCCGCACTCCGCGGTGCGTGTCGAAAGCGAGTGGCGCGGTGGCATTCCGCCGCTCGACGCGCCGCTGCAAATCGCCGCCCGGCTCGGCAACGATCAGAACCCGCTGAGCGCAACACGCACCGACGACCGGCGCCGGCTCCTCGCTTATATCTGGCCGGATCAATTCGACCGGCTGGAGCGCCTCGAGGCGGCGCTTGATGTTGCCGCGAAACACCCGGTCGAGATCGTGCCGGGGGATGCGGCGGAATTCCTCGCCGCGTGTCTTGCCCGCAAGTCGCATGACGGAGTCGCGCGCGTCGTGTTCCACACGATCGTGCTGCAATACGCCTCGAAGGAGACGCGCGCCGCCATCAAGGAGACGCTCGCCCGCGGCCGGCGCGCGTGCGACTGAGGATGCGCCGCTGGCGCGCTTCTCGATGGAGCACGAGAAGCCCGATGCGCCGGCGACCGTCCGCCTCACGCTGTGGCCGGGCGGCGAGGAGCGCATCGTCGGGCACTCGGATTCGCACGGCACCTGGGTCGAGTGGCTGCAGGCGACTTAACAAACCCTGAAACATTAATCGGATTTTCACGGGTCTCGCCGAAGCTGGCGCTTCGCCTGACATTACCCGCGAGCCTCCGATGGGACATGCCGTTCCGAAATTTCGCCTCATCGCACGGAAGGGGTTGCCGCTCGTTGCACTTTGCGCCCTGGCCGCGGCTTTGAGCCGGGTCCCGGTTCGGGCGGAGACCACGACGACCTTCGTCATTCCCGGCAACGACGGCTACGGGCTCGGCGAATGCATCACCTCCGGCAAGCCCTGCGGCCGCATCGTCGCCGACGCCTGGTGCGAGGCGCACGGCCAGGGACCGGCCCGCGCCTTCGGACGCGCCGAGGACATCAGCGCCTCGATCGGAAGCGCGTCGATCGAGGATACGGCCGCGCCGGGCTCGATCATCGTCTCTTGCGGGCAATAGGTTCTAGCCCTTCAGGTAATCGCCGCATTTCGGCGCGTCGCCCGATGCGCCCCACGGCATGATCGGCACGGTCGACGTCGAGTTCTTCGGCGAGCCTTCGATGAGCTTGTCGCTGTAGACCATATAGACGAGCACGTTGCGCTTGGCATCGCAGCCGCGCACGATCTGCATCTTCTTGAAGATGAGCGAGCGGCGCTCGCGGAAGACGACGTCACCCTGCTCGAATTTCTCCTTGAAATTGATTGGACCGTATTGCCGGCAGGCAAGCGAAATGTCCGAAACTTCCTCGGCGACGCCGAACATGCCGGCGACGCCGCCCCTCTCCGGCACGGTGTAATGGCAGGCGACGCCCTCGACGACTGAATCGTCAATGCCGTAGGTCGCGAGCTTGTCGTTCGGCGTCAGCAGCTTGAAGACGGTGGATTTCTTGAAGATGAGATCCGGGCCACCGTCGTCGGCGGCTAAGGCTGCAGTCGCCCCGACTGCGATAGCGACTGCAGCAGCAACAATCGAGAGCGGGCGCATCGGAGTCTCCTGTGGCGCGGCTCATATGGGGAGTACGAACGGGGATGAAAGGCGAAAGGCTATTTTCGAACAACCGCTTCGGCAATCCGGATTGGCGGATCATCGACTGCAAGGTACCAGGCCTGATTTCTTCGTTCAGTTATGCGCGGCTACGACAACAGAACGGACCTCTCCGCCCTGCTCGCGCCGGTAAATCGCGTGGCTTGTCCCGCTCTGGCGGTGTAACGAAAACCCATTCTTCACAATGATTTCGATGAATTCGCCGAACGTACATTTCAGGCGGGGAACGGCATGACGAAGCCGGCTTCGGAATAGCCGTCGGAGCGCCGCCGGCTGAACACGAGATGCAGAAAGAAACTGGAGACGTAACGCAGCCAAACACGGGACGGCGCGCGGCGATGCAACAGTTTGTGTCGCAGCTTCGGATCGCGCTCATCCCTGGCCGACTGCACGAACAACGCGATAGCCTCACGCAGCGAGCGTTGGACCTCTTCTTCCGAGCTTCCCTGGAAGGCAATGTCGAAGGTGAGGCAGATCGCCTCCCACTCGCCCGGCCGCCCCTTAGCGAAACAGACGAGGGGCCCGATGCCCAAGTCTCCGCTCTCCATCGCCGCTCCAAGCATCAAGTCCAGCTAATATCTCGATAAACAGGCGTTTTTCAACGGGCAGCGGCGCAGGAGTCCCCTGCGCCCTGCCGGCCACACCCCTCTCGCCTTATTGCCGGCGTAGAGGCGCGGGACAGTCGACCGGCCGGCGAATTGAATGATATTTCATCATTCAGGGGCGAGCATCGGATCAGCGCATGATTCGGTAACCATAGGCGCGGGCGTGAAGTCCGCTCGCAGAGGGTCAATGGGTTCTTCCTCCCACACTCGCGCGCTGGCGTGGGCGCTGGTCGCGGCTGGATTGGCCTACGGCGCCGGGGCGCAGGCGCAATCCCTCGATTGCAATCGCCTGCAGGGGCAGATCGCGCAGGCGAGCGCGGCCGACCCCGCGACGGCCCGGTTCGCTGCGGCGGCGCAGAAACAGCGTTCCGAGCTCGATCGCACCGTCGCCTACGCCCACTCGATCGGCTGCGACCGCTCAGGCTTCGTCTTCTTCGGCCCGCAGCCGCCGGCGCAATGCCCTGCCATCAACGCGCAAATCCAGCGCATGCGCGCCAATCTCGATCAGGTGCAGGGCCAGATGCGCGGCGGCGCGGCGCAAACCTTGGTCGCGCAATACAATGCCTATTGCCGCGGGGGGGCGCAGGTCGCGCGAAGCGAGCCGCGCGGTTTCTTCGAGACGCTGTTCGGCGGCAATCCCAATTCGCAGCAGCCCGACATCATGGTGCCGCCGGAGGACGAGACGCCGCGCGGCGGCTCGATGGCGGTCTGCGTCAAATCCTGCGACGGCAGCTTTTTTCCGGTGAGCTATTCCGCCCATCGCGGCAATCTCAACGAGCTTGACAATCTCTGCCACGCGCTCTGCCCGAATGCGGAAGTCACGCTCTACACGCGCTCTCTGTATCGCGACATGAAGAGCGCCGTCTCGATCAACGGCGAGCCCTATCGCGACACGCAGAATGCTTTCAGGTTCGAGAAAAGCGTCGACACGTCCTGCTCGTGCAAGGCGCCGGGGCAGACCTGGGTGCAGGCGCTCTCGGACGCGGAGCGGATGCTCGGGGCGCAACGGCGAGGCGACATGATTGTGACGCCGGAGCAGGCGGAGGAATTGTCGCGGCCGAAGGAAACGAAACCGCGCGGCGGGAAATCCGATGCGGCGGCGAAAAAGCCAGTTGAAGACCTGAGCGCGATGGAAGCGAAGGCCGCAGCCCAGGCGCCGACGGCAAGCGCCGAATCCGCCGGCATCTCGCCCGGAACCGTCCGGGGCGGCAAGTCTTATGGCATCGGCGAAGGCGAACTGCGCGACGTGGTCGGGCCCGATGGGGTCAAGCGGCAAGTCCGCGTAGTCGGGCCGACGTTTTAGCCCGGCCGACCAGCGGCAAGAGCCGCGCGAGCTCCGGTCCGGTCTCGCGGCCGGTCAAAGCCAACCGCAGCGGATGGAAGAGTGCCCGTCCCTTGCGGCCGGTCGCCTCCGCCACACGGCTCGTCCAGATTTTCCAGGTCGTCTCGTCCCACGGGTCCGGCGGCAGGCTCTTGCCTGCGGCGTCCAGCAATGCCTGGTCTTCGACAATGGGCTGGATCTCGCCCTCAACGACCCGCCACCAGTCCGCCACATCGAGGAGCGTCGCGAGATTGCCGCGCACAGCCAGCCAGAACGGCTCCGCCTTGAAGCCGGTGATGTCATACGCGGCAAGCCGGTCGCGCACGGATTCGAAGTCGAGCTTGTGGAGTGTGCGCTGCGACAGGGCCTTCAGCTCGGCCGGGTCGAACCGCGCCGGCGTGCGTGAAATGTGGGCCAGATCAAAGCCTTCGCTGAGCGCGGCCAATGAGGTGATCGGGTGCACTTCATGCGAGGAGCCGGTCAGCACGGCGAGTGCTGCGACCGCGAGCGCCTCGATGCCGCTGTCCCGCAAGCTGCCGATCGACAGCGCACCGGTGCGCTTTGATAGCCCCTCGCCGCCGGCCGCAACAAGGAGATTGTGGTGGCCGAAGGCCGGCACCGGCCGGTCAGAGAGTGCTTGATAAAGCTGGATTTGCACCGCGGTGTTGGTGACGTGGTCCTCGCCGCGGATCACATGGGTGATTGCGAGATCGATGTCGTCGACGACCGACGGCAGCGTGTAGAGATACGTTGCATCCTCCCGCACCAGGACCGGATCGGAGAGCGAGGCGCAATCGATATGGCTGTCGCCGCGGACGAGGTCGTGCCAGCGCACCGTCTCGTGCTTCAGCTCGAAACGCCAATGCGGCCGCCGGCCCTCCGCTTCGAGCAGTGCCCAATCCGCGGGGGTCAGCTTTTTGGCGGCGCGATCGTAGATCGGCGGTAGCCCGCGCGCTTGTTGCAGGCGCCGGCGCCTCTCCAGCTCTTCAGCCGTCTCGTAACAGGGATAGAGGCGGCCGCTCTCCTTCAGCCGCTCGGCGGCCGCGGCGTAGAGCGCCTCGCGCGCCGATTGGCGGACGGTCACGTCGGGCCTGACGCCGAGCCATTCGAGATCGACCTCGATCGCTTGCACGAATTCCTCACGCGAGCGCTCGCGATCGGTGTCGTCGAAGCGCAACACGAAGCCGCCCCCCTGCGAGCGCGCGAAAACGTAGTTGAGCAATGCCGTCCGGGCATTGCCTATGTGAATGCGCCCGGTCGGCGAGGGTGCGAAGCGGACGAGAGGGGGAGCCATAATGTCGGGGCGGAACCAGATTGCGAGGGCGGACATATCCGCCGGGGCAGCCCCTGTGGCAAGCCACGCCGGACGTGTTAAGCACGCCGTATTTGCTGCTTTATTGGATGGATCGCCCTGATGCGGATTGGCCAAGGCACCCGATGATCTTTTTTGCTTTTCTTGGCTTTGTCGGAGTCGTTCTTTTCACTCTGCAATTGGCAAGCATCTTGGCCGCGACGTGGCGCTGCAAGCCGCGCACGCGCGACCTTCCTGACCCTCACCCGGCGCCCGCGGTCAGCATCGTGCGACCCCTCAGCGGAGTCGAAACATTCAGTGAAGACACGCTGGGCTCGACGTTCGAGCTCGATTATCCGGATTACGAGATCGTCTTTTGCGTCCAGCGCGTCAACGATCCCGTCGTGCCGCTCGCCGAACGGCTGATCGCACAGCACCCGCGCGTCCCTGCCCGGCTCCTCATCGGTGAGGATCCGATCAGCGCCAATCCCAAGCTCAACAACTGCGTGAAAGGCTGGAATGCGGCGCGGCACGATTGGATCGTCCTCACCGACGCGAATGTCCTGCTGCCGAAAGACTATATCCAGACGCTGCTAAAGGCATGGGACCGAGAGACCGGGATGGTCATTTCGATGCCGATCGGCTCCCGCCCGCAGGGTTTTTGGGCGGAGGTCGAATGCGCGATCCTCAACAATTTCGAAGCGCGCTGGATGTTCGCCGGCGAACTCCTCGGCATCGGCTTTGCCCAGGGCAAGAACATGCTGTGGCGCCGCGAAATCCTTGAGAAGGCCGGCGGCATCGCTGCACTCGCAGCCGATCTCGCCGAAGACGCGGCGGGCGGCAAGATTGTCAACGCTGCCGGCCTGAAGATTCGTTTTGTCGACATGCCGTTCGAGCAGCCGCTCGGGCCGCGTAAGGCGTTGGATATCTGGTCGCGCCAGGTGCGATGGGCGCGGCTGCGGCGTGTCACCTTCCCCGGTTATTTCGCGCCGGAGCCGATCGCCGGCGCCTTCGTGCCGTTTCTTCTCATCGGCATTTACGGATTCGCGTATGGCTTGAATCCGATTCCATTCGTCGGCGCCTTTGCCGTGATTATGTACGCTGCGGAAATGCTGCTCGCGTGGCACGCCGGATGGTTTTTAAATTGGGCGAGCCCGATCGCTTATCTGGTCCGCGACCTTGCCTTCCCCGGGATGTGGCTTACGGCGCTGCTCTTCGATGACTTCACTTGGCACGGCAAGTCGATGAGCGTGAAGGAGCCGGTGCCGGGGTCGAGCTGAGCGCGGCGGCGCCTCCTAGCATCTGGACCAAGTGGATCAGTTCGGCGCATCATGAGCACAACGGACGCGGCGGTGGTCCGCAGTTCAGGGAGGATGCTCATGCAAAAACTTCCGCAGCTCGACGCATTGTTTCAGGATGCCGCAAAGCGCGAAGCCATTCCAGGTGTCGTCGCTGTCGCCGCGAGCGACAGCGAAATCATCTACAAAGGCGCGTTCGGCAAACGTGACCTCGGCAAGCCCGATGCGATGACGCTCGATTCCGTCTTCTGGATCGCATCGATGACGAAGGCCGTGACAACAGCTGGCGCGATGCAGCTTGTCGAAGCGGGAAAGCTGCAGCTTGACGAGCCCATCGGGCGTCTCATCCCCGAGCTTGCATCGCTGCGCGTACTCGACGGCTTCGACGAGAGCGGCGCACCGAAACTGCGACCGGCGAAGAACCAAATCACGCTACGCCAGCTGATGACGCACACGTCTGGCTTCTGTTACGACATGTGGAATGCCGACATGTCGCGTTATTACGAGGCGGCGAATCTTCCGCGCGTCATCTCGTGCGAGAAGAGAGCGCTCAGCGCGCCACTCGCCAGCGAGCCGGGCACGCGTTGGGAATACAGCATCAGCATCGACTTTGTCGGCCAGGCGATCGAGGCGGCAAGCGGCAAGCGGCTCGACGCATATTTGCGCGATCACATTTTCGCGCCGCTCGGCATGAAAGATACTAGTTTCAAGCTAAGCGACGACCAGCGCAAGCGTCTCGTCGGCATGCATGCACGCCAGCCCGACGGATCGCTCGTGCCGATGCCGTTCGAAATGCCGCAAGAGCCGGAATTTCATATGGGCGGCGGCGGCCTCTACAGCACGGCCCACGATTATATCCGCTTCGTTCGCATGATTCTGAACAAAGGCACGCTCGATGGCAATCGCGTGCTGAAGCCCGAGACCGTCGCGACAATGGCGCAGAACCAGATCGGCGAGCTCAATATGACGAAGATGCATGCGGCAATCCCGCAGGTGACGAACGACGTCGATCTCTATCCCGATCAGGACAAGAAATGGGGATTGAGCTTCATGATCAACACGCAGCAGACGGCGGAGGGCCGCAGCGCCGGCAGTCTCGCCTGGGCGGGTCTCGCCAACACCTACTACTGGATAGATCCCACACGCAACGTCGGCGGTGTGATCCTGACGCAGCTCTTCCCGTTTGCGGACAAGAAAGTGCTCGAATTGTTCGGCGGCTTCGAGCGCGCGATCTACGACAAGCTCGATGGGATGAAACGCGCGGCGTGACCCTGCCAAAGGCGGCGCAGATGAACGCTCGCCGCGATCAGCACCAGCATCGCCAATGCCTGGTGGATGAGCGCGACTGGAAGAGGGACGACAAGTAACAGCGTGGTGATCCCGGCGATCACCTGAAGCAAGAGGAGGCCGAAGACGATATGCGCGCGCCGGTACGCCGGCCCGCGGCCGACCACTCGTTTCACCGCGACGACCTGCAGGATGGCAATCGCGAGCACGCAATAGGCAGTCATCCGGTGCATGAACTGCACGGTCGTGACGTTGTCGAAAAGATTGCTCCACCACGGCGTCACTTGCATGAGATGCGCGAGCGGCGGGACGAAGTGCCCGTCCATCAACGGCCAGGTGTTGTAGGTGAGCCCGGCGCGCAAGCCGGCCACGAGACCGCCAAGACCGATCTGCACGAAAATCAGCGCGAGCAAACAGGCGGCGATGACGCGCAGCCGGCGAGGCGCAACTCTGTCGGCCTCATCAACGCGCTCGAGCCCAACCGCGACCCAGACGATTGCGGCAAGTGTCAGCGATGCCAGAAGTAGATGAGTGGCGAGCCGCTCTTGTGCCACCTCGACGCGGCCGGACAGGCCGGAGGCGACCATCCACCAGCCGACCGCGCCTTGCAGCGCTCCGAGCGCCAAGATGCCGAGGAGCTTCGGTTTCAAAGCCGCCGGAAGCCGTCCGGTCGCCCAGAAGAAAACGAGCGGGACGGCGAACGCGATCCCGATCAGCCGGCCGAGCAGGCGATGGCCCCATTCCCAGGTGTAGATCGCCTGGAACCAGCCGAGATCCATCTTTGGGAAGAGTTCGCGATATTGCGGGATTTGCTTGTACTTCTCGAATTCGGCGAGCCACGCGGCATGCGACAGCGGCGGCAGAATTCCGGTGATCGGCTTCCACTCGGTGATTGACAGGCCGGATTCGGTGAGCCGCACCGCTCCGCCCACCACCACCATCAGGAACACAAGTGCCGCGACGCCCCAGAGCCAGATGCGAACGGAGCCCGCGTTGTCGCGCGCGGCCGCGCGGGGCGCCGCAATCGACGTTGAAAGGCTGAGGCGGTCGGTCACGGGCCAAATGGGTTGCGGCGGAGGGGCCGGCAGACATAGAACCTCAGCGCAAAAGCGTCCATCGGCGCTCTGTCGCAGTTGAATTTCATGCAGAAGCGCACCCGCAAATTTTTCGGCGCCGTCGCGATGCTGGCGTTTGTCATTGTCTACGCGCTAGTGGCGATGATGCTGGCGCAGGCACGCCCGACGCAGGAAGCGCCGGTGCTCCTGCAGACCCTGATCTACGCCGTGCTTGGCCTTGCCTGGATATTGCCGCTGATGCCGCTGATCCGTTGGATGGAGCGGGGTCGAGGCTAATCGATTGACCGCGATTTCCGCAGCGCAAGCCGGTGCGCGCGACGGCAGAAAGTCCACTATTGCTAGGCTCTGATACCGCCGTTGACGCTGAGCCGCGGCAGTGCCGTCAGATGGGCTCTAAATATCTTTATATCGGCCCGTTGTCGTCCCGTTCGCCGGCGCGCTGGGCTAAGGCGATGACCCGAGCATCTGTCGATCCGCGGCGACGTCCCGCATCGCACGGACGGGGTTGGGGCTTATCGCACATCGGCCAGAGCGCTGGCCCGGCAGCAGCTAAAATGAACGGACATCCAGACACTTAGTCCGGATTGGCTTTGTTCTGCTAAACGCAATCGGAAGTAGTGACTCTAATAGGATTAAACGCCTACACTGCGAGATGGAAGAGCTGAATAGCGCGGCGCCGACGCGACAGCGCCCGCGCCTCATAACGATCAAGCCGCGCAATGTCGCGCGCCAATACTCCGATTCCATCCTCAAAGCTCACCGGTCGCAATTCCGTATCGAGACCAGCCTTCCGGGCCAGCATGTAAACAATGTCCGGGTTCGGTCTTTTTTTGTAGAAGTCAATGCAGGCGCGCACTTCTCTTGCTGCGCTCAACGGCTTGATCCGTTTTAATTGATTGAGGAATAAGTTTTCTCGCGCGGCCCGAATACGCCGAAGCTCGATCAGCTCCACGGCGATCGCTCTGGCGTGTTGGTGACGAATGGAATCGGCACTGCCTTCGTCGATTAAACATGCGAGCTCCTCGACCTCCGATTCGAGCCAGGGGTCAGACGGCAGCGGGATAGAAAGCCCATGTCGCAGCGCGTTTTTCGACGTCCGCAATTTCCCAGGACGGCTCCGAGGACCAGTGCTGAAGCGCGCATTTTTTCGGTTAGCCACAACCCTCGCAGGCGCTTTCATGCGGCATTCTGGTTATTGAGTTCCGTGAACTCGGCGTCCTTGATCGCCCGGTCGGAAGCGTCGCGCA
>DATAOB010000029.1:0-30268 GCA_036265935.1 Beijerinckiaceae bacterium
GTGCGAAAGGTCGGCCGCGTCGCGGTGAAGGCGCTCGTCTATTTCGAAATCGTATCGACCTTCGCGCTCGTGCTCGGCCTCATCGTCGGCAACGTGCTGCATCCGGGAGCCGGCTTCTCCGGCAAGGCGGACGCCGGCGCCGTTGCCAGTTACGCCAAGCAGGCGAGCGAAATGAAATCGGTCGATTTCGTCCTGCACATAATTCCCGATTCCGTCGTCGGCGCCTTTGCGCAAGGCGAGATTTTGCAGGTTCTGTTATTCTCGGTTCTCTTCGGCTTTGCGCTGATGGCGCTCGGCGACAAAGGCGCGCCGGTGCGCACGTTCGTCGACGATGTCGCGCATGCGATGTTCGGCGTCATCGCGCTGATCGTGAAGGCGGCGCCGATCGGCGCGTTTGGCGCGATGGCCTACACGATCGGCCGCTACGGACCGCAAGCGCTCGGCAACCTCGCCGGCCTGATTGCAACGTTCTATCTCACTGCCGGCGCGTTTGTCTTCCTGGTGCTCGGCACGATCGCTTGGTTCGCCGGCTTCTCGATCTTCAAATACCTCCGCTACATCAAGGATGAGCTCCTCATCGTGCTCGGCACGAGCTCGTCGGAAAGCGCGCTGCCGCAATTGATGGAAAAGCTCGAGCGGCTCGGCTGCTCGAAACCGGTCGTCGGACTGGTCGTGCCGACGGGTTATTCCTTCAATCTCGACGGCACCAACATCTATATGACGTTGGCGACATTGTTCATTGCGCAGGCACTCGGCGTGTCGCTGAGTTTCGGCGAGCAGATGACTATTCTCATCGTCGCGATGCTCACCTCGAAGGGTGCGTCCGGCATTACCGGCGCGGGTTTCATCACGCTTGCCGGCACGCTCGCGGCGGTGCGGCCGGAGCTCGTCCCCGGCATGGCGATCGTGCTCGGCATCGACAAGTTCATGAGCGAATGCCGCGCGCTGACCAACATCTGCGGCAACGGCGTCGCGGCGATCGTCGTCTCGGCCTGGGAGGGCGAACTTGATCGCGACAAGCTCGCGGCGGGTTTGAACCAGGAGATCGATCCTTCCGACATCCAGGAGGCTGTGGCCACCGGATAGGCGGGAACATCCGCCCGGCTGCCCTCGTTGTCCGGCCGCCAGTAGGTCGAACGGGGTGAGCGATGCCGGAAATCATCTTCAACGGGCTGTTCAGGGTGATTGCCATGCGCCTGGTGACGCCCGGCAGTTGGTATATCGGCTTCCGCTCGAAGGTGTCCGGCAAGCTTTTCGCCATCCTCGATGATCCAACCGGAACCGGACAGCTGCGTGCCGGCGGAAGCGGCACATTCGAAGTGGAGACGCCGGAGATCGGTTCGATCGAGCGGTTTTCGGGCGCCGATCTTCTCGTCTTCCAGGCCGCCACGGCGCGGCTTGAGGAGCCGGTGGAAGAGCCGGTACGTCAGGCTTGACGAAGGCGCCGCTTTATTAGAACATAATGAGAACACGGGCACAGGACCAGCTGAGAATTATGTGGACGGCGCATGTCGAGCGTCGGAAGTTTGCGCGTGAGCCGCGATGATCTGGTTAGATCGCGGCGATAGAGCGGAGCAGCGTCATGTCTGGCAGCGTCAACAAGGTCCTCCTCATCGGCAATCTCGGACGCGATCCGGAAGTGCGCCGGCTGAATTCCGGCGACAGCGTCGTCTCCTTCTCGCTGGCGACGACCGAGTCCTGGCGCGACAAGACGACCGGCGAGCGGCGCGACCGCACCGAATGGCACAATGTCGTGATTTTCAACGAGAATCTCGGCAAGATCGCCGAGCAGTACTGCAAGAAAGGCTCGAAGATTTATATTGAGGGCCAGCTGCAGACGCGCGAATTCACCGACAAAGACGGCAATCAGCGCAAGACCACCGAGGTCGTGCTGCAACGGTTCCGCGGCGAGCTCACTCTGCTCGACAGCCGCAATCGCGGCGGCGAGGCGGGGGAAGAGCGCGGCGCGAGCGGCAGCTTTGGGCGGACCTCGCCGATGGAGCAGCGCCGGCCGGCAACCGTCGGCGGCAGCAAAATGGCCGATGCGCTCGACGACGATATTCCGTTCTAACTGGTGCGGCACCAAATAAGTCTCGCGGGTCCTCGCAGCCGTCTGCCACGCCATCTAACCGTGTGAATTCCGCCATCCTATGCAGTTCGCCGCGCTTCCATAGCGCCGTGGCTAGAGGAAACCTCGTTCCGCGGAAATGAGGGAGACTCTGGATGTTCTGAATCGCATGGTGGCGGATCGTGTCATCGGCCGATATGCAATCGGAGGCGCGGTCGCCACTTACAATTATATCGAAGCCACGGTCACTGACGATCTGGACATTCTGATTGCCGTCGATGCCTTTGAGGAACGACCCAGGTCTAGCCTGGTCCTGCTCACGCCGATTACGCAGTATCTCGCCGAGCGCGGATATACGGAGTGGCGCAACGAGGGAATTGTTATCGGCGGATGGCCCGTACAGTTTCTGCCCGTCTCCAGCAAACCGGAAGCCTTAGATCACGCGCTCGACCACGTGATCCGAATCGGGGTGAGCGATTCGGTCGAGACGCGAATATTGCGGGCCGTAACATCTGGTGGCGATCGCGCTCAAGGTTGGACGTCCAAAAGATCATATTCGCATCGCTCAATTTCTGGAAGCAGGTGCCGTCGATACGGCCTACCTCTGCGCCATCCTCGGCCGGCACGGTCTTCGATCACGGTGGCAGGAAAATTCTGTTATCGCGCTGGGATTTCCAACCCATGCGAGCTACATTCTGCCCCCGATGACCGATAAGTACCCCGACATATCCGACATCCTGGGGCGCAAGGCGGAAGGCCGCCGGAGCCGCGCCGCCCGGACTTTTGCCGAAAAAGTCGCCGATATCGAAGCGTCGCGAGAGCGGCTTGCACCGTTGAAGCAACGGCGAGCGCAAACTCAGCACGAGCGGAATGCGCCCAAGTCGGAATTTTAAAACCGCGAGCCGAGACCGTTCAGCTCCGCGACGTTTTCACACTTCCTCTTCGACCCGCTTTGCATGCGGCAATCGTGTCGGCCGCAGCAGGAAAGAGGGGACGTGATCGCCGAGTCCGACCGGCGCAGAGTCGCGCTCGCGCCCGGGCGCGTCGCGGCGAGGCGGATGCCGCCGTTCGCCTTGATGTGAGCCAGCTGGTGGGCGGCCCTCCTGCCGGGGCTGATGGTGTTTCGTCCGCTCATCGGGGCGCGTCTCGCGGGGGCGATGCTCGCCGTCGCGTGCGCGCGGCGGACGCGATCTCTGTTCGCGCTGAGCACGCGGTTGCTCGCCAACGGACTCCGGCCGTTTAGCCGAGTGGCGGCCGCTACGACCGGCTGACGGTCTTTGCCCACGGCCACGTCGCGCCGGGGCTTCTTCTCCCGGCCCGAGCTCATCTGGATGCGGGCCTTGCCACTCGATCTTGTTGCCGATTAGTCGCTCGATCGAGTCGACATATTTTTGGTCGTCGCGCGTGACGAGTGTGAGCGCCGTGCCGCTGCGCCCGGCGCGGCCCGTGCGGCCGATGCGGTGCACGTAATCTTCGGCATGAATCGGCACATCGAAATTGTAGATGTGCGACACGTCGGGAATATCGAGACCGCGCGCCGCAACATCGGAGCAGACGAGAAGATCGACGTCGCCGGTCTTGAATGCTTCGAGCGAGGCCATGCGGGCGCGCTGATCCATGTCGCCATGCAGTGCGCCGACGGGGAAACCGTGTTTCAAAAGCGACTTGTGCAGCAGGACGACATCGCGCTTGCGGTTGCAGAAGACGATCGCGTTCTTGAGATCATCGGCAGAGCGCAGAAGCTGACGCAACGTTTCGCGCTTGTCCGGACCGCCGCGGGTCGCGACGAGATGCTGGGCGATATTGTCGGCCGTTGTCGCGGCGCGCGCGACTTCGACGCGCACGGGATTTTGCAAGAAGGTTTCTGTAAGTCGCGTGATTTCCGGCGGCATCGTCGCGGAGAAAAACAAAGTCTGCCGAGTGAACGGCACGAGCTTGCAGATGCGTTCGATGTCGGGAATGAAACCCATGTCCAGCATGCGGTCGGCTTCGTCGATGACGAGAATCTCAATGCCGGTGAGCAACAGCTTGCCGCGTTCGGAGAAATCGAGAAGCCGCCCGGGCGTCGCGATCAATACGTCGGCGCCGCGCGTGATCTTGGCTTCCTGATCGCCAAAGGAAACGCCGCCGATCAAGAGCGCGACGTTTAGTTTGTGGTTGACGCCATATCTGATGAAACTCTCTTCGACTTGCGCGGCGAGTTCGCGTGTCGGCTCCAGGATCAGCGTGCGCGGCATGCGGGCGCGGGCGCGGCCTTTCTCGAGGCGCGACAGCATCGGCAAAACAAAGGCCGCCGTCTTGCCGGTGCCTGTCTGCGCGATGCCGAGAATGTCGCGGCCGGCGAGGGCATGCGGGATGGCTTGTGCCTGGATGGGGGTAGGGGTGGTGTAGCCGGAGGCCTCAACGGCGCTAAGCACCTTTTCGCTGAGGCCGAGTTCGTTGAATGTCATTTGGTTCCTGAATGCGGCAAGCGTGCAGAACTTAAACCGCGGGATTTACGGGCGCTTCGGCCCGTCATGAGCTTTGGACTGCTCTCAAATGCGAGACTTTTGGCGATTCCGCCGTCTCGTTGCACTGCACCAGAGGTAAGCGGTAATTACGTCAAGTCAATGATAGATAGCCCGCCGTCCGGATTAATCCGGTCAGTTCCTTGCCAATGCACAGGTACTGAGCAGCATCGGGCGGCCCCCCGGCGGGGGCGACCATGCTGACTGTGCGCACGCCACCATGGCAGGCGGGCTGCAGCGTGCGCTTCCCCGAATTGGCCGTAGCCGTGAAGTTGATCTGGCGTGCTGCGGGCGCAGGAGAGCCGGCTATGCGTGCCTTCGCAGCCGGAACTGCGCGGGCGAGCCGTTCCAAGTCGGTTGGTTTTCGGCTGCTATGGCGACCTGGTTTCGCGACGCGAGCGGCGCCTCGAGCACCCGTACGCCGATCAGTGAGGCGAGCGCCAAACCGCTCGCAATAACCGCGAGCCGGGGCGTCGAGACGCCACGCTGGTTCTTGAAGAAGAACGCAACCCGCATCGATTGGCCGCCCCGCCCGGATGGAGAGAGGTAAGCGCAATCTTGCTACGAAGCTTTTAATTTTAACGATCGACCCGAAGGGGCAACTCACGCGCGGTTAAATATCGACTAATTCCGCCTCCGACGCGAAGCTCGCGCGCTCCTGAATGAAGGCGAAACGTGCCTCCGGCTTGGTGCCCATCAGCCGCTCGACAGTATCCCCGGTCTCCTCGCGCTCCTCGGCATCGATAACCACTTTCAAAAGGGTGCGTTTGCGCGGGTCCATCGTGGTTTCCTTGAGCTGGTCCGCCCGCATCTCGCCGAGCCCCTTGAAACGGCTCACCTCGATCTTGCCTTTGCCGGTCAGCTCTTTGGCGATCAGTTCCTCGCGGTGCTTGTCGTCGCGCGCGTAGACGCTTTTCGCCCCCTGCGTCAGCTTGTAGAGCGGCGGCACCGCGAGATAGAGGTGCCCGCCGTCGATGAGCCGCGGCATCTGGCGATAGAAGAAGGTGATCAACAGCGAGGCAATATGGGCGCCGTCGACGTCCGCGTCCGTCATGATGATCACTTTGTCGTAGCGCAAATCATCGTGCCGATAATGCAAGCCGGTCCCGCAACCTAGCGCCTGGACAAGATCGGCGAGCTGCTGGTTGGCGGAAAGCTTGTCGCGCGTCGCTGAGGCGACATTGAGGATCTTGCCGCGTAGGGGCAGCACGGCCTGGCTGGCGCGGTCGCGGGCCTGCTTCGCCGACCCGCCGGCAGAATCGCCTTCAACAATAAAGATTTCAGCGCCTTGCGCGGAAGAATTCGTGCAGTCCGCGAGCTTGCCGGGGAGCCGTAGCTTCTTGATCGCGCCCTTGCGCGCGATGTCTTTTTCGGCTTTGCGGCGCTGGCGTTCCTCTGCGCGCTCGATCGCCCAATCGAGCAGCTTGGTCGCCTGCGTCGGCGCGGCCGCAAGCCAATGATCGAAAGCATCGCGCACGGTCGTTTCGACTAGGCGCGAGGCGTCGGCATTCATCAGCCGGCTCTTGTTTTGGCCCTGGAATTCCGGATCGCGCAGGAAGACCGAGATCATCGCGGCGCAGCCGCCCATCACGTCCTCGGTCGTGACATTGGCGGCGCGCTTGGCCTGGTTGATCCGCTCCGCGTGGTCTTTCAGGCCGCGCAGCAAGGCCAAGCGAAAGCCCGCCTCGTGCGTGCCGCCATCCGGCGTCGGGATCGTGTTGCAATAGGAGCTGACGAAGCCGTCGTCCTCCGCAAGCCAGGCGGCGGCCCATTCGATCGAGCCATGGCCGCCTTCACGCGTGATCTTGCCGGAGAAAGCCTCCGGCGTGACGCGGTCCTTATGCTCCGTTTCGCGGGCGAGATAGTCCGTCAGGCCGCCGGGGAAGCGGAACGTTGCTTCCGGCGGAATGTCGGTGCCGGGCTCAATCAGCTCGGTCGCGCATTTCCAGCGTATCTCGACGCCGCCAAAGAGGTACGCCTTCGAGCGCGCCATCCGGAACAGACGGGCAGGGCGGAAATGCACGTTCTTGCCGAAAATCTGCTCGTCCGCCTTGAAGCGAACTTTGGTGCCGCGGCGATTGGCGACACGGCCGAGTTCCTGCAGCTTCCCCTGCGCCACACCGCGCGAAAACGTCTGCCGATAGAGCTGCTGACCGCGCGCGACCTCCACTTCGAGCCGCTCGGAGAGTGCGTTGACGACCGAGACGCCGACGCCATGCAGTCCGCCGGAGGTCTGGTAGGCACCGGAATCGAATTTCCCGCCGGCATGCAGCGTCGTCATGATGACTTCGAGCGCCGACTTCTTCGGGAATTTCGGATGCGGGTCGATCGGGATCCCGCGGCCGTTGTCGATAACCGAAATCCAGCCGCCCGGCTCGACGCTGACTTCGATGAAGGTGGCGTGGCCGGCCACCGCCTCGTCCATTGAATTGTCGATGACCTCGGCGAAGAGGTGGTGCAGGGCAGCTTCGTCGGTGCCGCCGATATACATGCCGGGGCGGCGGCGGACGGGCTCGAGCCCCTCCAGGACCTCGATCGAGGCGGCGGTATAACCGCTTTCGCCCGGCGTTCCGTTGAGGCGGGCAGGGGCGTTGCGCGCGGCAGCGCCGCCCACAGCTGGCTTACGCGCTGTTGCACCACTGAAAAGATCCGCGCCCTTCGCCATGCGCCGCTTCACCTCTGATTCGCCTCCAATGATACGCCAGGATTGTGCGCTGATCGGGCCCGCGAGCGGAGATTTCCGCCTTTCCGTTACGCGCCCTTAAGCCCGCTCACATAGGCTCTCGCGATGTCGTTCGCCAAAGAGTCGCTGACGATCGTGCTTTGCCTCGACCACGCCTTCGTGTCGGGCGGCAGGCCAAGGTCGCTTTCGACACCGCCATCGGCCTCAAACAAGCAGGGCACCGGCCGATCGTCTTTGCCGCGGCGGGTCCCGTGGACGACGCGCTCACGGCGGCCGGCGTCGAGATCGTCTGTCTAGGCCAGCGCGACCTTCTCGGCAAACCGTCGCGGCTCGCCGCAGCAGTACAGGGGACTTGGAACAGGCCAGCAGCGGACGAGCTCGCGCGGCTGCTCGGCAGTCTGCCGGCAGAGCGCACGATCGTCCACGTGCATGGCTGGGCGAAGGCGCTGTCGCCCTCGATTGCGGTGCCGATCGCGCGGTCCGGTCTGCCGGCGGTCTATACGATCCACGAATATTTTCTCTTCTGCCCGAGCGGCGGCTTCTACAATTACCAGCGCGGCCACACGTGCAGCCTGGAACCGCTTTCGGCCGCCTGCTGGGCAACGCATGCGATTCCCAGAACTACGCACGCAAGCTCTGGCGCAATGCCCGGCTGACGCTGGCGCGCGATTTGCGCATCTGCCGCAGGTTTTCTCCGACTACATCGCGATCTCGCGGTTTCAGGTGGCTGTCGTTGGCGAGCGGCTGCCGGCGGGAAGTCGGCTGCATCTCGTCTCCAATCCGATCGAAGTGCCGGACCTCGGGCCGAAGTCTTCGCCGGCGCAGGGCGACATCATCTTTGTCGGACGGCCGAGAAGGGGCCTTTGCTGTTTGCGGAGGCCGCGCGGCGCGCCGGCATCGTGCCGGTCTATATCGGCGACGGTCCCGCCGCGGCGGAATTGCAGGCGAAATATCCCGAGACGCGGCTGCTCGGGTGACAATCCGGCGACGCCGTGCGCGCGGCGATCCGCGCCGCCCGCGCGCTGGTCTTTCCCTCGCTCTGGTACGAAGGCCAGCCGCTGACGATGCTCGAAGCCAAGGGGCGGCACGCCGATCATCGTCGCCGACGGCTGCGCCGGACGGCAGGAGGTTGAGGATGAGGAGGCCGGTTTGTGGTTCGCGAGTGCCGACGTCGGCGATCTCAGCCGCACGCTCATCCGCATCCGCGACGACTCGCTGGTGACCGGACTCGCGGAAGGTGCGTACACGAGCTTCTGGTCCGATCCGCCGACGCGCGCACGCCATGTCGAGCGGATCCTCACTGTCTATCGCAGCATGCTCGCGCCACAGCCTGCCGCCCACACATTGCCAAGAGAAGCGGCAGAATGAGGCTGTGACACGGAAACCGCTGCCCACATTTTTTGCGGGACGCGGAGCTTTCCTAGGAACGAATCGGCTCAGCTTGGATTATTCTTGCGACCAGTCCTGACGGATGAGCCGCACGATGACGCGCAGGCGCTATACGACCCTCTCTCTCTCGCAGGCGGCGGAGGCGGCGGGATTCGCCACAGCCTGCAACTTCGAGCCGGCGGAGCCGGCCCAACCCATGCCGCTGTCGCGACGGATTGCGGGAAAAATTTCCAGCCGCCTTGAAGGGCTGCGAACGGTTCTCGCGTCGCTCTCAATTCTTTAACTACCTCAACCTCAACCTCAACCTCAACCTCAGCCTCAACCCAGCCGTCGCCCGACAGCGGCCGTTTTCGTGCGTCGAGTGTTGCGCCAAAGCTGCAACTAGAAACAACCTTAGCTGTAGCGCCGCAATGACGTCGCATTTGCTCTGGTTCTGCCGGCAATTCGGCAGCTTCCTGTGCCAAAGCGAAGCTTGCGCCGGCGCACGAGCCTTAAGAGCACCACAAGAAAATCGCGCCAAGCTTACGCGCTGCGCCCTGCAAAAAGGGCGGATGGGCGAGGGGCAAGATGCGCACGAGGCTGTCGTCTCAATGGCGTAAACGCCAAGATCGATCTGCCTTTGCTATTTCTCTCGTCCCACGCTCTCGTCTCATTCTTGCCAGCGTCGCCGGGCTGACGCTCGCCGGTTGCGCTGCGCAGCCGCAGCGTTACGCGAGCCATATCGACCCGCGCTATGGCGTAGCTGCGAGCCCCCGGGTCGTTGCCGAAGGCGATGTCGTACCGAAGGGCGGCGGCAGCTACATGGTCGGCAAACCGTATGTGGTTGCCGGCCAGACCTATTATCCGAGCGAACGTACCTACGCGGCGGTTGGCCTCGCCTCCTATTACGGCACCGCCTTCCACGGCCGCCGCACCGCCAATGGCGAGGTCTTCGATCGCGAGTCGATTTCGGCGGCGCATCCCACCCTGCCGCTGCCGAGCTATGCGCGCATCACCAATCTGCGCAACCACAACTCCATCATTGTGCGCGTCAACGATCGCGGACCCTACCATCCCGGGCGGATCATGGACGTGTCGCAGCGTGTCGCCGAGGCGCTTGAGTTCCGGCGCAGCGGCACTGCCAAGGTCAAAGTGGAATATATCGGCCGCGCCGGTCTCGCCGGCTCCGACGATCGCCAGCTGCTCGCGACGCTTCGACGCGACGGCACGCCGGCGGGCTTCAGCCCCGTCATGGTGGCGGAGCGCCGCGCTACCACCCGCACGGCTGATCTCACAGAAAGCGCGTCGCTTCCTGAGAGCCGCGAGGAGCAGCTCGCAGAGATGACCCCGGCGCCGCGCCCAGTGAATGCACCGCTGCCGCCCGCGCGACCTTTCGATCTGGGCACGATACCCGGCGCCGGCGTGCCGATCGCACCCTTGCCGCCGCATCGCGCGACGCTGGCGGCGCTGCGCTGAGCGATCCGTTCTACCCCAAGCCTTCGTTTGCGAATGTTGCTGCCGATTTGATGCAGGTCGGCTAAGCTGCGGCCCTGATCAGATCGACAGAGGCCGCCCGTGATCTCGCTTGTCCGCTTGCTGCTCGCGCCCGTAGCGCTACTCGCTTTCACATCGGTCGCGGCTTTCGCTGCTGAATCGTTCTCGACCACCGCACCTTACGCCATTCTCATGGACGCGGATTCGCAGACGGTGCTCTTCGAGAGGAATGCGGACGACCTGACCTCTCCTGCGTCCGTCGTCAAAATCATGACGGCGGAACTGGTCTTTCGCGAAATCAAGGAAGGTCGCATCAATCTCGACACGAAATTCACCGTCTCCGAGCATGCCTGGCGCACCGGTGGGGCCGGGGCCGGCGGCTCCAGCATGTTCGCGCAGGTCAATAGCCAAATTCGCGTCGAGGATCTGATCCGCGGTCTTGTCGTGCAATCCGGCAACGATGCCGCGATCGTCTTCGCCGAGCAACTCGCCGGCTCCGAATCCGCTTTCGGCGACATGATGACGAAGCGCGCGCGCGAACTCGGAATGGAGAAGTCGACATTCCGCAATCCGTGGGGCCGCTACGACCCCAACCAGAAAGTCACCGTGCGCGAAATGGCAGTCCTCGCCAATTACGTGATCCATACCTATCCCGAGCTCTACAAGTATTTTGGCGAGAAGGAATTCACCTGGAACAAGATCAGACAGCAGAACCGCAATCCGCTTCTGTTCATGGAACTCGGCGCCGACGGTTTGAAGACGGGGTATATCGAGGATTCGGGCTACGGCCTCGTCGGATCCGCGGTGCAGAACGGGCAGCGGCTGATCGTCGTCGTCAACGGCTGTAAGACCGCGAAGGAGCGCGCCGAAGAAGCGCGTAAGCTTTTGCAGTGGGGTTTTCGCGCCTTCGAAGCAAAGCAGATTTTTGCAGCCGGCGAGCCGGTCGGCAGCGCCAAAGTCTATGGCGGCGAACGCGGCGACGTACCGCTGCTCGCGAGCGGGCCGGTAAAAATCCTTCTGCCGCGCGGTTCCGGCGAGAAGCTCAGCGGCCGCATCGTCTATGAGGGGCCGCTGATCGCGCCGGTGGAGGAGGGCAAAACAGTTGCGCGGCTCAAAATCATGCGCGGGCAGACGCTGGCGCTCGATCTGCCATTGACCACTGGCGACTCCGTTGCGGTGGGATCGCTGCCTCGCCGCGCCATGGATGCCGGCCTTGAATATGCAACGATCCTGTTCCGCAAATACGTTTCGAAGAAAGATAAATGACCGACCAGTCGAACGGCAGCGGCGGCAACGTACGCCGCGGCCGTTTCATCACGTTCGAAGGCGGTGAGGGCGCCGGCAAGTCGACGCAGGTTTCCCGCCTTGTCTCGCGTCTGGAAGAGCGTGGAATTGAGGTTGTCGCGACACGCGAGCCGGGTGGATCGCCGCGTGCGGAAGCTTTGCGACAGGTGCTGCTTTCCGGCGCAGCTCAGCGCTTTGGGCCAGCGGGAGAAGCGATCCTCTTTTCCGCCGCGCGCATCGACCATGTCGACAACACGATCGAGCCGGCGCTCGCGCGCGGCGCGTGGGTGATATCCGACCGCTTTGCCGATTCCACGCGTGCCTATCAGGGGGCGCTCGGCAAACTCGACCGGCGCTTCATTATGGAGCTGGAGCGCATTGCGGTCGGCAATGCACAACCCGATCTGACGATCTTCCTCGACATCCCGCCGGAAGCGGGATTGCTACGCGTCTCGAAGCGCCGCGGCGGCGAGCCGGCCGACCGGTTCGAGGCAGAAGGCATGGAGTTTCACTCCACCTTGTGCAACGCATTCGCCGAGATTGCCAAAGCGGAACCCGAGCGCTGCATCGTCGTCAACGCGCTTGCCCCGGAAGACGTCGTTGCCGCGGCGATCTGGCGCGAGGTCGAAACGCGATTGCTTGGCGAGGCGCCGCAGAAACCGCGCCGCACGCGCCGCAGGCAAAAAGCCGAGGAACGCGCGTGAGAGGCGAGGGGGGATTGCCGGAGGCCGATCGCGCCGGCGAAGCGCCGCATCCGCGCGAAACGACAGCGCTTGTCGGCCATGCGGCGGCGGAGCGCGCTTTCCTCGATGCGTATCGCAGCGGCCGCATGCCGCATGCCTGGATCATCGGCGGCCCAGAAGGTGTGGGTAAAGCAACCCTCGCCTGGCGTGTCGCGCGATTTCTGTTGGCGAACCCAGATCCGCAGAGCGGCAGCGTGCAGCGCATGCAAAATCTCGACGTCGATCCGGCGAGCCGGGCTGCGCGCCAGATCGCGGCTTTGTCGTCGCCGGATATCGCGCTGTTGCGGCGCGAATGGAACGACAAGGTCAAAAAGCTCTACACGGAAATTCGCGTGGACGAGGTGCGGCGCGCAAGCCGCATGTTTCAGCACGCGGCCGGCGGCAGCGGCTGGCGCATCGCTATCATCGATAGCGCCGACGAGCTCAATCGCCACGCCGCGAACGCGCTGTTGAAGATTATCGAGGAGCCGCCGCCGCGCTCGCTATTTTTGCTGATCGCGCACCGGCCGGGGCGCATCCTGCCGACGATACGTTCGCGTTGCCGGCTCGTAATGCTGGAGCCGCTAAGCGACGATGAAGTCGCGCGCGCAATCGAGATGTTGCGTCAGGACTACCCCCGCCCCGAAATCCAATCCGCTGCCAAGCAGGCGGGCGGCTCCGTCAAAGAAGCGCTGCGGCTGCTCGAGGGCCAATCGAGCGAGTTAGATGCAGAGGTGGACAATTTGCTCGCGCGTTTGCCTGACGTGGATTGGCGTAGCGTTCACGCGCTCGCCGATGCCGTCGCGGGCCGCGACAACGAAGCTCTGTACGAAAATCTGATGGCGAAAATCTTCGCGTTCCTCGATCACACGGTCCGGGACCGCGCTTCGCTTGGGCCGGCGCGGCTCAAGTCCTACGCGGAGGTCTGGCAGAAAGTGCTTGACGCGGCACAGGAAACCGAGGTTTTAAACCTCGACAAACGCCCGCTGATGCTATCGATCTTTGCCGATCTTGCGGAAGCGGTGCGGGTCTCGCAGCAGACACGCGCGCCGGAGACGGTGTAAGCCACCGCGAGAGACGCAAACCTTACGGAACCGATGAGCGGCCGCACATTCTACATTACGACCGCGATTCCCTACGCCAATGGCGCGCCGCATATCGGGCATGCCTATGAGCGGATCGCGACCGATGCGATCGCGCGCTTCAAGCGGCTCGACGGCTACGACGTCCTGTTCGTCACCGGGGTCGATGAGCACGGACTGAAAATGCTGCAGACGGCGCAGCGCGAAGGGATCACGCCGCTACAACTCGGCGACCGCACCGCGGCAGAATTCCTGGCTATGGGCGAGGTATTGGAAGCGCCGACCGATGATTTCGTGCGCACGACGCAGGAGCGCCACAAGCGCGCCTCGCAGGCGATCTGGGAAGGCATGCAGGCCGCCGGCGACATTTATCTCTCGAAATATTCCGGCTGGTACTCGGTTCGCGACGAAGCCTATTACGACGAAGGCGAGCTGACGGTAGCTGCCGACGGCGGCAGGCTTGCGCCGACAGGCTCGCCGGTCGAGTGGGTCGAGGAGGAGAGCTATTTCTTCCGCCTCTCCGCTTATGCCGATCGTCTGCTGCGTCACTATGAAGAGCATCCGGATTTCGTCACGCCGGAAAAATATAAGAACGAGCTCGTCGCCTTCATCAAGCGCGGCCTGTCCGATCTCTCAATTTCGCGCACCACATTTGCGTGGGGCGTGCCGGTGCCGAATGACCCAAACCACGTCATGTATGTGTGGGTCGATGCGCTCACGAACTACATTACCGCGACGGGCTATCCCGACCCGAATGCGCCACGCGCAAAATTTTGGCCGGCGGATGCACATGTGATCGGCAAGGACATCACGCGGTTTCACGCGATCTATTGGCCGGCCTTTCTGATGTCGGCCGGGATTGCTGTGCCGAAGCAGGTCGTCGTCCACGGTTTTCTCTTCAATCGTGGAGAGAAAATGTCGAAATCGGTCGGCAACGTGATCGACCCGTTCACGCTTGCCGCGCATTACAGCACCGATCAGCTGCGGTATTTCTTCCTGCGCGAAGTGCCGTTCGGCCAGGACGGCAATTACTCGCACGAGGCGATCGTGCAGCGGGTCAATGCGGATCTCGCCAACGATCTCGGCAATCTGGCGCAGCGTTCGCTATCGATGATCGCGCGCAATTGCGAGGGCAGGGTGCCGACACCGGGCGAATTCACGGCGGTGGACAAGGCGATTCTGGCCGAGGCTTACGCGATCGGCGATAAGGCGCGTGGGGCAATGCGCGACTACGCGCTACACCAGGTGCTCGCCGAAATTTGGCAGGTCGTGGCGGGAGCGAACCGCTATTTTGCCGCGGAGGAGCCGTGGGCAAAGCGCAAGAGCGATCCCGAGCGCATGGCGACGATCCTCTATGTCACCGCGGAGGTGCTGCGCGTTGTGGCGATCTTCGTGCAGCCGTTCATGCCGGCGAAGATGGCGCAGTTGCTGGATTTGCTCGCGGTGCCGAAAGACGCGCGCAGCTTTGATAGGGCGACACGCGAGCGTCCCCTCGCGTCGAATGCGGAGCTACCCGCGCCTACCCCGATTTTTCCGCGCTATGTCGAGCCGGAAGAACCGGCGCGTGGCCAAGGTTAGCGTCTGACCGGGTGGTCACATCCCGCTCGCGTCCCTATGTTCGGCCGCATGCTCATCGACTCGCATTGCCATCTCGACTTTCCTGATTTCGCCGCCGATCGCGACGCGGTGATCGCGCGTGCCAAGGCGCGCGGCGTTGGCCGCATGATCACGATCTCGACGCGCGTGCAGAAGTTCGCCGATGTCGTTGCGATCGCCGAGCGCGATCCCGATATTTTCTGCACGGTCGGTACGCATCCGCATCAAGCACACGAAGAGCCCGAAGCCAGTGTCGCAGAGCTCGTGAGCTTCGCGCAGCATCCGAAATGCGTCGGCATCGGCGAAGCGGGGCTGGATTATCACTATGATCGCGCCCCGCGTGACGTCGCCGCACGCGTCTTTCGCACCCACATTGCCGCGGCGCGAGAGAGCGGATTGCCGCTCGTCGTCCATACGCGCGATGCCGACGAGGACACCGCCGCGATCCTGCAAGAGGAAATGGGGAACGGGCCCTTCACCGCCGTCCTGCATTGCTTCACGGCAGGCCGGGCGCTCGCCGAAACCGGCCTGGTCCTCGGGCTCTATGTATCCTTCTCGGGCGTCGTCACCTTCAAGAACTCTGGGGAATTGCGTGACATCGCCCGCGATGTGCCGCTCGAGCGCATGCTGGTCGAGACAGACGCGCCGTTTCTTGCGCCCGTCCCGAACCGCGGCAAGCGCAACGAGCCGGCTTTTGTCGCGGACACGGCGCGGGTGCTCGCCGAGCTCAAGGGGGTCAGCGAAGCGGATTTCGCACGTGCGACGACCCATAACGTCCAGCGCCTGTTCTCGAAACTGCCGCCTCTAAAACTCGCGGCATGAACGATCTGACGATCACGATTCTGGGCTGCGGCTCGTCCGGCGGCGTGCCGCGGGTCGGGCTCTCGGGATGGGGCGCCTGCGACCCCGAAAACCCGCGTAATCGGCGCCTGCGCTGCTCGATCCTGGTCGAGCGCGGCGTCGGCGAGGTGAAGACGCAGGTCCTGGTGGATACCTCGCCGGATTTGCGCGAGCAGCTGCTGCGGACCGGCGTGCGGCGCCTCGACGGCATCATCATGACGCACCCGCACGCCGACCATACGCATGGGATCGACGACGTGCGCCCGCTCGTCATCAGCATGCGCCGGCGCATCGCAATGTACATGGACGAGGCGAGCTCGCGGGATGTGCGGAGCAAGTTCGGCTACATTTTCGAGACGCCGCCGGGCAGCTCATATCCGCCGCTGCTGAATGAGACGCGGATCGCGCCGGGCATGCCGGTCCGGGTAGAGGGACCCGGCGGACCGATCGAGGCGCTGCCGTTCCGGCTCGGCCACGGCGAGATAGACGCGCTCGGGCTGCGCTTCGGCAACTTCGCATACACGCCCGACCTCAACGGCATTCCGGACGAGAGTCTGCCGTTCCTGGAACATCTCGATCTATGGATCGTCGATGCGCTGCGCTACACGCCGCACCCCTCGCACTGGTCACTGCCCGAGACGCTTGGCTGGATCGCGCGTCTGAGGCCGAAGCGGGCGATCATCACCAACATGCACAGCGACCTGGATTACGAGCGGCTGGCAAAAGAAATCCCCGCCGGGGTGGTGCCCGCTTACGACGGGATGCGAATCGTCGGGGGGCACATCGTGGAAGACTTGCGATCCGCGCTTTATCTTGGGCGGTGATTTTCGTTCCATAATAGCGCTTATGCGAATCTCGGCAGTCCGCCGTAGGCTTCCCCTTTCAATATGAGTGAAATGCCGGATGCATCGACAGGCCCAACCTGCGGCAGGTACTGGATTTCCTGCCACACTGGCAGCGAAAAACCTTCGAGCGTCACCGGAATCCAGTAGCCGGGTTGCCCCGCGCCTGCTACAAATGTCGGACGCGGGCAATTGGCATTACGACCTTCACCATGAGCAGCGGCAGGCAATTCGTTGTGAATTGCCTTCAACGGAAACTTGGGCGCCCCGGCGTGGTCGGCCGGCGGGCGCTATTTTGCGTGCCGACCGGCAGGCTGCCGAGTGGGCGGAGAAACGAGCATACCTCATGAGCAAAGGCCGAGATTTTCGGGGACCTCGTAAGCGCGGCTTCGACGATGACAGTCCCTCTTACGACGGACCCCGTACCCACCGTCCACAGCGTTCGCCATTCGGGCCGCCCGGCGGCGGTCCGGGTGGCTTCCCCGATATGGGGTCCGCTCCGTCAACTCCGCCCGTCGATGCAATTGTGAAGTGGTTCAAGCCGGACAAGGGCTTCGGCTTCGTCGAGCTCGCGAATGGCACGGGTGACGCCTTTCTGCATATCGGCGCGCTGCAATCGGCCGGCTACGAAACGGTGCCTCCCGGAGCCAAGTTGAAAGTCCAGGTCTCGAACAGCCTGAAGGGCCAACAGGTCAACCGGGTGCTCGAGGTCGACACGTCCGGGGCCGCGGAGCGCGCTCCGCAGCGTTCCTTTGACAGCCCGCGGCCGCCACGCCGTGTCGCGCCGGACCCATCCACCGCCGTCTCCGTCTCCGGCAAGGTGAAATGGTTCGACGAGAACAAGGGCTTCGGCTTCGTCCAGTCGAATGACGGCGGCAAGGACGTGTTCGTCCACATCTCCGTCCTGAGCTCATCGGGCGTCACCCGCCTCATGGAGGGTCAACCGGTGACAATGCGCGTCGTCGATACGCCGAAAGGCCGCGAAGCATTGTCGATCACGGCCGAATAGGTCGAATTTTACCGATTTGAGAGGAGCTTGTGCGGCTCCTCTCACCTGCCCTGATAGCTTTGATGACGCAGTCCGAACCGCGCGCGACGCTTGCGCCGTCGCGCGACATTTCCTGCCTGCTTGAGATCATGGCGGCGCTGCGCACGCCGAAGACCGGCTGCCCCTGGGACCTGCAGCAGGACTTTGCGTCGATCGCACCCTACACGATCGAGGAGGCCTATGAAGTCGCCGACGCAATCGAGCGCGGCGATCTCATTCATTTGAAGGACGAACTCGGCGACCTGCTTCTGCAGGTCGTGTTTCACGCCCGGCTGGCGGAGGAGCGTAGCGCCTTTGATTTTGGCGCGGTGGTCGAGGCGATCACGGCGAAACTCCTGCGCCGGCATCCGCATGTTTTCGGCGATGTCGGCCGGCCTTCACTGGGCGAGGTTGAAGGCCTGTGGGCGCGGATCAAGGCTGAGGAGAAGCGGGGAGCGGGCGCGCCGTCTCCGCAAGGCGTGCTCGGCACCCTGCCGGTTGCACTCCCTGCCCTGACCCGTGCGCTTAAGCTGCAGGCGAGGGCATCGACCGTCGGCTTTGATTGGAATGATCCGCGCGCGGTGCTTGCCAAAATCCGCGAAGAAGCCAACGAAATCGAGCACGCGCTGGAGACAAACGATCAGAGCGAGGTCGCGTCCGAGATCGGCGACCTCCTCTTCGCCATCGTCAATCTTGCCCGCCATGTAGGCTCGGATCCGGAAGCAGCTTTGCGTCAAACCAATGCGAAATTCGAACGCCGCTTCCGCTTCATCGAGCAAAAACTCGCGGAGAACGGCCGCACGCCTGCGGAAAGCTCGCTTGAAGAGATGGATGCGCTCTGGAACGAGGCGAAGGCGGCCGAGCGCCGGGAAGGTGTCGCGTCCTAAACCCGCCGCCGTGCTCGGTAACTCTGTGGCGCGCGCGCATTTGGGAAGCGCCGATAGAGCTGTTCGGCGCGTTCCGGCGCAACTTGAACTTCGGCGAATACGCTGCCGTCGGTTTGATCGCGCCGCCCCAGCACCTCGGCATTCTTATAGAGCCAGGCGAGCCCCTTCCCGTCGCCGGGGTCGACAGTGAGCGCGATCTGCGTGCGCTCGGTCGCGAGCCGCGCCTCGATCGGCTCGAGAAGCTCCGGAAGCCCCTCGCCTGTGACGGCGGAAATCACGACGGGGCGCCGGTCAGCCGGCACGCGATGCGCGGCATTCATCACCGCAATGCGCCGTTCGCGATCGACGAGATCGACCTTGTTCCAGACTTCCATCAGGCGCGCGGAATCGTTCGGATCGATCCCGAGCTCGGTCAAAACCTTCGCGACATCCTCACCCTGCACGTCTGACTCGACGTGCGAAATGTCGCGCACATGCAGGATGAGATCGGCGGAGGTCACCTCTTCCAACGTCGCGCGAAAGGCCGAGACGAGCGTCGTCGGCAGGTCGGCGATGAAGCCGACCGTGTCGGACAGAATCGCGCGCCCACCATGCCGTAATTCGAGAGCTCGCAATGTCGGGTCGAGCGTTGCGAACAGCAAATTCTCGGCGCGTACCTCCGCTTTGGTCAGCGCATTGAACAGCGTCGACTTTCCCGCATTGGTGTAGCCGACGAGCGCCACCGTCGGGAACGGCACGTCGCGGCGCGATTTGCGATGCAGCCCGCGCGTTCGCTTCACCTGGTCGAGCTCGCGCTCGATGCGGGTCATGCGCTCCTGAATGAGCCGCCGGTCGGTTTCGATCTGCTTCTCGCCCGGACCGCCGAGAAAGCCGAAGCCGCCGCGCTGGCGCTCCAAATGTGTCCACGAGCGCACGAGCCGCGATTTTTGGTAGGCGAGATGGGCGAGCTCGACCTGCAGCGCGCCTTCGCGCGTGCGCGCGCGCTGTCCGAAAATCTCAAGGATCAGGCCGGTGCGGTCGATCACCTTCGTCTTGAAGGCGCGTTCCAGATTGCGCTGCTGCACCGGCGACAGCGCGCAATCCATGATCACGAGGCCGATCTCTTCGTCTTCGATCTCCCGCGCGACCTCCTCGACCTTGCCCTTGCCGAGGTAGGTCGCCGGGGTGATCGTCGAGAGATTGACCTGGAACGTGCGGGGCACGTCGAGATCGATCGCCTTCGCCAAGCCGACCGCCTCATCGAGGCGCGCCTCGGGGCTGCGCGATAGGGCCTCGCCTCGGCCGCCCGCCGACAGATACGGCCCGATCACGGCCGCGCGCGTCGGGCCTCCTCTTCTCGTCTTGGTCTCAGCGCGCCTGGTCTGTTTCGCGTTCTTCAAACAGACCTCGGAAACCTGCGATTTGCCAAATCACTTCCCTTCCGCGCCGGTCTCTTCGGTCGGCTCGAACATCTGAATCGGATGGCCCGGCATGATCGTTGATATCGCATGCTTATAGACGAGTTGCGAATGCCCGTCGCGCCGCAGGAGCACACAGAAATTGTCGAACCAGGTGACGACCCCCTGCAATTTCACGCCATTGACGAGAAAGATCGTAAGAGGAACCTTGTTTTTGCGCACATAGTTCAGAAACGTGTCTTGCAGGTTCTGTCCGCGTTCTGCCGCCATGACTTTTTCCCGTTCTTTTCTTGACCGCTCCAAAGGAGCGGAATGCAATTCCGACTCCAAACCATTGTGACAGAGAAGCTTTACCCCCTCGCGACGGTTCGCCCTCGCCTGCCCCGACCTTACCATTCGGACGGTTAGGCCTCCTACAAAGCTTGTGTTTCCTCCTTCAACGTCAAGGGGAGAGGACCCGTACCGCCACCCCTACTCCCGCCGCGCCCGCCATTAACCAGATCGGATTGATCCGGGTGAAAAGGAGGGCGGTCGCCGTCACGAACGTGATTGCTGCGGTCAGCGCGTCCCGGTCGGCCGCGCGGGCGAGCACGTAACCGCTCGCCAGGATAAGGCCGATTGCGAGCGGCACCAACCCGGCTCTGACGGCCTTGAGCGCGCGGCTGTCGCCGGCGTGCGCAAGGAATCGTCCGGCGGCCAACGCCAGCACCGACGTCGGCACCACCGTTGCGGCGGTGGCAACCGCAAGCCCCGCGGCGCCCGCGAGCCGCCAGCCAACGAGGCTCAGGATCATCACGTTCGGGCCGGGCGCCGTTTGCGCCAGCGCGAACAGGTTGGTGAACTCGCTATCCGTCATCCTCCCCATGACGTCGACCACCTGCCGATGCAGCTCCGGCACAATGGCATTGGCGCCGCCGAAAGCCAGCAGCGAAAGCAGCGTGACGAGGATCCCGATTTGAACGAGCATCTATCGTGCGATCATGAATTCGGATCGAACCACGCCGCCACGATCGTGAGCGGAATTATGCCCGCAAGGACCCAGACCAACGGCAGGCGGAAGATGCCGACCGCCAGGAAGACGACGAACGTGACGATGACGATGCGCGGCGTCAGTCTTAAATTGCGCGCGATCTTCAAGCCTGTCCCGATGACAAGGCCGGCCGCCCCTGCCCCGGCGCCGGCGATCGCGGCGACGACATAGGGGTTCTGACTGACGGCCCCATAGAGCTCGACAATGGCGACGGCAATCGCAAGCGGCGCCGCCATCAGACCGAGCACCGCGGCCGCAGCGCCGGAAATGCCGCGGAAGCGGTCGCCAAGAAGAACGGCGGTGTTGATCGTGTTGGCGCCCGGCAAGACCTGCGACAGCCCGAGCAACGAGGCGAATTCGCGATCGTTCATCCAGCGCCGCTCTTCGACGATGACTTGCCTCACCCACGGCGCGACGCCGCCGAAGCCGAGGAGCCCCATTTTCAAGAAAGCAAAGAACAAAGCCGCATGCGTGACGGCAGCCCGGCTCGGCGCCGGCGCCGCCTCGACGGGAGCCTCGTTCATTACCGTGTCAGTCGATCGACAGCGACTTCAGCTTGCGGTGCAGCGCCGAACGCTCCATACCGATGAATTCGGCCGTGCGCGAAATGTTGCCACCGAAGCGGCTGATCTGCGCGACGAGATATTCGCGCTCGAACACTTCGCGCGCTTCGCGCAACGGCAGGCTCATTAGCCGCTCGCCCCCTGCCCCATTCGGCGTCGACGGCACCAGCGCACCGACTTCCGCCGGCAGCATGTCGGCGGTGATTTCCGCCTCGGGATCGCCGGCGGTAAGGATCATCAAGCGCTCGACGTTGTTGCGCAGCTGCCGGATGTTGCCCGGCCAATCGTGCGATTGCAGGACGGCCATTGCGTCCTCGGCGATGCGCCGCTTGGGCATGCCGGTCGCTGTCGACACCTGATTCATGAAGAAAGTGATCAGTTCAGGGATATCGTCTCGCCGCTCGGCGAGAGTCGGCACGCGGACAGGGACGACGGAAAGCCGGTGGAACAAATCCTCGCGAAAGGCGCCTTCGGCGATCGCGGTCGGCAGATCGCGCGCGCTCGAGGAAATCACCCGCACATCGACATGCACGCGGGTCGATCCGCCGACACGAGTGAAATTCTGATCGACGAGCACGCGGAGGATCTTCGCCTGCGTTTCCTTCGGCATATCGGCGATCTCGTCGATATAGAGCGTGCCGCCATGCGCCTCTTCGAGCGCGCCGACCCTGCGTGCATGCCCATTCAGAGGCTCGGTGCCGAACAGTTCCACTTCCATCGTCTCGGGCGCGATCGTCGCGGCGTTGATCACGTAAAAAGGACCGCCGGCGCGGTTCGACGCCTCGTGAATCGTGCGCGCGACGAGCTCCTTGCCCGAGCCCGGCGTGCCGGTGATCATGATGCGCGAATTCGCCGGCGCGATGCGCTCGATCAACTGGCGCAGCTGGTTCATCGCCGTCGATTTGCCGACGATGCGGTTTGTCGCGCCGGCGCGCGCCCGCAGCTCGCTGACTTCACGCTTCAAGCGCGAAGCTTCGATTGCCCGATCGGCGACAAGCACGAGGCGGTCCGCCTTGAAAGGTTTTTCAATAAAATCGTAGGCGCCGAGTTTCGTCGCCGTAACCGCCGTCTCGATATTGCCGTGGCCGGAAATCATCACGACGGGCAGAGTCGGATGTTCGCCTTTGATGATTTCGAGGAGCTGCAATCCATCGAGCTTCGAGCCTTGCAGCCAGATGTCGAGGAATACGAGCTGCGGCCGCCGCGCCTGAATCGCGGCAAGCGCTTCGTCGGAATCTTTCGCGGTGCGAGCGCCGTGACCCTCGTCCGACAAAATGCCGGAAACGAGTTCGCGAATGTCGGCCTCATCGTCGACGATCAGAATGTCTGTTGCCATGTGACCTTCACGCTTTTTCTGTTTCGACCGCGGGTGCTTCAGCGTTTGCTGGCTCGCGGCCGATGGGGATGAAAAGGCGAATGCAGGCGCCGCGTCCCGAAGGTGCATCGAGCAATTCGAGACCGCCGCCGTGATCTTCCAAAATCTTCGCGACGATAGGCAGGCCAAGGCCAGTTCCTTCGGCGCGTGTTGTCATATAAGGCTCGAGAAGCCGCTGCCGGTTTTCCTGGGGTAAGCCCTTGCCGTTGTCGATCACATCGATTTCGGCCATGTTTTCCGGCGTGATTCTGAGAGCGACCAGAATACGTCCCTTATCCGTCACTCCTTCCTGTTTTCCGGCTGCAATTCCTTCCGTGGCGTTCTTCACGATATTGGTGATCGCCTGCGACAGAAGCCGGCGATCGAAGCGGGCGATCACCGGCTCGTCCGGCAGGTCCTCCTCGAAATCGATCTGCGGATTGCCGACGCGCATCAGAAACAGCACCTGGCGGATGCATTGGCTGAGATCGTCCTTCTCGAGCATCGCTTTCGGCATGCGCGCGAACGAGGAGAACTCATCGACCATGCGCTTGATGTCGTCGACCTGCCGGACGATCGTATCGGTGCACTGATCGAAGACGTCGCGGTCCTGCGTGATCACCTTGCCGTATTTGCGCTTCAGCCGCTCGGCGGAGAGCTGGATCGGGGTCAGCGGGTTCTTGATCTCATGCGCGATACGCCGCGCGACGTCGGCCCAGGCCGAGGTGCGCTGCGCCATGACAAGGTCCGTAATGTCATCGAGGGTCACGACGTAAGAGCGTCCAGTCTTATCGACGTGTCCGGTGGTGACGCGCACATTGAAAGTGCGCTCGCGTCCGCCGCGCATCAGAGTGAGCTGGCTCTGCACGTTCTTTGGATGCACCGCCGCAGCTTCCGCGAGAATTGCGGACAATTCCGGCATCACGTCAGCGACCGCCATGCCGATCGCCCCGTCGGTGGAAAGATTGCTCATCAGCCTTTCCGCCGACGGATTAAGCGAGCTGATCGTCCCCTGCGGGCCGACGCCGATGACGGCAGCGGGCACGCCGGAGAGAACCGCCTCGGTGAACTGCCGCCGTTCGTCGATCAGCTGGTTTGCTGCAAGCAGACGGTTTTGCTGCAGCTTCAGCTCGGAGGTCATGTGGTTGAAGGTGTCGCCGAGATGGGCGAGGTCGCCTTCCGACTTGTGTACCGGCACGCGTATGTCGAGATTACCGGACGAAACCTCGTCGGTCGCAGCGATCAGTCGCCGGATCGGCGCGACCAGCCGGTTGGCGAAGGACAATCCGAGCCACACCGCGGATAACAGCATGATTGTCGCCAGGAGACCGAACATGACCGCAAAGGCGATCTTGATGTTGTTGCGGTGGGCGTCGAAGAGATCGTAGAGCCGGATCAGATTGGCGGCGGCGCGGGGAAACTCCATCGCGAACGGATCGAGCGGCCGGGCGACGTAAAGAAAGGCGCGATCGAAAGCCTGCAGCGCGCGCACCGCGACGAAGACGCGGCCGCCGTCGAGCACCAGGCAGAGCGGCTCGCCTTTTTTGGCGTCCTCGTAGTCGGTCGGTTCGGGTTTGACGATGTTCGATCCGATGCCGTTGCCGAGATCGACCTTTTCGAGAATCTCCCCATCATCGCGGATCATCGCCGCCGCGCTGAAACCCAAGAACTTCGCCCGCGATGAGAAATATTCATGAAAAAATGCGTGGTCGGCAATGTACATCGTGCGGCCGCGATCGAGATCGGCGGCGGTGAGTTGCGCTTCCTGTAAGAGCGAATGACATTGCGTTTCGCGGAAGAGTTTTGCGGCTTCCGCCGTCGTGTAGACGAAGCCTCGCACGTCCTGCATGAAAGCCGGGTTCAGCGTGCGATCGAGCGTGATCGAGCCGACGATGGCCATCAGCAGCGCCGGTGCCGCGGCGATGATCGAGAACAGGCTGACGATGCGGATATGCAGGCGCGACGCCGCCGCCTGCTTGCGCCAAGCGCGGATCAGCGCCCAGGCTTCCGTGAGCACAAGACCAACGAGGGCGAGAACGACCACGATGTCCGCCGCAAACAGCGACAGGACCACGTCGTTGGTCGGCGCAATCGGGGTCAGCCCGGCAAGGATGAAAAAGCTCGCCAGCGCACTGAGGATCGCGCAGAGCACGATCACGGGCCCGAGCTTCGCCGCGATGCGGCGTCCGCGACCGGTTTTTGGCAGCATCGCCTGCTTGGTGATGTCGGTCGCTACTGCCAATTCCCTAGGGCCCGTCCGGCGCTAACGGCCAAACGGCCGTTGCAATCCTGCAACGCTGTTGCCGAATTACGACATTTTTAGGGGCGGTTGGCGGCTGCTCAGCGTGGCGAGCGCAGCAGTCGTATATCCAAGTCGCGGACCTTCTTGCGCAAGGTGTTGCGATTGAGGCCCAGCAGCTCGGCGGCTTTGATCTGATTGCCGCGGGTGGCGCCAAGCGCCGCTGAAATCAGGGGATATTCGATCTCGCGCAGAACCCGGTGATAAAGACCGGGCGGCGGCAGACCCTCATGCGATTTGAAAAGCTCGTTGAGGTGCCGCTCGACCGCCATGGAGAGAGTCTCGTCCGGATCGGGCGCCGATTGTGCGCGCGGCGCTCCCGACCCAGCAGGTTCGACCGGCGAACTCGGTCGGGCGATATTCTGCTCCAGCTCAGTTTCGACGAGCTGCTCGGAAATGAGCTCCTGCGGATAAAGCGCGGCAAGCCGACGCACGAGATTTTCAAGCTCGCGAATGTTTCCCGGCCAGCGATAGCGCTTCATGCGATCGAGGGCCGCGTTTTCGATGTGCTTCATCGGCAGGCCCTCCGCCGCGGCAAGCGAAAAGAAGTGCCGAGTGAGATCGGGAACGTCTTCGGTGCGCTCGCGCAACGGCGGCAGCCGTAGCGGCACCACGTTCAGCCGGAAAAACAGATCCTCGCGGAACAGCCCGTGTTGAATCAAGAGACGCAGATCTTTGTTCGACGCGGCGATGATCCGCACATTCGTCTTGATCGGCGTACGTCCGCCGACGGTCGTATATTCGCCCTGCTGCAGCACGCGGAGAAGCCGCGTCTGCGCGTCCATCGGCATGTCGCCAATTTCATCGAGGAACAGCGTGCCGCCCTCGGCCTGCTCGAAACGCCCGGCCGAGCGCTGATTGGCGCCGGTGAATGCACCCTTCTCGTGTCCGAACAATTCGCTTTCGATGAGGTCGCGCGGAATCGCCGCCATGTTGATCGCGACGAACGGCCCTTTCTTGCGCTTGCCGTAATCGTGCAAGGCGCGTGCGACGAGTTCCTTGCCGGTACCGGATTCCCCGGTGATCATCACGGTGAGATCGGTCTGCATCAAGCGGGCGAGCGCGCGATAGATTTCTTGCATCGCAGGCGAGCGGCCGACGAGAGGCATGCCTTCGATCTCTTCGTGAGGCTCGGGACGCTTGCCCTTCGGCTCATTCATCGCGCGCCCGACGATCGCGACGAGTTCCTTCAGGTCGAAGGGTTTGGGCAGGTAATCGTAAGCGCCGCGCTCCGACGCCTTGATCGCGGTCATGAACGTGTTCTGCGCGCTCATCACGATGATCGGCAGTTCGGGCCGAAGTTTCTTGATCTTCGGCAGAAGCTCGAAGGCATTTTCGTCCGGCATCACGACGTCGGTGATGACGAGATCGCCGTCGCCCGATTGTACCCAGCGCCAAAGGCCGGCGGCGGTGCCGGTCGTGCGCACCTCGTAGCCTGCGCGTGAAAGCGCTTGATTGAGGACAGTGCGGATCGCCGCATCATCATCGGCGATGAGGATGTTTCCACCTGTCATTGTTGGGTGCCTCCGGCGCCGGGCTCAGTCGCGTTCATAGGTCCGAGTCTTCGACTGCGCGTCCGTCGCGCGACCTGTAGACCGGCATGAGCACCCGGAAAGTTGTCCGCCTCGGATTTGATTCGCATTCAACTATGCCGCCGTGGTCACCGATGATCTTCGCCACGAGTGCAAGTCCGAGGCCAGTTCCGGACGCCTTGGTTGTGACGAACGGGTCGAACAGGAGCTGGAGAATCTGCCGCGGCACGCCGGTCCCATTGTCGCGGACGCAGAATTCGAGCGGCAGGCTCACCGGATGCGGTGAGCTTGCGGTTTTGAGCCGAACTCCCGGGCGAAATGCGCTGGAGAGCTCGATTTCGCCGTCGATTGCCTCTTCGCCGATGGCTTCGGCGGCGTTTTTCACGAGATTGAGAAAGACCTGGATCAGCTGATCGCGATTGGCGAAGACCCGCGGCAGCGACGGATCGTAATTTTCCTGGAACCGGATGTGTCGGGCAAAGCCCGCCTGGGCGATCCGCTTCACATGGTCGAGCACGGCATGCATGTTGACGCTCTCGCGCTCGACCGGCCGCTCGTCGGTGAAAGCTTCCATGCGGTCGACCAGCTTCACGATACGGTCGGCCTCGTCGCAGATGAGCCGGGTCAGCTCGCGATCGGAATCGCTGATCGAGCTCTCGAGCAGCTGCGCCGCGCCGCGAATGCCGGACAGCGGGTTCTTGATCTCATGCGCGAGCATGGCGCCGAGCGCAGAAACCGAGCGGGCTGCCCCCTGGTGGGTCAGCTGCCTGTCCATTTTATGGGCAATCGTCCGTTCTTGCAGCATCAAGACGACGCCGTCGCGCTCCTCGGGCATCGGCGCCACATGGATGTCGACGCGCCGCTCGCCCGGCACCTTCTGCATGCCGAGATCGACCTGGTATTCGTTGATTGCCGCGCCGCGGGCGCGGACCTGATCGATCAGCGCCAGGACCGGCGAGCCGAAGGGCAGGATTTCGGTGAGCTTCAGCCGCCGTAGATGCGAGCGGCCCATCTCGAAAAAGGCTTCCGCCGCGGCGTTGACGTCACTGATCGTGCCGTCCGGCGCGATCGTGATCAGCGGCGTCGGCAAAGCGCTCAGCAGCTGCGAGGCATTGGCAGCGAGACTGCTCTCGGGTTCGGGAGGCGGCATGTCGGATACCGGCATCAGCTTGCGGCGTAGAAGCATCAGGCGGCCTCAAGGACAGGCTCGTAGTCGAAGATGCGCGAGAGCAATCGCTCGACGTCGCTCGGGCTTTCGCTGGTGACGAGGGGGAGGCGCAGGGCGGCTGCTTCAGGGGCGCCATAGCGCGCAGCCCATTCCGCATAAGCCGCGATGTGCTTGCGGGCGTGGCGCAGCCCCTGCTCGCGGCCAAACAGCGAAAGCAGGGTGCGGTAATGGCGGAGAGCTGCCCCACATCGCTCAGCCAGGCTCGGCAACAGCCCGAGCTTTCCGGTCGCCAGAAATTGCGCGATCTGGCCGACAAACCATGGCCGGCCTACGGCGCCGCGTCCGATCATCACCGCGTCGGCACCGGATGCGGCGAGCATGGAAGCCGCGTCCGCGGCCGTCGTGCAGTCGCCATTCGCAACGACGGGAATGGAGACCGCGTCTTTCACAGCGCGGATGCCGCGCCAATCCGCTTCGCCCTTATAGAACTGATCGCGGGTGCGGCCATGCACGGTGAGGAGAGCAATGCCTTCTTCACCCGCGCGCCGCGCCAGCTCCGGGGCATTGAGGCAAGCGCGGTCCCAGCCGAGCCGCATCTTCAATGTCACGGGAAGGGAAACCGCGGTGACCGTTGCGCGGATGATCTCAATCGCGAGATCGAGGTCACGCATCAGTGCCGAGCCGGCCAGACCGCCGGTCACGCGTTTCGCTGGACAGCCCATGTTGATATCGATTGCGTCGGCGCTGGAGGCTTCCGCCAGCCGCGCCGCCTCTCCCATCCAATACGGATCGCGCCCGGCGATCTGCACGACGTGCGGGGAGACTCCTTCGCCTTCGGCGCGGATGCGGCTTTCCTCGTCCCCGCGGACGAAATCGTCCGACGCGACCATTTCCGAAATAACGAGGCTGGCGCCGAATTGCTGGGCGACGCGGCGCATCCCGACGTCACTCACGCCCGACATCGGCGCGAGAAAAGCCCGCCCGGAGAGGTGCAGATCGTTGATGGCCAACGGCCCGCGGGACCATGTGCCTACAGAAGAGGCAGCAGCAATCATGCCTCCATACTAGCCAATTTCCGCACCGCAGCAAAGGCTTTCCGCGGCCAAATTGACGCGGCAAGCGAAACCGTGGAGAGGTCTGTGGATGACTGCCTCCGCCAACATCGCCGTTCTCGTCGTGGCGGCGGGTCGAGGAACGCGGGTCGGCGGGGATCAACCGAAACAGTACCGTCGATTGCTCGGCGTACCTCTGCTTACCCGCACTCTCGAAAGCCTCGCGGCCGCAGCGCCGGGCGCGCATTTACGCGCCGTGATCCACGAGAATGATGACGCAGCTTACGCCGCAGCGTTAGGCGCCCTGCCCTGTGGAGGCGCCGGCTGGGCAGTGCCGGCGATCGGCGGGCCCACCCGTCAGCAAAGCGTGCGGAATGGCCTCGAAGCTTTGGCGGCAGCCGGCATCTCGCCCGAGGCGATCGTGCTGGTGCATGATGCTGCACGGCCCTTTCTCAGCCGCGAGCTCGTGACGCGCGTCATCGACGGCGCTCGCTCCCACGGCGCCGCTGTACCGGGATTGCCGCTGACCGACACGGTGAAACAGGTTGCGCCCTCCGGGCGGATTCATGGCTCGCCGGATCGCGCTTCGCTCCGTACCGTGCAGACGCCACAGGCCTTCCGCTTCGATGTGCTGCTCGCGGCACATCGCCAGGCCGCGGAATCCGGCGAATACGACCTCACCGACGATGCCGCCGTGGTGGAGCGCGCCGGCCATGCGGTCTACGTGGTCGAGGGTGACGAGGAGAATGTGAAGCTGACCACTGCCGACGATTTTGCCCGCGCCGAAGCGCGCCTCCTCGGCAACCTCGCCGATATGCGCTGCGGCCAAGGCTTTGACGTGCACGCCTTCGGCCCGGGCGATCATGTCTGGCTCGGCGGGGTCCGGGTTCCGCATGACCACGGGCTCGAAGGGCATTCCGATGCCGACGTGCTCGCTCACGCCGTCACGGATGCAATCCTTGGCGCGCTTGCCGATGGCGATATCGGCGCGCATTTCCCGCCCTCCGAGCCGAAATGGAAGGGCGCGGCCTCGTCGGTGTTTCTCGCCGATGCGGTCGCGCGGGTGAAGGCTCGCGGCGGGCTCATTGCGCATGTTGACGCGACGCTGATCTGCGAGCTGCCGAAGATCGGGCCGCATCGCGACGCGGTCCGCGAGAACCTCGCGAAGATCATGCAGATCGCGCCTTCTCGCGTAGGCGTGAAGGCGACAACCTCGGAGCGTCTCGGCTTTACTGGCCGCGGCGAGGGCATCGCGGCACTTGCAACCGCGACCGTTCGCCTGCCTTTCGAGGCAAGCTGAACACATGTTCTGCCGCGAGCTCGAGCAGCGGGCCGGCGAGATCATCCGGATCTACGCCGCGCGCGGGCTGAAAATCGTTACCGCTGAATCCTGCACCGGCGGGCTTGTGGCGGGCGCGCTGACCTCGATTGCCGGCTCGTCCGCGGTCGTGGAACGGGGCTTTGTCACGTATT
>DATAOB010000030.1:0-19508 GCA_036265935.1 Beijerinckiaceae bacterium
GGCCAAAGAGCCTGCGAAGCCTGCCGCTCGTGAGAGGAAGGCTGGGTAACGCCTGAAATGGGGCTGCTGCGTCCGGCACGGACCGGGACTGTCCAGCGACATAGTTTCCGTATTATTTCCGTACGGAACTACAGAGATCCAGTTGAAACCAGCTAAATCATTGATTTTACTGGCGCGCCCAAGGGGACTCGAACCCCTGTTTTCGCCGTGAAAGGGCGACGTCCTGGACCGCTAGACGATGGGCGCTGAGCGACGATGCCGAAGGCAATCGGAACGGCGCGGACATTAGTGTCGCCACACTCCGCTGGCAAGAACATCAGGCGCGGCGAAGCCCCGCCTGCGCGAGATCCACGACACGAAGCCTGACCCGCTCGCCGCCGCCCCAACGGTCGAGCGTGAGATGGCCGGCAACATGGGCGCGTTCGCCGCGCGCGGCGAGGATCGCGTCGCCGCAACGCCGTCCGACGGCACCGAAGGCCAGCGCTTCGAGAGTGCCGCCGTCGTCTCCCATCAGGCAAAATCGCAGATGGCCGGCGCCGATCTCCGAGACCTGTTCGATCCGATGGCCGGGGATGACAATGATCGGCTCAGGATTGCCGGAACCGAAGGGCCCCGCGTTCTCGATGAGGTGGGCAATCTCGGGGGTCGCGCCCGCAGCGGTGAGCACTGCATCGATTTTGAGCGAGGCGTCGGCGCGCGCGGCGGCAATTGCGGCGCCGATGCGCTCTTCGACAAAACCGCGGAATTTGTCCAGGCACTCGCGCCGCAGAGTGACGCCGGCGGCCATCGCGTGACCGCCGCCTTTCTCGAGAAGGCCCGCCTCGACGGCCTCCCGCACGGCCCGGCCGAGATCGACGCCAGGAATGGAGCGGCCGGAGCCGGTACCCGTCTCGCCGGCAAAAGCGATGGCGAAAGCCGGGCGATCGAAGCGCTCGCGCAGCCGCGCGGCGACAAGGCCGACCACGCCGGGATGCCAGCCCTCGCCGGCTGCGACAATTACCGCTCGCTCGCCTTCGATCGCCTGGGTTTCCAGCACCTGCTTTTCCGCGGCTTCGAGCGTCCCTTTCTCCACGAGACGGCGCTCTTCGTTGAGGCGGTCGAGCTCGGCGGCGATGCGCGCCGCCTCGTCGGGATCGCTCGACAAGAGCAGCTTCGCGCCGAGGGACGCGTCGCCGATCCGGCCGCCGGCATTGATGCGCGGGCCCAAGAGGTAGCCGAGATGATACGGCCGCGGCGGCTCGTTGAGCCGCGCGCAATCGATAAGCGCCGTCATGCCCGGGCGCTCCCGCGCGCGCATGACCCCGAGCCCTTTCATGACGAAGGCGCGGTTGAGACCGGTCAGCGGCGCGACGTCGGCGACGGTCGCCAGCGCCACCAAATCGAGCGCGGCGAGTAAATCCGGCGCCGGGCGAGAGGCGGTCCAGAAGCCGCGTTCGCGCAAGCCCCGGTTCAAGGCGACCAGCACCATCATCACCACGCCCGCGGCGCAGAGCTGGCCGAGGCCGGAGAGATCGTCGAGCCGGTTCGGGTTGACGACAATCGCCTCGGGCAGGACTTCCGGCGCCTGGTGGTGGTCGACGACAATCGAGTCGAGGCCGAGCGCCCTCGCCTGCGCCAGCGGACCGTGGCTCATCGTGCCGCAATCGACGCAGACGAGCAGGCCCGCGCCCTGCTCTTTCAGCGTTTCGATCGCCGCGACATTCGGGCCGTAGCCCTCGAAGATGCGGTCGGGAATGTGGATGAGGCGGGAACAGCCCGCTGCATCGAGAAAGCCGGCAAGCAGCGCCGCCGAGCAAGCGCCATCGACGTCATAATCGCCAAAAATCGCGATCGTCTCGCGGTCCTCAATAGCGCGGACGAGGCGCGCCACTGCCGCTTCCATCCCCTGCAACGAGAACGGCTCGGGCATGAGCGCGCGCACCGTCGGATCTAGATATTGCGCCACCGTCTCGTGCGTGACGCCGCGTCCGGCGAGGACGCGAGCGAGAATATCGGGATGGCCATGCGCCTGGGCGATCGTGAGCGCGCGGGTTTCGCCGGCGGCGTCGAGGCGGGCGCGCCAGGGTCGGCCCAGCGCCGAGGCGGACACGCCGAGGACGAGGCGATCCGCTTCCCGGCCTTGGACGGGTGAGCCGGAATAAGGGGCGCGGAGGGCCTCTTCCGTCCGCGCAAGAGCAAGCGCCTCAGACACCGGCAGCATCGATGGCAAGCGCCCGCTGCAGCGCGGGCCGGGCGAGGCAGCGGTCGACATAGGTGCGAAACGCCGGCTTCGGCTCGACAAGCTTGAACAGGTGGATGCCGAACCAGAGGTCGCTGCCGATCATCACATCAGCGGCGGAAAAGCTTTCACCGAGAAGCCCAGGTCCGGTCGTAAGTGTCTGTTCGAGAACTGAAAAAAACCGGTCATAAGAGCCCCATTCCGCCGAGCTTTCGGGCAGTTCGATCTTGGCGAATTTTTGCGTGAAGGCGGGCTCGATGCAGGCCGGTGCGAAGAACAGCCAATGCAGGTATCTTCCGCGCCTGGCATCGCCAACCGGCGGCGCGAGGCCAGCCTCGGGAAATTTGTCGGCGAGGTAGGCGCAGATCGCCGCCGATTCGGCGAGCTTCGCCTCCCCGTCTGCGAGCGCCGGCAGCTTGCTCATCGGATTGACGGCGAGAAAAGCTGGGCCCTTCTGGCCGCCTTGCGTGATATTGACCGGCACGCGCTCGTAGGGGCAGCCCACCTCCTCCAGCATCCACAGCGCGCGGAGGCTGCGCGTTTTCGGCCACCAATAGAGTTGCATCCGGCTCTCCCGAGCATCGAACATAGGGAGAACGGCGGCGCAAGTCGAGGCTGCGCGGTTTGGATGAACGCGCTATCCCGGGAAAAGGTAGGAGACGAGCCGCATGACCGAAACGATCGTTGCCTTGCGAGACCGTCCGGATCTGCTGCCGGTCGTCGCCAAATGGGCGCACGAGGAATTCTGGTCCTATTCCGGCAAAAGCCTTGAAGAGACGCAGCACCTGTTCACGCCGGTGCGGCGCGCGGGCTGGCTGCCGCGCACCTTTGTGCTGCTCGAGGCCGACACTCCCGCCGGCACGGCCTCGATCGTCGAGCATGACCTCGAGAGCCGGCCGCAATGGACGCCTTGGCTCGCCGCCGTCGTCGTCGATCGCAGCATGCGTGGACGCGGTCATTCGAGCACCCTCGTGCGCTTCATCGAGAATTTTGCGCGCGAGAATGGCGTCGACACGCTTTGGCTGTTCACCTGGTCGGCGGAAGGAGTTTACGCAAAACTCGGCTGGCGCCCGGTGGAGCGGCTCGAACAAAACGGCCACGAGGTCGTGGTGATGAACAGGACCCTCTCCGACTGATGCATTTCACTTCAGCTGCAGCAAATGCGCCTGCGCGAGCGCGGTGTCGACGAACTCGATCACCGAGACGATCTTGTCACCCCGCAATTTCCATAGATCCAGCATCTCGGTATCGAACACTTCGCCGGTCGGCTTGAACTTCATCTTTGAACGGTGATGCACCGCCGCCTTCTCGTCGTCGACGAGAAAAGACAGGATCGTCTGCTCGTGCATGTCATAGGCATTAAGCAGGTTCTGCAGTGCGGCGCGGATTTCATCCGCACCCTTGGCTTCCATGGCGATGCCACTCGCCTGCTTCGATCCGCTCATCGCGAAAGTGGCATTGTCATCGAAGAAGCGCAGGATCGCGTCGAGGTCGCCGTTTTTCCGCGCGGCATAGAGCCTCGCAATAATGGCTTTGATCTCCTCGCTGCGGGTCATGTGGCGTTTCCTAAACCGGACTAAACGCCAACTTATCTCGCTCGGTCGGCCTCAGTCGATACCTGCTCTTTAGGTCCCGGCGCTAGCAAGCCGGTCGAAATCGGCCAATACGGAGTGGATGAGTTTCTGGCGCCGCGGGTCCTCCGCCGTTGGACTATCGGCGAAGAGTTTCAGCAAATACGCCGCTCTTTCAGCCGCCTCGGACCAGGTCTTTGCCGGCGCAGCCAGCATGAAGTGCTCGAGCTCTTCCTGCCGCGTCTTTAAAGCTCTCTGATCGGCGCGGACCGCCCCTTCCGAGCGGCGCAACAGAGTGGCTTTTTGCGCGGCCATGCCGCGGTGCAGATCAAGATCGTCAGTCTTTTCGACCATGATCAGCCTTTCGCGGGCGTATTCGGGCCCGCGTAAATTCGATGATCAGCGCGGGGCGCCCTTCTCGATTCGCCGCGCCAAAGCGCAGGCGACTTCATTCAGCGAACGTCTTCCAAGCTCGGTCTTGCCGCTGCCGAACTTTGTCTTGACCTCGACGGTGGTGTCAGGGCCGAAGCCCTGCACTTCGAACGTGCCGACATGCGCTATGCCCGAACTTTCATATTGAAACGAGGCTTTGTGGGATTTGGCCATGATATTTGCTGCTCCGTTGGACGGAGCATATCACGTTCCCGTTCAGAGGGATATCGAATAGGAGCTCACCGGCCTTGAGACGGCGTTCCCGGCCTTAGGCGGTGAAATAATCCTCGATAATCCGCTCATAAATGCGCGTCAGCGCCTGCACGTCCTTGACTGCGACGTGCTCGTCGAAAGCGTGCATCGTCTGTCCGACGAGGCCGAACTCGACCACGGGGCAATAGTCGCGGATGAAACGCGCGTCCGACGTGCCGCCGCTCGTCGAGAGAACCGGACTCTTGCCAGTCTCCGCTTCGATGGCGCGCGAAACCGTCTGCACGAAAGCCTCGGGCTCGGTGATAAAGGCCAGCGAATTGCAGGGATGGCAGATGAGCTCCGCCTTCGCATTGCCGGCGGCTTCGCGGATTGCCGCCTCGAGCCGCGCGTGCAGCGTCTCCGGCGTCCAGATATCGTTGAAGCGCACGTTGAAGCGTGCACGCGCCTCGCCCGGAATGACGTTGAACGCGCTGTTGCCGACATCGATCGAGGTGACGACGAGCTGCGAGCGTTCGAAATGCGCGTTGCCTTTGTCGAGCACGAGATCGGAGAGCGCGCTGACGATACGCGCCATAATGGGCAGCGGATTCTCGGCGAGATGCGGATAGGCCGAATGGCCCTGCCGGCCGCTGACGACGACCTCGCCATTGAGCGAGCCACGGCGGCCGATCTTGATCACGTCGCCGAGCGCGTTCGGATTGGTCGGCTCGCCGACGATGCAATGCGAGAAGCGCTCGCCGCGCGCTTTCGCCCATTGCAGGAGTTTGACCGTGCCGTTGACGGCGGGACCTTCTTCATCCCCGGTGATGAGCAGCGACAGCGCGCCGTTCGGCTTCCCCGAACGGGCCACGTAATCCAACGCCGCCGCGGCAAAGGCGGCGACGCCCCCCTTCATATCGGCGGCGCCGCGGCCGAAAATCATGCCATCGGCGATCTCGCCCAAGAACGGATCGAAGCGCCAACGGGTGAGATCGCCAGGCGGCACGACATCCGTATGTCCGGCAAAGGCGAGATTCAGCTCGCCCTCGCCGATCCGCGCAAACAGATTGTCGACGTCCGCCGTGCCGGGCTCGCTAAAGCGCACGATATGCGTTTCAAATCCGGCTTCGCCGAGCAGGCCTGCGAGATAGTGCAGCGCCCCACCCTCTTCCGGCGTCACCGAGGGGCAGCGTATCAGCGCCTGCAGAATTCCGATCGGATCCGCGCGCGTTGGCTCCGGGTTCGCCTGCTCTGCCGGGGCGCTCAACGGCCGAGTGCTCTCATTTCAAAAGCTTCAGCAACTGACGACCGGCTTTGGAGCGCAGCTCCTTGGCATCGAGCGTGCCCTCGCCGTCGGCATCGGCCTCCTTGAACAGCTTTTCGGCAAGGCCGAGATATTCGTCCTTGGAAATCGTGCCGTCCTTATCGGGATCGGCATCCGCCATCATGTCCTTGCCGATGCGGCCGCCCAGCTCCTTTTTGTCGAGCGTGCCGTCGTGATCGCGATCGAGCTTGTCGAAAGTGGCGCCAGCGGCGGCTTTTACTTCGTTCAGATCGAGCGTGCCGTCATTGTCGGTGTCGTATTTCATCTTCGCCTTCGCGGCGGCAGAGGCCGGATCGAGCGAGAGGCCGATAAGCATCGACGAGAGTCCCGCAACGACTGCGCGCCGATTCGCAGAAAAGAGCATGGAAGCCTCCGGTGAAAAACGATTCGGGATTATGGAGATAACGCGGCCGACGGCACGCGCAAAGCGCGATTGCGCGGACCTGCTCATTCCGATCGATCACGATGATTTTTCTGGAACTTCTCGCGGGTCCAAACGAAGCTTAAGCCAAGCCGCGTTTCAGCCGCATTCCGCCTCTACGGCTAAGCTTGGCTGGACGGCGCAATCAACGAGGCCCGCGTGACTTCCGACCAACAGCGAAACGTCATGGCATGCCGCAAGCTCGCCCAGCAGCGCGTCTTGCGTATCATGCAGCAGCAGAGCGCCGAGCAAGCCGCGCGTCAGGCGAGCGAGCGCGCGACCGAACGCGAAGGCGGCGCGCCGACTATTCGAACGCGCCGGCCGATTTCGGAAAAGCGCGATCGCTGACGCGGCTCACGGCGACGTTCGGCACCATGTCGGCGTGCACGCCCCCGCGATGCAGACATAGATGCACCGCGAGACGAACGGTGGAAGACGTGGTCGTTGTCGATGGGTGGAACCGAAAGCAATCTCAAGGTATAAAGGTGCGAGGCGATGTGCTTACAACAGATCCGCAAACTAACTTCCCGATTTTCGGGGCAATGGGGTTTGAGGTTACACAGGGCTTGATTATTGGAAAGAATACTCTGCTTGTTGAGAGGCCGAGCGACATTCTCCACCTGCAGGCGGTCTCATCGGTCCTGCGCAAACAGAAGCGAGCCTTTCTCGATCCGGCTTGGGCAATCTGTCCTGCCGGTGGAATCGACAAGGTACCCGGCTCGGTAGGCGCTGCGTGGCAGGAATGGATTCAAACCGAGGCCTGGTCACGGCTGGCGCCCTCCACCCGATACAAGATTTGGTGGGAAGCGTGGAACAAGCGCATCGAACCATTTTTCGGCGATTGCGCACCGGATTCGATCACGATGAAGATGATCGACGAGTGGCGCGCGGACATCGAGACGGTCAGCGGGATCGACGCCGCCCACAAAGCGCTGAAGACCTTCCGAGCCTTCTGGCGTGTGATGCAAGCGCTTCGCTATACGCAGCTAACCGACCCCTCGAAAAAGGTCGTCAATAGAGCCCCGCGGGCTCGCCATCAGCGCTTCGGGTATGGCGAGGCCGTCCGGCTGGCGAAAGGCGCTTGGCGGGCCGGCTATCGAGGTCTCGCGTGCATAATCATCGTAACCTGGGATTCGGGTTTTTCGCCTCAGGACGCGCGGACGCTCCGGGGCAAGCACAAGCGGCTCGACGGGAAGACCAGCCGTATTTTCTTCGACCGCACGAGGGAGGCCGCGGCAAGACCGGTATCGCCGTAATCGGGACGCTCTCGCCATTTGGCGATTACCTTGTCCGCCGCTACTTGGCCGAACTTGGGGCAGAGCACACGGACGAGTCCTTTCTCTTCCGAATGCGAACCGGCGTGCCTTACGGCCAAAGCCGCCTAGGAAACGATTTCGCAACCGTTCGGGCAATCGTCATGCCGGGCGACAAGCGCCAGCTCCGCGATATGCGCCGCTCTGGTGTGGTCGAGACGTTCACTGGCGGCGGGGATGCGCGGGATGTGGCCGAGAAGTTTGGCAACACCATCGACCACTCGAACGTGCTGTTCAAGACGTACAATCCGGTGGATCTGGAAAAGGTTAGGCAGGCTGATGCAGCGCGGCTCGAAGGGCGTCGTCGAAAGAACAAAGGCTGAAGAGTTTTCCGAATGGGCAGCCAAATTCGGAAAAACGCAAGTTTGGGAGAAGGTCTAAATGTCTGATTTGATTGGAGTGGTCTAAATGTCTGATTTGATTGGAGCGGGTGAAGGGAATCGAACCCTCGTATTCAGCTTGGAAGGCTGCTGCTCTACCATTGAGCTACACCCGCGGCCGGGCTCCTGATATCAGCGAAGCCGATCGTCTTGCAACCGCACCGGCCCGTCCCTAGGACCTCTTCGAGCCTTGTATCGCGGATTCCGCGGGCTTTGCGCTCTCGGTCGGCGGCTCCGGCTTCGGCGGCTCGGTTCGCGCCGGTTCGGGTTTCACCGGCTGCGTTGCGGCGCCCTTCTTTACCGCGAGCAGAAGATTCGACTCGTGCGGGCGCCATCGGTAGCCGACGCCGAAATCGAGCGCGTCGCCCTGCCGAAAAATCTGCGCAAGTCCCGGCTGATAGGCATTGGGGAAGATACCAAGCGGCCGGAGATAACGGCCGAAGGGCCGCAGCTGCCAGTCCGGGCCAAAGAAACGAACCGGAATTCCGGTATCGTCCTGCGCGATCGCGACCGGCTTCTTCAAGAGAAAGTTCCGCACGTCGGAAAAACCGCCCCTGTGCAGAAGATAGGACCCGCTTTTCACCAGGGCGACACCTTCTCCAAGCTTGTCGCAGAATTGTTCGAAGCCACTTTTCCTGAACCCATTGTTGGCGAGATTAGTGCTGAAATAATAAAGCGTCTGAGCCGGTCCTCCGGGCGAAGACGAGAACGTGATCTTCACGCCTTGTGCGGTGCTTGGCGACACGGGTCCTGCCGGGGCCACCACATCGCCGTTTTCGGTGAGCCGCACGAGGCTTACCTCAGTTATGGTTTTGCCTGAGCGGGCGAGAAACACATAGAGGAGCGGCAGCGTGCCGCTGACCGGACTCGCACGCAACTCGCTTTTCATGTGCTTGGTGATGAAGAAGCTGATGTTGAGAAGCGTCACCATCGAGCGATCGAGCGTGTGCAAGACGCGCGGCATCGTGGCGCCGGAGACTCTGTTTAGATCGGGCACCGAACCGACCGGTTCGAGACCGCTCAAGACATAGGTGGTCTCGTCAGGAAAAAAGCTGTTCGCGTAGAGAAAATCCGGCCCGCTGAACATATAAAACAGCGTCGGCCGCTGAACGGTGATGTTCGCCTTCGACCAGCGTCGCACCCGCGAAAGCTGGCGGTCCTCAACGCGGCGGAACGTCGAATTCAAATAGGCCGCATGGGCCTGCCAACTGCGCTCGCGCGTCAGCGGGGCGAGCGGCGAGTCGGTTGAAACCGGCATGCCGGCGAGGAACTTCGCCGTGTCGTCCGGACTGGCGCTGTCCGCTGCCCAGGCAGGAAAAGAGAGTGCCAGCAGACCTATGACAAGAAAGCGCAATCTCATTCAGCAGGTGCTCTGCGCGCGGCCGCCTGTTGCAGGTTGCCTAATCCGTAAAGCAACAAGCCCGCAAGCATCATGAGAAAGCCCGCGAAGGATTGCAGCGGCCGTACTGTGATCAGGTAATACATGATCAACGAAGTTGCACCGAGAAAGATGATCGGGGTCACAGGATATCCCCAAGCGCGATAGGAGCGCGGAAAGTCCGGACGGGTGAAGCGAAGTTTCACCATGCCGAGCACGGTCAGAAACGAGCAGAAGGTCAGACTGAACTGGATGAAGTCGAGCACCGCTTCGAAACTGCCCGTCAGCAGCAGCAGACTTGCAACGAGCAACTGAAAGCAGATTGCGGGGGCCGGCACGCCGTTCGCCGAGCGTCGCGCGAAGAGCCGCAGCATCGGCAAATCCTCACCCATCGTCATGGTCACTCTCGGGCCGATCCACATCATCGCGCTGATCGTCGAGATCAAACCGATACAGATCAGCCCGCCGACGATACGGCCGCCGCTCCGGTTGAAAATGTGCGTGCCGACGATCTCGGCCACATTCAGCTGGCCCGAAAGTTCCGCCACCGGCGTCGTGTAGAGGAAGACTGCGTTGAGCGCGAGATAAAGCACGAGCACGGTACCGGTACCCATGAAAAGCGCTTTCGGCAGGCTGCGCTGCGGGTCTTTGATCTCGCTGACGATGTAGGTCGCGGCGTTCCAGCCCGAATACGCGTACATTACGAAAACGAGGCTCATCGCAAATGGCGCGCTGAAGATTAAAGCCGAGTCGCCAGGCTTCGGCATGAAGCTGACGTCCTGACCGCCGCCAATGACAAAGCCGGCGAGGATAAAGCCGACGATCAATGCAAGTTTCAGAACCGTCGAAGCGATCTGGAACGCGCTCCCCTGGCGAATGCCAATGAGATGAAAGGCGGAGATCAGCCAGATCGCCATGAGACCGGAGACAAGCGGCGGCGCGCTTGGCAGGATCGATCTGAAGTAGTCGCCAAATGCCATCGCCGCCAAAGCCACAGGCGCGGAAAAGCCTACGGTTGCCGACAGCCAGCCCGCTAGAAATCCCGTCCCGGGGCTATAGGCGCGCGTTAAGAAGTTATATTCGCCGCTCGATCGCGGAAACATCGCGGACAATTCCGCGTAACAGAACGCGCCGCAAAGGGCCACGATTCCGCCGATCGCCCAAAGCAGAAGAATCGCGAAATTCGAGGTAACGTCTTTGACCTGAAAACCAAGACTCGTGAAGACGCCGACGCCGACCATATCGGCGATCACGATTGCCGTCCCAGCGAGCGTTGTGACGGTGGCCTGGCGCGCGCGATCCACAGCAGAACAAGTCCTTTGCCGGAGTCTCGGCAGCCTCCAAAAGGCCACATAGAGAATTCAGCATAGCCAAGTGCATTTCAACTTGTATTTCGCGGCGGCTCCAAGCAATCCAACAAGTGTGTCCTGAGAGTCACAGTCGGTTTTGCTTGGAAATTAAAAAGTAACCAAGTCATGGCATTTTTACAGCGAAATTTCGCTACTGCGGACCGACGTTCGAACTAGGAAGGGCATGCGCGTAGAGCACATACCGATGGCGCGGTTTCGCACCTCCTCGTTCGGTCCAGATTTTGCCGCATATGAAACGGCTACGGGCGACGAATTCGAGCCGGCGATCCGCTCGCGCAATGCGCAGGAAACAGCGTGCCGGAAACCGACCTCCCGGCGTGTGCCAGCACTCATCGCAATGCTCGGTATCTTGGCCCTTACCGCAGCGTGCGGAACCTCGATCCAAGCGCCGTCGGAGAATGAAACGCGAGCTCCACTCGTCTCGGAAAACAAGCCGGGGCAGGCCGCCGATTCAAAAATGTACGGCAACTTGCATGTTTCGCGATTCCTCGGCTCCGAGGGGGTGTTCAATCCGACGCCGCTCGCCGTGCGCGCGCGCCGGCCGAGCAGCACGACGGCTTTTGTACAAGACATGCCGGAGACGACGGCCGCCATACTGGAAAACGTGGCGGAGCTAGTGCCGGCAACGCCGGCTCCTCCTTCAATCCCGACTCCTCATTCGCCGACTACCGCGCCGGAAGACTCGCTGACGAAACTGGTCGCGTTCGACACGGCGCCATTTCCCTATCACGGTGCGCAACCCGGCGGCGGGCCATTCCTCAATGCCGGCGAGGCGGGACGCAAGGGTCATCGCACCGCCCGCCGGCAAATCCTGTGGGAAGATCAGACATTCAGCGACAACCGCGTTCTCTTGCATATTCCTGCCGGGTTCGATCCGAAGCGGCCGGCCGTCATGGTCGTGTTCTTTCACGGTTGGGGCGCGACGCTCACGCGCGATATCGTGGCGCGGCAGAAGGTGGCAGCGCAGGTCACCGCCTCAGGCGCCAACGCCGTTCTGGTCGCGCCGCAATTTGCAGTCGACGCGCGCGATTCCAGCGCCGGCCGCTTCTGGCAGCCGAACGGATTCCGCCGTTTCCTCGACGAGGCATCGAAACAGCTTGCGGCGCTCTATGGCGATGCGGCCTCGGAACGAGCCTTTTCGAGCGCGCCTATCGTGCTCATCGCCTATAGCGGCGGCTTCTTACCCGCCTCCTATGTCTTGCGAGATGGCGGCGCGACGGAGCGAATCCGCGGCCTCGTTCTGCTCGATGCCGCTTATGGCGGCTTGGACACGTTCGCGAACTGGATTGCCAGAGACAAGTCCGGATTCTTCCTGAGCGCCTATACGCATTATACGCAAGGACATAATGCCGAATTGAAGAGCATGATGGCGAGCCGTGGAGTGCCGCTCAACAAAGACTTGCCTGACGAACTTTCGCGCGGCGGCGCAACTTTTATTGCCACCGGTCGGGAGGCAAGCCACGCCAGCTACGTGACGCATGCGTGGAAGGACGATCCAATCAAGATCATCCTCGCAAAACTCCCCGAGTACCGCCTCCAGGATCATGACACCGTCGCTTCTATCGACGGCCGCCATATCCCGACAAATCGCGACAGGCTAAGCTCGCTTAAATAGACGGGCCGAGAGGCCCTTCCTGCCGGGCCGAAGGCGGTCGCCGCGGCCGCAAAACAGCCGTTACATCAAGCCCGGCAGCGCGCCGCCGCGACGGGTATTGAGCCTCGCCGAGCCGATGGTCTATTCTGCCGCTCCCCGAGGCAGGGATACGCGATGTCGGCGCTGACACATGATTTCGAGATAGACGAGGACCTTCGCGGCCTGGCCAATGCCGACTTCGTGGCGATCGGGCTCGGCGGCACCAACATGATGACGATGCTGTGGAGCGTCGCGACGGGACGCCGTGCCGTCGGTATCGAGATGCGCGGCGATCCGTTCCTCGGCGAAATTGGAACATCCGCGTCGATCTCTACCATCAGCTCGGACTGATCGACCGCATGATGCTCGAGCGCTATGGCGAGGCCGGCGTGCCGAAGCGCGCCAACGGCATAATCTTCCGGCTCGCCGATTGTTCTACCATCGCGACACGGTTGCGGGCGACATCGTTCCCGACGAGATCATCGACGGTTTCGATACGCACCAGCACATCGTCGGCACGATTCACCACGTCGAATTCATCGACGATCGCTGGCGCGACGGCGTTCCGCACCGCGTCGTCACGCTGCTGCAGCCGCCAAAGCCGCCGGAGGAACCCGAACCCGGACAAATTCGCACCGACATGGTCGCGGTGCTCGACGGCCCCTCGACCTTCCAGGCCGGCGCGGCGGCGATTCTGGTTCTGCTGCGCCGTTATCTCGAGGGCATCGAGGCGATGGACCTTGAGAGCGGCATGGAGCAGCCGCGGGTCCGCCTGCTCACGCGCCATCGCGTCGTGCCCGGCAAAGACGATGGTTTCATCCGTCATGAGGACGGCCGCGTGCAAATTCGTGTCGAGCATCTGCAGGAGCTCGATTTTCGTGGCAAGCTCCTGCGCGTCCGCATGCCCGGAACCTCGCCGATCGATCTCGGCGTTCCGGAACTCTTCATGGTCGCCGAGGGGTTCGACAGTAACGATGCGAGCCGGCTTGGTTTCCGCAACAGGACGTCGCCGTCGATCACGGCGACGGCCGCGGCGCCGTGGTTGCACAAGCCGACTTCCTGGCGGGACTGATCGAAGTGCTGGTCGGCGGGCGCTTGCGCCGGCGCATCAGCTCGGAATTCGATGCGGACGGCAAGGAATACTGGGTCCGGCAGATTGCCGTCGGTCACGAGAACGATCCCGAAGTCGGCTGGGTATTGATCCAGGTGCCGGACTTCAAGACCTTCGATCCGATCGAGGCCGGTCTCGTCAGCGCCGACATCGACCAGGACTCGCCGGAATATTTCGCCGCCTATCAGCTGCTCGTCTACGACTATTACATCGAGCAGGCATCGCACATTCTCGAACTGCCGAAGAAGGAACTCAAAAAAGTTCAGATGGTCTACGGACCGAAAATGTTCAGCCTCATCGAGAAGATGGGAGACGAGGCGCGTGTCGCGCCGCTGCCGGAACTGCATGCGATGCATCCGGCTTTGCGCGGGCAGAGCGCGACCAAGAAAGGCGCCAAGGTCACGGTGGTCTTCGTCGCGCCGGTGGTAACGCCGGCCGCGCTGCCCTTCGTGGACGCCGTTCTGTGTCAGCCGGGCGCGCGTGTCGCGCTCGTCAGCGAGCATAGCGCTGCTTCGCTCTCCGAAAACTCCGCGAGCGGCTTGCCGCGCATCTCGAAATGTCGCTCAAGCAAACGTCCGACGTTCTCGAGGCGGTCGAGCGTGCAACGGCCTTGATCGGCAGGCCGGAAGCATTGCTTGGAACGGCGGATGTGCAAGTTGCGCTGGCCGAGGCGCGCGAGGCGCTCCGCATCCGCGGCATGCGCCCGGAGGCGGCCCGTCGCTTCCTCGACACCGCGCATGTGACGCGAACATTGCAAGAGCTTGGTCTCACCGTCGCACCCGCCGGTGAGATTGAAGGACAACAATGCTCGCTCGAAGTGATGAGCATTGGCGGCGTGCCTGCCTGGTTTGCAGCAACGCGGCGCAATGCCAACGGCGCCGCGCGTATGATCGTCCTGCCCCGCGAGATCGACGATCCCGCCGGTGCGGACGTGCGCCAGAAGGGCTTTGCAGCGTTGCGGACGCTCGGGATGGATACGGGCCTGTCCACCATCACATGGACGCGACGTGCTGACGGCAGCGTCGTGATCTCAGGCGTTGCGCCAAATCCGCCGGATGCGGACGTCGTCACCCTGATGGGGCTTGCGCACAAAGCGGACATGTATCGCGCCTGGGCGAATGGTGTCGTCAACGGGCTTTTTGCGCCCATCCCGCGCCCGTTTGCGTCCGGCGCGCTGTTCTTTCCCGCCGGCAATGGCAATGCGGACATATCCGCCCGGCTCGAACGCATGCGCCGCGAAATGGGAGATATTCTCGTCGAAGCCCGCGGGGAGGCCGGACGGACCTCGATCTTCGTGCGGCACGCGAAGACGTCAGCCGTCGAGCACGCGCTCGGCGAACTCGCCGCAGCGATTTAACCAACCCTCATTCCGAGACTTGGTAGCGATCGACGCTGGCGCTCGCCGCCTGCGCCGCGGGCACCTGCGCCTGTCCGGCCAACAGGTCAAAAATCTGATACGTGAGTTGCCGATGGCGGTGCGACAGGACCCGTGCCATCGCCGCAACAAGCTTGCCGAGACTTCCCTGCGCCAGCAACCCATCGAAGGGATCGCGACGGAAGCGGAAGATCGTCAGCGGTCCCGCTGCCCGCACATTCGCAGAGCGCGGCATTCCATCGAGAATGGCCATCTCGTCAAAGCATTTGCCGGGGCCGAGCCGCGCGATCTCGCTCTCCGCCTCGGTATCCGCGTCCTTCAGGACCCGCACCTCGCCCTCGAAAATCACATACCAGCTGTCGCCGCTCGTCCCCTCGTGGAAGACCTCTTCGCCCTCCTGCAGGCGGATAACCTCCATGATGCGGACGACCGCCCGTTCGAACGGATCGAGCCCGTCGAAAAACGGCGTCGAGACGAGGAATTCGATGACGGCATCGAGGGAAATCGGCTGGTCCATCGGGGATCCCGGATTCTGTTAAGGCCGACAGCGAGTACGACGGGCGGAATTTAAGCCCGGCTTGGCGCCTCCGATAAGCGGAGCACGGAACCCACGGCAGGTCGCGCTTCGAAAGGCAATGCCTATATGCATCGCGAACGTGCCGCCGATCGGAAGTGCCTCATGCCTCCCCTTTCCGTCCTCGATCTCGCCTTCGTCACGACCGGCACGCCACCTTCGGCCGCGCTCAAGAACAGCATCGATCTCGCGCGGCACGTCGACCGCCTCGGCTATCACCGCTACTGGATCGCCGAGCACCATAATCTACCTTCGGTCGCGATCTCGACGCCGGACATCCTGATCGGCCAGATCGCCGCCGTCACGAAGAACATTCGTGTGGGTTCGGGCGGCGTCATGCTGCCGAACCATGCGCCCCTCGTCGTCGCCGAGCGCTTCCGCACGCTCGAGGCGCTGTTTCCCGGCCGCATCGACCTCGGCCGCGGTCGTGCGCCGGGCACGGACGGGGTGACCGCGGTGGCGCTGCGACGCCGGCAGGACCGGCGCGAAGGCGACGACTTCCTCGAGCGACTGCAGGAACTCGTGCTGTGGGAAACCGGCGCCTGGCCGGCAAACCATCCGTTCCGCAATGTCGTGGCGATGCCCTCCGACGTCCACCTGCCGCCGCTTTATTTGCTCGGGTCAAGCGATTACAGCGCCGAGCTCGCAGGTCGGATCGGCATGGGCTTCGCCTTCGCGCACCATTTCGCCACCTATGATGCGGTTGCGGCGATGCGCAGCTATCGCGAGCTTTTCCAGCCGTCCGGTTGGCGCGAGCGCCCGCACGCGATTCTGGCAATCGCGTCGGTCTGCGCCGAAACGGAAGCCGAGGCCGAGCGGCTTGCCTCCAGCATGGACCTGAACTGGCTGCGCCTCGCGCATGGCGAATACCATCCGCTGCCGAGCCCGGAAGAAGCCGCGGCCTATCCGTATACCGAGCAGGATCGCGCGCGGATGCGCAAAAGCCGCGAACGGCTCTTCGTCGGCACGCCGGAGACGATCGAGGCGCGCCTCACGCCGCTCATCGAAGCGACGCAGGCGGACGAGGTGATGATCACCAGCGCGATCTACGATCACGCTGCACGCAAGCGCTCCTATGAGCTGCTGGCGCAGCACTTTATCGCCGCGACCCCCGCAGAGGCCGAGCCCGCATCGCCCTGAGCCCATCCAGCCTTTGTTAACCATAATCCACGATCCTTTAGCCTCGCGTGGGATCGCCCGCGCATGAGCCGATCGCCTGAGGAATCATGTTGGAGTATGGCGGCCAGATAGGCGCAGAGGCCCCTGCCCTTGCGGCGCCGCCGGCCGAACGGGCCCCCGACAATTCGCCGGTAAGCCAGCTCCTGCGCCTCGCGATTGCACATCGCCTCTTCCTTGCGTTGTTGATGCTTGTCGGCGCCGTCATCGGGGTCGTCCTCTCGAAGACGCTGCTGCCGCGCTACGTCGCAGTTGCGCAAATCTATCTCGATCCGCGCGGTATGCCCGGCGCCGAGCGCGACCCGTCGAACGCGCTGGATTCCACGGGCTATATCAATCTCGTCGAGAGCCAGGCGCGCATCGTCTCCTCGCAACTCGTCCTCGATCGCGTCGTGGCGGCCGAAGCGCTCGATAAATACGGAATTCGCGCCGCAGGGTTCCTCGCTGCTCGGATCGTTGTTCGGCATGAAGGAAATACCGGGTGAAACGACGCGCGCCGCAGTGCGCGCGCTGGCGCAACGCCTCACCGTGCGGCGGCCGGAGCGTACTTTCATCATCGAGATCGGCATTGCCAGCCGCGATCCGGCGAAAGCCGCGCGGATCGCGAACGCGGTTGCGCACGCATTCATCGAAGTGCAGTCGGTCCTCTATGCGCAATCGGCGCGCGATACAAGCACCGTCTTCACCGCCCGGCTCGAAGGATTGCGGCATCAGCTTCTCGATGCCGAACGGCAGGTCGAGGAATTCAAGGCAAAGAACGGGCTCGTCGGCGCGCGCGAGCAACTGGTTTCCGATCAGCAATTGCGCGATATCAATCAGCAGCTCACTCTGGCGCGTGTGCGCACCGAAGATGCCAAAGCGCGCAGCCAGCAGGTACAGCAGGCGCTGAGGCAAAGGGGCGATCTCGGCCCGCTCACCGAAAGGCTCAATCTCGGCACGGTTACGGCACTGCGCGGCCGCGTCGCCGAAGCGCAACGCCAGCTCGCCGATCTTTCGAGTGATCTTGGGCCCCTGCATCCCGCCGTGAAGAAAGCGCAATCCGTGCTCGCCGATGCGAAGAAGGCGATGGACACGGAATCGAAGCGCATCGCCGACAGTTTTAGGCGCGATTACGAGCGCGCTGCCGCCGCACAGGCTGCCATCGAAGGCAACCTGGCCGCAGCACAGCAGCTGACGATCACGAATTATGAAACCGCCGTTCGCTTGCGCGGTCTCGAACGCGAGGCGGACGCGACACGTACGCTTTACGAAAGCTTCCTCAACCGGGCGTGACGCACTGGCGAAGCGCCGAATATCGACGGGACGAGCACGCATATCGTCAGCATGGCGGTGCCGCCGAAGGATCGCGCCTCACCGCCGGGCGGTCTCGTGTCGATGATTGCCGGCGCACTTGCCGGCGAGCGCCCGATCGACTGGCTGTTCTGCGATGGACCGAACGAAATCGCCGGGCCGGGGCTCGCGCGCTTCTTCGACTCGATGGACGACATCGTCCTCGTCATCACCCAGCACGATCACGCGATGGACGAGATCGCAGCGTTGCGTCGGGAACTCGGCCGCAATGCCGAGAAGATCGCGGCCTGCGTGGTTCTAGACACCGCAATTTTCGCGCTGAAAGGTGTCATCGCCAATGCCGACCACGACATCACCTCGGCAGCGGCGCGGGCCGACTATCTCGACTTACCTGGTCGCCTTGGCGATCCGGCTTTGCCGGCCGAAACACCCACAGCCATGCCGACGCTCGTGGCTGAGGCCGCTTAATTCGCCGCGCCCACATGTGCGTTCCGCCACGAAACACGGATTCGAGCGGCTTGCGGCAGAAATCTGCGCCGGCACCGATTGATCAGCTGATAATTTTCAATTCGCCTTGCGCCGCACCTCGACGGGCAGGCTCGCCAAACCGCGCAGCGTATTGTTGTAGCGCCGCTTCGGCTCGCCAGCGATGGCGATCGACTCCGCGCGCTTCGCAAGCTCGGTCAGGATGAGCTCGCCTTCGAGCCGCGCGACGGATTGCCCGACGCAACCGTGAATGCCGCTGCCGAGCGCGACGTGGCCGGCGACGCGGCGCTTGATGTCGAATTTTTCCGGCTCCTGCCAACGCCGCGGATCGCGGTTCGCCGCTGCGAGGAAGAGCAGCACCTTCTCACCCTCACCGATTTGGACGCCACCGACATCGACCTCGCGCGTCGTGGTGCGGAAGAAAGTCTGCACCGGCGATTCGAGCCGCAGCGCCTCTTCGAAAGCATTGCGCGCAAGGCTCGCCTCATCGCGCAGCAACTGCCATTGATCGGGAAAGCGCGCCAGGCAATCGATCGCCGCCGCAAGGCCGTTCACCGTCGTATCGACGCCGGCGGACAGGAAGGAGCGCACGAGCAGCGGCGCCTCGTCGGCGCTGAGCTCGCCCTTGTCAACGGCCTCGTAGATTTGCATCGCAAGCCCGCCCGGCGCCAGCGACTCGCGGGCACAATTCTTCATGATCGATTCGCGCACAGGGTCGGCGTTGCGCATTCCTTCTTCGAAAAAGTCGTTGCGCGGCCCGAATGCATTAAAAACCATGTTGCCGTAAGGCAGAAGATTTTCGCGGCTCTCGCGGGGTATTCCCAGCGCATCCGGAAACACACGCAACGGATAGACTTCCGCCAAGTCTTTCACGGCATCGAAACGCCCGCGCGCGATAAGCGAATCGACAAGCTTCTCCGCTTCTTTCTGGAACGTCTCGCGCAGCCGCTTCATCGCGCCCGGCGACAGAATGCGCGCGAGCACGGTGCGCGTTCGCGTATGCAGCGGCGGATCGGCTTCGAGAATGATGCTGGGCGGGCGCCACGGCCTCTCCTTGGCGAAGTCGCTCAGGCCGACGCCGCGTGAGGAACAATAGGTCTGCCAGTCGTTGAGCGCGCCGTGGACTTCGTCGTGCCGCGCCATCGCCCAGACGCGATAACGCGGAATCCAAACGACCGGCCCCGCCTCGCGCATCGCCTCATGCGCGGGATAGGGGTTGTCGAAAAATGCGCGGCTGAACGGATCGAAATCGAAGGTCGGCACG
>DATAOB010000031.1:0-27497 GCA_036265935.1 Beijerinckiaceae bacterium
GCGACAGTTGTTGCGAGCCAGGCGAAGGCCTATCGCGAGCTTGGCGCCCGGGTCATATCCGTCGCCTTGAGCGACCAGATCGTGTTCGGGCTCGCCGCTGCTAGCTTCACCCGAGCCTATCTCAACACCACCCCGGAACTCGTGGCCGACCGGCGGCTGCTGACCGGCTTCGGCCGCCGCGCTGCTATCAATCCGCGCAAGCTCGCTCAGATCGGCTGGAACTTCGCGCATGGCGATCACGCCTCGACCTATCTGGCCTTTGCAAACGACAGCGCGATACCCGCCGAGCTCGCCGGCGAGCGGTTCGATCTCGTCCACTGCAATCATTTTTTCTGTATGCCGCTCGCGCAGGTGCTGCGGGGGGCAGAGCGCTGCCCGCTCGTCCTCGACACCCACGACATTCAGGCGAAACAATATGTGCTGCGGAATGCCGGCGGCTGGTATCTCTCGCCCCGCGCCACTTTCGAGGCGATGCTTTCGACCGAACTCGGCCAGCTTCGGCAGGCCGACCTGCTGATTCACCTGAATTCCGAGGAGGAGGCGGCTTTTCGCGGCCTTCTCCCGGACAAGGGCCACGCTTTGCTCTACCCGGCGGTTGACCCGATGCCGACCGGGCCGGGCGGCGGCGACCTCGCCGTCGTGGCAAGCGCCAACGTGCCGAATATTCTGTCTTTGGAATGGCTTCTGCGCGAGGTGATGCCGTTGGCCGGCGATCTCCCGCTGGCCATCTACGGCAATGTCGATGCGGCGATCCGGGGCCGCGATCCGGCTCTCTACCGGCGCTTTTCCCGGCATTTCCGCGGCCGGATCGATGATATCGCTACGGCCTATGCCGGGATCGCGGCCGTACTTCTGCCGACGATCGAAGGACATGGCCTCTCGATCAAGACCCTCGAAGCGATGTCGAGCGGCGCCCCCCTGGTGGCCACCCGGCACGCCTTCCGCGGCATCGAGATCGATCCGGCATCTCTCGGCAACGTGGCGATTGCCGATGACGCGGAGGCGTTTGCAGCGGCACTGCGAAGGGCAGCGGCCCAATCTTGCGACTCGGCGGGCCGCGGCGTCAGCCCGACGCGCCGGCTTTACGAGGCGCGATTTTCGCCGGCCGCGTACCGCGCAGCGTTGGCTGACTTGGTCCGGCCGCTCATCGACACTCATGCGGGAGCGAGCGGCTGAATTTGCTGGCGCCGGTCAGGAACTCGACCGCGCTCCTCGTCCAGCTATTTGCGGCCGTTTTGATCCGCTCGCGCTGATGTGATCCCTCGTGACTTGCCGGCGGCGGATTGGGGATGCATGTCGCAGCCATGCGGGAAACGCCGCGGATCGCGTCCGTGATTGCCCTTGCCTGTCTCTGCCTTGTGCCGTCGCGGATGGCGCTCGCGCTTCAGCGGGCCGAGACGCAGCCCTGCAAGACGATCACCACCAAAATCCTCAGCGCGACCAATGCGCGTTTCGAGCAATTCTCCGAACTCGGCACGCGCGTCCTGTTCGAGCACCCCTCGGCGCGCGATCTCTCGCTCCTGTGCACGAGCCCGAATAAGATTGGCGTATTCGTGCGCTGGGATGCGGCGGATCCGCCCGCAGCGTTCTTCGATCTCGCCACCAAAGCCGGCGTGGCGACGACGGGTGAGATCATGTCGACGCTCGGCATGGCGATCCGCAACTGTCATCGCGCGGCCTTGCAGGGGCGCACCGAATTCGCCGCGACCGAGACGCCGATGTCGAAAATCGAGTGCCAAGCCTCTACCCGCGAGGGTGGCGGCACCGCGGTTTCGATTTGGGTGAAATAGATCAGGCGTTGCCGATCAATACGCCCGTGGCGAGTACAAGACCGCCGCCGAGCATGACCTTCAAGGCCGCCGAGACGGGTGGCGTATCCATGTAGCGCCACTGTACCCAGGCGATCGTCAGGAGTTCGATCACGACCACAATGCACGCGATGATCGTCGCCGTGACGAAATTCGGAATGATGTACGGCAGCGTATGTCCGATGCCGCCGGCGACCGTCATCAGTCCGCAGACCAGACCGCGCAGATAGGGCGTACCACGGCCCGATAGTTTGCCATCGTCGGCAAGTGCTTCGGCAAAGCCCATCGAAACGCCGGCGCCGAGCGAGGCGGCGATGCCGACGAGAAACGCGTTCCAGGAATTATGTGTGGCGAAAGCCGCCGCGAAGACGGGCGCCAGCGTCGACACCGAGCCGTCCATCAGCCCAACGAGACCGGGCTGGATAATCTGCAAAATCAGCCGGCGGTGAGCACTGTCGTGCTCCTTGGCGCGCACATCGCCGGGCAGGCGTTTCTCAGTGATCTCTTCGGCCGAGCGGACATGCCCTATTTCGGCTGCGGCAAGATCGCCGAGGAGCTTGCGGATACTTGCGTCCGTCGCCCGGCTCACCGCCTGCTGATAGAAGCGGCCTGCCTCCTCTTCCATTTGCACGGCCTGCCGTCGCACCGCCTCGATGCCGAGCGGGCGTACCTGCCAGAGCGGGCGGCGCTGGATGTAGCCGCGAATATGCTGCCGGCGGACGAGCGGGATGTGATTGCCGAATTTCTCGACGAATTTGTCGATCAGCATGCGGCGGTGCTCGTTCTCCTCCGCGGCCATGTCGAGGAAAACTTTCGCACTCTCCGGGTAATTCTCCTGCAGGCCCTCGGCGAAGTCCGCGTAGATGCGCCCGTCCTCCTCCTCGTTGCTGATGGCCAGCGCCAGGATTTCGCGTTCGGTCAGGTCGGAAAAGGAGCGCACGGGAACTCTCCAGCTTGTTTAGAACCCATCTAAATAAGCCGGCTGCTCGCGGCAAGGGCCGCGTCAAAACACCGTACGCTGGCGGATGGCGGTCGAAAGCGTGCCTTCGTCGAGGTAATCGAGTTCGCCGCCGATTGGAACGCCATGGGCGAGACGGGTCGTCTTCACCTCAAGATGCGAGAGGAGGTCGGTGACGTAATGCGCTGTCGTCTGGCCATCGACGGTGGCATTGACCGCGAGGATCACCTCGCTCACCTCGCCGTCAGCGACGCGGGCAACCAGCGTTTCGAGATTGATGTCTTGCGGCCCCACGCCGTCGAGCGGCGACAACGTGCCGCCAAGAACGTGGTAACGGGCACGGATAGCGCCGGCGCGTTCGAGCGCCCAAAGATCGGCGACGGTCTCGACGACGACAAGCACATGCGGATCGCGGCGCGCGTCGCGGCAGATCGTGCAGGGATCGAGCGTGTCGATATTGCCGCATTCCGAGCAGACGAGAATTTTCTCGCGTGCGGTCTGCATCGCTTTGGCGAGCGGCGCCAAAAGTTCCTCGCGTTTGCGGATGAGATGCAGGGCGGCGCGGCGCGCCGAGCGCGGACCTAACCCCGGCAGGCGCGCCAGCAATTGAATGAGGCGCTCGATCTCGGCGCCGGCGACGCGCTCGGCCATGTCGAATTAAAACGGCAGTTTCAGTCCGGGCGGCAGCGGCAGGCCTGACGTCACCGATTTCATCTTCTCTTCCATGAGACGCTCGGCCTTTTTGCGTGCGTCCTCGTGGGCGGTAACGATCAGGTCCTCGAGAATCTCGCCTTCGTCGCTTTTCAGAAGCGATGGATCGATGGCGATTGCCTTCATCGTGCCTTTGGCGGTGAGCGTCACTTTCACGAGACCCGCGCCCGACTGGCCCTCGACCTGGCTTTGCTCAAGCTCGGTCTGCATCTCGGCCATTTTTGTTTGCATGGCCTGAGCCTGCTTCATCAGTCCCATCAAATCTTTCATGTCGTTTTGCTCCGCCGCGCGTCAGACGTCGTTGTCGGAATCGATCGCATCGACATAGGCGATTTCGTCGCTTGGTTCAGCTGCAGCCGGCGTGGGGGCGACGACCTCGTCTTCGGGCGCATTCGAGCGGACCGCGACGATTTCGGCGCCGGGGAAACGCTCGAGCACGCTGCGAACCAGTGGATCGGCTTGCACGCCGATGCGGCGCTCCTGTTCTTTCGCCTCCGCTTGCTCACGTAATGTCGGCGCGCCGGGAGCCGACGAAATCGCCACCATCCAGCGCATGCCGGTCCAGTCCTGCAGCTTGCGCATGAGCGTTTGCGCGAGCCCAGGTGAGGCGCCGGGCGCCAAAGCGAATTCGAGCGAGCCTTCCTCGAAGCGTACCAGCCGAACGTCGCGTTCGAGCGCGGTCTTGATCTGGATGTCGCGATTTTGCGCCGCCAAAGCGACGAGCGCATCAAAACTTTCGAGGCGCACTCTTGGCGCTGCGGCGATTTGAGGAGAGGGCTGCGGCGCGGGTGCCGATGCAAAAGCGAGCGCTGCCGCGCCCGGCCCGCGGCCGCGCGGCATGCTTGATGTTGAAGTGGAGCGCGTCTCAGCTGGTGCTGACGCGAGCTGCCGCAGCGCATCGCCGGGCGTCGGCAGATCGGCGGCATAAGCGATACGCACCAGCACCATGTCGGCAGCGGCGAGCGGGCGCGGCGCCTCGCGCACTTCCTGCAAGCCTTTCAGAAGAATCTGCCAGGTGCGGGTTAGAACCGGAATGGACAATTTCGCAGCAAACTCGGTTCCGCGGCGCTGCTCTTCTTCCGTCAGCGACGCGTCCTTCGGCGCGCCGGGCGCGAGCTTCAGCTTCGTGATAACATGCGTGAACTCGGCGAGCTCACTTAAAACCTGCGCGGGATCGGCGCCGGTATCGTGCTGCTCCTTCACGAGCGCCAGGGCCGCCGGCATGTCGCCCGACATCACCCGCTCGAACAGATCGATGATGCGAGCGCGGTCGGCAAGACCGAGCATCGTGCTGAGATGATCGGCGCGCACCTCGGCCGCACCCGATTGCGTGCCGAATGCGATCGCCTGATCAAGCAATGACAGCGCGTCGCGCACCGAACCTTCCGCCGCGCGCGCGATCATTGCCAACGCGGCCGGCTCGACGGCGACACCCTCTTTCGCGCAAATATCGGCGAGGTGACGCACCAGCACGTCGGTCTCGACGCGCCGCAGATCGAAGCGCAGACAGCGCGAGCGCACCGTCACCGGCACTTTCTCGATCTCGGTCGTGGCGAAGAGGAACTTGACGTGCTCGGGCGGTTCTTCGAGCGTCTTCAACAGGCCGTTGAAGGCTTGCTTCGACAGCATGTGCACTTCGTCGATGATGTAGACCTTGGTCCGCGCCGAGACCGGCCGGTAGCGCGCGTTCTCGATGATCTCACGCACATCCTCGATGCCGGTATGCGAGGCGGCATCCATTTCGATCACGTCGACATGGCGCGAATCGATAATCGCTTGGCAATGGACGCCGAGTTCCGGCATGTCGATGGTTGGCCGCGCGATTGCCGCGCGCCCGTCCGCCGGGAGCTCGTAATTGAAGGCGCGGGCGAGGATGCGCGCCGTCGTGGTTTTGCCGACGCCGCGCACGCCGGTCAGCAGATAAGCCTGGTGGATGCGCCCGAGCTCGAAGGCGTTCGAGAGGGTGCGCACCATCGGCTCCTGGCCGATCAGGTCGGCAAAGGTTGTCGGTCGGTATTTGCGGGCGAGGACGCGATACGCCGATTGGGCGGGGCTCGGGGCTGCGCTTCGCGGCCGGTCGGCCGCACCAAAAAGCTGCGCTTCGGCTGCCGGGCCCTCTCTGTCGAATTCGTCGGTCATCTCTTTGGAATATCCGGCGGCAGCCGGAGGGCCGCAAGCGAGAGGCGGCGGATACCGGCGGAAAAGCCGGCTTTAAGCAGCGGAAGTGTGGGAGGCTGGACAGAGACCCGCCCGGTCTCGTTAGGGCTGCTTCCTTCCGGACCTGACCCGGTTGGCGAGTGGTGCGTCCACCGCCAACCTCCCGGGCTCTATTTGGTCTATTGGCCTCGGTAGTGCAAGACAGAATCGCGGCAGAGGTGGTCTCGCTGACGGGCGCTCCCGACTACTCTGCCACAGGCTAAGGTCGGGCTATGGCAGTGACTATCGATCGCTCCGAACTCTCCGCCGCCACCGGCTATGCGGCGAACCCGCTCGACCGCATGTCGGAACGCCGCGAGGACGCGGAATTCATCGCGGCGCTGCGGCGCGATCCCGAGGCGCGCACGCTCGTTCTCGTCGGCGACAACGCGCTCTTGCAGCGCGAAGGCGACGATTTCCACGCGCTCTATACGTTCGATGAAATAAAGCGCTTCGGCGAGCCGCGTGAGGTCGTCTTCCTTGGCCATGATGGCACCGGCGGGATTTTCGCCAGCCAGTTCGATCCGGACGTCGGCACTGCGATGCACGGGCAGGGCGGGCTGACCAGCATCGATTTGCGCTCGATCGCGCTGCAGGGACTCGTGTCGGCAAAAATGGTCGGCGCGCTCGGCCAGGGCAAAAGCGTCATGTATTGGCATGCACATCATCGCTTCTGCGCCAATTGCGGCGCGCCGACGCGCGTCACTGCGGCCGGCTGGCGGCGCGAATGCGAGTCGTGCGGCACGCATCATTTTCCGCGCACCGACCCCGTCGCGATCATGCTGGCGACCGATGGCGATCGCTGTCTGCTTGGCCGGCAGGTGCGCTTTCCCGCCGGGATGTATTCCTGCCTCGCAGGATTTATCGAATCCGGCGAGACGATCGAAGATGCGGTGCGCCGCGAGATCAAGGAAGAAGCCGGCATCACGACCGGGCGCATCACCTATCTTGCCTCGCAGCCCTGGCCGTTCCCGTGCTCGCTGATGATCGGCTGTCTCGCCGAGGCGACGTCGCGCGAGCTCAAAGTCGACGCGACGGAACTTGAAGATGCGCGCTGGTTCACGCGCGACGACGCGCGCATGATGTTGCGCAACGCGCATCCGGCAAAACTGTTCGCGCCGCCGAAAATCGCCATCGCGCATCACCTGCTCGTGGCCTGGGCGCATGCCAACTGAAAAGGGCGAGCGCGCGCTCGTCCTCTTCTCCGGCGGGCAGGACTCGACCACCTGTCTCGCCTGGGCGCTCGCGCATTACACGCATGTCGAGACGATCGGCTTCGATTACGGCCAGCGCCACGGCGTCGAGCTGAAGCAGCGCCCGATCCTCCGGGAGAAGCTTGCCGGGCTCAACGCGGATTGGCGCGAGCGTCTCGGCTACGATCACGTCATCGATCTTCGCGTGCTTGGCGAACTCTCCGACACCGCGATGACGCGCGACGTCGAGATCACGGTGAACGAAAAAGGCCTGCCGAGCACGTTTGTTCCCGGCCGCAACATCATGTTCCTGACATTTGCCGCGGCGCTCGCCTATCGGCGCGACGTGAAGCGCATCGTCGGCGGCATGTGCGAGACGGATTTTTCCGGCTACCCCGATTGCCGCGACGACACGATGAAGGCGCTGCAGGTCGCGCTCAATCTCGGCATAGAGAGCCGCTTCATCATCGAGACCCCGCTGATGTGGCGCGACAAGGCCGCGACATGGGCGCTGGCACACGAACTCGGCGGCGCCGCGTTAGTCCGTATGATTATCGATGACACCCACACCTGCTATCTCGGCGAGCGCGGCGAGCGCCACGAATGGGGTTATGGCTGCGGCCTGTGCCCCGCCTGCGAGCTGCGCGCGCGCGGATGGCGCGAGTGGCGCAGTGCCGGCTGACAGGACAAATGCAATGGATACTTTGTGGAAGGGCTTGATCGGCGGCATTGTCACGGCGCTGATCGTCGGCGTCGAAACGCGGTGACGTTCTACCGGGCATCCTGCCGCTCGCGCCAACTTTTGCGGTGATTGCGCTGATCGCGATCGGGGCGAAGGGAAGCGGACGAGGGCTTCCGCACAACGTGCCTTGCCGGCGCGAGGACGATCCCCGCTTATCTGGTCTTTTTGGGCACCTGGTATCTCTTGATCGGCCGGGTCGATTACCGGCTCGCGATCCTTGGCGGGCTCGCCGCGTGGTTGATCGCGGCGCTCGTCATTTTTCTGGGTCCACGCGCAATTGATATGTCGAGCTGAGGATTCACCGCAGATTCAGCTCTGCTTCGCCTGGGAATCCAGGCGAAACTGGTGCGCGGGATAAACGCCGAGAATCGTCAGCTCCGCCGAAAAGAATGTGAGCTCGTCCAAGGCACGCTTGAGCGGCGGATCGTCGGGATGGCCGTCGACATCCGCCAAAAATTGCGTCGCGGTGAATTCGCCGTTGATCATGTAGCTTTCGAGCTTCGTCATGTTGACGCCGTTCGTCGCGAAGCCGCCGAGCGCCTTGTAAAGCGCCGCCGGCACGTTGCGCACCCGGAAGACGAAGCTCGTCACGATGGCGCCGCTGCCGGCCTGCGGCCGCCGCGCTTCCCGCGAAAGAATGATGAAGCGCGTCGTGTTGTGCGCTTCGTCCTCGACATTTTCGGCGAGAATATCGAGGCCGTAGACGTGCGCGGCGAGTTTCGGCGCGAGCGCCGCACGGGTCGGATCATTCCCTTCGGCGATTTCGCGGGCGGCCCCTGCGGTATCGCCCGCGACATGCGCGGCAAGTCCTAAATCACGGATGATCTTGCGACACTGGCCGAGCGCATGGATATGGCTGTGCACGTGGCGCAATCCGTCGAGTGAGGCTCCGCGCGGTGCCATGAGCTGGAAATGGATCGGCAAAAAATATTCGGCGACGATTTTCAGTCCCGCGGTCGGCAGGAAATGGTGGATATCGGCGACGCGCCCGGCAATGGAATTCTCGATCGGGATCATGCCGAGATTCGCCTTGCCGTCGCCGATCGCCGCAAACGCGTCCTCAAACGTCGCGCAGGGCAGCGGCTCCCAATCCGGGTAGGCGTCGCGGCAGGCGATGTGCGAATTGGCGCCGGGCTCGCCCTGATATGCGATAATCTTGCCTGTCACGCGTTGCCTCATCCTTCGAAATAGGCGCGGGCGCGCTCAAGATCCGCGGGTGTGTCGACGCTGATTGGTGCCGCGTCAACAAGCGCCACGTCGATGCGCATGCCGGCCTCGAGCGCGCGCAATTGCTCGAGCCGCTCGCGGATTTCCAATGGCGAGCGGGGCAGGCTCGCGAAGCGCATGAGCGCCGCGCGCCGAAAGGCATATACACCGATATGCTCGAGAAGGTCTCCGTCGCCGTGAGGGGCAGGCACGCGGGTGAAGTAGAGCGCCTGCAGCCGCTTCTCGCCGCTCGCGGTTCCGATCACCTTGACGACGCTTGCGTGCTCACCGCGCTGGCGGTCTCTCATCGGGGCCGCCAGCGTGGCGATGTCGACAGCCGCATCGGCGAGCAGGTCCGCCGCGGCGCGAAGCATTTGGGGGCCGATGTTCGGCATGTCGCCCTGCAGATTGACGACGATGTCGTGCCGGCCGGTCGGATCAGCCTCGCGCACGGCGGCAAGCACTCGATCCGAGCCGCTCTGGTGCTCGGCGCTCGTCAGAATTGCCGCGCCGCCCGCCGCTTCCACAGCTCGCGCGATTTCCGCCGTATCCGTCGCGACGAGGACGGGTCCCAAAGCTGCTTCGCGGGCGCGCCGCCAGACATGCACGATCAGCGGCGTGCCGGCGATGTCGAGCAGGGGTTTGCCAGGCAGGCGTTCCGCCGCCATCCGGGCCGGTATGACAACAATGGGTTCGGGCATGTGGCGGAGCGCATCCCAAGCGCGCGGTGAGGCGGCGATAGGTAGCAAGCGCCCGCCTCTATACGTGTTGCCAAGTTCCCGGCAAACCGAGTAAGCGAAAGCGGCGCGTGAACCGGCGAAAACTGCGCTGCAACGCCGGCGCAAGTTTCGAGTTCTTGGCACGTGCCGAGTTCTTGGAAAGACGATCGGAGCCGGGGAAAATGGACTCCTTCGAATTCAACAAGATTGCCGGCGGCCTTCTCGGCACTCTCCTCTTCGTGATGGCGCTCGGCGTATTCAGCGACGCGGTTTTTTCCCATCCGAAGCTTGCCAAACCAGGCTATGACCTGCCGGCCGCCGAAGAGGCCGCCTTATCGACCGGCGGCGAGCAGGCCGCGGTCGCGCCGCTGCCGGAGCGCCTCGCCAAGGCCGATCCGAAGAAGGGCGAGGCGAGCGCCAAGGCCTGCACGGCCTGCCACAATTTCGAGAAGGGCGCCGGGGCCAAGATCGGTCCGCCGCTCTACGGCGTCGTCGACCGCCAGCGGGCGTCGGTTCCGGGTTTCGCCTATTCCGACGCAATGAAGGGCAAGCCCGGCAACTGGACTTTCGACGAGCTCGACAAATTCATCGCCAATCCGAAGGCCGACATTCCCGGCACCAAGATGGCCTATGCCGGCGAGAAGGACCCACAGAAGCGTGCCGACATCGTCGACTACCTGAATTCGCTGTCGGACAGTCCGAAGCCGCTGCCGCAGCCGACCGCGGCTGCTGCGCCCGCTGCCGGCCAGACGCAGGGCGGCGGCCAGCAGCCGACGCCAACCGCGCCGAAAGGCGAGCAACCCGCACCGGCAAACGTGCCGCCCACCAAAACCGAAGCGCCGAAATAGCCTCGGTACCCCGACCTCACGAGAGGTTGATCGGTCGAGCTTGCGGCTGCGCTAATATGTGACGCCGGTTTAATTGGCACGGCTGCCGAAAAGCGACATATTCTTCTTCTTCGACAGTCTGGTCGCGGGCAGGCTTCGCTGCTCGCCGGGAGGATTGATGATTTCGCGTTTTCTGTTGAGCCGCCGTGCCGCCTTGCGAGCTGGCGCTGCGATGATCGTCACGCCGGCATGGGCCCGCGCCGAGACGAAGGGCGACTCGGCCGTCCCGGCAGGGAGCGCCGAAGCTGGCGTCGAGCGTCACGGCCTCTCGACCTTCGGCGACCTTAGGGAGCCGCCTGATTTCAAGGCGTTCGGCTACGTCAATACGACAGCGCCGAAGGGCGGCATGGTCGGCCAGGAAATGTACGGCACGTTCAACTCGCTGAACGCCTATGTCATGCGCGGCGATCCTGCCGCCGCGATGAGCCTGATCTTCGATAGTTTGATGACGGGCAGCCTCGACGAGCGCGACGCTTTGTACGGGCTCGTCGCTAAAAGCGTGTGGGTCTCGCCGGATCGCCGCACCTATCGTTTTCGGTTGCGCAAGGAAGCGCGGTTCCACGACGGCTCGCCGCTGACGGCCAAAGACGTCGTTTTCTCGCTGAATACGCTGAAGACGAAGGGTCATCCGACGATCCGCGTCGAGCTGCGCGATGTGGAGAACGTCGCCGCCGAAGCCGACGATGTCGTCACCATCACATTGGCCGCGACGCGCAGCCGCGAAACGCCGTTGATGATCGCGCGCCAGCCGATCTTCTCGGCGGCATATTACGCCAATCATCCTTTCGAGGAATCGACGCTCGATCCGCCGCTTGGCTCGAGCGCCTACAAGGTCGGCCGGTTCGAGCAGGGCCGCTACATCACGTTCGAGCGGGTGAAGGATTATTGGGGCAAGGACCTGCCGGTCAATGTCGGCCAGGCGAACTTCGATGTCGTGCGCTTCGATTATTTCGCCGACCGGCCGGTGGCGTTCGAGGCGTTCAAGTCGGGCGCCTTCCCCGTGCATGAGGAATTCACCGCCGCTAATTGGGCGACCGCTTACGATTTCCCAGCGTTTCGCGAGGGCCGCGTCAAGCGCGAGGAAATCCCGGACGAAAACATATCCGGCATCCAGGGCTGGTTCTTCAACCTGCGCCGACCGCAGTTCAAGGATCCGCGCGTGCGCGAAGCGATCGGCGCCTGTTTCGACTTCGTCTGGACGAATCGCAATCTGATGTATGGATCCTACACCCGCACGCAGTCGTTCTTCGAGAATTCCAACATGAAGGCCAAAGGTCTTCCGGACGAGCAAGAAAAGGCGTTGTTCGAACCCTTCCGCGATAAACTGCCGGCGGAGGTTTTTGGCGAACCTTTCGTTCCGCCTGTATCGGACGGATCGGGTCAGGATCGCACGCTGCTCAAACGCGCCAACGATCTTCTAAACCAGGCGGGCTGCAAGCGTTCCGACGGAACGTTGATGCTGCCTGACGGCAAGCCGTTGGAGATCGAGTTTCTCGATTTCTCCAATACGATGGAGCGCCACACGCAGCCCTTCATCAAAAATCTTGCCCTTCTCGGAATCACTGCGCGACTCCGGGTCGTCGATCCGGCGCAATATCGGCAGCGGCTGGAAAAATTCGATTTCGACATGATGGTGCAGCGCCTGGTCATGTCGTTCTCGCCGGGCGAGGAATTGCGCGCCCTGTTCGGGTCCGATGCCGCCAAGATGATCGGCTCGCGCAACATGACGGGCATCGCAGATCCGGCGGTCGACGGCTTGGTGTCGAAGGCACTCGTCGCCTCGAGCCGCGACGAGCTCATTCACATCTGCCGCGCTCTCGATCGCGTGCTGCGCGCCAATCGCATCTGGGTGCCGCACTGGTACAAGCCGAATCACTGGATCGCGCATTGGGACGTGTTCGGGCGTCCGCCGAAGTCGCCGAAGTACGATCCGGGCATTCTTTCGACCTGGTGGTGGGACGCGGAAAAGGCAAAGCAGATCAATTATCCCGCCGGCTGATTGATGCTCGCCTACATCGCGCGCCGGATTTTGTTGATGATCCCGACGATTTTCGGGATCATGCTCGTCTCCTTCATCATCGTGCAATTCGCGCCCGGCGGTCCGGTCGAGCGCATCGTTGCGCAGCTGCAAGGCTTTGAAGCCGGCGCGACGTCGCGCTTCGGCGGCGGCGGTTCGGATGTCGGGCAGACCGGCGGCGGCCAGGCCGGCGGCTCCGGTGCCGACACGACGGGACGCTACCGCGGCGCGCAGGGGCTCGATCCGAAGTTCATCGCCGAATTGGAGAAGCAGTTCGGCTTCGACAAGCCGGCGCCCGAGCGCTTCCTTATCATGCTGAAGAATTATTCGATGTTCAATTTCGGGCGCAGCTATTTTCGCGATGTCCCGGTGCTGCAATTGATCCGCGAGAAGCTGCCGGTGTCGATTTCGCTCGGGTTATGGATGACGCTGCTTTCCTACTCGATCTCGATCCCGCTCGGGATCACCAAGGCGGTCAACGATGGATCGCGCTTCGACGTCTGGAGTTCGGCCGTCGTCATAATCGGCTACGCCATACCGAGCTTTCTGTTCGCGATTCTCTTGATCGTGCTTTTTGCCGGCGGTTCGTTCTGGCAGATTTTCCCGTTGCGTGGGCTGACGTCGGAATATTTCGACCAGCTCTCGCTTGTCGACAAAGTGAGGGATTACTTCTGGCATATCACCTTGCCGGTTATCTCGATGGCGCTCGGTGCTTTCGCAACCGCCACCTTTCTCACCAAGAATTCGTTTCTTGAGGAGATCAAAAAGCAATACGTCCTGACCGCACGGATGAAGGGATTGAACCGGCGCCAGGTTCTCTATGGCCACATTTTCCGCAATGCCATGCTGGTCGTCGTGTCGGGCTTTCCCGGTGCTTTCATAAGTGCCTTCTTCACCGGTGCGCTTCTGATCGAGACCATTTTTTCGCTCGACGGATTGGGCCTGCTCTCGTTCGAGTCGATCGTCAATCGCGACTACCCCGTCGTCTTTGCCAATCTGTTCATATTTTCGCTGCTCGGTCTTTTCGTGAATCTTCTTTCCGACCTCACCTATACGTGGATCGATCCGCGAATCGATTTCGAGACGCGCGAGGTCTAGAAGGTGAGCTCGCCCGTTCTGCGCGACGAGATGGCGGCAGCCGCGCGGGAAAATCTCGTGCCGGCACTGCCCCGCTCGGGTCTCTTGAAACTGCGGCCGCTCAACCAGCGCCGGCTCGACAATTTCCAGCGCAATCGGCGCGGCTACTATTCCTTCTGGATATTTGCCGTCATGTTCGTCGTGTCGCTGTTTGCAGAATTCATTTGCAACGACAAGCCGATCGTCGCCTCTTACAAGGGCGAGCTGCTTTTCCCGATTTTCAGGCATTATCCGGAGGAAAAGTTCGGCGGCTTTCTCGCGCAGACCGATTACCGCGACCCGGTGATTTCAGGAGAAATCGACGCCCACGGCTGGGCGATATGGCCGCCGATCCGCTATTCCTATAACACGCACAATCTCGACATGCCGCTGCCGGCGCCCTCGCCGCCGACTTGGATGCTTTCAGAGGCGCAGTGCCGGAAAGCGGCGGCGCGCAAGCTGAAGCCGGGTGAGCCGAATAACAGCTGCCGCGATATCGAGTGGAATTGGCTCGGCACCGACGATCAGGGCCGCGATGTCGTCGCGCGGCTGCTTTACGGCTTCCGCATCTCGGTTCTGTTCGGGTTGATCCTGGCGAGCATCTCGTCGGTGATCGGCGTCACCGCCGGCGCGGTTCAGGGCTATTTCGGCGGCTGGACCGATCTTCTGTTCCAGCGCTTCATCGAAATCTGGTCGTCGCTGCCGCACCTTTATCTGCTGATCATCGTCTCCTCGATCATCACGCCGAGCTTCCTCGTCCTTCTGGTGATCTTGCTGCTGTTCTCCTGGGTTTCGCTCGTTCATGTCGTGCGCGCCGAATTCCTGCGCGCGCGCAATTTCGAATATGTCAACGCGGCGCGGGCACTCGGGCTCTCCAACGCCAAGATCATTTTCAAGCACGTCCTGCCGAACGCAATGGTCGCGACGTTGACGTTTCTCCCGTTCATTCTGAACTCCTCGATCACGACATTGACGTCGCTCGATTTCCTCGGCTTCGGCCTGCCGCCGGGATCGCCGTCGCTCGGCGAGCTCCTGCTGCAGGGCAAGTCGAATCTGCAGGCGCCGTGGCTCGGGCTCACCGGGTTCATCGTCATCGCCGTCATGCTGTCGCTCTTGGTGTTCACCGGCGAGGCGGTGCGCGACGCCTTCGATCCGCGCAAGACATTCGAGCGGGGATGATGACCGAGCCCCTCCTCGAAGTTCGCGATCTCTCCGTCGTTTTCCGCCAGGGCGAGCGCGAAACGCTCGCTGTCGATCGCGTCTCTTTCTCCCTGGAGCGCGGCCGCACACTGGCGCTCGTCGGCGAATCCGGGTCGGGAAAGTCGGTTACGGCGCTGTCCGTCGTGCGGCTGCTCGGATTTTCCGGGCACGCGTCAGGCCAGGTCCTGTTCCAGGGCGAGGACATGCTGGCCGTCAGCGAAGCGCGGCTGCGCGACATCCGCGGCGCCAAGATCACGATGGTTTTTCAGGAGCCGATGACGTCGCTCAATCCGCTGCACACGATCGAGCGGCAGATCGGCGAAATCATCGAGCTGCATGGCAAGCCCGGGGCGGATATCCAGCGCTGCGTGATCGATCTCCTCAACGAGGTCGGTATCCGCGATCCCGAATCGCGCCTCCGCGCCTATCCGCATCAGCTGTCCGGCGGACAGCGCCAGCGCGTGATGATCGCCATGGCGCTCGCCAACCGTCCCGAGCTCTTGATCGCCGACGAGCCGACGACGGCGCTCGACGTCACCGTGCAAGCGCAAATCCTGAAATTGCTCAAGGAAGAGCAGCAGCGCATGGGAATGGCGCTTTTGTTCATCACCCATGATCTGGGCATCGTTCGCAAGCTCGCCGAGGATGTTTGCGTCATGCAGAAAGGCCGTATCGTCGAAGCCGGCCCGGTTGCGGAGATTTTCTCAAACCCGCAGCATGCCTACACGAAAGCGCTGCTCGCGGCGGAGCCGAAGGGCATCGCGCCTGGTTCGGACAGCAAGGCGCCCATCATCGTCACCGGCAACGATGTCCGCGTGTGGTTCTCGATCAAGCGCGGCTTCCTGCGCCGCACCGTCGGCTACATCAAGGCGGTCGACGGGATCGACGTCACGGTGCGGCAAGGACAGACGCTTGGCGTCGTCGGCGAATCCGGTTCCGGCAAGACGACGCTCGGCCTGGCGCTGTTGCGCCTGATCCGCTCGGAGGGCGTCATCACCTATCTCGGCCAGCGGCTCGACGGATTGCGCTCGAAAGAGATGCGGCCGTTCCGTCGCGACATGCAGGTGGTCTTCCAAGACCCGTACGGCTCGCTGTCGCCGCGGCTGTCCGTGGCGGAAATCGTCGCCGAAGGATTGCGCGTCCAGAACCGCAAACTGTCGGAGCGGCAGCGGCGTGAGATCGTCGCCCGCGCGCTCGCCGATACCGGCCTCGATCCCGCGGCGATGGACCGTTATCCGCACGAATTTTCCGGCGGCCAGCGGCAGCGCATCGCCATCGCGCGGGCGATGGCGCTTGAGCCGAAATTCATCGTGCTCGACGAGCCGACCTCGGCGCTCGACATGTCGGTGCAGGCACAGATCGTCGATCTGCTGCACGAGCTGCAGCGCAAGCGGGGCTTGGCTTATATGTTCATCAGTCACGACCTCAAGGTCGTGAAGGCGCTCGCGACCGACCTCATCGTCATGCGCCACGGCAAGGTAGTCGAAGCAGGTTCGGCGATCGATCTCTTTCGTGCGCCGCAAACCGACTATACGCGGGCGCTCTTCGCGGCGGCCTTCAAGATCGAGGCCGTTCCCGCCGCGGGCGTATCGGAATAAAAACGGGAACGGTTCTCGATCCGGAGAACCGTTCCCGCGGCGTGCATTATCCGGTCGGCGAGCGGCCTTCCGCCATTCCGAACTGCAGATAATGCTGCAGCGGGTTGCCGCCGTCAGCGGCGACATCGGTGTAAGTTGTCAAATAGCCGTTCGTCGAGAACACGGCTGAGGGGTCACGGCCCTCGTGCCATCCGAACATCTCGTCACGCAAATTTGCGATCCGAGATTTCGATGGCTTATGATCGCACAGCACTCGTTTTAACTCGAGCGCCGCTTTTGCGCACCACCCTCGCATAAAGAAACGGGGCGCAGCGAACGGCAATGTTAGATTAAAACACTGCTACATTGAAGTAATAAGTTGTCTAACTAGTTTTTGGCAGAACGAACTCGGGTTGCTAATGCTTTGGTAAAGAAGCATTTTGTGGAAACCGAGGCTTTGCTCGATGAGCTGCGCTAGGCTGACATTCTCGCTTTCGGTGCTCTCAATAATCGACGCGCATGAGGAAGAGACCGTGCGGCGGCGCGACCATGCCGCAGCGCGCCCGGTCGCGCGCCTCGAGCGCGGCAATAAGGTCGGCGGCGCTCCATTTGCCCGAGCCGACATGCTCGAGCGAGCCGACCATTGAGCGCACTTGCGTGTGCAGGAACGAGCGCGCCGAGGCGTGGATTTCGATGTGCTCGCCGAGGCGGACGACATCGAGGCGGTCGAGCCTGCGGACCGGGCTTTTCGCCTGGCACTCGGCGGCACGAAAGGTGGAGAAGTCGTGCCGCCCGATGAGGCTTTGTGCCGCCGCATGCATGGCGACGGCGTCGAGGCGGCGGGCGACGTGCCAGAGATAATGGCGGGCGAGTGCCGGCGGCGCCCGCCGATTGAGAATGCGGTAGAGATAATGGCGCGAAACCGCCGAGAAACGCGCCTCGAAATCCGCGCCGACTTTCTCCGCTGAAAGAATCGCGATCGGCGCCGGCTTGAGATGCGCGTTCAACGCGTCGCGTAAACGATCGGCACGCCAATCGCGCGGCAAGTCGACATGCGCAACCTGGCCGTTCGCATGCACGCCCGCATCAGTGCGCCCGGCCGCATGTACGACGCGACGCTCGCCGGAAATGCGCTCGATCGCAGTCTCGATTGCCTCTTGCACCGACATCCCGTTCGCCTGGCGCTGCCACCCGACAAAAGACGTGCCGTCATACTCGATGGTCAGCTTGTAACGCGGCATCAGTTGCGAAGTGCGCGGGCTGGCGGTCGCGCGCCGCGCAGGAAGCTTGCCGTGTCCATCGGCGCCTTGCCCGCACGCTGAACGCTGAGAAGGCGAACCGCGCCGCTGCCGCACGCCATCGTGAGCTGATCATCGATAATCGCGCCCGGCACTCCGCTGCCCTCGGCAAGCGTCGAACGCAACACTTTGATGCGTTCCATGCCGCGGCCGAAATCCGCTTCGAAATAGGCGCCCGGAAATGGCGACAATCCGCGAATGTGATTGTGCACCTCGCGCGCCGGTCGCGACCAATCGATGCGGCATTCCTGTTTGGAAATTTTGTGGGCGTAAGTGACCCCGTCTTCCGATTGTGCATGAAACACAACCGAATCGCGCGCGAGTGCCGCAAGCGCTCGGATGATGAGATCGCCGCCGAGCAGCGACAGCCGATCCTGCATTTCGCCGGCCGTATCGTCGGTGCCGATCGCGACGCGCTCGGCGAGCGAAACCGGACCGGTATCGAGACCTTCCTCCATCCGCATCACCATGATCCCGGTCGCTTTATCGCCGGCCATGATCGCGCGCTGGATTGGCGCGGCGCCGCGCCAGCGCGGCAACAGTGAAGCGTGCAGATTAAGGCAGCCGTGCACGGGCGCCGCAAGGATCGACTTCGGCAGGATGAGGCCATAGGCAACGACGACCGCGACATCCGCCCCATGCGCGCGAAAAATCTCCACTTGTTCGTCATCGCGCAACGTCTTCGGCGTGAAAACCGGAATCGCGAATTGCTTGGCAAGCGTCTGCACCGGCGAGGGCGTAAGCGTCAGGCCACGGCGGCCGGCGGGCTGCGGTGCACGCGTATAAACCGCGACGATCTCGTGTCCGTGACCAGCAAGCGCGCTCAACGCAGGGACGGCAAATTGCGGCGTCCCCATGAAGACGATTCGCATCAGCTGCCGGTTTGACGCGGCTGCGTCTCGCGTTCGTCGCTGTCGCGTTTCGCCTGTTTGATAAACTTTTTGATAACGCGCTCGCGTTTCAGGCGCGAGAGATAATCGATGAACAGAATCCCGTTCAGATGATCAATCTCGTGCTGGAGTGCGGTTGCAAGCAGACCATCAGCCTCAATCTCCTGCGCCTCGCCATTGCGGTCGAGAAAGCGCGCACGCACCCGCTCCGGCCGCTCGACATCGTCCATGAAGTCGGGAATTGACAGGCAGCCTTCCTGATAGACACGCGTCTCGTCGGACGACCAGACGATCTCGGGATTGACTAGGAATAACGGCCGCTTCTCCTCGCCGTCTTTCGCGGTGTCGATGACGGCGACCCGCTTCGGCACGCCAACTTGGATCGCAGCCAGCCCCACGCCTGGCGCGTCGTACATTGTCTCCAGCATGTCATCCATGAGCCGGCGCACGTCGTCATCGACGCGCGCGACCGGCTCGGATTTTTGCCGCAGCCGGGGATCGGGAAGGCTGATGATCGGGCGAATGGCCATCGCTTGCTCGTCGAGAATCCGGTTGAGATAAGCATCGGACGCGGAAGGGTCAATTTGCCGTCACGGCCACGTTGACCTGCGCGGACGGACAGCTAGCATTGTCCAAAACGAATTTCGGGAGGGTTGGATGCGCGCCCACGCTGGCCATGCTCGTGGCCTCTGCCGCGCTGAGCTGGTCGGTTTCCGCAGCCGAGGCGCCGCGCTTCGAAGTCGACGCCTCCTGGCCGAAGACGCTGCCGAACAAATGGATCATGGGCCAGGCGGCGGGCGTCGCCGTCGATGGCGACGAGCATATCTGGGTGATCCAGCGCCCGAAGACGCTGACGGCGGACGAGAAGGCCGCCTCCCTCAATCCGCCGACGAACAAATGCTGCGTGCCGGCGCCACCGGTCATGGAGTTTGTCCAGGACGGCACGCTGCAGGGCTACGACTGGCCGCAGAACGAGCACGGCATCCATATCGATCCGAAGGGCTTTGTCTGGATCGGCGGCAACGGCGACGAGGACGGGCAAATTCTGAAGTTCACGAAGGACGGCAAATTCGTCCTGCAGATCGGCCATCCCGGCGCGCAGACCAATTCCGGCGATACGTCGCGGCTCGGCCGCCCGGCCAATATGATGGTCGATGATGCGGCGCGGGCTCGTTTATGTCTGCGACCGCACCAACGATCGCATTCAGGTCTTCCGTAAGGACGGCACGTTCGTGAAGGAATTCTTTGTCGAGAAGAACACGCTCGCGAACGGCTCGGTCTGGGATCTCGATCTTTTCCCGACGAGAAGGAAACTTGGCTCCTCAACGCCGACGGCGCCAACAACGAGGTACGCACGCTTGATCGCGACACCGGCGAGATTTTGGGCGCGTTCGGCCGCAACGGCCGGCAGGCCGGCGAATTCCACTGGATTCACAACCTCGCGATCGACTCGCGCGGCAACGTTTTCACGACGGAGGTCGATACGGGAAAGCGCGCGCAAAAGTTCTTGTTCCGCGGCGATATGGTGTTGCGGAAACGGGCGGAGGTGCGGTGACCTCTTAAGCGGTATTTGGCTGCTCTGAGCTGCACCGGGGCTAGCCGAAAAATATGCCGATGAAAAATCCTGCTCATCCGGGTGCCGGAATTCGCGATGATATCGAGGCGCTTGGGCTCTCGATAGACGAGGCCGCGCAAGGCATAGGCATCTCGACGCTCTCATAAATGCCGAGACTTCGATCACCCCGGAGATGGCGGTTCGCCTCGAAAAAGCGATCGGCAGCACAGCGGATAGCTGGTTACGAATGCAGACGGCCTATGATCTCGCCCAAGTTCGCGCGCGTGAGGCTGACATCAAAGTGCCGCGCCTGACGCCCAACGTGGCGTAGCTTCGGAAAGCGATCACCCCGGCCCATCATCGAGCCGCGCCAGATCGAACGCCTCGACATCCTGCAGAAGCTCGATGAAGGCCGTTGCGCCGTAATCGGCTGCGGCCTCGCCCTTCTCGGCGCTCGCGGCGGCGGCGTTGCCGACCGCCCCCGAAGAGGAAAGGTCCTGCGCCATCCAGCCGAAGCCCGCCGGCCGGGCGGTGCGCAGCCAGGCGAAATCACGCTCGAAATCGAGGCTCGCCGGCGCGAAATTTTTGGCCGCGTCCATGCGCACGAGATCGGGGCGGAAGGCGAGCATGAGCGAGGTCTCGATCTCGCCGGCATGGATGCCGTGCGCAACCTCCTCCGACGAGAACAGCCCATCGGGATAGCCGAACCGCGCCCACGACGCGGTGACCGCGAGCAGATTCAGCCGGACGCGCAGATCGAGCGCCAGGCGATCGAGAAGCGCCGAATTGCCGCCATGCGAATTCAAGAGCACCAGCTTGCGGCAGCCGGTGCGCGCGACGCTTTCGCCGAGTGCGGCCCAGGCGCGGAGCGCCGCGTCGTCGGTGAGCGACAGCGTGCCAGCAAAGGCCGAATGCTCCTGCGACGTGCCGATCGCCTGCACCGGCAGAAACACGACGGCCAGCTCGGTCGGGAGGCGCTCCAGCACCCGCGCAAGATAGCCTTCCATGATGAGCATGTCGGTGCCGAGCGGCAGATGGGGCCCGTGCTGCTCGATCGCGGCGAAGGGGAGCACGGCGATGACGCGCGCCATGTCGGTCGCACGGAGATCCGTGCTCGTCAGGTCGCGCCAGTGGCGGCTTGCCAGCATGAGAGAAAGCCTAGGCGCGGCAGGCAAGGTCAGCAAGGCCAGGCCAGACTTGTGCTCGCGCACGCCCGCCGCATAGAAGCGTGCGAATGAGATATGCCCGCGCGCTCGCCGCACTTCTGTTTCTCTGCGCCGCTTCGCACGCGCTGGCGCTCGATCGTGTCACCTTCGCGACCAATTGGCTCGCCGAAGCCGAGCATGGCGGCTTCTATCAGGCGCTCACCGACGGCACATACGAGCGCTACGGCCTCGATGTGAAGATCATCCAGGGTGGGCCGCAGTTGAATAACCAGCTTCTGCTCGCCGCCGGACGCGTCGATTTCTATCTCGGCGCATCCGGCGCCGTTCATCGCCGACAGGAACTCGATCCAACAAGGTTATGTCACGTCGGAGCCTTACGAGGTCGAGCGGCAGGGCGGTTTCAAGCCCAACGTTTTCCTGCTCGCCGATTACGGCTACGACAGCTATTCGACGACGATCGAAACGCGCGCCGATCTCGTCGCGCAAAAGCCTGACCTCGTGCAGGGCTTTGTCGATGCTTCGATCATCGGCTGGTATAATTACATCTATGGCGACAATGCACGAGCTAATGCGCGCATCAAGCAGGACAATCCGGAAATGACCGATGGCCAGCTCGCCTTTTCGCTGGCCAAACTGAAGGAATACGGGATCGTCGATTCCGGCGATTCGCGTACACTCGGCATCGGCGCAATGACCGACGAACGAATGAAGAGCTTCTTTGACAAGATGGTCGCGGCGAAGGTCGTCGCGCCCGGGGCCGATTACAAGAAGGCTTATTCGCTGGCATTCGTGAACAAAAAGGTTGGGCTGACGATCGGGCCCGCCGCGCAGAATTCGCCTGCAGCGAACCGCTGAACTCGTGTCCTTGTCAGACGAACCGCTGTTGCGTCTTCGCGCACTCGGCAAGAGTTTCCCGGGTGGAATTCAGGCGGTGTCCGGCGTCGATATCAATGTTCGCCGCGGCGAGTTCCTGACGCTGCTCGGGCCGTCCGGCTGCGGCAAGTCGACGATCCTCAGGCTCATTGCCGGTCTCGCCTCGCCCAGCGAAGGCGACATCATCTGGAGCGATGGCATGCGGCCGGAAATCGACTTCGTTTTCCAGGACCCGACGCTGATGCCGTGGGCGAACGTGTTTTCCAACGTCTATCTCCCCTTACGTCTGGCAGGATTGGCGCGGCGAGAGGCAGCGCCGCGTGTGACCGACATGCTGGCACGCGTCGGCCTCGCCGGATTCGAAAAGGCCTATCCGCGCGAGCTCTCCGGCGGCATGCGCATGCGCGTCTCGCTTGCCCGCGCGCTCGTCGCCGGTGCGCCGCTTCTTCTACTAGACGAGCCGTTCGCGGCGCTCGATGAGATCACCCGTTTTGGCATTGAACGACGATCTCCTCGCTCTGCAACGTGAGCTGCACACGACAATCATCTTCGTCACCCATTCGGTATTCGAGAGCGTCTACCTCTCCCAGCGAATTGCGATCATGTCGGCACGGCCCGGGCGCGTCGCCGGCGAGATCGCGATCGAAGCTCCGGAGCCGCGCGGGCCCGAGTTTCGCGTGAGCTCATCCTTCGCAGATCAGTCGCGTGCCGTCTCGGCGGCGCTACGCCAAGCCATGCAAGCGAGTGCCGCGTGACGGCGCGCAGAACATACTTCGATCGCGCCCGTGTCTATGACGTGCTGCTCCCCGTCGGCGTGCTCGTCGGCAGCCTGGGGCTCTGGGAAGCGCTTGTGCGCGCCTTCGCCATCCCGCTCTATGTCCTGCCCGCGCCGAGTCTCATCGCGTCGACCCTTGTCACCGACTGGCCGCTGCTCTTCGCCTCGCTTCTCGTTACATTGCGCATCACCTTCGAGGCTTTGGCGTTCGCGGTGATCGGTGGCGTCGGCCTCGCCGTCCTGCTCGCGCAATCGAAGCCGATCGAGCGCGCCTTCCTGCCGCTTGCAATCATCCTGCAGGTGACGCCGATCATCGCGATTGCGCCGCTGCTCCTCGTCTATCTCGAATCCTCGACTGCGGTGCTGGTCTGCGCCTTTCTCGTCGCGTTCTTTCCGATTCTGTCGAATACCGCGCTCGGCCTCGCTTCGACCGACCACAATCTCGTCGATCTCTTCGATCTTTACCGCGCCTCGCGCTGGCGGCGGCTCATCCTGTTGCGATTGCCTGCGGCGCTGCCCTACTTTCTCGGCGGCTTGCGCATTGGCGGCGGCCTGGCGCTGATCGGCGCGATCGTCGCCGAGCTTGCCGCGGCGCCGCAGGGCAGGGCACCGGCCTTGCCTTCCGCATCACCGAGGCCGGCTATCGCTTGAACATCCCGCGCATGTTCGCCGCTTTGGCGCTGATCTCCTTCACCGGGCTTCTCATCTACGGCGCGCTGGCGCTCATCTCGCGGCTTGCCCTGCGGCACTGGCATGCTAGTGCCCGTGCCCGGCAGATGTGAGTGCATGACAAGAGCAAACCTGAAGCGCAGCGAAGAAGACAGCGCGCCGCCAAGACGCGAGCTCGTGGCTTCCATGGACGCGGCGAGCCCGGAGGAGTTGCGTGCGCGTACCATCGCCATCGTGCTGATGTTCGCGGCGCTGTTCTGCTTTGCCTGCCTCGACACGAGCGGCAAATGGATGAGCCGCCACATCCCGATCTGGGAAGTGGTGTGGGCGCGCTACATGGGTGCGACGCTGTTCGTTTTCATCTTCGTCAATCCCTTGACGACGCCGCGCATGCTTTCGACGTCGCGGCCGGGCCTGCAGCTCATCCGCGCGCTGCTTTTATTCGGCGCGACCGTTCTCAATTTTTTCGCGCTGCGTTGGCTGCAGCTCGCGCAGACCGTCTCGATCGCGTTTGCCGGACCGCTTCTGATCGCGCTGTTTGCCGGACCGATTCTCGGCGAATGGGTCGGGCCGCGGCGGCTCGCGGCGATCGTCGTCGGTTTCATCGGCGTCATTGTCGTGACGCGGCCGAGTCTGTCTGGCGTCCATCCGGCGATGCTTCTGAGCTTCGGCTGCGTCGTCTGCAACGCCTTCTATTCGATTTTGACCCGCGTTCTCGCGGCAACCGATTCCGCGCGCACGACGACGTTCTTTTCCGCGATTTCCGGCGCGATCATTCTCACGCCCGCTTTGCCTTTCTTCTGGGTGACGCCGCAGGACTGGCGCGTCTGGCTTTTTCTTGTGCTGATCGGCGGTTTCGGCGCGCTCGGCCACTGGTTCCTGATCCTCGCGCATCACCGCGCACCGGCGGCGCTGCTTGCGCCCTTCGCTTATACACAGATCGTCTGGATGATCATTTTCGGCTACATCGTTTTCGGCGATCTGCCGGATGTGTGGACGCTGACCGGCGCCGCGATCGTCATCGCTTCGGGCCTCTATCTGCTTTACCGCTCGCGCGTGGTGAAGCGCCCGGCGCGCCGGCCTTAGCTAATCCGTGCTGATGCCGTTCGGCGGCAGCAGGCGCACATAGTCCGGCCCCCGCGCATACGCGGAACTGTGAATGAACGAGCCGGGCGGTATGGTTCGGCGCCGCGCGCGATTCATGCGCCAGGAGGTTTTCCCTATCGCGTAATCGTAATGGGGGAACGGCAGAAATTCGAGGATCCACCACAGGGCGTTCTCACGCAGCTTGTCGTGCAGCCGCGGAGGGTCTGCCGGTGTGCCGGAACTCGCCGCAAGCGTCGCGGCCGCGGTTTCGTCGACCAAGAGACCGGCAGCGATCGCCTCGCGCAGCATCCATACGAGCGCGATGCGCGATTGGGCGCTTTCGATCTCGGCGCGGCCGCCGCCGACATCGCTGTGATCGCCGGGAAACCACACTTGCTTCAACTGGCGCGGCCCGCCATTCGGTGGCTTCGGCCGCCAAAGATGGTTTCTGAAGAAGGCGCGGCGCTCGTCGATCGAAACCGCGTGGCGGGCGATATCGATATCCTGATTATCCGCGGTGTAAGGTAGTTTCAGCGGATTGGTTTTCCAGCCGACCGAGCTGACCGTGTCCCACAAGCCGGTGAAGTAAATAGGAACCGGCGGCCGCGAAAACGTCGCTTTGAATTGTTGGGCAAGAGCGAAAACCTTGTCGGCCTTCTCGCCTTCTTTCGAAATCGCCGATTGCAGGCGGATTGCATAAGGAATCAGCGCTTCGTTATTACCTTCCATCAGCCCATACATGTGCAGCAACGCGGCAACGGCGCGAACGGTGTACGCGCCGCGGCTGAAGCCGAACATGAAAATCCGGTCTCCGGGGCTATAGGTCCGCATCAAAAAGAGGTAAGCGGCTCGAACATCGTCCTCCAACCCATAACCGATCACATAACCAAGAACTTTGGTGATCTTTCGGGCAACGCTGGTCAGCGCGCCGACGGCTTCCATCGTGCCGACGCCCGGATGGTAATAAGTGACCTGCCGGGCAGGATCTTTCTCCAGCAATTGATAGAGTTTCACGACATTGGTATTGTGATCTGAGAACTCATTGGCGGTGCCATCGCAACAGAGGACAATATTTTTCATGGCACACGCCCTGCTCACGAGAAACAAAGGCAATTGTCGCCGCACCTGATTGCGCGGTCAACCGACCTCGACGCCGGCCTTACGCACCTGCAACGACGGGAGTTCGCGCAATAACCTGTCGCGCCGCCTCGATCCCGGTCATATAAGCGCCGTGCGCAGTCGAGAAATGCTCGGGCGAGCACGCCTCGCCGGCAAAAAACAGGCGATCGCCGACCGGGGCTGCGAGCACGAGGCGCTCGTCGGCATGCCCGGGCAGCGCGTGCGAGTAGGAGCCGCGCGCGAACGGGTCGTTCTGCCAGAACGTGCAGGCAATCGGCGTGATGTTGGCGACGACATCGGCGCCGAGATGCTTCGTCAATTGCTTGCGGGCCAGCGATTCGAATGCGGCCGCACCGCCCTTCTCGAGATCGGCGGCGAGCGAGCCGCCGAAATAGCATTCGAGAATCGGACAGCCGAGCGGCCGCACATCGTAGCTCGCGGTCAGCCGATCGATCGCGCCGAAAAAATGCACACCCTTCGGGAAATCCTCGGGGCGGTGCATGCGAAAGAACAGCTTGTCGGCAAGGCCGAGCGGCAGATGCGACGCAGCATGGAGCTTGTCGTCGAGCGCCGGCCGGAAGGCGATCGCGCCGCTCGCCAGCACGTTTGTCGGCAGGGTGACGATCGCCGCGCGTGCGCTGATCGTGCCGCGTGGCGTGTCGGTCTTCACCCGCGCTCCGGAATGATCGATCGCACTCACCGGCGCATTGAAGACAACGGGAAGATCCGCGCCGTAGGCGGCGATCAGTGCGCCATACCCTTCGACGACGCGCCAGTTCACGCCGGTGTCGACGTAGCGCCCGATATCTCGCGTCGATACCCGGTCGAGCGCCGCGCCGCTGTAATAAGTCGAGATCGATTCGAGCAGATTAATCCAGCGGCTGCCCGCTTCGACAAAAGCGCTCGCCGGCGCATCCGGTTCTGCGTCTTTCGCCGCTTCGAGGCGATCCCAAAACAGGTCCGCTGCGCGCGAAAAATCCTCGTACTCGCCGGGCGCAAAGCCGATGTCGCGCGAGCGCCGCGCCCAGGGCGGCGTCGACTTGTCGATCGTAAACCCAAGCTCCCCGGCGATTTGCACCCACGGATTTACGTCGGCCGAATGCAGCCAGCCGCAGCCGAGATCGAGCGCGCAAGGTTGGCCTTCCCGCAACGTCCAGGCGCGGCCGCCGATGCGGGCACGCGCCTCGACGAGCAGCACGTCCATTCCGGCGGCGGCAAGCTCGTGCGCGGCCGCCAGTCCCGCGGCGCCGGCGCCGATCACCGCGACATCGACCTCGGATTTGAAACTCATGGGCAAGAACTAGGGCGTGGATTCATTGGCGCGACGCCACGCGGCAAGCATCGCGGGCGAACTGCCGAATCGGTCAGCCCGGCTCCAGGCCGTGCTTCCCCAGAGATTGCATTGCAGATGGCGTGCTGAGAAAGGCAACAAGCGCTTTTGCGGCGGCCTCCGCTTTCGTGCCGCTATGAATCCCGCCCCAATACACGGTGATATTTTGAATGTCGGCCGGGAGCGGCCCGAGATATCGGATGCCTTTGACGGGGAGAAGTTCGCTCACCTGATGAAATCCGATCTCGGCATCCCCGCGCGCAACGACTTCTCCGACCGGCTCGCTGGGTTTGACGGCGACCGCTTTCGCTTTGACCTGATCGTAGATGCCGAGTTTCTGCAGCATGCTCGCGATGTAGACGCCGCTCGCCCCGGCGGAATAAGTAATTGTCTTTGCCTGGAGCAA
>DATAOB010000032.1:0-4438 GCA_036265935.1 Beijerinckiaceae bacterium
TGGTCGCCCTATCCCCGTGCGAACTCCAGCTAGGTCTTTCCGACCTGCATTGTTAAACCTTGCCAGAAGCATCCGCCGATGCGCAGAAGCTGGCCCAAGCATTCATAAGCTGCCGGCGTTTCTCGAGAAGCTCGCCACGGCGATAGGCCGCCTCGCTCCTGTTCGAGATTACATGTGCCAGCGCCATTTCGCAGACTTCGTGCGCGAAGGATGTGCGTTCAGAAGCCCAGTCCCGGAATGTCGAACGGAAGCCGTGAGTCGTGACCGCAACGTTCATGCGCGTGAGCGTCATATCGAAGGCTCTGACCGACAGTGGTCTTCCGGGCTTTCTGCTCGGGAAGACGAACTCGCTCTGTCGAACGGCAGCCATTTCCTTGAGGATGGCAACAACAGGATTCGAGAGTGGCACGCGATGCTCACGGCCTCCCTTCATCCGTTCCGCCGGAAGGGTCCATAGCCTTTGATCTAGGTCTATTTCAGCCCATCGGGCGCCAATTGTCTCGTTTGAGCGCGCAGCGGTCAGAATTGTGAACTCCAATGCGCGCTCGGCAATTCCCTGGCCGGCTCGCAGATCGCGCATGAATTCGCGAGTGTCATCAATTGCCATTGCAGCGTGGTGACCACGGGACAGTCTCTGTCGCTTCGGAAGGAGCTGATCCAAGTGCCCGCGCCAGCGGGCTGGGTTCTCTCCGGACCGCAATCCTTTAGCTTTGGCGGCATCTAGAACGCGCTCAATACGTCCCCGTACGCGGGAGGCCGTCTCAGGCTTCGTCCTCCAGATCGGTTGCAGGATCGCAAGAATGTCAGAAGTGTTTATTTCACTCAGCGGCTTCTCGTGGAGGGTACCCGCATAAGCCTGCAGGGTCGATTTCCACTGAGTCCGGTGCTTTGCGTTTCGGAAGCCGTGGGAGAGGTCCTCAATCAGCGTTTCTGCAAATGGCCAGAATGTCTTTGCGGCGGCCGATGCAGCCCTCGCCTGTCGTCGCTCTGCAATGGGATTGCGACCCGCAGCGATGGCCCGCCGAGCGTCGTCTGCTTTGACCCGGGCCTCCAGCAATGGAACGGATGAAAGGCCGCCCAGACCCATTTCTTTGAGCTTGCCAGCCCATCGGAACATGAAGACCCAGCGCTTGGCGCCACTCCGGTCAACAACGAGATAGAGGCCGTCGCCATCTGCATGGCGGCCCGGCTTTCCGATTGTTACGGTGCTACGAGCAGAGAGCCGCTTGACCTTCCGTGCCATAAGCACCTACCCCAACATTCACCCCAACATTGTTCACGGATTGTAGCGAACAAAAGCGAACGCCGAAATACAGTGACTTGCGAAAACTGGCCGAATTCAACAGCTTTTTTGGACGTGCGCGAACAGACGCGTACAATAGGTTGGCGGACTGCGTCTCCGCCACGGCGCGCTTCACCACCGATGTCGACTCGATCACCTGCCGGTTGATCTCCTCGATTGATTCCAGCAATTGCTCGGACGCGGTCGCGACCGAGGAGACATTGGCGGAGGCTTCCGAGGACGCATTCTTTGCCAGCGAGGAACCTTCCTGGGCCTTGCGCGCCGCGACGATCATCGCCTCCGAGGTCTCGGCCATGCGCTTCGTCATCGAGCCGAGCCGGTTGGTCGTGCCCGCCAATTCGGAGGCGAGCTCCTCGACTTTGGCGCGGATTGCCGCCTCACGGACGAGACGCGCCTCGCGATCGTCGCGGGGCTTCAATTCCTGCATGAGATCGTTGTTGTGCCGTACCGCGTCGCGCAGCATGCCGAGGCCGCGGGCGATGGCGCCGATTTCGTCGTCACGCGCCGCTTCGACGATCTCGATCGACGTGAGCCCTCGGCGAGCTCGCCCATTTGGTGCGCAAGCCGCTGGATCGCCAGTGCCAGATTGCGGTGCAGGAGCGGCATGGAGACCAGCAGGATCAGGAGGCAGCAGAGCCCGGTGCCGAAGAGGATCAGTCCGGAGAGCCGATCCGCGAGCTGGCTTGCCGTCGCCGCGAGGCGCGCCATCTGGGCGGCGCTGGTTGCGCTGGCGGCGCTCTGCGCGGTTTCGGCGACGTCGCTCGCGACGTAATAGGCGGAGCATCCCAGCGCGACGAACGCCGCCATGAACAGGAATTGTCTCAGAACGAGGCTGCTGCCGATCGAGAAGGCGCGCATCAGGCGGTCACCGAGGCTAATGATCCGCCGACTTTATGCGGTGCACCTTCATGGCGGGTTAACGTGCGGTGAACCCTACCGGAGTTGACGCCTTCGCGCCGCCCGCGCAAGGCTCGCGTCCGGCCGGCAAATCCTGAAGAGATTGACGAGACGCGCATGCTGAATGTCGCCGTGCAGATGGACCCGATCGAGAAGATCAAGATTGCCGGCGATTCCACTTTCGCGCTGATGCTGGCGGCGCAGGAGCGCGGGCATCGCCTGTCCTATTACACACCGGACCGCATGTCGCTTTCCGGCAACAAGGTTCTCGCCGACGTCGCGGCGGTCGAGGTGCGCGACAGGGAGGGCGATCATTACAAGCTCGGCGACGCGAAGCTGACGGATTTAGCGGGCGTGGACGTCGTCCTCTTGCGGCAGGACCCGCCCTTCGATCTCGCCTACATCACCTCGACGCATTTTCTCGAATACTTGCAGCCGCACACCCTTGTCGTCAACGATCCGGCGAGCGTGCGCAACGCGCCGGAAAAACTGTTCGTGATGCAATTCCCGCAATTGATGCCGCCGACGCTGATCACGCGCGACAAGGCGGCGATCGAGCGCTTTCGCAAGGAGCACGGCGAGATCGTTTTGAAGCCGCTGCATGGGCACGGCGGCGCGGCGGTGTTCAAGGTCGCGGAAAAGGACCCTAATTTCGGCTCGCTTTACGATCTCTTTTTCACGACGTTTCGCGAGCCGTGGGTGGTGCAGCAGTTTCTGCCTGCCGTGGCGAAGGGCGACAAACGCATCATCCTCGTCGACGGCGAGGCGCGCGGCGCGGTCAATCGCGTGCCGGCAGAGAACGATATCCGCTCCAACATGGTGCGCGGTGGCGCGGCAGCGGCAACCGAGCTCTCGCCGCGCGAACGAAACATATGCGAGACGATCGGGCCCGAATTGAAGCGGCGTGGTCTAATTTTCGTCGGCATCGATGTGATCGACGGCTATTTGACCGAGATCAACGTGACCTCGCCGACGGGCCTGCGTGCGGTCGCGAAACTCGGCGGGCCTGATCTGGCCAGCGCCATCTGGGAGGCGATCGAGAAGAAGCGCGCCACCTGACATGCCGCGTTTTGCCGCCAACCTCACCTGGCTGTTCACCGAATACGATTTCCTCGAGCGCTTCGATGCGGCGGCGGAATGCGGGTTCGAGGCAGTCGAGGTGCTGTTTCCGTATGATCACCCGGCCGAAGCGATCGCGGAGCGCCTCGCGTGCAACAATCTTACGATGGCGCTGATCAACGTGCCGCCCGGTAGCGTGAGTGGCGGCGAGCGCGGCCTGGCAGCGCTTGCGGGTCGTGCAAATGATTTTCGCGACAGCATCGCATTGGCTGCGAATTATGCGTACGCGACCGGCGCGCGGCGCGTGCATGTGCTGGCAGGTCTTGCCGACACACGCGACGACCGTGCCGCCGCGACCTACCGCGACAACATTGCGTATGCCGCCGATTACTTCGCGCCGCGCGGTATCGAGATCATGATCGAGCCAATCAACAGTCGCGACGTTCCGGGGTATTTCCTGCAAAATTTCGATGCGGCCGTGCGGCTCATCGAGGATCTCCCGCTGCCAAACCTGAAACTGCAATTCGATATCTATCATCGCCAAATTCTGCACGGCGACGTGACCACGGGGCTGCGCGAACTCATGCCGCTGATTGGCCATATGCAGATCGCCGGCGTGCCGGATCGCAACGAGCCCGACGGCGGAGAGCTGAACAATCGCTTTCTCTTCGAAGAGCTCGACCGGCTCGGCTATGACGGCTTCGTCGGCTGCGAATACCGCCCGCGCGGCGAGACGAGAGCGGGCCTCGGCTGGTTTGCGCCGTATCGCGCCCGCGCCTTGTAACGCCAGGCCCGGGCTGCTATCTCGCCGCCACCACGAGGCGCCGCGGCGCCGCCTGCCCGGAGAGGTGGCTGAGTGGTTGAAAGCACCGCACTCGAAATGCGGCATACGGGCAACTGTATCGGGGGTTCGAATCCCTCCCTCTCCGCCAGAGTTGCTCGTAAGTTGCTGATGTTACTGAATATTCTTCAGACGTTAGCGTAGACAGCCTACAATCCAACCTACAAAATATCAGCCGTAAGCGGTTTCTTGCGGATCAAACCTGCCATGGTCCTTTGGACAACTCAGCCGGCGGCTAGCCACCGCCGCTCAAAATCCGGCTTCTTCGTCTTCAACCAAGCCCGCGTCCGGCCGCTGACGTAACGGAGGAAGAATTCCGTCAGATGCGCCACGACTTC
>DATAOB010000033.1:0-58551 GCA_036265935.1 Beijerinckiaceae bacterium
GCGGGCCAAAAACATCCTCTATCTGATCGGTGTCAACGTCGCCGTCTTCCTGGCGCTGTTCGCCTTATTCGAAGTCGCCGTGCGCTTTGACTCAGCCGAAGCAGATATATGCCAAGGACTTCGAACGGGGGCGCCTGGACCTATGACTCGTCTCTGCCGTATTACGGAACCATGGGCGTACAAGGAGGCATTGCCAAGGCCATCGCGCAGATGGACAAGCTGCACGCTCTGCTTTCGGAAAAGCACATTGGATGTGTTTATCCCTGGCCGCAGCAACTCCTATACGACAAGGAGGAGTCCCGGCAGGTCACGATTTGGCGGGAATGGTGTGACAAGAGATGCAAACGGTTTCTCAATCATTTCCATTTCTCTTCGCTTACAAGCGCGAACATCCGGACTTTCTCCGGCGGTTATTCTTTTGGGGAGACCTTCACTACAACTCATTAGGCAGCGAGATCATCGCGCGCGACCTCATCGCTCAATACTCCCGTTAATCGAAGAAGAGAGAGTCTGGGTGACGGCTCTGGTGGGCGCGACAGGGATCGAACCTGTGACCCCTACGATGTCAACGTAGTGCTCTCCCGCTGAGCTACGCGCCCGTTCACCAAGACCGCTGGGGTGGGGGCGGTATAAAGGCTCGGCTTGAACGGCGCAAGCTTGGCGCTTTATGCCGCGGAGCGCGGTTCGAGCCCGGTGCCGCCGTAGAGCCAAGCCAGATGGTTGTGGTAATCCTGCGAGCTCTTTGCGCCCATGATCGAATTGCGTAGAGCCGCGTGGACCCCGGCCGGATGATAGATGTGATCGCCGATGGCGCGCGACTGCAATTGTACGCGCCCAGTGCGAAGAACGCGCTGCCGGCGGTAAGCTTCGAGCGCCCCCGCGAGATCGCCGGGCGTGGCGGCGATCATCTCCGATAGACAGACCGCATCCTCTAGCGCCATGCAGGCGCCTTGCGCAAAGTATTGCAGCATCGGATGCGCCGCATCGCCAAGCAGCACCGCGCGGCCGTCCACCCATTTCTCCACCGGCTCACGGTCGCACAAAACCCAGAGCTTCCAGTCCCGGCCGTGAGCGATGATTTTGCGCGCACGCTCGTGCACATGCTCGAAGCCGCGGCGCACTTCTTCTTCGCTGACGGGGAGCCCCGCCACGGGTTCCGGCGCGTCGTTGTGATAGGTCACGACGAGGTTGAACACTTTCCAGCCGGACAATGGGTAGTGCACGATGTGGCATTTCGGCCCGGCCCACAATGTCGCGGCATTCCAGCGCAGATCTTCCGGCATCTGCTCGGTCGGGATCACGGAGCGATATGTCGTGTGGCCGGAGACACGCGGGCGTCCGTCGGCGACGAGCTGCTTGCGGACGTTCGACCATAGCCCATCGGAGCCGACGAGCAGCGATCCGGCGACGCGCTCGCCCGAGGCGAGAAGCGCGGTGATGGAAGTCTCGTCATTCTCGTAAGCGGCGACTTCGGCTTTGACGCGGAGCTCGATCAGCGGATGCTCGCGGCAGGCGCGCAGGAAAACGCCGTGCAGGTCGCCGCGATGCACCACCGCGTACGGGTTGCCGAAACGGGCACGGAATTCCTCGCCGAGATCGATATGCGTGATCTCTTCCGCCGTGAGAGCATCCATCAGCCGAAGCTGGTCGATATAAACCGCCATGGCGCGCGCCTGCTCGCCGACGCCGAGATAGTCGAAGCAGTGGAAGGCGTTCGGCCCAAGCTGGATGCCGGCGCCGATCTCGCCCAGCGCCGCAGCCTTCTCCAGGACGACGACATGCAAGCCCTTGCCGGCGCAGCCGACGGCCGTCGCAAGGCCGCCGATGCCACCGCCGGCGACAAGGATCGGGGCTTGCTTCGTTCCAATTTTCACCCTCGCGTTCCTCCTCCGCTGCGCAGCGATTTACCTACTTTCCGCCGGCGCTCTATAATAGCTTGCACACGGCCGGACGGCACGCGTTTGTCCGGAAGGAGCAAGAGACATGGAACACGTCGTCCAGCAAACGCCGGAGCGCCAAGCCTTCTACAACAAGATCGACGGCGAGAACCTGTCGGCTTTGTGGAACGTGCTCGGCGCGCTGATCACGCCGGAGCCGAAGAGCGCCTGCCAGCCGTTTCTGTGGCGCTTCGATGCGATCCGGGAACGGATGACGGAAGCCGGCAAGCTGATCACCGCCAAGGAAGCGGAACGCCGTGTCCTGATCCTGGAAAATCCCGGGCTGCGCGGGCAATCGAAAATTACGACCTCGCTTTATGCCGGCATTCAGGCGGTGCTGCCGGGCGAGGTCGCGCCGGCGCATCGGCATACGCAGTCGGCGCTGCGCTTCGTACTCGAGGGCAAGGGCGCGCACACCGCTGTCGACGGCGAGCGCACGATGATGTCGCCGGGCGATTTCGTGATCACGCCGGCGATGACCTGGCACGATCACGGCAATACGTCGTCCGAGCCGATGTTCTGGCTCGACGGGCTCGACATTCCGGTCGTGCAGTTTCTCGATGCATCTTTCGCTGAAGGGCTCGATGACGAGGAGCAGCCGATCACGCGTCCCGTCGGCGACAGTTATGCGCGCTTCGGTCACAACCTCTTGCCGGTCGATCTGAAGCGCAGCTCCAAGACGTCGCCGGTGTTCAGCTATCCCTACGAGCAGACGCGCGCAGCGCTCGAGCAGATGAAGAAGAGTGAGGCATGGGACGCATGCCACGGATTGAAGCTGCGTTACACCAACCCCGTAACGGGCGATTATGCCATGCCGACGATGGGTACGTTCATCCAGCTTCTGCCGAAAGGCTTTTCCACATCGCGCTATCGCTCGACCGATGCGACCGTATCTGTCCCGATCGAAGGACGCGGGCGCTCGCGCATCGGCGACAAGACATTCGAGTGGGAGCCGCGCGATATTTTCGTCGTGCCGAGTTGGCATCTGGTCAGCCACGAGGCGGAACAAGAAAGCGTGCTCTTCAGTTTCTCCGATCGGCCCATCCAGGAGAAGCTCGATCTCTTCCGTGAGGATCGCGGCAACGCATGACGTGGCGAACGGCATGCGTTCGCCTTCGAGAAAACGACACTCCAATATCATTCGTGTCGTTCCAGGCTCGTCGTCTAATGATATAGGCGCTTAACCACCCGCGCGCAGGACTCTTGTGATCTCTGCCACCCGCACATAGCATGGCGCCGCCCCTCGCGCTTGTCCCTCCCGGAGTGCAACTCATGCGGAAACTGGTTCTCGCTTTGGCCGCCCTTCTCTGTCTTCCGGGAATTGGCTTCGCCAAGAGCGCGAAGCTCACCCAGGAGGATAATGTGGCGACCCTCGAGTTCCCCGACTCCTGGAAAATATCCAATATCAAGCGCGCGAAATCGCCGGATGAGGAGGTCTACGTTTGGGCCGAGCTCGTACCCGCCGATCAGATCGACCCGGTGCAAAAAGAGCACGACGCCTATTTCGAGAAGCAGAAGGTCACGATGACGAAGGCCGAGCCGGACGGCAAGGAGGTCGACGGGCGTAAATGGGCTTTCATCGAGCCGAAGGCGACCTATCAGGGCAAGCCCACCATCATAAAATACATCATCATCAATCCGAAGGTGCCGAGCGGCAAAATCATCGTGTTCACCTACTGGGCCTCGCCGAAGCCGACAAGAACAACGACAAGGAAATGGATGGGGTGATCAACAGTTTGCGCGCAAGCCTGGCCAAGAACGGCGCTTAGGCACTATCTCTGGAAACGCAAGCCTACGAGGAAAACGTTGGCAGTATAGTCGCCGCCGGCCGATGTACTCTTCAGCTTTTCGAACGTGTAACTCGCTCGCACCGCGACGGTGCGCGTCAGATTGTATTCGGCGCGCAGAGTGCTGTTGAAATACTTCTCATCAAGAGTGATGCCGCGATATTGCGTATTCTGAAATGTGCCGAGCGCCGTCAGAGTGACGTTCCGCAGCAAGGCATGCGATATTTCCAGCGTTAGGCGCCGCGCCACCGCGCCCGAGGCGCCGGAGACGTTCGTCTCGTCAAAGCTTGTCGTGCCGCGCAACGTGACTTTCGTCAGCGGGGTCGGCGTATAGATCAGCGAAGCGTCGACCAGCGGCCCGGTGAGATTCGATAGGCGGGGATCCTGGTACTTGCGTTCGCCGTATCCCGCCGACGCTTCCCGGGTAATCAGGCTGGTCACCTGGTACGTCGCTCCGGCCCCGGCCGGAGAGGCCATTGGAGCTTCTTTCGAATCCGTTCTGGTCGAGGCGCTGGTCATAGCGGCGCATATCCACCATCGCCTCGACGAACGGTTTGAGCTTTGGCGAGATCTCGTAAGCCGCGCGGCCCGTCACGCCATAGGCGTTGAAATTGTTCGCGGCAAGATCGATGATCGTGCCATCCGATTGTGTCGCATTCTGATTGACTGTGCGGTCGAACGTGCCCTTCAGCGAAAGTTCGAGCCGGTTGAATCGCTGCGTTGCGCCGAGCGTCGCACCGCTTGAGAAGATGATCGGCTGATTGGTGACCGTCACGCCAGCCGCGCCGGCCGGCAGTTCCGGCGAGCCGGGACGCTGCGTCGTCAGCGTATAGCGGGCGCCAAGATCGATCTGCGTATCGCTCGTGACATCAACGCGGCCGGTCAGCGTGCCGGCGCCCGTCAGGACGATTTGCTTTCGGTACTTGCAGGAAATCCGCGTACCCCATCCGCAGGTCGCCCTTAAGCTCGTGGCGCGACCACTCGGATTGGATATTGAGCGCACCGTCCGTCCGCAATTCGGTCGAGCCGCGAAGCGGCGTTGTGATGCGGAACGGGTTGGAATCGTACCCGACATGTCGAGCGTCGTCGGAAGCGCACGTTTGCAACCTCGACACCGATCGCCGCGTATGGCGTCTCGTCTACCTTCGGGCGCGGCTTTACCCTGATCGTCGGCAGGACCGCGACCGTCGGCGGCGGATCGCTCGGCGCGGGCACGCCGAGCGTCGGATCAAAGACCTTCGGTGGCGCTCCCGTCGTGTCAGGCAGCGCATTCGGGTCGGCAACCGGCGTTCCGCGCTTCAGGAGGTCGCGGGCGACTTTTGAGCCTTTGTAGGCTTCGAGCGGCGGCAGCTGGCGTGCGCTAGGTCGTGGCGGGGGTCGCGGCTTGATCGGCCCCAGGAGTCTCTGCCGCGGCCGGCCGTAGTTTGGCGCGGTGGAATAGGGGCTCTGCCCAAAGGTCTGCTGCGGCGTGGGCTCGGTTGCGCCCGGCGCGGCGAAGGGATTGGTGGTCGGCCGCAGCTCATCGAGCCCGCGCGCGGCAGGCAGGCCGGAAAGTCCGGAGCCGCTCGTCGTCGAAGGCGGGGTAATGGTGAGCGGGGTCGGCGCGTCGGTGACGCTGAGAGTCGAGCCCGCCTGCTGCGCGAGCGCCGGCTGCAGCACCGGCGTCGCGGCGAGAAGGGCGGCCGGCAATCTTGGAAAAAGGGATGGCCTGCGACTTCCCCACGATCGACGGCACCGAGCTTCTTCACGATGCCGGCGCCGGGTGGCCGCTGGCCCCCGATGTTTATGATTTTATGGTTAATGCGGGCTTACTTAACAGTGACTTGGCGCTTCCCCAGCGGTTGCCCGGCTTTACGCCGCGGCGTGCATGCCGAGGGCGGACAAATACAGGTCCAGGATTTCCTCTTCCTCGCGACGCTTGTTTAAGTCCTGGCGGCGCAACGAGACCACCTTGCGCATGATCTTCACGTCGAAGCCGTTGCCTTTGGCTTCGGCATAGACGTCCTTGATGTCGTCGGCGATCGTGCGTTTCTCTTCCTCCAGCCGCTCGATCCGTTCGACGAACGCGCGAAGCTGGCCCGATTCCACCCCGCCTTTGGTTTTGTCGAGCATCACCTTCCGCCCATCGCTTTGCGCGTACCATCCGCGCGGAAAGGGCAGGGATGCTGATTGCTCTGGGTAAGGTCAATGCGAGGGCGCCAGTCTTCCCCGCTATCCCGCGTGACAGGAATGCGGGGGCGCGCGCGTGCCATAATGCTTGACGGCGTGCAGCTCGGCATCGGCAAGAATCGGACGCAGAATGCGGGCCAGCCGCTCAGCCCATGCGGCCTCATTCCCTTCGTTCGAGACGAGGTCCTGGCGGATTTCGACGAGCATATGCGGCAGGCCGCGGATGGTGCCGTGCTGATACATCGTGTCGCCTTCGAGCGCGCCGTCATACGGCTCGTTATCGCCGACGATGAGATCGCCTTCCGCCGCAAGCGCACGCAGCGTCAGTCGTGCGAGGCGATCGTCGAGATCCCACAGAATGCCGACATGCCAGGGTCGCGGGCGGCCTTTCCAGGATGGGGTGAAGGAATGGATCGCGACCACCGCCGGCACCGGTCCGGCGGCAAGCATTTGGTCGAGCAGAGCGCCGACGCTCTCCCGATAAGGCTCCCAATAAGAGCGTTTTCGACGCGCGCTTTCGACTGAGCCAATCCGCGCATTGCCCGGAACGATCGCACCGTCCGAGATGCGCATGATCAGCGTCGGATCGTCCGCGCCGCGGTTCGGGTCGATGAGCAGTCGCGAGAAGGTCGTCAGAACCGCAGGGCAGTTCAGTCGCGAGGCGAGCCGCCGCGTCACGCCAGCGGCGCCGATGTCGTACGCAATGTGCAGTGTGAACGCGTCGGCCGGCAATCCAAGCGCGCCATAATCGGAAGGCAGCGCACTCGAAGCATGATCGCAGAGTAGAAGAACGCCCGCGTCACGTGGCCCGTCGATGATCTCGACGGGCGAGATGGCGGTCTCAGTCCTTCTCCCGATCAGTGCGTCAGCACGACGAAGTCGGTTCCCGCAAGCGGCGAGGTCTCGCCGCCGAGACCCTTGTCCGAGATGATCAACGAGGAACCGGGCGTGATCATCGCGGCAATCCGGTCGCGTACCTCCGGCGTGATTTGCACGCGCTCCAGAGCTTCGCTCGGCGTGGCCATCGGAGCCATTGGGGGGATCGCCGCCTGGACTTGCCCCTTGTGGCTGCGCGAGTCCCGTGCGGCGACGGATCGGTGCGTCTTCAGTTCCGGCGAGAGCGCTGGGTTTGCGCTGGCGATGGACATCGTCACCCAGTGTAGCGTCGTGCCGTCAGCCGGCGCGTTGGTCGCCGTGTAGACGTGCGTTCCAAGTGGCTGGTCACCCTCGAAAGCAATCGGCGCGTCGTAGATCGGCCGGAAATTTCGCCGCACGAAGAGTTTCTTCTCTTTGCGGCTGACGAAAATGGAAATCGGACCAGCCGGTGCCGCCGGTTTGGCCGAAGGCGCCGCCGTTGGGCCGCTCTGGGCCGCATTTGAGCGCGCGGCTGCGGCGATTTCTTCCGCTGTCGGTGCCATTTCCGCGTAGACCGAGGGCGGCAGCGCGGCAGAGGCCACTTGCTGCGGCGGCTGCGCCGCATCCGACTTCAGCTTCTGCGTTCGCGGGAGCGGTAGCTTGTCCAGCGATGCGACTTGCCCCGCGGCACGCGGTCTGTCGACCGTGTTCTCGCGGCTGCCATCCGCCGGCGCAAGCGCGGCTCCCTGGCCTGACGCAGCGGCGGGAGAATTCTCGAGGACGGGCGCCGCCGCTGTCGGAACGGACGGCACCTCCTGCATCGTGAACAGACGCGGATCGGAGAATTCGGTTGGGGCAACCTCATTTCGCGAGATGATCACCCGCGCGCCGACCTTGGTCATGCCGTACAGGCGTGTCGCGAAAGCGGCCGGCAGACGGATGCAGCCATGCGAGGCGGGCCGCCCGGTGACCATGCCCGCGTGGAGCGCGACGCCCGACCAGGTGATGCGCTGCATGTGAGGCATCGGCGCATTGCTGTAGAGATTTGAGTGATGCAGCAGTTCCTTCTGCAGCACGCTGAAGACGCCAAAAGGCGTCTCATGCCCTTTGACTCCGGTCGAGATGACCGAAGACGCGATGGGGCGATCCCCGTCGTAGACCGTCAAATGTTGGCGGTTGATGGAAATCGCGATGATGAGGGGACCGACAATCGGTTTCGCTGGCTCCTCCTTCTTCGCCTCCTTCACCACCTTCGCGCGGCCATGGCGCTGGGTGTGACGGGCCGCCGGGGGGCGCGCATAGGGCCGAGGGGGCAGCGCCCATCCCATCGGCTCCGGCCGTGGCGCGAACCAGCCGAATTGCGCCTGCGCCGGCACCGCGCTTGCAAAAAGCAGCGATAGCCCGGCACAGAGTGCCAGTCCCGAAACTCCTACGAACGCGCGGGATTGCCCCCGCGTCTCGGCCCGATGGCCAGCGGAACTCGTTGTCACGTCCACCTCGTCACGGGAGTTGCTCCGGGTGCGATGCACTCAGCGCAACGGGTAACAACAGCAAAGCTTTATACCTGGCGATTGGTTCCCGCTCAGTTTAGATTTTTTCCCGCATGGAAAATTTCGCACGAAGCTCCAGCTGGACAGGTGCGCTCCGGCACATCGCAGCGCCTTAGAGCCGCGGCCGCGCGAGCCGGTTGCGACTGATCCGGGTACATCGCAATGGATGCAATCGATCGCAAAATCCTGACCCTGCTTCAGGGCAACGCGAACCTGTCGATCGCCGAGCTCGCCGATAAAGTCGGCCTGTCGCAGACGCCGTGCTGGAAGCGGGTGCAGAAGCTCGAGACCCTCGGCGTGATCACCGGGCGGGTGGCGCTTGTGTCGCCGGAAAAGCTCGGGCTCGGCCTGACCGTCTTCGTCGAGATCGAGACCAGCGATCATTCCAAGGAATGGCTCGGCAACTTTGCCGCGCGCGTTTCCGCCATGCCTGAGGTAATGGAATTTTACCGGATGGCCGGAGACGTCGACTACATGCTGCGCGTCGTGGTCGCCGATATGGCCGCCTATGATGCCTTGTACAAACGGCTGATCGAGGCCATCCCGCTCAAGAACGTGACGTCGCGATTTGCCATGGAGCGGATCAAGTCGACGACCGCCTATCCGGTGCCTCTGTCCTAGGCCCGTCGGGGCTGCAGCCGCTTGTCGCGCCCGCCTCGACGCCGCCTCGTCCCTCTTCTATGGCTGGGCCTCGCCGAATCTCATGCCGCGGTAGCCGACGCCTGAATGCGAGCCCCGAACGAAATCGATTTCTGGCGCGGGTTCGCACTGGCGACGATCTTCATCAATCATGTCCCCGGCATTTTCTACGAGCGCTTCACGCACCGGAACGTGTCGCTTTCCGATTCGGCCGAGTTGTTCGTTTTTCTCGCGGGCTGGTCGCTGCGCTATGTCGTCGCCAATCCCGGCCAGCCGCTGTCGGCGGGACGGCTCGTATTGCGCCTGGTCGGGCGCGCCGTCGGCATTTATGCCGCGCAGATTCTCATCACGGTGCTCGCGATTGCACTGATCGCCGCCGCGGCGCTGTACTACGAGACGCCATTCATCCTCGAATGGCATAACGCGGCGGCGTTTTTCGAAGCCCCGGTCGAAGCCCATGTCGGGCTGGTGCTCTTGTCCCACCAGCTCGGCTATTTCAACATCCTGCCGCTCTACGTGGTGCTGATGACCGGCGCGCCGGTGATCGCGCTCTTAGACCGCGCCTCTCCGTGGCTGCTGCTTGCCGCCTCGTTCGCCCTCTACCTCGCCGCACTCGTCTTCGGCATCAACCTGCCGACATGGCCCGTCGAGGGGCGCTGGTTCCTCGATCCGCTGACCTGGCAATTCATCTTCGTTCTCGGCTTTCTGATCGCCAGGACGGACGGCGGCCTCGGCGCTTTGGCGCGCCGCAACCGTCAGCCGCTTCGCCTGCTCGCCCTCCCGTTCGTGATCGCCGGTGCGCTCGTCGCCTGGTTCCACTATTCGCCGAGCCCGATGCGCGTGCCGGACCCGAAGCTTTTGTTCCTGTTCGATAAGACCTTCCTGTCGCCGGCGAGGCTTTTGCACGCGCTGGCCTTGGTGGCTTTCTTTGCCGGCAGCTTCCGATATATCGCGCGGGCGCTGCCACCCTTGGCGAGCTATCTCTCTATGCTCGGGCGGAACTCGCTTAACGTCTTCTGCGTCGGCTCGGTGTTAAGCTTGGCCGGTCAGATCGCCCGGTTCGAATATGGCGGCGGTATCGGGACCGATACGGGCGTGATAATTATAGGGATTGTGGCTCTAGGGGTGACGGGTTGGGTTTCGGAATGGCGCGACAGATTGCGGGCTCGAGAGCAGCCGCAAGTCTCACCCTCATCGCCGCCGCAAGTCTCCTCGCCGCCAGTTTCTTCGCGGCGGGCCCAGCCGACCTGAGGGCGGAGGAGAATACCCCGCCGCTCAGTCCGCAATGCGATGTGCCCTCGTCTGCGATTGCCTCGCCGGCGCCGCTGCGGAACGTCGCCGCCAAGCTCGAGACCAGCAAGACCATCCGGGTGCTGGCGATCGGCTCGTCCTCGACCTATGGCATCGGCGCCTCGTCGGGGACCAAGAATTATCCGGCGCAGCTCACCGATATTTTGGAAAAGGCGCTCAAGGGCATCAATGTCGAGATCGTCAATCGCGGCGTCTCCGGCGAAGTCGCCAAGACCACAGCCGAGCGGCTGCGCGTCGAGGTCGCGCTGACCCATCCCGACCTCGTTCTCTGGCAATTGGGCACGAATGACGCGCTGGCCCGCGTGCCGATCGACGAATTCGAAGAGACGGTGACGAGCACAATCGAATGGCTGAAGGAGAACAAGATCGACGTCGTTCTCGTCGGCCTGCAATATACCGCGCGGTTTGCTCGCGACGACAATTATGCCGCGGTGCGCGCCACGTTGAGAAAGATCGCCGCGCAGCAGAACATTCTGTATGTGCGCCGTTTCGAGGCGATGCGCTATATTTCAAGCGTGCGCAACCAACCGCCTATCCTTTCAGGCGACGATCTGCATTTGAACGATCTCGGCTACCACTGCATGGCCGAGCACATTGCCCATGCCGTGATCGCAAATCTGTTCGTGCGCAGGTTCAGGCCGCCGACTAATTGATTCGCGCGCAGTCATTGCGAGCGACCCCGGATTAAATCCGGGGGAAGCAATCCAGAGGCCGCACGTCGTAATCGTGCAGCGTTTGCTCCTGGATTACTTCGTCGCGTGCGCTCCTTGCAATGACGGCGGTTTACGCAGCCCCAACCTTCACATCCTTAAATCCCTTCCCTTCGCCCGCGAGTTTGGCGAGCAGAGGCGACGGCTTGAAATCGTCGCCCATCCTGCCCTCGAATTCCCGCATCTTGCCGAGCACCTTATCGAGCCCGATCGTGTCGCCATAAAACATCGGCCCGCCGCGATAGACTGGCCAGCCGTAACCGTTGATCCAGACGATATCGATATCGGAGGCGCGGATCGCCTTGCCCTCTTCGAGGATTTTCGCGCCCTCATTGATCATTGGATAGATGCAGCGCTCCAAAATTTCCTCGTCAGAGATTTTGCGGCGATTGACACCCTTCTTCTGCGCAAAATCCAAAATGATCTTTTCGACGACCGGCGAGGGCTTGGCGCGGCGGCTCTCATCGTAATCGTAGAACCCGGCGCCGGTCTTCTGCCCGCGCCGATCCATCTCGCAGAGGATTTCGCGGATCGTCGAGCTCGACGACGTCTCCTTCGACCAGCCGATGTCGAGACCGGCGAGGTCGCTCATCGCGAACGGCCCCATCGGCATGCCGAAATCGTAGAGGACGCGATCGACGTCCCACGGCATGGCGCCTTCGAGGATCAGCTTCTGCGCCTCGCGCTGGCGCTGCGCCAGCATGCGGTTGCCGACAAAACCGTGGCAGACGCCGACGAGCACGCCGATCTTGCCAATCTTGCGCGCGAGCTGCATGCAGGTCGCGACCACGCTCTTCGAGGTTTTTGCGCCGCGCACGATTTCGAGGAGCCGCATGACATTGGCCGGCGAGAAGAAATGCAGGCCAATGACGAATTCCGGCCGCTTCGTCGCGGAGGCAATCTCGTCGACATTCAGGTAGGATGTGTTGGTAGCGAGGATCGCGCCCTGCTTGACGATGCCGTCGAGCTTGCGAAACACGTCCTTCTTGATGTCCATGTTCTCGAACACGGCTTCGATGACGAGATCGCAATCGGCGAGCTTCTGCAGGTCGAGCGTACCGGAGAGCAGACCCATGCGCTTGTCGACGTCGGCCTGTGTCATGCGTCCCTTCTTCGCGGTGTTCTCGTAATTATCGCGCATGATTTTCATGCCGCGGTCGAGCGCGTCCTGCTTCATTTCAACGATCGTTACCGGGATTCCCGCCGACAGGAAGTTCATCGCGATGCCGCCGCCCATCGTGCCGGCGCCGATCACGCCGACCTTGTTGATCGGAATGGTCGCCGTATCCGCCGGTACATCAGGAATTTTTGCGACCTGCCGCTCGGCGAAGAAGGCGTAGCGCTGCGCCGCGGATTGCGTTGTCGGAATGAGATTTATGAACATCTGCCGTTCTGTCTTAATTGCCTCGTCGAACGGCATGTTGACGGCGTTCTCGACCGATTTGATCGCAACTTCCGGAGCCTCGAAGCCGCGGAATTTGCGCGCATTCGCCTTGCGGAAGTTCTCGAAGATTTCGGGGCGTCCCCGCACGGCTTCGATCTTGGAATTCTGATCGCGAATTTTCTTCAACGGCCGCTTCTCCGCGACGACCTTGCGCGCGAAAGCGAGCGCGCCTTCGCGCAATTTTCCCTCTTCGACGATCTCGTCGATTATGCCGGCAGCCTGCGCCTCCTTAGCGCCGAGCTGCGCGCCGGATGTGATCATGTCCAGCGCCTTCTCGACGCCGACGAGTCGCGGCAGGCGGATCGTTCCGCCGGCACCCGGAATCAATCCAAGCTTGATCTCCGGCAGCCCGACTTTGGCGGAGGGAACTGCGACGCGATAATGCGCCATCAGCGCGAGCTCGAAGCCACCGCCGAGCGCGGTTCCGTGAAGCGCTGCAATGACCGGCTTCGGCGCATTCTCGATCGCGGCTTGCGTCTCGGGGAGCGATGCGCCGCTCGGCGGCTTGCCGAATTCGCTGATATCGGCACCGGCGATGAAGGTGCGCCCGCCACAGATCAGCACGATCGCCTTGGCGTTCGGATCGGCGCCGGCTTTGACCATTCCGTCGCGGATGCCGTCGCGCACCGCCGCGGACAGTGCGTTCACCGGCGGGGAATCGACCGTCAGCACCGCAATGTCGCCGTCGAGGCTGAGATCGGTTACGGAATTGATGGCCGCCATGGTCGCTCCCTTGCGTTCGTGTTGCCGGACGCATAGCACCATGCCTTTCGCTGGACCAGACGGGTGCTTGTACTTGCTTTCGGGGTGCGCGGCTGGCTAAGGTCCGCCGCCAAAATCGAGCAAGAATTCGGGAGGTTGCTCTGACGCTTTTCGATCTCACCGGCAAGGTCGCCGTCGTCACCGGCTCGTCGCGCGGCATCGGCCGCGCCATCGTCGAGCGGATGGCGGAGCACGGCGCGAAAGTCGTCGTATCGTCGCGCAAGGCGGGTCCTTGCGAAGAGGTGGTCAAAGCGATCGAGGCTAAGCACGGCAAAGGCCGCGCGATTTCCATCCCCGCGAATATTTCTTCGAAGGACGACCTGAAGCATCTTGTCGATGAAACCAACAAGCAATTCGGCAGGATCGATGCCCTGGTCTGCAATGCCGCGTCCAATCCCTATTACGGCCCGCTGATGGGAATCAGTGATGAGCAATTCCGCAAAATCCTCGACAATAACGTGATCGCGAACAATTGGCTGATCCAATTCGCCTCGCCGCGGATGATCGAGCGCAAGGACGGATCGATCATCATCGTGTCGTCGGTCGGCGGGCTGAAAGGCAATGCGATCATCGGCGCCTACAACATTTCCAAAGCCGCCGACTTCCAGCTGGCGCGCAATCTCGCCGCCGAGTTCGGTCCGCACAATGTGCGCGTCAATTGTATTGCGCCGGGGTTGATCAAAACGGATTTCGCCCGTGCGCTTTGGGAAGACCCGGACAATCTGAAGCGCTCGACCTCGCGCACGCCGCTCGGTCGCATCGGCACGCCCGACGAGATTGCCGGTGCGGCGGTGTTTCTGGCGTCCGCCGCGGGGACTTTCATGACCGGGCAGTCGATCATCATCGACGGCGGCGCGACGATTACGTGATTGCGATGACGTACCCACTTCCCCGGACGCACAAGCGAAGCGCAATGCGATCCGGGGTCCAGGGGCGGATGCGTTTGCTCTGGGTCCCGATGCCGCTTTCGCGGCTCCGGGAAGGTGGCTAACAGGATAGAGCGATGACAGATCTCGATACATTCCGCACTGAGACGCGCGCGTGGCTAGCTGAGAACTGCCCGCGGTCAATGCGCTTTCCCTTGGAGGACGACGAGGACCGCTGCTGGGGCGGCCGCAATTGGAAATTCAAATCCGAAGACCAAAAACTTTGGTTCGCACGCATGGCTGAACGCGGCTGGACCGCGCCGACTTGGCCGAAGGAATATGGCGGCGGCGGCCTCTCGCGCGACGAAGCCAAAACCCTGCGCGAGGAGATGCGCGCCATCAATGCGCGCTCGCCGCTCGACAGTTTCGGCATCTGGATGCTCGGCCCGGCGCTGTTGAAATACGGCACGGAAGAGCAGAAGAAAAAATATCTGCCGGAAATCACCCACGGCGAAATCCGCTGGTGCCAGGGCTATTCCGAGCCGAATTCCGGCTCCGATCTCGCCTCGCTGCAAACGCGCGCGGAGGATAAAGGCGATCATTTCCTGGTGAACGGCCAGAAGGTCTGGACCTCCTACGCCGACAAAGCCGACTGGATTTTCTGCCTCGTGCGCACCGATCCCGCGGCGAAAAAGCACGAAGGCATCAGCTTCGTGCTGTTCGACATGGCTTCGCCCGGCGTATCGACGCGGCCGATCGTGCTCATCTCCGGCAAGTCGCCGTTCTGCGAGACCTTCTTCGACGATGTGCGCGTGCCGAAGGGCAATCTCGTCGGCGAGCTCAACAAGGGCTGGGATGTCGCCAAATATCTGCTCACGCATGAGCGCGAGATGATCAGCGGCATCGGCCTGAGCGCCGGGCGTCCGCTCGGCCAGATCGCCGCCGATACTGTCGGCGCCGAGGACGGTATGCTCGCCGATCCGCTGTTGCGCGGGCAGATCGCCGCGTTCGACATCGATGCCGCCGCCTTCCAGCTCGCGCTTGAGCGCGTCGGCGATCTTGCAAAGGCGAAGCAGGGCCATCCCGCAATGTCGTCGATGCTGAAATATTATGGTGCCGAGCTGAACAAGCGCCGCCACGAGTTGCTCATGTCGGCCGGCGGCTCGGATGCGCTCGAATGGGTAGGCGAGCGCTCGCGCGGCGGCGATCGGGCGCGCTCCTGGCTGCGCACAAAGGCGAACTCGATCGAGGGCGGCACAAGCGAGGTACAGTTGAACATCATCGCCAAGCGCCTGCTCGAACTGCCGGGCGCATAGCGACAATGGCGCTCGTCCTCGACGAACAACAGGCGATGCTCCAGGAGAGCGCGCGCAATTTTCTTGCTGACAAGGCGCCCGTTGCACATTTGCGCAAGCTGCGCGACAGCCGCGACGCGCAAGGCTTCTCGCGCGATCTCTGGAAAGAATTCGCCGCGATGGGGTTTTGCGGCGTGCTCGTGCCCGAGGAGCATGGCGGACTTGGTCTTGGCAACGTCGAAGCCGGCACGATCATGGAAGAGATCGGCCGCAATTTGACGCCATCGCCCTTCCTGTCGACGGCGATTGTCGGCGTCAGCGCGCTGTTAGGCGCCAACGACCAACGCAAAAGCGAGCTTCTGCCGAAGATCGCCGGCGGCGATTTGCTGATGGCGCTCGCTGTCGACGAGCGCGCCAAGCACGGACCGCGGCAGGTCGCACTTGCGGCGAAGCGTTCCGGCAATGGCTTTGCGCTGTCGGGCACGAAAACATTTGTGGTCGATGGCCACGTCGCCGATCTCCTGATCGTCGCGGCGCGCACCGCCGGCGCGCCCGGCGAAACCGATGGGCTGACGCTGTTCCTTGTCGACCCCAAAACAAAAGGCGTCGACATCGAGCGAACTATTATGGTCGACAGCCACAACGCCGCGCGGCTCACGTTCGACAACGTGCAGGTCGATGCCGACGCCGTGCTCGGCGAAGTGGATGGCGGCTGGCCGGTGCTCGAAGGTGTGCTCAACGTTGGCCGCGGCGCGGTTGCGGCGGAACTCGTCGGCTGCGGCGAGGAAGCCTTCGGCCGCACCGTCTCGTATTTGAAAGAACGCAAGCAGTTCGGCCGCGCCATCGGCGAGTTCCAGGCGCTGCAGCATCGCGCCGCGCATCTCTACAGCGAGATCGAGATCACCCGCGCCGCCGTTCTGAAGGCACTGCAGCAGCTCGATCAAAAACCTGAAAAGGCCGAGCCCATCGTGGCGATCGCCAAGGCGCGCGCCGGCAAGACGGCGACACTCGCCGTGCAGGAAGCCGTGCAGATGCATGGCGGCATCGGCATGACGGACGAAATCGACATCGGCCTGTTCATGAAGCGCGTCCGTGTCGCCGAAGAGCTTTTCGGCGACACCAATTTCCACGCCGATCGCCTGGCGCGGCTGAAGCAATACTGACGACAATGTCGGACGCTGCCGCAAAAGCCTGGCCGGTGATGTCGCTTGCCGAGGCCGACGCGCGGCTGAATGTGCCGGGCTCTCCGTTCGAGTGGGAAGAGATCGATATTCGCGGCGTGAAGACGCGCGTGTGGAAGAATGCACCGAGGACGTTGCGCGACATTCTCTTAAACGGCCGCGCCGCTTTTGCGGCAAGAACGTTCCTCGTTTACCAGGACGACCGCACCACATTCGAAGGTTTTGCGCGCGCTGCGCTTACGATCGCGCACCGGCTGCTGCAGGAAGGCGTAACAAAAGGCGATCGCGTTGCGATCGCCATGCGCAATCTGCCGGAATGGCCGGCGGCTTTCTACGGCGCGATCCTCGTCGGTGCGATCGCGACACCCCTCAATGGGTGGTGGACCGGGCCGGAGCTCGAATATGCGCTGCAGGATTCTGGCGCCAAGATCGCTTTCCTCGATTCGGAGCGTTACGAGCGCCTCACCGAGCACCTGCACAATCTGCCCGATCTTCAGCGCGTCATCGTTTGCCGCTCCGCCGAGCCCATCGCACATCCGCATGTGACGAAGCTCGAAAGCGTCATCGGCGTGGTCAACCGCTGGGTCGATCTTCCGGACTATCCCGTTCCGGACGTGCCGCTCGCGCCTGACGACGAAGCAACGATTTTCTACACATCCGGCACGACGGGCCACCCGAAAGGCGCGCTCGGCACGCATCGCAACTCGATCTCCTCTTTGCTCGCGCATCCGGTCTCGTTGGCGCGCTCGTGTCTCCGGCGCGGCGAGCCCGTGCCGACGCCCAATCCGAACGCGCCGCAAAGGGCCTCGCTTGTCTCCGTGCCGTTCTTTCATGTCACGGGATGTCATGCGATTTTGAATGTCGCAGTGGCCGGCGGCGCTAAGCTCGTGCTCATGCATCGCTGGAACGCGGAAGTGGCAATGCAATTGATCGAGCGCGAGCGCTGCACCAGCGCCGGTGGCGTACCGACGATCGCGTGGCAACTCGTCGAGCATCCAGCGCTGAAGCAATACGATCTGTCGTCGCTCGAATCGATTTCTTACGGTGGCGCGCCGGCCGCAGGCGAGCTGGTGCGACGCATAAAAGCAGTCTTCCCGTTTGCGAGTGCTGGCACCGGCTGGGGCATGACCGAGACGTCTTCAACATTTACGCACGTGCAGGCCGAGGATTACCAGCATCGTCCCGATTCCTGCGGGCCGCCACTGCCGGTCTGCGAATTGAAGATCGTCTCGGAAGACGGATGCACGCTGCCGCCCGGCGAAGTCGGCGAGCTCTGGGCCAAGGGTCCGAACGTGGTGAAGGAATATTGGCGCAAGCCCGAAGCGACCGCCGAAACGTTCGTGGAAGGGGGTTGGCTGCGCTCTGGCGACGTCGCGCGATTAGACGAAGAAGGCTTCTGCTACATTGTCGACCGCGCCAAGGACATGCTGATCCGTGGCGGTGAAAACATTTATTGCGTCGAGGTCGAAAACGTCCTGTACCAACATCCCGCTGTCGTCGACGCCGCGCTTGTTGCGATCCCGCATCGCACGCTCGGCGAAGAGCCGGGCGCGATCGTGACGCTTGCACCGGGCGCGCAGGCGACCGAAGACGAAATCCGCGCTTTCGTTGCCGAGCATCTCGCCGCGTTCAAAGTGCCGACGCGCGTCGTCTTCTGGCCGGAGGTGCTGCCGCGGAACATCAACGGCAAGATCATGAAGAACGAATTGCGCAAGGTCTTCACCGGCGGCGAGGTCGGCGCCGGCGCGTGGTGACGGCACCCTCACCCTGAGGAGCGTGCGTAAGCACGCGTCTCGAAGGGGCGTACATCCTTCGAGACGCGCTTCCGGCGCTTCTCAGGATGAGAGGATTCTTGGCTCGAGCTGGTTTATCGCCGCGGCCGCGTGAAGGGATGCGTGCTGGATAACCCCCCGTCGACCGCAAATGCCTGCCCGTTGACGTAGGACGCATCATCGCTCGCCAGGAACAAAGCCATGGCGGCGATTTCGCGTGGGATTCCGTAGCGGCTCAGCGGATTGAGCTGGCCGATCTTGTCCTGCGTGCCGCGCTCGCGCGCCATGTCGAAAATCGGCTTGGTCATGCCTGTTTCGATCAGTCCAGGGCACACCGCGTTGACGCGCACTCCGGTGCCGAGCAGCGAATTCGCCGCGGTCTGCGCAAGCGAGATCACGCCGGCTTTGCTCGCGCTGTAGGGATTGCCGCCGGCATTGGCGCGTAGGCCCGCAACGGATGCGGTGAGCACGATCGAGCCCTGCTTCTGTGCGATCATGTGCGGCGCGGCATGCTTGATCGCCAGAAACGGCCCGATCAAATTGATGCGCAGGATTTCCTGCCAATGCTCGACCGATTGCTCGAACAGCGGTACGAGGCCGCCGCTGATGCCGGCGTTGGCGTAGACGACGTCGAGCTTGCCGAAACGGCGCAGCGCCTCGTCGATGTAGGCTCGCACGTCGGATTCTAGCCCCGCATCGGCCGGCTGAGAAAGGGCCTGGAGACCGGCATTTGCGACGTCCTTGATCGTCTGCTCGAGCCCGGCTTCGTCGCGGTCGACCGCGAGCACCTGCGCGCCTTCCTTCGCGAATAAAATCGTGCTGGCGCGGCCGATGCCGCTGCCGGCGCCGGTGACGATGGCGGCTTTCCCCTCGAGACGCCCCATGTTTCCTCCTCGCGTTGCGGGGACAATACACGGGTGCCCAGGCGCTCGAAAGCGCGCTAGAGAAGCGCCGCCAACCCTTGGGTCACACAGCCGAATGACGAAGATGCAAGAAATCGGATTCCTGCGCACCCGCTTCGTCTGGGTGCGTCACGCGCCGGTGCGTGAAGGCGGCGGCCGCATTTACGGCCAGCGCGATCTGTCCTGCGATTGCGGCGACAGCCATGTCTTTGTCGCATTGGCGCGCGTCCTGCCGCGTGATGCGGTGTGGGTCGCGAGCAATCTGCGGCGCACGCACGAGACGGCGCGGGCGATCTGGGCGGCCGATCGCGACAAGTTCGAGGGTTGCGCGCTGCAGCAAGTCGCCGCGCTCGCCGAGCAGAATCTCGGTGACTGGCAGGGACTTAATCGCGCGGAATTTTTCAAGCAGCGCAAGCTGACGCCAGGCAGCTTCTGGTTTGCGCCCGCCGATGAACGTGCGCCGGGCGGTGAAAGTTTCGCCGATCTCGTCGCGCGGGTGCGCGGCGCTATTGCCGATCTCGTCGAACAATGTCGCGGCCGCGACATCGTTGTGGTGGCGCATGGCGGCACGATTCGCGCGGCGATCGCGATTGCGCTCGACTTGAAGCCGCAGGCCGGACTGGCCTTTGCGACCGACAATTGCGCGATCACGCAGCTCGATTTTTACGAAGCCGACGGCGGTGAGGGCTGGCGCGTGATGAGCATCAATCATCAGCCCTGGGAAGGCTTGGCGGAAGCGCAGCCTGCGGGCCCGGAGATTGCCGCGCCGGCAGAAAAGCTGGCGTGACCTCTCGCTATTCCAGCGCGCCGTAAACGAGCGTGCGGAACAGCGCACGATAATAATCGCGCTGGCCGGGCGCCTGGACGAGCATCATTGCGTAAAGCTCTTCCTTGGGATCGATCCAGAACGTCGTGCCGGCAATGCCGCCCCAGAAATAGAGACCGACGGACCCGGGCATGACCGACATGCCGGACTCGGTCCGCACGGCGAAGCCGAGACCGAATCCATGCCCCGGCTGCAACAGCTCCGAACCGCGCCTGACGTTCGGCCCGAGATGATCCGAGCGCATGAGATCGATGGTCTTGCGCGCGAGCAGCCGCTGCCCCTCGCATGTGCCGCCGGCGGCGAGCATATCGAGGAAGCGTGCATAATCAGGGAGCGTCGACACAAGTCCGCCGCCGCCCGATTCGAATCTCGCGGGGCGGCGGATGTCGAGAAGCCGCACGGCCTCGCCGCTATCCGGGTCCTTGGCAAACGGTTCGGCAATGCGGCTTTGCTTTTCCGTCGGGACATGGAAGCCGGTGTCACTCATGCCGAGCGGCGCGAAGATGCGCTGTCGCAGGAATTCTCCGAGCGTCTCGCCAGAGACGATCTCGATAATCCGACCGAGCACGTCGGTCGAGCGGCTGTAATCCCATTGCTTGCCCGGCTGGCTGAACAGCGGCAGGCTTGCCAGGCGCTCGACCTGGTCGGCATTGGTCTGATCGGTGCTCGGGAGTTTCTTGTCGAGATACATGCGCTGCACGGCGGCGGTGCCGACGAATTCGTAGGTGAGGCCGGACGTGTGGCGCAGCAGATCCTGGATGGTGATCGGCCGCTCCGCCGGCACGAGTTCGACCCGGCCATCGCGCTCGACCGCGACCTTCGGATCGGCAAAAGCCGGCACGTATTTCGAGAGCGGATCGGCGAGGAACAGGCGCCCCTCTTCGACCAGCATCATGATCGCGACGGAGACGACCGGCTTCGTCATCGAATAGATGCGGAAGATTGAATCGATCTGCATCGGCGCGCCGCTTGCCGGGTCTTGTACCCCAAAAGCCTCGAGAAAGCCGAGCTTGCCCTGCCGCGCGATCATCGCGACCGCGCCGGGCAGGCGCTTCCGCTCGATCTCGCGGGTCAGCACGCGACGCAGACGTGCGAGACCGCTCTCGGAGAGACCGAGGCCGCTTGGGTCGGCGATCGCACGCGCGGTTTCCGTTGTCCTGACTGCTTGGTCCATGTGTCAGCCGTCCTTCGCTGCGCTATTTCGCGCAAGCGGGAACTCATGGCAATGGTGGCTCGATAACGCCCCGCTTCTACCGGACCGCTCATGTCGCTCGAAGACACGCTTGAACAGGATTTTGGGCTGATCCCAGAGCTCGTGCGCTATCACGCGCAAGAGGCGCCGCAGCGCATTGCGCTGATCGATGAGGCCCGGCAGGTGACTTACAGCGAATTCGATGCGCTGTGCGACCGCGTCGCCGCTACCTTGCAGCGCGACGGCTTGGCGCCGCAGAGCGCAATTGCGGTCTGCGCGTTATCTTCAATCGAATATGCGGCGCTGTTTCTCGGCGCGTTGCGCGTCGGCGTCGCCGTCTCCCCCTTGGCGCCGTCCTCCACCCCGGAGAGTCTGGCGGTCATGGTGGCGGATTGCGGCAGTCCCTTGCTATTTTTCGACGCTTCGACAGAGCCGGTGTTGCGCGAGGTGCATGCGAAGATCACGCGCATCACGCTCGATGACAGCGATGCCGCCAAACCATTTTACGATTGGCTGATGCCGGAGGGCGCCAAGCCGAAGCCGGTTAAGATCGAACCTTCGTGGCCGTTCAACATCATCTATTCCTCCGGCACGACCGGCGTGCCGAAGGGAATCGTGCAGTCGCACGGCATGCGCTGGCAGCACGTGCGCCGCGCCAATCTTTTCGGCTATGGAGCGGACGCGGTCGCGATCATCTCGACGCCGCTTTACTCGAACACCACGCTCGTCAGTTTCTTCCCGACCCTGGCGCTCGGCGGCACCGCGGTATTTATGATGAAATTCGACGCAACAAAATTCCTCGAGCTAGCGGAAAAACATCGCGCCACGCACGCGATGCTCGTTCCCGTTCAATACAGCCGCATTATGGCGCTGCCGGATTTCGACAATTACGATCTTCAAAGCTTCCGTATGAAATTCTCGACGAGCGCGCCGTTCAATGCAGCACTGAAAGCCGACATTTTGAAGCGCTGGCCGGGCGGTCTCGTCGAATATTACGGCATGACGGAAGGGGGCGGCACCTGCATCCTCGCTGCGCACGAGTTTCCCGACAAACTGCACACGGTGGGACGGCCTTCAGAAGGCCACGACATCCGCTTGATCGACGAGAACGGGCGCGAGGTCGGCCCGGGCGAAATCGGCGAGGTCGTCGGCCACTCGCCGGCGATGATGAACGGCTACCACAACCAGCCGGAAAAGACCGCGGAAACCGAATGGCGCGATCCGTCGGGCAAGCGCTTCATCCGCACCGGCGATGTCGGCCGTTTCGATGCCGACGGGTTCCTGCAGCTGATGGACCGCCGCAAGGACATGATCATTTCCGGCGGCTTCAATATCTATCCAAGTGATCTTGAAGCGGTCATTGGCGCGCATCCGGATATCCAAGAAGCGAGCGTCATCGGCGTGCCGTCGGAAGCCTGGGGCGAAACGCCGGTCGCGTTCGTCGTGCTGCGCGAGGGAAGCGACGCTTCGGCCGAGACATTGCGCGAATGGGCGAACAGCCGCCTCGGCAAGACGCAACGTCTCAATGCGGTGGAAATCGTCGATGCGCTGCCACGTAGCGCCATCGGAAAAGTGCTGAAGCGCGAGCTGCGCGACGAATGGATCGCCAGCGGCCGCCGCGCGTGAATTCAGCCGGTCAGAAGCCGGCGCAGGCGAGGCCGGCTTGTTCGAGCGCCTGCGGATCGCGTTCGCCGCTGGTGGCGGTGTCGATGATCGCCCGGGCGATGCGCTCGCGTGCCGTGCGCTCGTCGCTGACGGGGCGGCCGCGCTGGACGACCTCCGCCCAGGCGCGATTGAACGCATGGCTCAGAAGCCGGGTCTCCTGGGGGCCGAAAGCTTCGCCGCGGTTTCGGGCACGGCGTCTGGATGACGGTCTAGGCATGTAAGACACTCCCTTCTAGGCGTGGAGCGCACCGGCTGAGTCTTACTGCTCAGCCTCAAGCCTCATCGAGCACGGGACACAGTCCAGCGCAAATCGACTCAAGAACCCAGCCTTTTCAAAGGGTTGTGACTTTTGGCCCACACCAATAGCCAAGCTAATCGCGCAGAAATTCTACCGATTTTACAATGACTTAAGCCGCAAGAGGCTGAGCCATAGCTCCTGTTGCCGCAAAGTCGCCAAAAATTTGCCGGAAAGCGCCTCGCCAACAAATTTTTTTGCTCTCGCGCACGCACGTTTGGTTTACCCGCCGTGATGGCGAAACGTAAGAGTCGACCAACCCTCGCGCAGGTCGTGGTGCAGAAGTCCAAAGCCGTGCGCGCGATACATGGACAGCACCCCGGGCACGTCGCGCGCCAGCAGACCTGAAAGTACGAGCATCCCTCCAGGTGCGGTGACTCGCGCGATGTCTCCGGCAAGCCGCTTCAGCGGTCCGGCCAGGATGTTGGCGAGGATCAGGTCATACGAGCCATCAAGGGCAGGGTGCCGCGTCGCGCTGGCTTTCACCGGATGCACGTAGGGCCCGGCACCGTTGCGGACGGCGTTGCCGCGGGCCGTGGCGATCGCGACCGGATCGATGTCGCTGGCGACCACCCTCCGTTTCCACCGCTTGGCGGCGGCGATCCCCAGAATGCCGCTGCCGGTGCCGATATCGAGGATGCGCGAAGGCCGCTGACGTCGGGCGAGCCGGTCGAGAGCCAGCAGACATCCCATTGTCGTGCCATGATGGCCGGTGCCGAAGGCGAGCGCCGCCTCGATCTCGATCACGATGTCGTTGGCGCGTGCCGCCTGCCGCGCATGGGCGCCGATGACGAGAAAACGCCCGGCGCGAACCGGATCGAAACCCGCAAGCGAAGCGCTGATCCAATCGGCGCGCTCGACGCGGTCGAAGCTGATAGCCTCGGCGATGTCCGCGCCCGCCGCCGCGGCGACGAGATCGCGCACCGCGTGCTCGTCCGGCGCCGATCCGAAATAAGCTTCGACCATCCACTGGGCCGCGCGTTGCGTGGCGTTCGGCTCCTTCTCGAAGACAGACGCGGCGGTCTCAGCAGGATCGAACGTCTCGACGATCAGATCGGCAACGGCACGCGCCTCGGCTTCGTTGCAGATGAGGCGCATGATATGCGTTGCATCGTTGGGTGGGAGACCTTCGAGCATGAGCGCGATTAGCACGCATATTGATGCATCGTCATCCCGCTTTAGCGGGCGAACACGATGCACCGCGCTCGCTTTCGCTCTGCTGATTACGGTAGCGGCGCGTGCAATTGCCGACGAAGAGAAAGCACCGCCGATTCCGCCGCCTCATCCCGTGCCGATCCAGGCATACGCAACGGATAATCCGTCCTGCCTCGAATGGACCGACGGCTGCACGATCTGCACGAAGCCGGACTCCGGCGAGCCGCATTGTTCGACGCCTGGCATTGCCTGTCAGCCGGCGGGCATCCAGTGCAAGAAGAAAGCGCCTTAGACCCGCTATTTCGGCCGCAGCGGCCAGAACGCCGAGCCGGTGAATTCATAAACGAGCACGCCGTCTTGGTTAGTGCCGGTGTTGTGGCTGAAGATCAGCCCCCAGCCCGGACGTGACGTCACGCGTTTGTCGGCAAGCTCGCTCGCAAACGAGATCGTATCACCGGCATAGACCGGCCGGTGCCAGCGCAATTTCGTAAAGCCGGGAGATGGACCGGGCCGCGGCGTGGGCTCACTGCTTGGCCCGCGTTCTCCTTCGAATTTTTTGCGGGTGTCGACGAACTGCTTCATCCACATGGAAGCAGTGTGCCAGCCCGATGCGGCGAGCCGGCCGAAGAGACTGCGCTTTGCCGCCTCGTCATCGATGTGAAAAGGCTGCGGATCGTATTTCTGCGCAAAGTCGATGATCGACTCGCGCGTGAACGTCGCGCTGCCAAGCGTGGTTTTCGCTCCGACCGCCAAATCTTCGAACCAGACTGAGAGCGGCGGCGTTTGCCGGGCCGCTTCCTGCGGCTGCGGTGCCGATCCCTTCTCCTGCGGTGGCGGCGCAAAACTCGCCTCCGCCGCGCCGCGTTGACGAATGATTTGCGTATGCCTCTGCGTGAGCACCACCTCGCCGGATTGGTTTTCGACCGTGCACGACATGCCGACCAAACCCATTTCCGGACGCGATTTCGACGTACGCGTATCGAGAATTTCGAGACGCCCACGGAGCCGATCGCCGGGCCGCACCGGCTTCACCCACCGCAATTCGTTGATGCCCGGTGCACCAAGTGAGGCGGTGTCCTTCAGCCAGCTATCGTAATTCATGCGCATGATGACGCAGGCGGTATGCCAACCGGACGCCGCCAATCCGCCGAGCATCAGCTGCTTCGCTGCTTCCTCGTCGATGTGGAAGGGCTGCGCGTCATAGACGGAAGCATAGGCGATGATCTCGTCCTTGGTGATCTCGCGCTCGCCGAGCGGCAGCACGTCGCCAGTGTGGAAATCTTCGAAATAACGTTCCGGCATTCTGTTTCCCGTTTTCATTGACCAGTGGCGAATGCGGCAAGCCGCAAGCTCCCGTCATGTGACGGCAGCTCTATCGCTTCTGCGCGTAGCCGTCTGCCAACATCGAGAACAAGAGGCGCGCGACCTGCACCTCGCCGCCTTCGGGTTTTCCCGGCAGGGTTTTCGGATTCCAGGCGTAGACGTCGAAATGCGCCCAGGCGTTCGCGCGTTCCACGAAGCGACGCAGAAACAGCGCCGCGGTGATCGAGCCGGCGAATGGACCGGAGGAGACATTGACGAGATCGGAAATTTTTCCATCGAGTTCCTTGTCGTAGCGCGTCCACAGCGGCATGCGCCACACGGGATCGTGCACTTTGCGGCCGTGCTCCATGCACGCGACGGCGAGCGCCTCGTCATCCGAATACATCGGCGGCAGATCGGGCCCGAGCGCGACGCGCGCCGCGCCGGTGAGTGTGGCAAAATCGAAGAGAAGATCGGGCGCGTCTTCGTCGGCGAGCGCTAGCGCATCGGCGAGAATGAGGCGGCCCTCGGCGTCGGTGTTGCCGATTTCGACCGTCAGGCCTTTGCGGCTGCGATAAATATCGCCCGGCCGAAAAGCATTGCCGGCAATCGCATTCTCAACAATCGGGATGATGACGCGCAGCCGCAGCGACAGCTTCGCATCCATGATCATCGAGGCAAGCGCAAGCGCCGTGGCGGCACCACCCATATCTTTCTTCATGATCAGCATGCCGGCGCTCGGCTTAATGTCGAGCCCGCCCGTGTCGAAACACACGCCCTTGCCGACGAGCGTGACTTTCGGCGCATCTTCCGGGCCGAAAGTGAAATCGACGATGCGCGGCGGCTCGGCGGACGCGCGCCCGACGGCGTGAATCAGCGGAAAATTTTTGGCGAGCAAATCGTCGCCACGGACGACGCTGCAGCGGCTGCCGTGTTTCTCAGCAAGTGCGACGATCGCCTCTTCCAGCGCCTGCGGCCCGAGATCGTTTGTCGGCGTGTTGATGAGGTCGCGCCCGAGCGCCACCGCTTCGGCGGTCCGCTCGAATTGCACGCGATCGACGCCGTCCGGCGCGATAAGCCGTGGACTCTCGTTCTTCGCTGCCTTGTATTTGCCGAAGCGATAGCTTGCGAGCAGAAAGGCGAGCGCTGCGAGCCCGCTCTCATGCGGCGCGTTGGCAAAGCGATAGGTGCCGGCCGGCAGACGCGTCGCGAGTTCGCCCGGCAGGAACGGATCGGCCGTAGGCGCGCCGGCGCTATCGAGCGCGAACAGCACACGAGCGATCGCGCCGTCCTCATCCGGCACCAGCAACAGTCGTCCGGGCTTCGATTCGAAGCCGGCCGCCTTCGCAAAGGCACGCGCCCGCGCGGAAAGTGCAGCCTCGTCCCTCGGCCAGCTCTCGCGCGTCACGAAATGAATCGGAACGGCGTCGGGCGTGGGATCGGCAAAGGTCGGGGGCATCGGCGCTCCGGGCGGCGTTAACCGCGAGTTAGGGTTAACGCTTTATTGCTGAGCGCCCGCATTGCAAAGCCCCGGACGTACCCCGTGACCCTAGGTACGCTTCCTCGCATCTTTCGCTCTCTCGTACCCCGCGCCGCCGTGCTTGCGGGCTCGCTCACCCTCGCCGGATGCAACAGCATCCGCGAGATGACGAGCGGCCTCACCGAGAGCACCGAGCTGCCAAAGAATGCGGGCGCGCTCAATCGCTTCGCCGAGGATTGGGGCCAGCGCTACGACCGTAGTCCGAAGGATAAGAAGACGGCGATGACCTATGCGAACGCGCTGCGCGCGCTCGGCCAGCATGCGCAGGCCGTTGCCGTGCTGCAGGGCATCGCCGCCCGCAACCTGGGATCGCGAGGTGCTCGGCGCCTATGGCAAGGCGCGTGCCGACGCGGGCGTCTGAAAGAAGCCTCGACGGTGCTCGCCAATGCGCATACGCCGGAGCGGCCGAACTGGTCGATTCTATCGGCCCAGGGTTCCGTCGCCGATCAGCTCGGCGATCACGAGCAGGCGCAGAATTATTACAAGGCCGCGATACGCATGCGGCCGGACGAGCCGAGCGTCATGTCCAATCTCGGCCTATCTTACGCGCTGAACAAGCAATTGCCGCAGGCCGAAGAGACGCTGCGCGACGCGGCCAACAACCCCAAAGCCGACATGCGCATCCGCCAGAAATCTCGCGCTTGTGCTGGCGCTCGAGGGCAAGTTTGGCGAAGCCGAGAACTGGTCGCGCCGCGATTTGGCGCCGATCGACGCGGCGGCCAATGTCGCCTCGATCCGCAAGATGATCGCGCAGTCCAACACTTGGCGCGATTTGCAGCAGTTCGACCGTCAGGCGCAGCGGAAAGACCCGGCGAAGAACTCGACCAGTGTCGCGGCAACGCGCCCGGTGAAGCAGGAAATTCCCGCGAGCCTCGCCAACGCGGATTAGCGAGTGCTAGTGGCCGGCGAACGCGATCAGCGTTCGCACCGGCACACCGAGCGCCTCGATCTTCTTCCGGCCGCCGAGATCGGGCAGGTCGATGACAAAGCAGGCGACGACCAATTCGGCGCCGAGCTGCTTCAATAATTTCACCGCCGCCTCCGCCGTGCCGCCGGTGGCGACGAGATCGTCGATGAGCACGACGCGCTCGCCCGGCGTGACCGCGTCGGCATGCATTTCCATCTCGTCGATGCCGTATTCGAGCGAATAGCCGATCGACACTTTGGCGTGCGGCAGCTTGCCCTTCTTGCGGATCGGCACGAAACCGGTGGAAAGCTGGTGCGCGATGGCGCCCCCGAGAATGAAGCCACGCGCCTCGATGCCCGCGACTTTGTCGATCTTCGTGCCGGCGAAAGGGTGCACGAGCTCATCGACGGCGCGGCGGAACGCACGCGCATTGCCGAGCAAAGTGGTGATGTCGCGGAACAATATGCCGGGCTTCGGATGATCCGGGATCGTGCGGATCGCAGCGCGCAGGTCGTCTTCAAGCGTCATTGCGAACCTCGAAAGAATCAAGCCGGCGCGCCGCCGCCGAACGTCCAGAGCTTGTTGGCAAGAAAATTCCAGAACATGACGATGCCGGTCGTCAAGACCTGCGCCGGCAAATACGGCGCGCCTATCCGGTCGACGAGGACATGCATGATGATCCAGGTCAGCATGAAGCCGATGCTGGAGACGGTGGCGAAACGCCAGGTGGCCTCTTCATGCGGGCGATCGCTCGCGAATGTGTGACGGCGGTTCAGGATGTAGGAAACAAAGCCGCCGCAAACGAAGCCGACCAGAGTCGCCGGGACGGGACGCCAATGCGCGCCTTCGACCAGAATGAACAACGTGCCGTAATGCACGCCGGCGGCGATGAAGCCGACGATGACGAAGGTCGAGAATTCCCGGCGGATAGATCTCATTCGCGCGCGCCCACGCGATCTACATCCTTAAAGCCGGCAGCCTCCATCGCGAGATGCACCTTGCTCTGGAAATGCACGTCATCGCCTTTGACGAGGAGCGGGATTTCATCGGCTGTCGCTTTGCACAAACCTTCCACCCACGGCTCCTCGCTCTTGGCGAAATCGCTGAGTACGTAGGAATAGACGAGCGCCTTGTCGCCGGGGTGGCCGATGCCGAGGCGCACGCGTCTATAATCATTGCCCATATGCGCGGTGATCGAGCGCAAACCGTTGTGTCCGGCATTGCCGCCGCCGACCTTCACACGCAACTTTCCCGGCGCGAGGTCGAGCTCGTCGTGGAACACGATGATGTCGTCGAGCTCGATCTTGTAGAACCGCGCCGCCTCGTGCACGGCGCGGCCGGAATCGTTCATGAAAGTTTGCGGCTCGATCAAGATGATGCGCTCGCCGGCGATCTGGCCTTCGCTGCTACGCGATTGGAAGCGCGCGCGGAACGGCGCAAAAGCATAGCGCCGCGCGATCGCCTCGACCGCCATGAAGCCGATATTGTGGCGATTGCGCGCATGGCGCGCACCGGGATTGCCGAGGCCGACGAAGAGCAGCATGGCGATCCGGTGCACCTGTCGCGATCGCGCGATGCGCAAACGCCGGAGCGATTACGCATCCGCTGATGCCGAAAGCGATTACTTCTTCTTCTTCTCGTCCTTGGCGGGCGCAGCCTTCGCGTCCGCAGCGGGCGCTGCGGCGGCGGGCGTTGCTCCGGCAGCCGCCGGTGCAGCCGCCCCGGGCGCGGCCGCGGCGGTCGTCGCTGCCGCAGGCGCTGCTTCCTCGGCACGCGCGCTCGGTGGGGCGAGCGTCACCACGGTGAAGTCGCGGTCGCGGATCGTCGGCGTGCAGCCCTCCGGCAGCTTGATTGCCGAGATGTGCAGCGAATCGTTGAAATCGAGGCCGGTCAGGTCCGCGGTAAGCGAGGCTGGGATGTTGTCGGCCGGAACCTGCATCTCGACCGTGTGCCGCACGACGTTCAGCGAGCCGCCGCGTTTCAGGCCGGGCGCCGCCTCGTGGTTGATGAAGCGGACGGGAACATCGACGCGGATGCGGGTGCCGGGTTTCAGCCGCAGGAAATCCACGTGCAGCGGCGTGTCCTTGACGACGTCGAGCTGGTAGTCGCGTGGGATCGCCCGCTGCTTTTTGCCCTCGACCTCGATCTCGAAGATCGTCGTCAGGAATTTGCCCTGATAAATCAGCTGGTTGAGCGTCTTGTGATCGAGCGAGATCGGCTGCGGAGCTTCGCCCCCGCCGTAGATTACGCCCGGAATACGACCTTCACGGCGAACGCTGCGGGCGGCCCCCTTGCCGCTCCCGCTACGCACCGCGGCCGCGAGTTGCTTTGCCTCGGCCATTGCGATGTCCTTCTTGGGAATTTGCGTCCTCGCCTCCAGGGGTGTCGGAAACGGACGCGCGCGGCTTATAGCGGACCCGCAGCGGATTTTGCAAATGTATCCAAAGGCCAGGCTTGATGCGCTGACCGACGGCATTTTTGCCGTCGCGATGACGCTGCTCGTCCTCGAGCTGCGTGTCCCAGATCAGCCGGTGGCCGACAGCGCCGCACTCTGGCAGGCGCTGAAGGACCTGTGGCCGAAATTCTTCCCCTATCTCCTGAGCTTTCTCGTCCTCGGCAACAGCTGGCTGTCGAAAATCCGCGTCCGCATGGCGGGCGAACATGTGACCCGCACCTATGCGATCTTCTGGCTCCTAAACCTGCTGCTTGTCACCTGCGTGCCGTTCTCGACCATGCTGGTCGGGCGCTATGCCGATGTGCCGCTCGCGATCTGGATTTATGTCGGCAATCTCGGACTGAACGGCGTGACCGCGCTCGCCATGGTGACGTCCATGCGCGAAGCACATCAAGCCAGCGCAGAGCGGCGCGGCGGCGTCACGGTTCTGATAATCTCTTGCGTGGTTGCCGCCATCATTGCCGTCTTCGCGCCGCAACAGGCGCTCTGGGCTTTGATGCTCAACGCCCTGCCGATCCTCGCTTCCCGGAAAAGCCGGCCGCGCCTAGTCAAACAGGCTCGAGACGCTCTCTTCTTTGGCCGTACGCGCGATCGCCTCGCCGATGAGCGGCCCGATCGATAGCGTGCGGATGTTCTTCGCCACGCGCACCGCTTCCGTCGGATGGATGGTATCGGTCACGACGAGCTCCTTCAGATGCGAGGCGGAGATGCGCGCGACCGCACCGCCCGAGAGCACGCCGTGCGTGATGTAGGCGCGGACCTCGGTCGCGCCTTCCTTCAATAGCGCGTCGGCGGCATTGCAGAGCGTACCGCCGGAATCGACGATGTCGTCGACAAGGATGCAGCTGCGTCCCGAGACTTCGCCGATGATGTTCATGACTTCGGATTCACCGGCGCGCTCGCGGCGTTTGTCGACGATGGCGAGCGACGCATCGATGCGTTTTGCGAGCGCGCGGGCGCGCACGACGCCGCCGACGTCGGGCGAGACGACGACGACGTTCTTGACGTCGAGCCGCTCCTTGATGTCGCGCACCATCACCGGCGCGGCGAAAAGATTATCGGTCGGGATGTCAAAAAAGCCTTGGATTTGGCCCGCGTGGAGATCGACCGTCAGCACGCGGTCGGCGCCGGCGCGGGTGATCAGATTGGCGACGAGCTTGGCGGAGATCGGCGTGCGCGAACCGGATTTCCGATCCTGCCGGGCGTAGCCGAAGTAGGGAATGACCGCCGTGATGCGCTTGGCCGAGGAGCGCCGCAGCGCATCGGCCATGATCAACAATTCCATCAGGTGGTCGTTGGCCGGGAACGAGGTCGACTGGACGACAAACGTGTCCTCGCCGCGCACGTTTTCCTGGATCTCGACGAAAATCTCCATGTCGGCGAAGCGCCGGACCTGACAGTTTGTCAGCGGCAGGCCGAGATAGGCGGCGATCGCCTCGGTCAGGGCGCGATTGGAATTTCCCGCCAGGATTTTCATTCCAGCTCCGCAGCCAAGCTCGCCGCGGGCGTCTTACCAGCGCTGTTGCGGCGCGGCAATATGACGGGGCTGCGACAGCGGAACTGTTGCGCCGGTGCTACGCCGTGCTGGCAACCTGCTTGCCGAGCGCCGCCTGCGCTGCCGCGAGCCGGGCGATCGGCACCCGGAATGGCGAGCACGAGACGTAGTCAAGCCCCACCTTTTCGCAGAACCCGATCGAGGCGGGGTCGCCGCCGTGCTCGCCGCAGATGCCGAGCTTGATGTCCGGTCTTGTGCGGCGGCCGCGCTCGACACCGATCTCGACAAGCTCGCCAACCCCCCCCTGGTCGATCGTGATGAACGGATCGGCGGCGAGTATGTGCCGCGACATGTATGAGCCCAAGAAGGACGCCGCGTCGTCGCGCGAAATGCCGAGTGCCGTCTGCGTCAGGTCGTTGGTGCCGAAGGAGAAGAACTCCGCCGTCTCGGCTATCTCCGCGGCAACGAGGCACGCACGCGGCAACTCGATCATTGTGCCGACCTGATAGGGCACGTTGACCCCCGTCTCTTTCTCGACGGCCGCATGCATGGCGTCGATGCGTGCTTTGATGAGATCAAACTCGGCCCGGGTGAAGACGAGCGGCACCATCACTTCCGCGGTCACCGGCTTGCCGGTCTTCTTCGAGGCTGCGACAGCGCCTTCGAAAATCGCCCGCGCCTGCATCTCCGCGACTTCGGGATAAGCGATGGCGATGCGGCAGCCGCGGAAGCCGAGCATCGGATTGAATTCCTGCAGCTCCTGCGAACGCCGTTTCAGCTTATCGGGATCGGCGCCCATTGCTTTGGCGACCTCGGCGATCTCCTCGTCGGTATGCGGCAGGAACTCGTGCAGCGGCGGATCGAGCAGCCGGATCGTGACCGGCAGTCCCGACATGATCTCGAACAGATCGGCGAAGTCGCCGCGCTGGATCGGCAACAATTTTGCCAGCGCGGCGCGGCGGCCCTTCTCATCATCGGCCAAAATCATCTCGCGCACCGCGACAATGCGATCGCCTTCGAAGAACATATGCTCGGTGCGGCAGAGGCCGATTCCCTCCGCGCCGAATTTGCGCGCGACGCGGGCGTCGGTCGGCGTGTCGGCATTAGCGCGCACGCCAAGGCGGCGCGCCTTGTCCGCCCATTCCATGATCGTTGCGAACTCGCCCGAGAGTTCCGGCTGCAGCATCGCGACGGAGCCTTCGATCACCTGACCGGTCGAGCCGTCGATCGTGACCGTCGCGCCTTTCTTGAAGGTCTTGCCTCCGACGGTCATCGTCTGCTTGGCGTAGTCCACGCGAATGCTGCCGGCGCCGGAGACGCAAGGCTTGCCCATGCCGCGCGCGACGACCGCCGCATGCGAAGTCATGCCGCCGCGTGTGGTCAAAATTCCTTCCGCCGCATGCATGCCATGAATGTCTTCGGGACTTGTCTCGACGCGTACCAGAATGATCTTGTGCCCGGAGCTTTTCAGCGTCTCGGCCTCGTCCGAATTGAACACGATCTCGCCTGATGCCGCGCCCGGCGAGGCGGGCAATCCCGTCGCGAGCACATTGCGCTCGGCGCTCGGATCGATCGTCGGGTGCAGCAATTGATCGAGCCCGGCAGGCTCGATCCGCAAGAGCCCCTCGTCGCGGGTAATCAGCTCCTCTTTCGCCATGTCGACGGCGACGCGCAAAGCGGCTTTTGTGGTGCGCTTGCCGCTGCGCGTCTGCAGCATCCACAGCTTGCCGCGCTCGACGGTGAACTCCATGTCCTGCATGTCGCGGTAGTGACGTTCCAGCGTCTGCGTCGTCTCGACGAATTGCTTGAAGACGTCCGGCATCACCGTTTCCATCGACGGCTTGTCGGACCCAGCGGCGATACGCGCTGCTTCGGTGATGTTCTGCGGCGTGCGGATACCGGCAACGACGTCCTCGCCCTGCGCATTGACCAGGAACTCGCCGTACAGCTCCCTGTCGCCTGTCGAAGGATTGCGCGTGAAGGCAACGCCCGTCGCCGAGGTCTCACCCATATTGCCAAACACCATCGCCTGCACGTTGACCGCGGTGCCCCAGCTTTCCGGAATATTGTGCAGGCGCCGATAGGTGATCGCCCGCTGGTTCATCCACGAGCCGAACACCGCGCCGATCGCGCCCCACAGCTGCTCGCGAGGGTCCTGCGGAAACGGCTTGCCGGTCTCGCGCTCGACGAGCGCTTTGTAGTCTGTGATCACGTCGCGCCATTCCTGCGCGCTCAAATCGGTGTCGAGCTCGTGGCCTTTGTTGCTTTTATGGAGATCGAGCACCTCTTCGAAATTGTGGTGCTCGACGCCGAGCACGACGCCCGAATACATCTGAATAAACCGGCGGTACGAATCGTAGGCGAAGCGTTCGTCCTCCGCGTTCTTGGCGAGCGCCTTCACTGTCGTGTCGTTGAGGCCGAGATTGAGGACCGTGTCCATCATGCCGGGCATGGAAGCGCGTGCGCCGGAGCGGACGGAGACGAGCAGCGGATTTTCATTGTCGCCGAATGAGCGGCCGGTCAGCTTGCCGACATGGGCGAGCGCGGCATCGATCTCGCCTGCAAGCTCATCCGGATACTTCTTGCCGTGCGCATAAAAGTAGGTGCAGACCTCGGTCGTGATGGTGAAGCCCGGCGGCACCGGCAGGCCGAGATTGGCCATCTCCGCGAGATTGGCGCCCTTGCCGCCGAGGAGATTACGCATCTCGCTCTTGCCTTCGGCGCTGCCGCCGCCGAACCTGTAGACCCACTTTGGCATATGAACCCGTTCCATTGAGCGAAGAAGCCGCCGATAGCGGCGGGCTTCTCTCGTCGTGGCGCTCTATTGGCCGAAACGGCCGTCCTGATCAACGGCCGAGTTCGAGCGGGTTCAGGCGTTCCTTAGTCGCATGCCAAAGGCGATCATGCTGGCGCCATAGAATAAGAGGTCGAGCCCGAGGATGATGCCGAGCACGAAGAACGAGTTGCCCGGCCAGCCGATCACGATGACCAGGCCGAAAAGCAGGGTGGCGATGCCGGCCAGGATCATCATCGATTTGGAGCCCGGCGGCAGGTGCGTGCCGAGCCAGATGCGCACCGCGCCCGTCGCGATCAACGCCCAGCCGAGCATCAGGGTCAGGACGGCGGCCGCCAGCAACGGCTGCGCCAGCGCAAACGCCCCGGCGATGATGTAAAGCAGCCCGAGCAGGATGAAGAGGAAGAACCGGCCCCAGGTCTGGCTGCCGAAGCCCATGACGATCTCGGTGCCGCCGGTAATAATCATAAAAATAGCGACCGTTAAAACCGAGGCAATCGTCGCCGAGACGACGAGCACCAGCGCCGCAAGCCCGAGAATGGCGGCAAGGGCGCCGAAACCGACGAACCAGCCCCAGCGATGGCGCAAGCGCTCGGCCATGCCGCCGAGCGGCTCCGAACCAGGTGGCATGCTGCGATAGGAAGGATCGTTCGGGAGCGTCATGTCTGCCTCCTCGTGTGGAGCGCAAGCTCCAACCGTTGACGAGCCTAGGACCACAGGTGGAGATCGGCAATGGCATCCAGCATCCGGGCCGATATCGCCCTTGTCGAGCGCGGCCTGTTTGAGAGCCGCGCCAAGGCGCGCGCCGCGATCGAGGCCGGGCTTGTTATGGCGGACGGGGTGCGCGTGGCGAAAGCATCGGAGGCGCTTGCGGCGGATGCGCAAGTGGAAGCGAGCGCGCCGCATCCCTGGGTGTCGCGGGGCGGCGTCAAGCTCGTGCATGCGCTCGATGTTTTCGGGTTCGATCCGGCAGGCCGGCTCTGTCTCGATATCGGCGCGTCGACCGGCGGCTTCACGCAGGTGCTGCTCACGCGCGGCGCGGCGCTGGTGATCGCCGTCGATGTGGGGCAGGGGCAGCTGCATCCGAGTGTAGCCAGTGATCCACGAGTCGTTTCGCTGGAGAAAACGGACGCGCGAATGCTGACTCATGAGATGATCGAAGGTGCCACGCGCGGGGCCGGCATCGATGCGAACGCGCCGAGGCTCATCGCCTGCGATGTGAGCTTCATCGCCTTGGACAAAATCCTGCCGCCGGTTCTCGCACTCGCAACGCCCGGCAGCGAGCTTGTCGCATTGATCAAGCCGCAATTCGAGGCGGGTGTCGGACGACGCAAGCGGGGCGTCATCAAAGATGCGGGCCTGCATCGGCAAATCTGCGATCGTATCTTGGAGCTCATTCAATCGCTCGGATGGCAAGTGCTCGGCATTGAGGCGTCGCCAATTCTCGGCGGCGACGGCAATCGCGAGTTTCTGATCGGAGCGCGGCGCGCGTGACCAAGCCGCGGGTGTTGACGATCGAGCGGCTTGGCACGCGCGGCGAGGGCGTCGCGCACACGATCAGCGGCAACGTCTTCATTCCCTATACAATGCCAGGCGACACCGTCTCCGCCGAGATCAACGGCCAATCCGGCCGGATCATCGACATCATCACGCCGTCGCCGGATCGCGAGGCGCCGTTCTGTCCCTATTACGGGACCTGCGGCGGCTGCGCGATCCAGGGTTATCGCGAAGACGCGTATCGTGCATGGAAGCGCGGACTCGTCGTCGATGCACTCGCGCATGCCGGCATTCAGGCCGACATCGATCCGCTCATCGATGCCCGTGGCGAAGGCCGCCGCCGCGCGACTTTTCACGCGCGTGTCGAGGCAGGAAAAACGCACGTCGGCTTCATGCAGGCGCGCAGCCACGACGTCGTCGCGATCGATTTCTGTCCGCTATTTGCGCCATCGCTCGGGGGCGCCATCGCTGCGGCGCGCACGATCGCGGAAGGGCTCGCCGCTTTAGGCAAGCCGCTCGACACTCTGGTCACCGCAACTCTGTCCGGGCTTGATAGCGACATTCGCGGCACCGGACCTCTTGCCGAGCGCGACACACAAAAGCTGATCGCGGCGGCCGAGCGCCTCGATCTCGCGCGCCTCACCAATCACGGGCATTTGCTTGTCGAGCGCAAGCCGGCGCAGTTGCGCGTCGGCCGCGCAATTTTGCATCTGCCGCCCCGCGCCTTCTTGCAAGCGACGGAAAAGGGCGAGACGAAACTCGCCGAGCTCGTCACGCAAGCCGTCGCGAATGCAAAGAGTATCGCGGATCTGTTCTGCGGCATCGGCACATTTGCGCTGCGGCTCGCCGAGCGCGCCGACATTCTCGCAGTCGATGGCGACAAACCGGCGCTCGATGCGCTGTCGCAAGCTGCCCGCGCAACCGCAGGCCTACGCCCGGTCACGATAGAGCGCCGCGACCTGATGCGGCGGCCGTTCGCGCCGGAAGAGCTCGCTTCGTTCGACGCGGTCGTGTTCGATCCGCCGCGTGCCGGTGCCGAAGCGCAGGCGCATGCGCTGGCAAAATCGCAGGTGCCGCTGGCGATCGCCGTCTCCTGCAACGCGCAAAGCTTTGCTCGGGACGCCGCGATCCTCATTGCCGGCGGTTACCAGCCGGAGCGCATCACGCCCGTCGATCAGTTCCGCCAATCGCCGCATGTCGAGATCGTCGGAATTTTTCGGCGCAGAGCGACGAAAAGGCGCGCCCGGCGCTCGCTCTTGTCGGGCTGATCGCGCTTGACAGGAGCGTCATTTAGCCTCGGACTGAGCCCTTGCGGCAGGGAGAGGCCCCATGAGCGAATTCACGATTTACGGCGTTCCGGGCAGCCCTTATGTGCGTGCCGCCCTGCTCGGGCTTGAAGAAAAGGGCTGCGACTGGCACCTCCACGCGATGCCTTTCGGCGCCTTCAAGGCTCCGGAGCATCTGACGCGCCATCCCTTCGGCCGCATTCCGGTGATGGATCACGGCGACTTTCGTCTCTATGAAGTGCAAGCGATCCTGCGCTATCTCGATCGCATCGTTCCCGAGCCGAGTCTCACGCCGCGCGATGCGCGGGCCGAGGCGCGCATGAATCAGATTTGCGGCATCACCGATTGGTATTTCATGCCGCAGGTGTCTGCGCCGATCACCTTCCAGCGTATCGTCGCACCGAAAATCGGCCGGCCTGTCGACGAAGCCAGAATTGCAGATGCGATCCCGCGGGCGCAGGCTTGCGTCGCGGAGATCAGCCGCCTCATGGGGGATCAACCATTCATGGCGGGGGACGAAGTGTCGATCGCCGACCTCTTGCTCGCGCCGCAGCTGACGATGTTCGCGGAGGTTCCTGAGGGCGCGGCGATGCTGCAGCCTCATCCGAATATCAGGTCATGGATCGAGCGCATGAATGCGCGCCCGAGTATGATGGCGACGACCTGGGACAAGCTGCACGAGCTGGCGCGGGCGGCTTAGTCCCAACCACCTCGTCCTGAGGAGCCGCGAAGCGGCTCTCGAAGGATTAGGATCAGATCAGCGGCTTGCCGCCGGTGACCGCGACCGTCGCGCCGGAAATATAGCTTGCCTCGGAGCTCGCGAGCAGGACATAAGCCGGCGCGACTTCCTTCGGCTGGCCCGGCCGCTGCATCGGCACCTGCTTGCCGAAGTTTTTCACATTCTCTTCCGGCATGGTCGACGGGATCAGTGGCGTCCAGATCGGTCCCGGCGCGACGCAATTGACGCGGATGCCCTTTTCGGCGAGCAGCTGCGCCAAGCCGCCGGTATAATTCTGGATGGCCCCCTTGGTCGTCGCATAAGCGAGAAGTTGCGGGCTCGGCGTATCGGCATTGATCGACGCGGTGTTGATGATCGAGCTGCCCTTTTCATGTGCGGTACGGCGGCTTTTGTCAGATAGAACATCGCATAGATATTGGTGCGGAACGTCACGTCCCATTCTTCGTCGCTGATCTCCTCGACATCTTTAAAACTTGCCTGATGCGCGGCGTTGTTGACGAGAATATCGATACGGCCCAATTCCTTTACCGCTTTGTCGATTATGGCGCGGCAATGCTTTGAGTCCTTGATGTCGCCCAGCATGAGAATCGCTTTACGTCCGGCGTCCTCGACCGCCCGCTTCGTTCTCTCCGCATCTTCGTGCTCGTTGTAATAGCTGATGAGCACGTCGGCGCCCTCGCGCGCAAAGGCGAGCGCGACGGCGCGGCCGATGCCGCTGTCGCCGCCGGTAACGACAGCCTTTTTGTCCTTGAGCTTGCCGCTTCCTTTGTACGAGTCCTCGCCGTAATCGGGCTTCGGGTCCATCGCCTCTTCGCTGCCGGGCATCGGCTGCTTCTGTTCGGGAAACGGCGGCTTCGGCTTGTTCATCGTCTTTCCTTCGCGCTGTGGCGCGCTAGCATATGGAGCCATAATCGCAATCGTCACGATCTAACCTATGTGAAGCAGTCGCGCGGCTCAGCTCACGCATCGAACGAGCGCGCGCAAAGGAGATGCAGATGGCCGATACGGCAAAGATCAGGGAACATATGGAAGTCTTGGGCTCGGACGGGCAGCACGTCGGCACCGTCGATAAGGTCGAGGGCCAGCGCATCAAATTGACGAAGAGCGATCCGGCGGCGCCGGACGATCATCGTTTCATTCATTTCGACAGTATCGCGTCGGTCGACACATCAGTGCATCTCAACCGCACCGCCGCGCAGGCGAAAGACGAGTGGGGCATCGCGAAGGTGTGACAGCCCTCACCCTGAGGAGCGTGCGCAGCACGCATCTCGAAGGGCGTCATCGCGAGGAGCGTAAGCGACGAAGCAATCCAGAGGCAAGTTCTGCAATCATCCAGTGTTTGCCACTGGATTGCTTCGCTACACGCTCGCAATGACGGCGTCTTCACGGCCGCATCGAAAAATGCACGGGGCCGGGAGTCAGCACCGGCTCGGCCAATCGCGCAAAGTCACAAAGAAGCGGCCGCGTCTCGCGCGGATCGATGATCTCCTCGACCCAGAATTTTTCCGCGGTGCGGAACGGCGAGCGCAATTTGTTCAAGCGCTCCTCGATCTCGGCGAGCTTTGCCTGCGGGTCGTCCGCCGCGTCGATGTCGGCGCGATACGCCGCTTCGATGCCGCCCTCGAGCGGCAGCGAGCCCCAGCTTGCCGATAGCCACGCATAGCGCAGCGATAAGCGTCCGGCCGGCTGATGCGCGGCGCCGGCAACGCCATAGGCGTTGCGGACAATTACCGTGCACCACGGCGTCTTCGTCTGGTTCAGCGCCGCCATCGCGCGGACGCCGTGCCGGATCGTGGCGGATTTTTCCGCTTCGAGCCCGATCATGAAGCCTGGACAATCGGCGAGGTAGACGACCGGGAAATGGAAGGTCTCGGCAAGGTCGACGAAGCGCACAATCTTCTGGCACGCCTCCGCCGACCACGCGCCGCCATAGTGGAAGGGATCGCTCGCCAAGAGCGCGACCGCGCGCCCACCGAAGCGCGCAAACCCGGTTATGATCGAGCGCCCGAACATCTGGCCCATTTCGAAGAACGAGCCCTTGTCGACGATCGCCTCAATGATCGGCCGCATCTTATAGACTTTTCGGCGGTCGCGCGGCACGGCGTTCATCAGGCTTTCTTCGCGCCGGTTCGGATCGTCATTGCTCGGCGCCGACGGCGGCAGCTCGTAAATCGATGACGGCATGTAGGAGAGAAAACGTCGCGCCGCGGCGAAAGCTTCGTCTTCCGTGTCGACGGCATGATCGATCGCGCCGCTGCGCGTCTGGATCTGCCAGCCGCCGAGTTCCTGTTTCCCCAAATACTGTCCGAGTCGCGCGACGACCGGCGGTCCGGCGACAAACATCGCGGAGTTTTTCGTCATGACGGAATAATGCGTCGATGCGAGACGCGCGGCGCCAAGTCCGGCAACCGAGCCTAAGCCCAATCCGACGACCGGCACGACCGGCAGATTGGCCGTCATCATATAAAAGCCCTGCGTCTGGCCGACTTGGCCCGGCAGATTGGCGCGTCCTGTCGTCTCGATCGTTTTCACCGAGCCGCCGCCGCCCGAACCTTCGATGATACGAATGATCGGCAGGCGGAACTCGTGCGCCATGTCCTCGGCCATCAGCGGCTTTGCGTAGATTGCCGCATCGGCCGAGCCGCCGCGCACGGTAAAATCGTCGCCAACCACGACGACCGTTCGGCCGTCGACTTGCGCGCGGCCAAACACGCAATTCGACGGCGTGAGGCTTGTGAGCTCGTTCGTCGCATCATATTCGGCGACGCCGGCAATCGCGCCGATCTCGCGGAAGGAATCCTTGTCGACGAGGCGGTCGATGCGCTCGCGCACGGTGAGCCGGCCGCCCTCGTGCTGGCGCTTGACCTTGTCGGGCCCGCCCATCTCGCGGGCGAGCGCCTCGCGGCGCCTGAGCTCGTCGAGTTCGGGCTGCCAGTTCATGCTCTTCTCCTCGACGCCTTTGGCGTTTTCTGCCTTATAGCAGCGAAGCGCGATGTCGAAAGCCGGGGCAGAGAATGGCGGAAGAGAAGGTCGTGACCGAAGTTGCCGGTCGAGTTTGCGCGGTTGCCGTCGAGGCCGGCGCGAAGGTCGGCGCGGGCGAGGACGTCGTGCTCGTGGAAGCGATGAAGATGGAAATCGGCGCGTCGTCTGAACGCGGCGGCACCGTCAAATCGATTCTGGTGAAGCCGGACGAGTTGGTCGAAGAGGGGCAGGTCGTCGCAATCGTCGAGAGTTAGTTAAGAGAGCACATGCAACGCCTCCACTTCCCCGGACGCCGCAGGCGATCCGGGGTCCAGGGGCAGAGCTGTTTTACCTTGCGGCGTTTGCTCTAGGTCCCGGCTCTCGCTTCGCTCGGCCGGGAATGTGGACCTCACCGCCCGAGCAAGAACTGCACCGCCATTTTTTGCAGCTTGCCGTAAGGCGGGGCGAGGCGCTCGAACCCGTTCATGAAGCCGACCTTGTGAATCGCGCGGGCATGACTGAAGCGCTTGAAACCGTCGAAGCCATGATACGCACCCATGCCGCTCGGGCCGACGCCACCGAACGGCAGATCGTTTTGCGCGACATGCAGGATCGTGCCGTTGAGCGTGACGCCGCCTGAAATCGTCCGGCCCAAAATTTTCCGGCGGTTCGTCTCGCTGTTGGTCAGCACATAGAGTGCCAGCGGGCGGTCTTTTTCGTTGATGATGCGTAGCGCCTCATCAATCGAATCCGAGGAGACGATCGGCAGAACCGGGCCGAAAATCTCTTCGCGCATCAAGAGCGAGTTACGCGGCGGATCAATAACGATCGTCGGCGGAATCTTTCGGCTGTTGCTCGCTGTGTCTTCCGCCATCGACAAGATTTTCGCGCCGGCGCCGCGCGCTTCCTCGACTGCATTCGTCAAGCGCTGATAATTCTGGTCGCTGATGATCGAGCTGTAATCGGGATTATCCGCGATATCAGGATAAAGCCGCTTCGCCTCGGCCAGAATCGCCTCGGCCAGCTCCATCGCGCGCGCGGCAGGTGCGAGCACGTAATCCGGCGCAATGCAGGTTTGCCCGGCGTTGACGAATTTGCCGAAGGCGATGGCACGCGCGGCTTTGTCCGTCGGATAATCGGAGCAGACGACGACCGGCGACTTGCCGCCGAGTTCGAGCGTCACCGGGGTGAGGTTCGGTGCCGCAGCCTGCATCACCTTGCGGCCGATCGAGGTCGAGCCGGTGAAAAGCAAATGATCGAAGGGCAAGGCGCTGAACGCCTGCGCGACATCCGGGCCGCCGGTGACGACGGCGACTTCGCTCGGATCAAATGCTTCGCCGATGATCCGCTGCAGCAACTCGGAAAAGCGCGGCGTCAGCTCCGACGGCTTGATCATGACGCGGTTGCCGGCGGCGAGCGCATCGGCAAGCGGCGAGGCCGCGAGAAACAGTGGATAGTTCCATGGCGAGATGATGCCGATGACGCCAACCGGCTGGTATTCGACCCAGGCTTTTGCCGGCTGCATCGTGAAAGCGACGCGGCGTTTCTCTGGCCGCATCCAGCGCACGAGATGGCTCTTGGCGTGGCGGATTGCCTTGATCGAAGGGACGAGCTCGAGCAGCTCGGTCTCGTCGCTCGAGCGATGTCCGAAATCCTCGGAAATGGCGCGGGCGATCTCGGCGCGATTCGAGAGCAGCGCCCTTTCGAGCTTGTCCAGCAAGGCGCGGCGCTTCGTGGCGCCCGGCGCGCCCGCCTCGGCGAAGGCGCGCTTCTGGGCTTCGAGCAGGAGCTCGGCTTCGCTGCCTGGATTCGCCGGCCGGGAAAGCGGCGCTATCGCGGCTTCTGCAGATCCGTCCATGATGATCGCTCCCGGTTTGCCGCATTGAAGCGGCACCCGGCGCGATCTTAGGAACTTTTATGGGCCGCGGCCAATTGCGGCCGCGGCAGGTCGCCCTCAGGCGCGGGCGATCCCGAGCGAACTCATCTGAAAGGGTTCGCGCACCGACTCGACTAAGGAGCCCTTCTCGCGTCCATCCAGGGTTTGCACCTTGGCATGCTCGGCGATGGCTTCTTCGAGGCGGACTTTCGCCTCTTCGAGCTGGCCGCGCAGTTCCGCCGTCGAGTTTTTCAGGTTGTCGCGCCTTGTGCGGGCGGCGCGGGCATAGGTCGGGTAGGCGAAATGGCTCGGGTCGGAAATGCCGGCCCGCTGTTCCTCCGCGAGAATTTCGCGGTCGAGATCGGCGGCCATCCGCACGAACTCGGCGATCATCGGCTCGATCTGGGCGACGCGCCGGCGCTTCTCGTCGACCTGGAAGCGCTTCAGCCGAATAAGAGTATCCCGCGACTTCATTTCACTCCACTCCAGGACACCAACCACACCGAACCAACCGCGAGACGTTGAGGAGGATGAGGAAGGGAAGTTGCTGCTTCCTTACGCGCGGGCCACACGGCGCGGAAAAAGGCAGAAGTAAGCCGGCTTGGCTCCGCCGCGGTGACCCGCCGAAGTAAAGCGTAAGCTTCGGTTAAGATTCAGCGTTAACAATTTGGGCAGAGGTGCTTCGCACCGAAGCCTCTGAAGGCAAGTCTGATCCCGATGTCCTGTGCCCTTTTGATAAATGTTTGGCCGAGGAGTCGGGCGCAGGTAACAGAAATTGTTAACCAATTCTCGGTAACGTTACGAAATCGAATTCCGTCGCGTTTGCCTCAAGACGTGGGCCGCCCGGCCAGGACCCGAAGAACGGCGCAGAGCCGCCTTGGGAAATTGCGGGGCAAGGGTGGGGACCTCACATGCGCGTTTTACTGATCGAAGACGACCGCGCGACCGCGCAGAGCATCGAGCTGATGCTCAAGTCCGAGAATTTCAACGTCTACACCACCGATCTCGGTGAGGAGGGCATCGATCTCGGCAAGCTCTACGACTACGACATCATCCTCCTCGACCTCAACCTCCCAGACATGTCGGGCTACGAGGTCCTGCGCACGCTGCGCGTTGCCAAGGTCAAGACGCCGATCCTGATCCTGTCCGGCCTCGCCGGCATCGAGGACAAGGTGAAGGGCCTCGGCTTCGGCGCCGACGACTACCTGACAAAACCCTTCCACAAGGACGAGCTCGTCGCCCGCATCCACGCCATCGTGCGGCGCTCGAAGGGCCACGCCCAATCGGTGATCACCACCGGCGACCTCACCGTCAATCTCGACCAGAAGACCGTCGAGGTCGGCGGCGCTCGCGTGCATCTCACCGGCAAAGAATATCAGATGCTGGAGCTGCTCTCGCTGCGCAAAGGCACGACGCTCACCAAAGAGATGTTCCTCAACCACCTCTATGGCGGGATGGACGAGCCCGAGCTCAAAATCATCGACGTCTTCATCTGCAAGCTCCGCAAAAAGCTCGCCAATGCGAGCCAGGGCCGCAATTACATCGAGACGGTGTGGGGCCGCGGCTACGTTCTGCGCGAGCCGACGGACGCCGACGAGCGGATCACGGCGTAAGCAGCTACACCTCAGAACTCAGAACAAGCGACGCGCGATCGGACCTATGCTTCGATCGCGTTATACCTGCGCGCCGGGTATTTCCTCAGGGCTGCTTCACCGCGATAAATGAAGCGACGACCCCGGCCGGCGCTCCATTGTGCGGTTTCGCCCGTATGACGGTGCCGACAAGCGCTGGCACCTGATTCACGCCATTCGGCCAGGTATGGGCCAAGCGGCCGTTGTAATCGTACTCCCATCCGTCCGTTCCGGTGCCGGCACGCCCAGTGCCGACAATTTCCACGCTCGCCCCATCACCTGCCGGATCCTCGCGTACTGTCCCCTCTAGATCCAATCCGCCACCCTGCCAGTCGATTGCACCTTTGAGCGTGCCATTGGTGGGAAGCTGGAAGGTGAACACCGCCTCGGCGAAAAGCAGGTCGGCAAGCTTCTGCGGATCGCCGTCCGTAGGGGCCGGGTTGTTGAGGAAGCTGCGATACGTCCATTTTCCGATAAGTGTCGCCGCCGGCATCGGAAGCTCCCGTCGTTTGCGAAGGGCATGTACAGTAGAAAGAACTACCGATGGTTGCGCAGACCGACGGCGCTGGCAAGCAAAATCTCAGATGGAACGTTCGACACAATCAGTGACTCACCTCGCATTCGCCTGCAAAAACTCGACGATCGCAGCGTTGACCTCGGCCGGGCGCTCCTGCTGCACCCAATGGCCGGCGCCTTCGATCAGCACCTTGCCCCTTATGTTAGGCACCATCCGCTCGATCTCCGCCAGCGCGCGCTCGCCGATAACGCCGCGGATGACGGCGTCATGCGTGCCGGCGATGAACAAAGCCGGCTGAGTGATCACCGCGTCCTGCCATGGCGCGGTGAGGTCCCAGTTGCGATCGATGTTGCGGTACCAGTTCAGCCCGCCGCGAAAGCCGGTGCGGCGAAAGGTGAGAGCAAAGCGGCGGATGTCGGCTTCGGTGATCCAATCCGGCATTTGATCCGCCGGCTGCGCCAGCGACAAAAAACCTTCGCCTGGCTTTAGATTCAGCCCGCCGCCGGTGCCGCGGAGAGCCTCGTTCGCCTTCGGATAGAAGAGTTTGCGGAAGGTCAGGACCGGATCGGCCTCGAACTCCGCCTCCGCCACGCCCGGTTCCTGGAAGTAGATCCAGTAGAACCGCTCGAGTCCCATCTTGCGCAGCATCCCGAGCGGCCGCGCCGGCCCGCGCGGGCGCGGCGGTACGCTCAATCCAACGACTGCCGTAAACACATCCGGCCGAAACATGGCGCAATGCCAGGCGACCGGTGCGCCCCAATCATGACCGATGACGACCGCCTGTTTTTCGCCAAGCCCGGCGACAAGCGCGACAATATCGCCGGTGATATGAAACAGCGTGTACTCGCCGACGTCCTTCGGTGCGCTCGTCTGCCCGTATCCGCGCATGTCAGGGGCGACGGCATGGAAGCCTGCCGCGGCAATCGCCGGCAGCTGATGGCGCCAGGAATAGGCGAGTTCCGGCCAGCCATGGCAAAGGATGACGAGCGGCCCCGACCCCTGCTCGGTGATGTGCATGTCGATGCCGTTCACCTTGAGCTGCCGCTCGCTGATTTGCGCTGTCATGGGCCATTCCTATCTAGAGACACGGCTGCTGCGGGCTGGTTGACGCGCGCCCGAGCTAGGGCCAGCATAGCTCAGATGTGCGGCTTCGGGGCCCTTCCGGTCGGGAGGGCCTTTGCGATTCAAGGCAATATGAATACGCCGAACAAGACTGGGCATATCAGGCTGACCTCGCATCCCGAGCCCGGCCAGCGGCCGATCCGCTGGGGCGCGGCGAGCGCCGAGGAGCGCGGGCCGGTCATCGGCACGGTGACCCGCCAGGGCGAGCGCAATGTGATCGGCTCGCATGGCGGCGCCTACGGGCTCTACCGCGCGCTCGCCGTCTCGGCCGGGGCGCTGAACCCGCTGGCAAAACCCGATCTCACCAATACGAGCCCGGCGCTGCGGATCGGGCCCTATCCGCAATGGTTCGAGCCGGATCGCATCGTCGCGCTCGACCCGTTCGGCCATATCGCCCAGGAAGTGTTTGCCCGCGACATTGCGCAGGGCCTCGACATTCGCCCGACGATCGCCGTCACCAAGGCACGGCTGAACCTGCCGGAAATCGGCGAGGCGATGAGGCTCCGCCGCCTCGAGCCGGACGGCACGCTCCTGCATCCCTCCGGCGATATCGCCGTCACAAAGATCGCCATCGATCCGGTCTGGCATTTGCCCGGCATCGCGCATCGCTTCGGCATCGACGAGACGCGCCTTCGCCGCACGCTGTTCGAGCAGACCGGCGGCATGTATCCCGAGCTTGTGACGCGCCCCGATCTCAGCGTCTTCCTACCGCCGATCGGCGGCGCCACCGCTTACGTCTTCGGTGACGTGCAGGATTTGGCCGAAGGCCGTTCGCAACTGACATGCCGCGTGCATGACGAGTGCAACGGCTCCGACGTGTTCGGCTCCGACATCTGCACCTGCCGGCCTTATCTGACGCACGGCATCGAGGAATGCGTCGCCGCCGCGCAGAAAGGCGGCGTTGGGCTCATCGTCTATAACAGGAAAGAGGGCCGCGCGCTTGGCGAGGTGACGAAATTTTTGGTCTACAATGCGCGCAAGCGCCAGGAGGGCGGCGACACCGCCGCCACTTATTTCGAGCGCACCGAATGCGTCGCCGGCGTACAGGACGCGCGCTTCCAGGAGCTGATGCCCGATGTCTTGCACTGGCTCGGCGTGACGCGCATCGACCGCTTCGTCTCGATGAGCAACATGAAATACGACGCGATCGTCAAGACCGGAATAGAGATCGTCGAGCGCGTGCCGATTCCCGATTGGCTCATTCCGCCGGACGCATCGGTGGAGATGGAAGCCAAGAAAGCCGCCGGCTATTTCTCATCCGGCGAGAAGCCGAGCGACGCCGATCTGAAGCGGACCAGCGGACGCTCGCTGGAGAAATATTGAGCCGTGCAGGCGGTCGCGACGCCGCTTGAAGGTCAGGCGCTGTATTTGTTGAGCGCGCGCGCCGTGCGCGAACGCGCCCATCGCATGCGGGAGCTGTGCGAAGCCGGCAAATTGCAGCATTGGCGCATCGACGGGGGCCGGCTCGATGCGATCGCCGATTATGTCTGCGAGACGATCTGGGACAATTACCCGCTCCTGAACATTCCGTTTCATGCGCGCTGGCGGCATTTCGCCCAAGGCGGGCATGATCGTTGGGCGGCGCTTGGCGAAAAGGCGCGCTGGAAGAATGAAGCGGAAAAAGCCCGCGCCGCGTTCGATCTCGTCATCGTTAGCGTGCTTCTCGACGCCGGCGCCGGTCCGGACTGGCGCTACCGGGACGCGCAGGGCTCGATTCTGTCGCGCTCGGAAGGATTGGCGGTCGCTTCGCTCGACATATTTGCGACGGGGGCGTTCTCGTCTCATGCAGACGACCCGTTGCGCGTCGATGCGGAGCGGCTGCTTGACTTAAGGGCGAACGATCTTCGCCGCGGATTTCAGGTCGGCGCGAGCAATCCGCTGGTCGGGCTCGAAAGCCGGGCAATGTTGCTCAATGCGCTCGGACAAGTGTGTCTCGACTCGCCTGATATATTCGCGCGCGGGGACAATGCGCGTCCCGGCGGTCTCTTCGACTATCTCGCCGCACAAGCACAGCCCAGCATCAGTGCCGACGCCGTGTTGCACGCGCTCCTGCGTCATCTCGGTTCGATCTGGCCATCGCGTCTGTCGCTGGATGGGATTCCGCTCGGCGATACCTGGCAGCATCCCGCCTTACAGACCGATGACGCGACAAGCGGCCTCGTTCCCTTCCACAAATTATCCCAATGGCTCGCCTATTCCTTGATCGAGCCGCTGCAGGCTGCGGGAATCGCCGTCACCGACATCGATGCGCTGACCGGGTTGCCGGAATATCGCAATGGCGGACTCTTCGTCGATCTCGACGCGCTGGTGCCGAACGACCCGTCGGCCCTCGCACAAACCCACAGCGTCGATTCGCTCTTCATTGTCGAATGGCGGGCGCTTACGGTCGCTCTGCTCGACGATATCGCCGAGCGCGTTCGCGCGCGGCTCGAGCTCGATGCGTCGCGTCTGCCGCTCGCCTGCGTGCTCGAAGGCGGCACCTGGTCCGCCGGCCGGCGCATCGCGCGCAAGAAACGCGCCGACGGTTCGCCGCCGCTGAAAATCGCAAGCGACGGCACGGTTTTTTGAAGGGGGCAGATTTGGAAGGAGTCTTCGTCGTCGATCACCCCCTGGTGCAGCACAAGCTCACCTTGATGCGCGAGGTTAGCCGCTCGACCAAGGGTTTCCGCCAACTGCTCAACGAAATCGGCATGCTGCTTTGTTACGAGGTGACGCGCGATCTGCCGACCGAGATGGTCGAAATCGAGACGCCGCTTTCGAAAATGCAGGCGCCGATCCTGGCGGGCAAAAAGCTCGTCCTGGCGCCGATCCTGCGCGCCGGCGTCGGCTTTCTTGACGGCATGCTCGAGCTCGTTCCCTCGGCGCGCGTCGCGCATGTCGGGCTTTATCGCGATCCGGCAACGCTCGTTGCCGTCGAATATTATTTTAAAGCGCCGCACGATCTGCACGATCGCCTGGTGATCGTCACCGACCCGATGCTGGCGACGGCGAATTCCGCCACTGCCGCCGTCGAGCGGCTGAAGGAACGCGGCGCCAAAGACATTCGCTTCGTCTGCCTTCTTGCCGCGCCTGAAGGCATCGCCAAATTGCGCGGCGAGCATCCCGACGTGCCGATCTGGACGGTCGCGATCGACGAGAAGCTCGACGAGCACGGCTATATCGTGCCCGGCCTCGGCGATGCCGGCGATAGGATGTACGGCACGAGATGAGCGGCGCACTCTCTGGGCTTCTCGTTGTCTCGGTCGAGCAGGCGGTCGCAGCACCCTTCTGCACGTCGCGTCTCGCCGATGCCGGTGCGCGTGTGATCAAGGTTGAGCGGCCGGAAGGCGATTTCGCCCGCGGCTACGACGACGCGGCCGAGGGCCAGAGCTCGTATTTCGTCTGGCTCAATCGCGGCAAGCAATCGCTGACGCTCGATCTCACGAATGACGAAGACAAGAACCTGTTCCGTCGCATGATCGCACGCGCCGACGTGCTCGTGCAGAATTTGAAACCCGGCGCAATGGCACGCTTGGGATTGTCGGTGAAATCGCTCTGCGCCGCGCATCCCGCTTTGATCGCGTGTTCGATCACCGGCTACGGCGACAGCGGACCTCTCGCCCAGCGCAAGGCTTACGATCTGTTGATCCAAGCTGAATGCGGGCTTGCCTCGGTGACCGGCCGTCCGGAAGGACCAGGTCGCGTCGGTTTGTCCGTCGTCGACATTGCGACGGGAATCACGGCGCAGACGGCGATCCTTGAAGCGCTGATCGCGCGCGAGCGCACGGGCAAGGGCGCCGATATTCGCATCTCGATGTTCGATGTGATGGCGGACTGGATGGCCGTACCGCTATTGAACGCCGAAGCCGGCAAGCCGCCGCAGCGTCTTGGGTTGGCGCATCCCTCGGTCGCGCCTTATGGCGCGTTCAAGAGCCGCGACGGAACCGACGTGCTGATCTCGATTCAGAACGATCGCGAGTGGCGCATCCTTGCGGCTGAAGTGCTCGGCGATGCGGCGCTCGGCACCGATCCGCGCTACGCCACCAATGTCGCGCGCGTGCGTAACCGGGCTGAGATGGACGGCATCGTTGCGCGCGTCTTCGGCGCGATGTCGACAAACGATCTCGTCGCGCGGCTCGACAAAGCCGATATCGCCTTTGCGCTGGTCAACAGCGTCGACGATCTGTCGCGCCACCCGCATCTGCGCCGCGTCGAAGTCGGCACGCCGAACGGCGTCGTGCGCTATCCCGCGCCGGGACCGATCGTCGGGACGACGCGCACGGCGCTCGGCCCCGTGCCGGCGATCGGCGAGCATTCGGAGGCGATTCGGAGGGAGTTCGCAGTTTAGAACGCGATCGCGAGGAGCGTCATTGCGAGCGAAGCGAAGCAATCCAGAGGCAAACGCGCCGGGATTGAGGTTTTTGCTCCTGGATTGCTTCGTCGGCTTCGCCTCCTCGCAATGACGGCGGATAGCTCACAACATCCCGAGCGCGTGCGGCAGCCACAGCGAAATCGCCGGCGTGTAGGTGACGAGCACCAAAAAGATCAGCATCGCCATCAGCCACGGCCACACGGCAACCGTCAGCTCGGTAATCCCCATGCGGGCAATGCCGGAAGCGACGTAAAGATTGAGCCCGACCGGCGGATGGCACATGCCGACTTCCATGTTCACCGTCATGACGATGCCGAGGTGCACCGGATTGATGCCGAGCCGCGCCGCGATCGGGAATAGGATCGGTGCGGTAATGAGAATGATCGACGAGGCCTCCATCACATTGCCGGCGACGAGGAGCAGGATGTTGACGACGAACAGAAAGCCGATCCAGCCGAGGCCCGATTGCGCGATCCAGGCGGTCAGCACCTGCGGGATTTGTTCGCTGGTCATCAGGAAGGAGAACAGAACCGCGTTGGTGATAATGTAGAGGATCATCGCGCTCATATTGGCCGAGGCGAGCAGCACCCTCGGGACATCTGCGAGGCTCAAATCGCGATAGACGAACACGGCGATGAAGAAGGCATAAACCGCGCTCATTGCCGCCGCTTCCGTCGGCGTGAACATGCCGGAATAGATGCCGCCGAGGACGAGAACGATCAGCAGCAATCCCCAGACGGACTTCCGGAACGCAACAAGCCGCTCGGCCCAGGTGGCGCGCTGCATGCGTGGATAATCGTTGCGCCAGGCGCGATACCAGGTCGTCGCGCCGAGCATGGTCGCCAGCATCAGTCCGGGAATGACACCGGCCATGAACAACTGTCCGACCGACGCGGAATTCACGCGCTGCCCGTCGGGGCCGATGACCGTCGCGCCGCTGGTTGCGACGGAATAGATCACCATGACGATCGACGGCGGGATGAGAATGCCGAGCGCGCCTGATGTCGTAATGACCCCGGCGCCGAAGCGCTTCGGGAATCCCTGATCGATCATCGCCGGCATGACGATCGAGCCGATGGCGATCACGGTTGCGGGGCTCGAGCCGGAAATCGCCGCGAACAGCGCGCAGGCCATGACGCCGGCGAGCCCGAGCCCGCCATACCAATGGCCGATCAGCGACGTCGCGAAGCGGATCATGCGGCGCGCGACGCCGCCATGCGTGAGGAAATTGCCGGCGAGAATGAAGAACGGGATCGCCATGATCTCGAAATTCTCGATGCCGGTGAACAGTTTTAAGCCGACCGCCTCGATCGGCACTTGCGTCATGGTGAAGAGAAAGGTGAGCACGGTCAGACCGAGCGCGATCGAGATCGGCATGCCGGTCAGCATGAGCACGATGAGCAGACCGAAGATGATCGCGGCGCTCAACGCGCAAGCTCCTCGGCGGCGACATCCGCCGCGGCCTGATGGCTCTCCACGACGCCCTCGACGTGGGCCGGATCGTGATGCGGTAATTCGCCGGTCCAGAAATACGCCCAGGCGACCTGGCAGAAGCGGAAGCACATCAGATACGAGCCGAGCGGGATGCAAAGATAGACGATCCAGCTAGGCAGCTCGAGGTCCGGCGTCGTCTGGTCAGTATCCATCAATCCGTAGACGAATTTCGCCCCCATCGTGCCGACGACCGCGGTGAACAGCGCGCCGCAAAACAGGCCGAAGAAGATCACCTGCTTGCGCAGATACGGCGGCAGGTTGTTGATGAGCACGTCGACGCCGACATGGATGCCGGTGCGCACGCCGTAGGCCGCGCCGAATTTTGCCATCCACACGAACATGTAGATGCACAGCTCCTGCGCCCAGGAGAGATGGATTTTGTGCATGACCGGATAAAGGAACGGCACGCCGGACGCGTAGCGATGCACGACGGCGACGAAGATCAGGATCGTCGCGGCGCCAATGAGGCTCGCGATAAGGATTTCTTCCAGCCGGTCGAGAATGCGTAAGAATATACGCACGGGCGCGCCGTCAGATCGCAAGCTTAGATGAAATCAGGGCCGCCGCATCCCGACGAAACACGCTGCGATGCGGCGGCATTTTTCAGGCCTAATGGGTCGCGCCGCCGGCTTCCCTGCGGAATTCGTCGATCGTGTCGCCGCCAACACGTGATCGCATCTCGTCGGCAACCGGCGCGAGCGCCTTGTGCCAGGCGGCCTTCTGCTCGTCGGTAAGCGAGACGATCTCGGTCTTGCCCGACTGCTTCATCGCCTCGAGCGCCTCGTCGTTTTCTTTCTGAGCGATGTCGTTCGTATAGGTCGTCGCCTCGGCCATCGCCTTTTCAAGCTCGCCGCGCACGTCGGCCGGCAGGCCGTCCCAGAACTTCTTGTTGGTGATCACGGCGTAGCCGATATAGCCGTGGCGGGAGAGCACCGTGTATTTCTGCACCTCGTGCATCTTCTGCGTATATTCGTTCGACGGCGTGTTCTCGGTGCCGTCGCAGACGCCGGTCTGCAGCGCCTGGTAAACTTCGGAGAAGGCGAGCACTTGCGGGATCGCGCCGAGCGCGCGCATCTGCGCTTCGAGCACCTTCGAGGATTGAATGCGCATTTTCAGGCCGCGGAAATCTTCCGGCATGCGCAACGGCTTGTTTGCGCTCATCACTTTGAAGCCGTTGTCCCAATAAGCGAGGCCCTTGATCGCTTTCGGCTCGAGCTTGGTGAACAGCTTCTTGCCGAGCGCGCCGTCGGTGACGCGGCGGAGCGCCGCTTTGTCGGGCAGGATGTAGGGAATGTCGAAGACTTCGAATTCCTTGGCGCCGAGCGGGCCGAATTTGGCGAGCGATGGCGCCAGCATCTGCACGGCGCCGAGCTGCAGCGCCTCGACCTCTTCCTTGTCCTTATAGAGCTGCGAGTTCGGGTAGACTTCGACCTTGACGCGGCCGTTCGTGTATTTCTCCGCGAGCTCCTTGAATTTCTCCGCGCCTTTGCCTTTCGGCGTGTCCGGCGTGACGACGTGGCTGAATTTGATGACGATCGGCTGCTGCGCCCCGGCCGGCGCGCTCGCCAAAAGCACTCCCGCCGCGAGCGCGGCGGCTAAGGAAATGCGCATGATGTTCCTCCCGGTCTTTGTTTTGTGCCGTTAAGTCCGCGGCACTTTGGCATGCCAGCCTTCCCCCTCAGTCAATCAGAGGCGGAGGGCAAGGGCCAGACCCGGCGAGCGAAGGCGCGATAGACAAAAGGCTTAGATGCTCGCGTTCGGCCTAGCTCCCGCGCGGAAGTAGCCGATGACGCTGCCGACGGGGCGCGCTATAGCGGACCTCTGTTCGTTGCTGCCGGAGGGCCCATGCCGCAGTCAGATCCCATCGTTATCGTCGGTTCGGCGCGCACGCCGATGGGCGGCTTCCAGGGCGACTTCAAGGACGTGAAGGCGCCCGAGCTCGGCGCCGCCGCGATCAGGGCCGCCGTCGAGCGGGCGGGACTCGCGAGCGATGACATCGAAGAAGTGATCTTCGGCTGCGTCCTCCCGGCAGGCCAGGGCCAGGCGCCGGGCCGCCAGGCCGCGCTCGGCGCGGGCCTGCCGAAATCGACGACCTGCACCACCGTCAACAAGATGTGCGGCTCCGGCATGAAGGCCGTCATGCTCGCGAACGACCTCATCGCGGCGGGCTCGGCCGACATCATGGTCGCCGGCGGCATGGAGAGCATGTCGAACGCCCCGTATCTGCTCGACCGCGCGCGCGGCGGCTACCGCATGGGTCACGGCAAGGTTTTGGACCACATGTTCTTGGACGGCCTGGAGGACGCCTATGACAAGGGCCGGCTAATGGGCACCTTCGCCGAGGATTGCGCGCAGAATTACCAGTTCACGCGTCAGGCGCAGGATGATTATGCCGTCACCTCGCTGAAACGTGCGCAGAAGGCGATCGCCGACGGCTCGTTCGAATCCGAAATCGTTCCCGTCCCAGTGAAATCCGGACGCGAGGAAAAACTCGTCAAGCACGACGAGCAGCCGCCGAAAGCCAAACTCGACAAGATACCGACGTTAAAGCCCGCCTTCCGCGAAAACGGCACCGTCACCGCCGCGAATGCCAGCTCCATCTCGGACGGCGCCGCCGCGCTCGTGCTCATGCGCCGCTCGGAGGCCGAGAAGCGCGGGCTTACGCCCCTCGCCGAGATCAAGGGCCACGCCTCTTATGCCGATCGGCCGAACCTCTTCCCGACTGCGCCGATCGGCGCGGTGAAAAAGCTGGTCGAGCGCACCGGCTGGTCGAACAAAAACGTCGATCTCTTCGAGATCAACGAGGCCTTCGCCGTCGTCGCCATGGCGGCGATGCGCGATCTCGATCTGCCGCACGATCATGTGAACGTGCATGGCGGCGCCTGCGCGCTCGGCCATCCGATCGGGGCGTCCGGCGCGCGCATCATCGTGACGCTGCTGGCGGCGTTGGAGAAATACGACATGAAGCGCGGAATCGCCTCGCTTTGCATCGGCGGTGGCGAAGCGACGGCCGTCGCAATCGAACGGCTGCACTAAAGATGATCCCGAGCGAAGAGCAGCTGCAAATCCGCGACATGGCGCGCGACTTCGCGCGCGAGCGGCTCGCGCCGAACGCCGCCGCATGGGATCGCGAGCACCGCTTCCCCGCGGAAGCGATCCGCGAGATGGGCGAGCTCGGTTTCATGGGCATGCTGGTGCCGGAGGATTGGGGCGGCTCGGATACCGGCCAGGTCGCCTACGCCATGGCGATCGAGGAGATCGCCGCCGGCGACGGCGCCTGCTCGACGATCATGAGCGTGCACAATTCCGTGGGTTGCGCGCCGATTCACAAATACGGCACCGACGAGCAGAAGGAGCGCTATCTGAAGCCGCTGGCGCGCGGCGAATGGCTCGGCGCGTTCGCGTTGACTGAGCCGCAGGCCGGCTCCGACGCCTCGAACATCCGCACGCGCGCGCGGCGCGACGGCAATGCGTCCTACATCATTTCCGGCACGAAGCAGTTCATCACGTCGGGCCGCAACGCCAATGTCGTGATCACCTTCGCGGTGACCGACGCGCAAGCCGGCAAGAAGGGCATTTCCGCCTTCATCGTGCCGACCGACACCGAGGGCTACGAGGTCGCGCGCGTCGAGCAAAAGCTTGGGCTCAACGCGTCCGATACGTGCCAGATCAATTTCAACGACGTGCGCGTGTCGGTCGAGCAGCGGCTCGGCGAAGAGGGCGAAGGCTACCGCATCGCGCTGTCGAATCTCGAAGGCGGCCGCATCGGCATCGGCTCGCAGGCGGTCGGCATGGCGCGCGCCGCCTTCGAGCATGCGCGCGATTATGCGCGCGAGCGCGAGACGTTTGGCCAGAAGCTGATCGAGCATCAGGCGGTCGCCTTCAAGCTCGCCGACATGATGACGCAGATCGAGGCGGCGCGGCAGATGGTGCTGCACGCTGCCGCTTTGCGCGAAGCCGGGCAACCGTGCCTGACGCAAGCGTCGATGGCGAAATTGTTTGCCTCCGAAATGGCCGAGCGCGTCTGCTCCTCGGCGATCCAGATTCTCGGCGGCTACGGCTATCTCAACGATTTTCCATTGGAGCGCATCTATCGCGACGTGCGCATCTGCCAGATTTACGAGGGCGCGAGCGACATCCAGCGCATGCTGATCGCAAGGGATCTCGGGTGAGTTATTTGGGATGAGCGATTTGGGATGAATTTTGCGCGCGACCGCCTGCCGACGCCGATCGGCATTTTGCTTCTCGTTTTCGACGAGCAAGACCGCTTACGCGCGCTCGATTGGGAAGACTTTGAGCCGCGCATGCGGCGGCTGCTGCGGCTGCAATACGGGAGGGAGCTCGAGCTACGCGAGAGCGGCGCGCCGGGCGCGATCCGCGATTCGCTGAATTCTTATTTTGCCGGCGATTTCTCCGCGCTCGATTCGGTCGAGGTCGAGACCGGCGGCACGCCATTTCAGCGCAAGCTCTGGGCGGCGTTGCGCGACATCCCCTCAGGCCAAACGTCGAGTTACGGCGCGCTCGCCGCGAAAATCAACCTGCCGAAAGCCGTGCGCGCCGTCGGCGCCGCCAACGGCGCCAATCCGATCTCGATCGTCCTACCCTGCCATCGCGTCATCGGCTCGGACCAGCGCCTCACCGGTTATGGCGGCGGCTTGCATCGCAAGCGTTGGCTGCTCACGCATGAAGGCGCGGCATTTCGAGGGTGAGGCGTGCGTTTATCTGATGCGGCGCGGTACGCCTGGTTTTCCCTCCTCGCACTCCAATGCGGCGCGGTCCCATTTGCCTAAATCGGCGGCGGCTTCGTACGTGCTCTGTAAAAAATCGAGCAGCATCGCGTCGGGATCGTTCGCTTTGCGGACGGCCTCATAGGGCAGGAGAAATTCGCCCAAGCCCTTATCGAACCGCGCGGCATCCGGCTTGACCCGCGCCTCGGCAAAACCCGGCGGCGTCGGATAGGCGTAGGAATAGAACGCCGCCTCCTCCGCGCCGGGAGAGCCCGGCCAAAAGCCGGCGCTCGAGACTTCGTGCGAATAAGCTTCGCGCGTCACGGCGTCGGAGAGATGCGGCACGCCGCCGGGATGCAGCGGCGCCGGGCGGCCGGAAAAGCGCGTTACCGCAAGATCGAAACTGCCCCAGAAGAAATGCACCGGGCTGCTTTTGCCGATAAAGCGTGTGCGGAAGCGCTGCAGGACGCGCTCGGCCTCAACCAGCGCGCGCCAGAAGCGTCGCGCCGCGTCGGCATCGTAGGCGCGCATGGTATTGTCTTCGTGGAATGGCGCCGGGTCGGGCAGCTCGTTCGGCAGCCGATCGATTTTTATCGCGATACCGAGGGAGTTCAGCGCGTCGCAGAATTCGGCATAAAACGTTGCGACGCTTCTCGCTGTGAGCGCGACAGCGGCGCGCGTGCCGTTTGTCGTGCGCAGCTCGACGCGGTCGGAGACAAAATCGAACTCGATGTCGAAGGAAAAGTCGCCATGCGGGATCAGCGCGGTAATCAACCCGCGCGCCGAGACGGTGAACGTCACGTGCCAGGAATGATTGAGCCACGGCGTGCCGGCGAGGCGCACCTTTCCGGCAACCTGCGCAAAGAGCTGCAGGGTCTCCAGTGTCGGGCGCAGCTCCGCGTAGGGGAGGGCAGGCCAGGACATCGATCTGTCGGGGAGCGGCATGTGTCGACGTTAGCCGTCATTGCGAGCGAAGCGAAGCAATCCAGAAGCAAACGCATCATGATTGCGGCACTTGCCACTGGATTGCTTCGTCCGCGGGGGTCCTCGCAATGCAGTGGTCGCGACCCAGCCCTTGACACCCGGAACATATTCCTATATACAGCACCCATTTCCCGCCCACCTGAAGGGCGTCGTCCGGTTTCCGTGCCGGGCGACGCGGGCGGGAAGCGGCGCCTGCGGCGTGGGGATCGGAGCCCGCGTCTCGGGAGGCTCTTGCAATTGCCGACACCCGCGCGCGGCTAAACCTGCGCGCGTGGAAGAGGATGAGATGCCGAGTAACCCGCCCGTCCGGCAATATGACCGGTCCGCGGCTTAAGATCGCTTGAGCGGATCAAGGTGGCCGATCAAGCCAAACAGGTTCGCGAAGCTGCGGGACGCAGGAGTCAGAAATCGCCCGTGTCCTTTCACTCTCTCCAATCCGCGAATTCGCGCGCGGCGCGGATAACTCTCGCCCGCAGGAACGAAGACCCATGCAAGCTCGCAACACCATACCCAGACCGCTCGGACGATGCTGCGGCAAAATATAGGGATGCCGAACGGAG
>DATAOB010000034.1:0-37213 GCA_036265935.1 Beijerinckiaceae bacterium
CGCCGCGCCGCGACGACCTTGCGGCCGCCTGTCGTCGCCATGCGGGCGCGGAAACCGTGCCGGCGCTTGCGCACGAGCTTGCTGGGCTGATAGGTGCGTTTCAAAATACGGCTCCGCTGATCGATGGAGGGGATTGCTGGATTTGTCTCGCCAGCTCGACTGTGCGTCCCGTCTCGGCGGCAAAAGGAAACGTCGGCTTCGAAAGCCGACGTTTTGCGCGCGCGGTATAGCTTTGAAGCATCGAATAAGTCAACATTGACTTGGCTTGTCCGCGCTGAGCACCGCTTGATCGGCAAGCTACTGGGTAGCATTCGACGATGAATACGATGCGGCCGATGCCTGCCGGGATGAGCGAGGAATCGAGCCGCGCGCGCGGGCTGGGACTGACGAGCCGCGTGCTGGCGCTGCTCGTCGGGTTTGTGATCCTGGCCGAGATCGCGATCTACATGCCGTTCCTCGCCAATTTCCGCACCAACTGGCTGCTGACGCGGCTATCGGCCGCCTATACGGCCGCGCTTGTCCTGGAAGCCGCGCCGAAGGGCATGGTCCCGGCCGAACTGAAGCGCGAACTCCTGGACAGCGTCGGCGCCCGCATGATCGTGCTGCAGATGGGGGATGCCCGCCATCTCCTCGCCGTGTCCGACATGCCGCCGGCGATCGACGAGAACGCCGATCTGCGCAGCTATTCGGCCTGGAACTCAATCATGGCGGCGCTGGAGACGCTGGTCGCGCCCCCCGGCCGCATCATCGACGTGAAGGGCCCCGCACCGATGGGGGCAGATTTCATCGAAATCGCCATGGACGAGGCGCCGCTCAAGGCGGCGATGCGGGATTATTCCGAAAATATCCTGCTCGTTTCCCTCTTCATCTCCGCCATCGTCGCGATCTGCGCCGCGCTGGCGATCCACATGATGGTGCTGCGTCCGGTCCGCCGCCTCACCTCCAATCTAATGGCTTTCGCCGAGCGGCCGGAAGACGCCTCGCGGATCATCGTGCCGTCGCGTCGCACGCATGAGATCGGCCAGGCCGAAAAGGCGCTGGCGGCGATGGAATCGGCGCTTGCTCGCGAGCTCAAGGAGAAGAAGCATCTCGCCGCGCTGGGTCTGGCCGTCGCCAAGATCAGCCACGAGATGCGCAACATGCTTGCCTCCGCGCAATTGCTTTCCGATCGTCTCGCCGATCTCGACGATCCGCTGGCGAAAAGATTGGCACCGAAGCTCATCGGAACGCTCGACCGGGCGATCCGTTTTTGCCAGGCGACGCTCGCCTATGGCCGCGCCGTAGAGGAGGAGCCGAAGAAGCGGCGCGTCTTACTGCATGCATTGGCGGGCGAAGCGATCGAGGCCGCAGTGCCGGAGCAAAGCGGCGTTGAGGCAATCAACGACGTTCCGCCCGACATGAAGATCAGCGCCGACAAGGAGCAGATGTCGCGCGTGCTGCTAAATCTCTGCCGCAATGCCATCGAAGCGCTTGAGGGCGCACGCGAAACACTGAACCGCGCGCCGCGCATCCGGATTTCGGCGCACCGTGACCGCGGCAACGTCTTAATCCATGTCGCAGATAACGGCCCCGGATTGCCTGCGGCGGCGCGCGAGCGGTTGTTCGAGCCGTTCCGCGGCTCCGTGCGCGCCGGCGGATCCGGTCTTGGCCTGGCAATCGCCGCCGATATCGTGCGGGCGCATGGCGGCCAAATCCGGCTTCTCGAGGAGAGTGACAATTCGGAGCTTTCCGGTGCAGTCTTCGAAGTGAGCCTGCCGGACCCCGCATGACAGTTGAGCTGCAAGCTGCCGCCGAGGCCCCCGCGCATCGGGTCGAGAAGCCGGGCGCCGCCTTCACTGCGCTTGGCGCGCTCGGTGTCGTCTATGGCGACATCGGCACGAGCCCTCTTTACGCATTGAAGGAAACCGCCAAAGCGGCGAGCGGCGGCGGGCCGCCGTCGGAGCAGGCGGTCATCGGCTCCCTTTCGATGATGTTCTGGTCGCTGATTCTGGTCATCTCACTGAAATATGCGATCCTCATTCTACGCGCGGACAATCGCGGCGAAGGCGGTATCGTCGCGATGCTCGCACTGCTTGGGGCGCGCCATGCGCCTCGCCGTTCGTGGCGGTCGATGCTTCTCATTATCGGATTGATCGGCGCCGCATTGCTCTATGGTGACGGTGCTATAACGCCGGCGATTTCGGTCTTGAGCGCCATCGAAGGCGTGAAGGTCGACGCGCCGCAGTTGGCGCCATTCGTCGTTCCGCTCACCGTTCTCATACTGATCGCACTCTTCTCGGTGCAGCCGAACGGCACTGGGTTTATCGGGCGGATTTTCGGCCCGGTCATGGTGCTCTGGTTCCTCGCGCTGGCGATACTCGGCATCAAAGGCATTCTCCTCGCGCCGCAAGTCCTAGCAGGGCTCAATCCATTAGCCGCGTTTGAGTATGTCCTGTCGAGGGGAATTCCCGAAGGACTGCATGTCGGCTTCCTCATGCTCGGCGCAGCGTTCCTGACCGTCACCGGCGGCGAAGCCATGTACGCCGATCTCGGTCATTTTGGCCGCTGGCCGATCCGTATCGCTTGGTTCGCGATCGTCCTGCCGAGTCTTGTCCTGAACTACTTTGGGCAGGGCGCGCTGTTGATCACCAATCCAAGCGCCATCGACAATCCATTTTATCAGCTTGCGCCGGACTGGGCGCATTACCCGCTTGTCCTATTTGCCACGCTTGCGACCATCATCGCGTCGCAGGCGATCATTTCCGGCGCCTATTCTCTGACGCAGCAAGCGATGCAGCTTGATTTCCTGCCGCGTATGCAGGTCAAGCACACGGCGAGCTCGTCGATCGGGCAAATCTACATGCCGACGGTCAATTGGCTGCTTGCCATCGCCACGATCGCGGCGGTCATTGCCTTCGGCTCCTCCGATGCGCTCGCCGGCGCCTATGGCATTGCCGTCTCGCTGCTGATGGCGATCACCACGCTGCTTGCGGCGCTCGTCGCTTTGCAGTGGGGCTACAATCCGATCGCTGTTTTCGCGGTAAACGGCTTCTTCCTGGCAATCGACCTCGTCTTCTTTGCAGCCAATGCGCTGAAATTTTTTGAAGGCGGCTGGTTCCCACTGCTGCTCGCCTTTCTCATGGCCTTTATCATGCTCACGTGGCGCCGCGGGCAGATATTGCTGGAGAAAGTCCGCGCCGGAATGCGCAGCCCGGAAGAGAAGCTTTTGCAGAAGCTCATTACGCATCCCCCGATTCGTCTGCCGGGCACCGCAATTTTCCTGAGCTCGTCGCGAAACGGCGTGCCGTTGCCATTGTCGAATTTCCTACGACATAACCACGCGCTTCACGAACGTGTCTTTCTTCTCACGGTCGAATTTACCGAGACGCCGCACGTCCCTAAGGAAAAGCGCGTCGAGCTCATCCCGCTCGTCGACGGCATCACCCGCATCATCGTCCACTACGGCTTCACCGAGCGGCCGAACGTTCCCGACGCCATTGCGCTTGCCATCCGGCAGGGCAAGCTCGGCACCGATCTCAAGCTTTACGAATTCTCCTATTATATCGGCCGCGAGACGGTCATTCCCGCGGCGCGCCAGGGCCGCATGCCACGCTGGCGGGAAACGCTTTTCGCCTTCATTCAGCGCAATTCCGAACGCTCCGCCACCTATTTCGGCATCCCGCCGCTGCTCGTCGTCGAGATGGGCGCGGAGATCGAGATTTGATCTCGCGCTAAGGCGCGATCGCCGTCTCCACTTCGCGATCGCGACCGAGCCGGCGCATGACGTCGGCGAGATGCGGCTGCAGGGCAAGCAGGCGGCCGTACATTTTGCGCGCGGCGAGCGTCAGCCGGCCCTCGCGCCCCAGAATCTCATCGGCGAACGCGATCATCCGCGAGTTCGGCCATGCTTTCGGCCGTATGGATGTGAGGCGCTGCGCGATCGCTTCTTCCTCCTGCTCGGGATGCGCCTGCGCGAGCAACATCGCCATGGCCGCGGTCGAGCGGGAAATGCCCATGTGACAATGGATGAGCAGATGGCGTTCGCCGCTATAGGCCTCCTGGCCTTCGAGTTCCTTGCCGAATTTGAGGATCGTCTCGACGTCCTTTCGCTCGGGTGGGGTGAGCCCGAGCTGCGGGCCGATAATATCGTGGAAGCGCAAGGTGACGCGATGATGCTCGTTATAGGCGTCGAATGCGCTCGGCTCCGGCGCGCCCGGATCGAGCAGCGACAGCACGTCGGTGACGCGCCGCTCGGCATGCGTCTCGAGCTCTTCGATGCCGCAGACGGTCAGAAGCGAAAAGGCGGCGGGTTTCATGCGTATCGTTCCTTAGCAGAGGCGCGCGAGCCACGCATTCTGCAAATCAGTTTTTCTTTGCGGATGCCGCCGGCGCCGCTTTCGATGGCGCGACGTCCCATTGACACATTTTGTAGCCGTGCCGCCGTTCTTGCAGGTCGACATGCAGGTGCGTCTTGTGCGAGGCGTCGGCGCCCGGGCCGAGCACGGTCGAAAAACGCGCGCAGGCGCTGGCGCGGATTTTCTCGAACAAAACAGGCATGTCGTTCTGTTGCACGCTGATGATCTTTCCATCGGCGAGCTTCAGACCGGCTATATCCATGGCGTTACCGATCGCATGTTCGCTGAGCTTCGCCCCGGCAACGCCATTGCGGCCGCGGCATTCATAGCCGCCGACGCCGCTGAGCGCCGCGAGCGGCTGGCCTGAGGCGGCGACCGCCGGGGCAACATCCTCGATGATCCATTGCGCGATCGCGCCGGCGAGGCGGCAGCGCATCGCCACGGGCGGCTCGAGCGGGATGTGTTTTTTGTCGGCGAGGACGATCGCCTCGAGCATCAGCGGATTCTCGATCCGGCAAAAGCCGGAATGCATGGGTGGCTGGCGCGACGCAACGACGTTTCCACTCGCGAGAATTGCCGCGCAGGTTTCCACGTCGTCGCCAGGGGGCGGCGGCGGCGCCGCGACCTCGATTGGCGCGGCTTCTGCGCCCGGCTCCTTGGGGGCGGCGAATTCCGGCGGCCGGCGCGGCGGTAAAGGGACGCTCACGGCGGTCGGGCGAAGCGCGCGGCTGGGGCGGCCGATTCCCTGGCGCGGGCGTGCCGAATGCGCGGGATGTGGATAATCGAGCGCTCGGTAGGCGCGCGCCGCCGCAGAAAAGCTCGCCGGACAGGAGATCGGCGACAGAACGAGCGCGCCGAGCGCCAAAACAGCGGCGGCTCGAGGCTTCATGCCGTTGAAAAAGCCAGCGCGTCTGCCGCTTCAATCGCCTCTCCGGCCGCATTGGCTTCGTTCGCCTGGGCACGAACGAGATCGCGGGTGAGGATCAACAATTCCTCGAACGCGATGAGCTTCTCCGGCGGCAGTTGGCCGAAAGTTTGGGCGACGAATTCGCGCTGCATGGCGATTGCCTCCTGAGCCCGGCGGGTACCTGCCGGCGTCAGGTAGATCGCGTGCGAGCGCCGGTCGCCGGGAATGGTGCGGCGCTCGACAAGGCCGCTGGAGACGAGCCGGTCGATGAGGCCGGAAATGTTGCCCTTGGTAACATAGAGACGTTCGGCGAGCTCCTGCTGGCTCACCCCCTCGCGTTCGGTCAAGGTCGTCAGCACGTCGCATTGCGGCGCGGTGAGGCCGAGCGCTCGCAGGCGGGATCCCAGCGCCGTGCTGATCCGGCTCTCCAGCCTGAGGAGGCGAAACCACACGCGGGTCGCGTCGGCGGCGGGCGTCTTCGGCCCCGGGTCTCGGTTTCGCATCGGGCGCGAAGCTAGCGGCGGGCGAGCGCCCCTTCAAGGAGAGGCGGCTTGTCAGGCGCGCCGCCGCGATGTAAATCCTCTTTACATATGGCCGCGTACCACCGGTGACGACATGCGCCAAGTCTTCAAGCAGCTCTTCGCCGATTTTTTCTCGACCATCATCTTCCTGGCGATCTATCTGACGACCGGCAACATCTACGCCGCCACGGGCGTGGCGATCGCCGGCGCGATCGGTCAGTTCGTCCTGGCGCGCCACCAGGGCCGGACGCTCGACGTGATGAACTGGGCAAGCCTCGGGCTCGTCCTGGTGCTCGGCGGCGCGACCATCCTCACCCACGATCCGCGCTTCGTCATGATGAAGCCGAGCATTGCGCATTTCGCCATCGCCGCGGTGATGCTGCGGCGCGGCTGGATGCTGCGCTACCTGCCGCCCATCGTGAAGGAGAATGTATCGGCGAATGCCGTCATCGCCGCCGGCTATTGCTGGGCGGCGCTGATGGTGGCGCTCGGCCTTGCCAATATCGCGATCGCCGCGACCGGCGACATGCAATTGTGGGCGTGGTTCATCTCGGTCGGCGCCGTCGGCGCCAAGGTCGTCGCCTTCGGCGTGCAATATCTCATGTTCCGCGCCGTCCTCTACCACAAGATGCGGGCGGCGATGCGCGCGGCGCAGGCCGCCCCGTGAGCATCATCATCGCTGCGGCGGCGCGCCCGCAGCCAAGCCTCCTTAGATCAAACACAATCGGTTGTGATTTCTAAACCTTATCAAGGCATTGTTACAGCATTGGAAGCGTTTCAGATGCGCGCGCGATGATTTTAAGTGAAGCGTTGTATCGATCCGAGACGCTGTGGATTGAATATTACTACACGCCCGAGCGGCCAAACAAACGTCTTGCGTTTGCATTCAGCTCGCTCGGCAGCAAAATTCTAAATCAGAACATAAATGGCGGAGATTATCTGATCGAGAACGGTTTCGACATCGTCAATTTCAACTCGAGCAGAACCGATTGGTTTCAGAGCGTGCCTGCGGACGTCTTTGCCGCCATAGCGAAGATCGATCGCGCCCAGAATTACCAGCAGCGGGTCGCAATGGGTCCTCGATGGGGGGATACGCGGCGATCGCCTTCTCCAAATCTCTGGGATGCGACATGGCGCTGGCCTATTCCCCGCAAACGACATCACGATCCGGTCCGATCCGCGATTTGCCGGTCACATCGAAAATATCGAATGGGTGTACCCGATTTCCGCCGATGCGATCGCCGACGCATGCAGATTCTTTGTCGTTTACGACAACAAGGATTTGTATGACAAAATGCATGCCGAAAGACTGAAATCGATCATACCGGCCGAGCGTTTACGTTGAGATTCTTTTGCCCTATGCCGGCCATGGCGTGGTTTTCTATCTGCTGGAGGTCGGCCTGCTGAAGCAAGTCAGCTTGAGCGCCCTCACGGGCAATCCACTTCAGCGCTCAGAGCTAAGAAAGAAGCGCAAGCAATCGCGGCAATATCTCGCTATCGTCGCCGAGCACCTGCGCCAAAGGAGGCATCACAAATTGGCATCTCGCGTGCGGCGCATGATCAGGGACCGCCACACGATGTCGCCTCTGATCGGCTGGGCCATAGATAGCCGCACGCGATTTCTGTCGTCGGTCGCCGAAAGGCTGGAACTACGCCGCCTTTCCAAGAAGCGGTTCGACGCGCAGTTCTATACCCATCTCTATTGGGACGTGTTGCCAACCGGGCTTGATCCGCTTTTGCATTATGTCCGCTATGGAAGAGCGGAGCAGCGCATTATCCGCTTCAAACAAGAGCGGAGGCGCGCGGGTAGAAGTCCACGGCGCCCACAGGCGCGCTTTGCCACGGAGGACCTGCGGTCTTGACCCCAGCCGGAGGGGCTGCGTCAGCCGCAGCGGCCGACCTGCTTCGGCTGAGGTCGAATGAATAGCGATGTTCACGAAGGCAAGAACGGCTGGTTGTTTCTCACCGGCGCGCTTGCCACGCTTTACGGTCGCAACTCCTCTTCGCTTCCGGATGCCAAATTGCGGCAGTGGGTGAGCTGGATCGAGACGCGGGCCGCTCGCCTCGAGCAGATGGTCATCTAATACGTCCATATGCCGGCTCCGGAAAAGCTGACCATCTATGATAACGAGCTGAATGCGCCGGTCGCGAATTGGCGGCTTTCGCCCGCCTTGCGCCTCGGCGAGCTGTTGCAGCGCTCGCCGTATGGGCGTGTGTGGTTGGATATTGTCCCCGCTTTGCGTGCCGCGCGCGACGACCGCCAGCTGTACGGCAAGACGGATTCGCATTGAAATCCCGAAGGGGCGTTTCTGGGCTACGAGCTTCTGTGCGAGCGGATCGGCCTCAATCCCGATTTTGATATGCTTTCGCGCAAGCACGTCGATTATCACGCCGTGTTCGATTTGGGCGCGAAGCTCAATCCGCCGCTCGGCGAATGGTTCAAGTTCTACGATTTTACAAAGAACGCCACCCGTTGTTATCGCAATTCGATCGCGCAATATCTGGAGGGGCTGACCAGTACTCCGGCGACGTTTGGCGGCTCTCACGTGGCCTTCAAGAACAGAAATCCAGCGGTCGCTGACAAAAAAATTTTGATCTTCGGAGATTCTTTCTCTTCGCAAGGTGTCGAGTCCTTGACTGCCATGCTCGCCGAGACCGCCAGGGAGGTCGAGTTCATGTGGTCATACGATCTCGATTGGCGTTACATCGAACGGGCGCGGCCGGATGTGGTCGTCTACGAGATGGCCGAACGCGCCATGGCCTACGTGCCGAAGGATGATTTCAGCCTGCGCTGGCTTCTCTGGAAACGCGGGTGGCGCGTGAAGTGGCTGCAGCGGAAAGCGCGGCTTCCGCTCGGCATCTTCGGCAGTCGCGCCGCGCCGGCCTAGTTCCACCGCGTGGGTTCCCGAGAATGCCGCCGGCTTGACGCGCGCGACGGCAGGCGCGACATCAAGAAACATGTTCCTTAACTTCTTCACGGCGCTGCGCGAGGCGCAGGTCCCGGTCACGCTTCGCGAATACCTGACGCTCATGGAAGCGCTCGATTCCGATCTCGCCGGCACGTCGGTCGACGACTTCTACTATCTCGCGCGCACGACGCTGGTGAAGGACGAGCGTAACCTCGACAAGTTCGACCGCGTCTTCGGCGCGACGTTCCAAGGTCTCGAAAGCCTGCTCCAGGCGATGGAGACCGCCGAAATTCCCGCTGAATGGCTGAAAAAGCTTGCCGAAAAATATCTCACCGAGGAAGAAAAGCAGCAGATCGAAGCCATGGGCTGGGACAAGCTCATGGAAACCTTGCGTGAGCGGCTGAAGGAACAGAAAGGCCGCCATCAGGGCGGTAGCAAATGGATCGGCACCGCGGGCACCTCGCCTTACGGCGCTTACGGCTACAATCCCGAAGGCATCCGCATCGGCCAGGACGGCAACCGCAATTTTCGCGCGGTGAAGGTCTGGGACAAGCGCGAGTTCAGGGACCTCGACGGCGAGACGGAGCTCGGCATCCGCAACATCAAGCTGGCGTTACGCCGGCTGCGCAAATTCGCGCGCACCGGCGCGCCGGACGAGCTCGATCTCGACACGACGATCAAAGAGACGGCGCGGCAAGGCTATCTCGACGTGAAGATGCGTCCCGAGCGCCGCAACGCGGTGAAAGTGCTGCTCTTCTTCGATATCGGCGGCTCGATGGATTGGCACATCCAACAGGTCGAGGAATTGTTCTCGGCGGCGAAGAGCGAATTCAAGCACATGGAGCATTTCTACTTCCACAATTGCCTCTACGAAGCCGTGTGGAAGGAGAACCGCCGCCGCTTCACCGACCGCACGCCGACCTGGGATCTCTTGCACACCTATCCGCACGATTACAAAGTGATCTTCGTTGGCGACGCCTCGATGTCGCCGTACGAGATCACCATGCCTGGTGGCTCGGTCGAGCATATGAACGAGGAGCCGGGCGCAGTGTGGCTCGAGCGGGTCACGCGTACTTATCCGCACAGTGTGTGGCTCAATCCCGTGCCGCAGAACCAGTGGGATTACACGCAGTCGATCCGGCTCGTGCAGCGGCTGTTTTCGAACCGCATGTTCCCGCTGACCCTCGAAGGGCTTGACGGTGCCATGCGCGAATTGGTGCATTAATCACGCACATTTTTTTTGCGGGTAGGACACCCCTTGCCGGGCGCGGTCGACGTCGGGACTGCGATACAGCGCCTCTGGAATCTGGGCGAGTGTTGAGGCGTGCACTTCCGGCCCAAGCCCATAGAACTTCTGGAAGCTCATGATCAGCGGCCGCCATTTGTCAGGGTCGATGCGGTTTGGCTCGCCGGCGACAAGAATCGATTCTTCGACATGCACGCGCTGAATGCGGACCTCGAAGATGTTGGTGCGGCCTTTCAGTTTCGGGTCGTCTTCAGCCAGTTGGTGCACCGACTCCACCACCGCCTCGAGCTGCACGTGACATTCCGCGACACGCGGCGGCCAGACCGTCTCTGATTCCATCGGGGTCAGCCCGGCGATGCTGAATTTATCCCGCTCGAAGCGATAGCCGCGTTGAATTTTTCGAGCGGGCACCGGATTCGACCCTGTGGTGCGCGCCAGTCGATCGACCGCGGCGACGAGATCGACCGAGGGCAGATTGAGCACGCACTCGCCGGTGCCCTTCATGTTTTCCGTCGTCTTCGACTCCGCGGCCAGGCCCAGCATACAGCGCCAGCCGAGCCAGAACGCCGATGACATCGGCGTGAGATTGTAGGAGCCGTCCGCATTCGTCGTGCTGATCAGCACGACGGGTGTACCGAGATAGAGGATTGCCGGTTCGCTGGTCACGTGCATCGTAAATCGCTCCGTCGCTCGTATTTGGATTCTCGACGGAGAGAATAGGAATGTGCCTTCGCGAAGGCGCTCCGCTTCTTGCGATCGAATTCAGATATTCGGGCTGATTAGTATCAGCGCACTTCGGCGGGCTTGGCGAACACGCGCGCGATCAGCAGCTGCCGCAGGCCGATTGCGTCGAACGCCAGCATCAGCGTTGCAAACACCGCAATACCGACGACGATTTCGGCTGCGAGCGTCAGCATGCCGGGTGCGGCCTTGGGCAGCGGCAGGAGCACCAGAACCATTGCACCCGTGCTGATCGCGATTGCCGCGAGATCGCGCAAAGCCGGCCAGTGCGGCCGTGTCCGCGCCGCGAATGCAAGCAGCGCAGCAAGCGAGGCGATCGCAGCGCCGCTCTGCGCGATCGCAAACCCCGACGCGTCGGCGCCGCCGGCGAGCAACAGCACCAACACGCCATTTATGACGCCGCCGATCAAAGCCGCGCCGATCACCGGCGCGGTCTTCTTGCCGATCTGAAAAATCGGATTGACGGCGAAATGGATCATGCCGGTCGCGCAAAGCCCCGGCAGCAGAAGCGCGATGAAACGCGCGAAAGGCCCGCGATATTGCGAGGGCACGATCAGCTGCTCCGCAAGGCGCGCCTGCGATGTCTCGGCGCCTTGGTCGGCCATGGCCGCCCAGGCGGTCAGGATGGAGCCGGCGAGGCTCAAGATGCCGCCGATCAGTGCCATGGGAGCCGACTCGAAGAGGAAGGCGGCGCCGCCGGTGAGCACCAGTGAGACGACGTTTTTGACGATGACCAGCCGGCCGTAGAGGCGGTCGTGGAAGCGGGCGCGGACCAGCGCCGTCCTGTAGTCGAACAGGCCGTTGGCGATCGAGACGCCAAGCGCGAGACCCATGAGGCCGCGCGTCGGATCGAGACCGGTATCGAGAAAGGCGACGATGACAGCGATTGCCACGATGCCGAAGCTGATCAGCGCAAAGGCGGTATCGAGCGTCGCGCGGATCGTCGGCTCGGCCGCGCGCACGCGCTCGGAATAGAAGCGCACCGCGCCGAGACGGATCCAGTCGAGAAGCGCTATCTGAATGGTGAGGGCGGTCGCCAGCGCCAAGGCGAAGCCATACTCGGCCGGCCCCAAGAATTTGGCGACGATCAGGCCGATGCCGAAATTGCACAGCGTGTTGAAGAGGAAGGCGCCGAGGACCCGCATGGGGCGGCATTAGAGCGGAAGGTGCTTAAGAGGCCATTGCAGGGAAGCCGGGAAGGACCCAACCACTTCCCCGGAGCCGCGAAGCGGCATCCGGGGTCCAGAGCGGTGCAAAGCGCCCCGTTTGCCCCTGGATCTCCCCGCTCTCGCTTCGCGAGGCCGGGAATGTGGCTACTTGATTGCCAGCGGGTTGATCGGCGAGCCGGTGCCGCCGGTGATGACCAGCGGCGGGCCGCAGAACATGAACTCGTAGCAGCCGTCGGCGGCGCAGTCCTCGGCAAGCTCTTTCACAAAAAACATCTCACCCATGGTGAGCCCCATGGCCGGAATGACCACCCAGTGCCAGGGCTGGTTCACCTCATCGGTCTCGTTCGGCCGCACCTCGACCCCCCAGGTGTCGGAGCAGATCGCGGCGATCTGCTTTTCCTGGCACCAATAGCAATTCTCGAACTTGACGCCCGGCGCATCGCCGCCGGCATAGCCGCCCCATTTCTTCTCGGTAAGGCAGCGCTCCATCTGACCGGTGCGGATGATCACGAAATCTCCGACCTCGATGCGCACGCCCTGCTTTTCCGCGGTCGCATCGAGCTCGTCATTCGAGATGCCGTAGCCGTCCTCGAGCCAATCGACGCCCTTCACGCGCGCGACGTCGAGCAGCACGCCGCGGCCGACCATCTTGTCGCGCGTATGTTCGATCCCGAGCACGTTGACGCCGCCGCCATCGACGCGCGCGGCGCTGTGGCCGTTATAGGTTTTGCCCTCATAGAAGATGTGGCCGAGCGAATCCCAATGCGTTGCCGCCTGGACCGGCATGTTCAGCGCATCGTCGGCATATTCGAGCCGCCCGCCGAAGCGGCCGGCAATCGAATCGGTGCCGGTCGCGAGCATCGTGTGGATCGGATTCCAGCGGCCGCCGAAGAGGCCGCTCTGCGGCCCCTGTGAATCGAGCGGTATGCCCATGCCGAAGACGCGGCCCTTCTTCACCAGTTTGGCGGCGTTGTAGACCTGCGCCTGCGAAACATGATTGAGCGTGCCGATCTGGTCGTCCTTGCCCCAGCGGCCCCAATTGGAAAGTTTCTTGCTCGCCTCGGCAATGGCCGCGCGGCCGACATTGATATCCATGACTTTGCTTCCGTTCGACTCTGCTTCCGTTAGTCCAAGCCCAGATACAGCTTGCGTACGACGTCGCTTTCGCGCAGGTCCGCAATGTTGTTGGCGGCAAGCGCGACCTGGCCGTGAACCAGCACATAGCCGCGATCGGCGATGCGCGTTGCCTGCTCAAAGTTCTGTTCCGCCATCAACACGGTGAGCCCGAGTGCGGCTTTGAGCTCGGCGATCTTGTCGATCATGCGTGCGACGAGAATCGGCGCGAGGCCAACCGAGGGCTCGTCGACCAGCAGAATGCGCGGGCTCGCCATCAGCGCCCGGGCGAGCGCCAGCATCTGCTGCTCGCCGCCGCTCATCGATCCTGCGAGCTGGCGCTTGCGTTCGGCGAGACGCGGGAAGGTGTCGAAGCAAAAAGCGAGATTGTCCGCGATTTTCGGCCGTGCCGCCTTGCGGAAGGCCCCGAGCAGCAGGTTCTCCTCGACGGTCAGCTTCGGGAAAAGCCGCCGTCCCTCGGGCACAAGGCAAATGCCGAGATCGACGATTGCGTCCGTTGCGCGGCCGACGAGATCGTGCGTGACGCCGTCGATTTCCGCAGTGATGCGGCCCTTCGTCGGCACGACCTCTCCCGTGATACAGCGCATCAGCGTCGATTTGCCGTTGCCGTTGGTGCCGAGCATGACGACCGTCTCGCCGTCGCGCACGTCGACAGCGACGTTCGACAGAACGGTGACCGCGCCGTAGCCCGCGTCGATATTCTCGATGTGCAGACTACTGCCCAAGGTAGGCCCTCACGACCTCGGGATGCGACATGACATCCTGCGACGTGCCTTCGGCAATCTTGGCGCCGGCGACGAGCACGATGACGCGCTGGGAAAAACGTACGACGGCGCGCATGATATGCTCGATCAAAACGATGGCGATGCCGCTGTCGTTGAGCTGCATGAGCAGCACTAAGATTTCATCGACCTCGCTGTCGGAGAGACCGGCCATCGCTTCATCGGCGATCAGCACTTTCGGCCGCGCGGCAAGGGCGCGACCGAGCTCGAGCTTACGCAACTCGACCTGGCTGAGACTGCGGGGCGCTTTGCGCGATTTGGCGGCAAGGCCGACGCGCACGAGAACTTCCTCCGCTTCCGCTTCGATCTGCGCCTGATCCGAGAGACCGGCGGCGAAAGCCAGCGGCACTTCGATGTTGCGGCGGACCGTGAGGCCGCGGAACGGGCGCGGGATTTGGAAGCTGCGCGCCAATCCGAGCCGCGCACGCCGCCAAGCCGCCATGTCGGTGATATCGGTGCCGCCGAAATCGATTTTTCCCGCATCGCAGGGCAGCGCACCCGTCAGGCAATTGACGAACGTGCTCTTGCCCGAACCGTTCGGCCCGATGAGTCCGACGCGCTCGTTCGGGCCGAGATCGAAATCGATACCGCTGAGCGCGGTGAAACCCCCGAAGCGTTTGACGACCCCACGTGAGGAGAGGACGGAAGCTCCGCTCATGCGCGCCGCTCCCGAATTTTTTGCACCAGCCCGACAATGCCGTTCGGCGCGAGCGTGATGAAGATCACCATCAGCACCCCGACGATGAGCAGGTTGAGCGCCGACGAGATCGTGACGGTGGCGATCTGCTGCAGGCTGCCGAGCAGCACCGCGCCGATCACCGGCCCGATCCAAGTCGAGGTGCCGCCGATCAGCGGCATCGCGATCGTGTTCACCGCGATCGACAGACCGAAGGCTGTCGCCGGATCGACATAGGTGACGAAGAACGGAAATGGCGCGCCGGCAGCGCCCATCAGCGCGCCGCTCAGGGCGGTCGCCGCCAGCTTCAATCGCAGCGACGGGACGCCGGCGCATTCAGCGGCGATTTCGTCGTCCTTGAGCGCCGCCAATCCGCGCCCGAACCAAGATCGTTCGACAGCGCGCGCAATGACGATCGAGATGATCGCCATGATCAGCATGACGATGCAGAGATAGCGGGTGTAGGGCCCGAAGAAATCGATCGTCTGCGGCCGCAGCACGTAGACGCCGCGTGAGCCGCCGACATAAGCCCAATTGACGACGAGCGTGCTCATGACAACGGACAACGCCAGCGTCGCGATCGAAAAGAACGTGCCGCGCAGCCGCAACGTGAGATAACCGACGCCCAAGCCGAGCAGGCCGGCGGCGACGGCCGCCAGCGGCATGGTCGCGATCAGCGGCAGTTTCACCGTCTTGTAGACGATGACGCTCGTATAGACGCCGACGGCAAAGAAAGCGGCGGAGGCGAAGTTCACGTAACCGGCATAGCCGCCGAGTATGTTCCAGGCGGTCGCGAGCACGACGTACTGCAAGACGGTGTAGGCGGCGAGATAGGCGTAATCTGTACCGACCCAATCCAGCGCGAAAAACACCAGCGCGAGGACGATCGCCATGCCGGCGAGCGGCAGAAGCGCCCTTGCGCGCAGACGTGCGCGCTTTTCGCCGACCGCGCTGTCGCTAGCGTGGGGGAGAGTCATCGCCCGAGAATCCCTGAGGGACGGACGCCGAGCGTCAACAGCAGGATGCCGAACGAAACCGCTGGCGCCCAGGACGGGCCGAGATAAGTGGTCGTCAAAGCTTCGGCGATGCCAAGCAGCATCGCGGCGATGACGGTGCCGGGCAGGCTGGTCATGCCGCCGAGCACGCAAATGGCGAAGACGCGGCCGATGAAATCACGGCCGATCGATGGCTCGACCGGCTGGATGATGATCAACAGCGCGCCGGCAATGATGGCGGTGGCGATGGAAATGCCGAAGGCAATTTCCTTGACGTGAACCGGATCGCCGCCAACGAGCCGCAACGCGCCGGGATCTTGCGAGACAGCGAGAATGGCGCGGCCGGTGAAGGTCTTGGCGTTGAACAATGCAACGCCGCCGACCATGGCCAACCCGACGATGAGGCCGATCAGCATGCGCCATGGGATCGAGACGAAGCCGATTTCGATGCCGGGGCCAATATAGCGCGCTTCGACGAAGCGATAATCGACGCCGAAGATCAACAACAGACCGACCTCGATGATGAACAAAAGTCCGAAGAAAAACGCCAGGCCCTGCAGCGATTCTTCGCCGTGCCTCTCGAAGGCGAGATAGTAGAGCCGATACATGAGCCGCCCGCCGATATAGGCGAACGGCGCGGCAATCACGCAGGCGAGAAGCGGATCGACACCGTAGCTCGTATTGAAAAAATAGGCGATGAACGCACCGATCATGATAAAAGCGGGATGCGCGATATTGACGATGTCGAGCATCCCGAAGGCGATCGTGATGCCAACCGCAACCGCGCAATAAAAGCCGCCAAGCAGCACGCCGGAAACGAGCGCGTTCGATAAGAGATCCCAATTCAGCATCGGCGTGACCGCCGCGCTTCGCCGGAATCCGGAGGCGAATCAGAACGCAACTTGATCCGCCCCTTTGAGGGCCAAGATTCCGCGCGCCTCGTCGGGCGTCGCGACCGCAAGCCCGAGCCCCTCGATGATCGAGCGGGCGATCCGCACCTGCTCGGCATTGGAGGTCGCAAGCCGGCCCGGGCCGGCCCAGAGCGAATCCTCCAAGCCGACGCGCACATTCCCACCCATCGCCGCCGCCATCGCCGCAATGCGCATCTGCGCCGAGCCGGCGCCCAGCACCGACCAGCGATATTGATCGCCAAAGAGGCGGTCGGCGGTCCGCTTCATCTGCATCACATCCTCGGCATGCGTGCCGATGCCGCCGAGGATGCCGAACACGGATTGCACGAAGAGCGGTGGCTTGACCAGGCCGCGATCGAGAAAGTGCTTCAGATTATAGAGGTGTGCGATGTCGTAGCACTCGAATTCGAATCGCGTGTCGTTGCCGGAACACGTCTTCAGAATGTACTCTATATCCTTGAACGAGTTGCGGAAGACGAGATCGCGGGTCGACTCCAAAAATTCCGGTTCCCATGAATGTTTGAAGTTCTTGTAGCGATCGAGCAGATGAAACAGCGCGAAATTGATCGAGCCCATATTGAGTGAGGCGACTTCCGGCTTGAAGACCTCGGCCGGCTTCACCCGCTCCTCAACCTTCATGAAAGGGCTGCCGCCCGATGTGATGTTGATGACAGCGTTGGTCTGCTGCTTGATGCGCGGTAGAAAGCGCGCGAAAGCTTCGGGCGTCTGATCGGGCCGGCCGTTCTCGGGATTGCGCGCATGCAGGTGTAGGATCGCGGCGCCAGCTTCCGCGGCGGCGAGCGAATCGGCGATGATCTCATCCGGCGTGACCGGCAGATGCGGCGACATCGAGGGCGTGTGAATCGCCCCCGTGACCGCGCAGGTGATTACGACCTTGCGCGTTGCCGCCATTCTTCCCTCCCAGGACGCCGGTTTTGTTGGTGTTTGTGCGGGCAGACCCTGCCGCTGTCAACGGCCCTGCCCGTGCACCTTCAGTCGAGGATCGCGACCGCGCGCGTCCATCCCGCCGAAGCCGCCTGAATTTTCACCGGGAAACAAGCGATCGTGAAGCCAGTCGCAGGCAGCGCCTCGAGGTTGTGCAGCTTTTCGAGATGGCAATAGCCGATATGCCGGCCGGCCTTGTGGCCCTCCCACACGAGCGAGGCGTCGTGCGTTGCGGCATATTTCTTGGCCGTATGCACAAACGGCGCGTCCCAGCTCCATCCATCAGTGCCGGTCAGCCGCACACCGCGTTCGAGTAGATACATCGTCGCGGCGTAGCCCATGCCGCAGCCGGAAGCAACATAATCGGACACGCCGTATTTCTTGCCGGCGCTCGTATTCACGACGACGATTTCGAGCGGCTGCAATTCATGGCCGATGCGCTTCAATTCGGCCTCGATATCGGCGGGCTGCACCAGATAGCCGTCGGCGAAATGGCGGAAATCGAGCTTGACGCCCGGTTGAAAGCACCATTCGAGCGGCACTTCGTCGATCGTCCACGAGCGCTCACCATGATTCATCGTGGGATGATAATGGTAGGGCGCATCGAGATGCGTGCCGTTATGCGTCGAGATCGTCACCGTCTCGACCGCGGCATATCCGGCTTTGTCCGGCATGTCCTCGATCTTCAGTCCGGGGAAAAACGCTGCGATATGCGGAAAGCTCTTGATATGATCGAGATAAGTGATCGAGACTTCCATTCCCGGCGGATCGGCGGGAATTTTGTTGGCGAGCGGCACGGAAATGTCGATGATTTGTCGCGGCATAGCCCCTCCGGTTACATGACGTCCGCGATCGCCGGACGGTCTTGACCTTCGTACGCTAATCTTGCGTAAGTGTGACCGTCCCGGTCAACTCGCGCCAGAGTCTCCCATTTCATGAAGATCACGCTTGTCGGTTCGCGATATTTCGGCCGCGCGGTCCTCGATCTGCTTCTGAAAGAGCCGGGAATCGAGGTAGCCCGCGTCGCGGTTCCGACCGCCGACGACCGGCTCGCGGACGGCGCACGCGCCGCCGGTATCGACGTCTATGTGCACGAGAACCCGCATATCGTGCCGCTCGAAGCCATCGCGCCGGAGACAGACCTCATTGTGACCGCACATAGTCACGCCCGTGTCGCCCACGATGCGGTCGCAAGTGCGCGGCTTGGCGGCATCGGTTATCATCCCTCGCTGCTGCCGCGCCATCGCGGCATGGCGGCAGTCGAATGGACGGTCAAAGAGGGCGATCCCGTTGCCGGCGGCACCATTTATCACCTCACCGACAAGCTCGATGCGGGGCCGATCGCCGCGCAGGACTGGATTTTCGTAAAGAAGGGCGAAAGTGCGCGCGAACTCTGGGAACGCGCGCTAGCGCCCCTCGGCTTGCGCCTTATCATGGAGGTGGTGCGCCATGCGCGCGATGAGGGCGAGCTGCCGGCGACGCCGCAGGACGAGCAATTCGCGACGCGCGCGCCACGGCTTGATTAGAGAGCGGAGCGGAACGATGCGGCTCGCCACTTATTTCCTCGAAGGACGGCCTCATTACGGCGCTGTTGTTGGACATGGGATCGTCGATCTGACGCCGCACATCGGTGAGGATTTTCCGACGCTGAAGGCCCTGATCGAGCACGATGGCCATGCCCGCGCTATGGATGTTGCAGCGGCGCACCGGCCCGATCTCGCGTTCAGCGACGTGACGTTTTTGTCGCCGATCCCCGATCCGCAAAAGCTCTGGTGCATCGGCGTCAACTACAAGGACCGCAACGAGGAATATAGAGACGCGTCCGACCTGCCGAAATATCCAAGCTTGTTCGTGCGCGCACCGACATCCATCGTCGGCCACGATCAGCCGATCGTGCGTCCGCGCGTATCGGAACAGCTCGATTATGAAGGCGAGATCGTCATCGTCATCGGAAGAGGCGGGCGGCGGATTCGGCGCGAGCGCGCCTATAAGCACATTTTCGGACTGACGCTGTGCAACGAGGGCTCCGTGCGCGATTGGCTGCGGCACGGCAAATTCAACGTGACACAGGGCAAGAATTTCGACCGCTCCGGTTCGGTCGGCCCATGGATAGTCACGTCGGACGAGGTTTCTCCAGCCGAGCCGCTCGAAATCGTGACGCGCGTCAACGGCGAGATGCGCCAGCATGATTCGACCGACCGCATGATGTTCCCGTTCGATTTCCTGATCGAATATCTCTCCACGTTTGCAACGTTGATGCCCGGTGACCTCATCGCCACCGGCACGCCTACGGGCGCCGGGGCGCGCTTCGATCCGCCGAAATGGCTCAAGCCCGAGGATGTTGTCGAGGTCGAATCGCCGTCGCTTGGCATTCTGCGCAACACCGTCGTCGACGAGGAATTTTGATGCTCGACGATAGTACGATCGCCGAATTGGCGCAGCGCCTGCAGAGAGCGGAAGACGAGAAGCAGTTCATCCGCATGTTTTCGCTCGAGCATCCGGACATGACCGTCGAGGACGCCTATGCGATCCCGCGCGCCTGGACGGCGATCAAACTCAGCAAAGGGCGCGTGGTGAAAGGCCACAAGATCGGCCTCACGTCCCGCGCGATGCAGAGCGCGGTTGGGATTGACGAGCCGGATTATGGCGTGCTGTACACCGATATGTTCTGGAACGACGGCGCGGTGATTCCGTTCGAGAAATACCTGTCCGCACGAATCGAAATGGAACTTGCTTTCGTGCTCGCAAAACCGCTTGCCGGCCCCGACTGCACGATTTTCGATGTGCTCGACTCCACATCCTATGTGACGCCGGCGCTCGAAATCCTGGAATCGCGCATACACCGACTGGATCCCGAGACGAAGGCCACGCGCAAAGTCACCGATACGATCGCCGACAACGCCGCAAATGCGGCGATCGTCACCGGCGGACGGCCGTTCCGGCCACAAGACGTTGATTTGCGCTGGATATCGGCGCTGCTCATCCGCAACGGACAGATTGAGGAGACCGGCGTCGCGGCGGGCGTGCTCAACAATCCGGCGCAGGGCGTCGCTTGGCTGGCGAACCGCCTCGCGCTCCGTGGCGAGCGGCTCGAAGCAGGCGCAATCGTTCTCTCCGGCTCGTTCACGCGGCCCGTCGACGTGCGGAAAGGCGACACATTTCACGCCGATTACGGTGTTTACGGATCGGTGTCGTGTCACTTCGCATGATGGCTTTCGCGAAGCGCGCGATGATTGCAGGCGTAGCGGCGCTCATCGCAGTTTCTGCGACTGCCGCGCCGAAGCTCGCGCCCGCCGAAACCCGGGATGCAGCAAGTTCCCAAGCCGGGGAGTTCCAGCAATTCTTGGAGTCGATCTGGCCCAGAGCGGAAGCAGCCGGCGTTTCCCGCGCGACTTTCGATAGCGCGATCAGCGGCCTCACGCCCGATCAGGCGATCCTGACAAAACCGGCGAAACAGGCGGAATTCACAATCACTGTCGCACAATATCTGGCGCAATCCGTCACGCCGAAACGCGTAACGCAAGGCCGCAATGTCGCCGCCGAGCTTGCCGGCCCGCTCGAGAAAATCCAGGCGCGCAGCGGCGTGCCCTCGGAAATCCTGGTCGCGATCCTGGGGATCGAAAGCAATTACGGGCCGAGCGGCGGCGGCAGCGATATCTTGCGCGTGCTTGCGACGCTCGCCTACAAGCAGCACCGGGGCAGCTTGTTTCTCGACGAATTCGTCGCCGGCTTGGTCATGCTGGAGAAGGGTTACGTGACGCGCGGCCATCTGGTCGGCTCCTGGGCCGGCGCAATGGGACAGCCGCAATTCCTGCCCTCCGCTTACTTGAAATATGCAATTGCCTACGAAGGAGCGCACCCAGCCGATATCTGGTCGTCCAAGACCGACTCGCTCGCATCGATCGCCAACTTCCTGCAAAAATCCGGCTGGGTCGCCGGCCTGCCGTGGGGGGTCGAAGTCATTATCCCCGATTCATTTAATTTCGCTTCGCTTCGCAATTCATTCGCTGATTGGCAGGCGCAAGGCTTTCGCACCGCCTCCGGCAAGCCGCTGCCGAAGGTGGGCGATGCGCTGTTGTTCATTCCGGCTGGTGCGAAGGGTCCGGCCTGGCTGATCACCGACAATTTCTTTGTCATCAAGCAGTACAACACGTCCGACGCTTACGCGATTTCGGTCGGGATGTTGGCACAGCAAATCGCCGGCGAAGGCGGGATTCATACGCCTTGGCCGAAAGATTTGAAGCCGCTCTCGATTGCCGATGGCCGGACGGTGCAACAAGCGCTGACGAAGCTCGGGCTCTATCAAGGCAATGCCGACGGCAAGATCGGGCCGGCGACACGTGACGCCGTGCATGCCTATCAGATCAAAGCCGGCATTCAGCCTGCGGATGGTTTTATCACGCCGGCTTTGGTCCAAAGATTGAAGAGCGAGGCGCAGCTTTAAGCCGCCTGGCTACGGCGCAGTCTTTCCGCCGTCGCGGCGTCGGCGGGAAAGAAGCTTTCCAGCGCCAATTCCGATAGCGTGATGTCGACCGGCGTGCCGAACACGGTCGTCGTGCTGAAGAAGGAAAGTACGCCGTTCTCCGTCGCCAGCCGAAACGGTACGGCGACACCGGCATAGTCCTCAGCCTTGTCCGGCTTGACGCCGGCACGCACCTGAGGCGCAGGAAAGCCGCGCAATTCCGCGAGCAGGTCGACCAGAACCGAGTCGGCGCTCACATCGATCTGATGGCGAAGCCGATCCAGCAAATGCGTGCGCCATTCCTGCAAGTTGACGATGTGCGGCGCCAATCCATTGGGGTGCAGGCTCAGACGCAGTACATTGACCGGCGGCTTCAGCAAAGAAGCATCGATGCTCGCGAGCAATGGCGCCACGGCCCGGTTCGCCGTCACTAGCGTCCAATGCCTGTCGACCGCCAGCGCCGGATAGGGCTCGTGTCCGGCAAGCACGAGGTCGACAGCCTTACGCGCGGCGCCGAGTGCCGGGTCTTGCAGCGAGCGTTCGGAAAAAGCCGGGGCGTAGCCGGCCGATAATAACAGCACGTTGCGCTCGCGCAACGGCACTTCGAGCCGCTCGGCGAGACGCAGCACCATGTCGCGCGAGGGCGTCGCGCGGCCAGTCTCAAGAAAGCTCAGATGCTTGGTTGAAATTTCGGCTTCCAGCGCGAGATCGAGCTGGCTCAAGCGCCGGCGCTGGCGCCACTCACGCAGATGTTCACCGAGCGGCCGCACTGCGGTTTGCATCACGGCAGAATAGCGCCGCCGCGATCGCCCTTCCAATTACCTCGGAGTTAATCGACGCGGCGCGACGTAGCCTAAACTCCGGATTTGAGGCTCGCGGCGCGCGCTGCTACCGGCCGTAATAAGGCGAGCCGCCATACGGCTGGCTGTAATACCCTTGCCCGCCGTAATATCCCTGGCCGGCATAGCCGCCACCATAGGTCCTGACCGGCGGCTCCGCATCGTAACCCATCTCGCCCGGGTCGATTTGTCTGACCACCTTCGGGCGCGGGCTTCTGGCAGGCTGTTCGCGGACCTGCTCACGCGCCGTTCGCGTCGGTGGGGCGCCCTCGATCTCCACCCGGGTTTTTGCCATTCCCTGCTTTTCCACGAGCGCATAAAGCGCGGCGGCATTCGCGGTGGATAGGCGCACGCACCCATGCGAGGCCGGCCGGCCGAGCCGCTCCGAGCTGCCGTGGATCGCGTGCCCGTGCTCGTCGAAAAAGATCGAGTGCGGCATGGGCGCGCTGTCGTATTCGTCGGAAAAATGCTCCTCTTCCATTCTGTTGGGCCGGAAGCTGCCGTTCGGGGTGCCGTAGCCGGCCCTGCCGGTCGCAACCGGCCAAGAGAAGCGCTGCTCCCCGTCGAGCATGACCGTCATGCGCTGAACGCTCTGATCTATCTTGATGAGGACATTGGCCTGCGCCGGCAGGAGCGCGCTCGCGAACGCTAAGGACGAGAGTAGAAGGAGCTTGGTGGGCTGCATTCGAGGTGATCCTCTCCGAGACGTCGCGCGTCAGGCTTGGCTTTACCCCTCAACAATCAGCTACGAGCCGGGTTCCGGCATTGCCGAGATGCGGTTTACGACGACGGTCGGCATGCCTCATTTTGACTGGAATGACAGGGCAGCGTTTTGTCTCTCATGCGCGGTCGAAAAGAGAATTGCATGGCGAGCTGGTTCAAGACGGTCGCGATCATAGCCTCAACGGTTCCGTGGGCGGGCGGAGCGGCAAGCGCGGCGCAATGTGGCCACTCGGGGGCGGGCTTCGAGTCCTGGAAGCAACAGTTTGCCGAGGAAGCCAGAGGACGCGTCGGCGCCGCTGGCATCGCGGCCCTCATGACGACCCACTATAATCCCGCCACGATCTCCGCCGATCGCGGCCAAAGAAGCTTTCATCTCTCGCTCGATCAGTTCCTCGCCAAACGCGGCGGCTCGGTAATCGCGTCCCGGGGACGCTCACTCAAGCAATCGAATGCGGCCCTCTTCGCCTCGATCGAGCAACGTTATGGGGTGCCGCCCGGACCGCTCCTCGCCATTTGGGGAATGGAGACGGGTTTTGGGGCCGTGCGCGGCAACCAGCACATGCTGTCCGCGGTGGCGACACTCGCCTATGACTGCCGCCGGTCAGACTATTTCACCGATCAGCTTTATGCCGCGCTGAAACTGGTCGATCGCGGCGTCTTTTCGGCGGGCACCCGCGGCTCGATGCACGGCGAGGTCGGGCACACCCAATTTCTGCCGAAAACCGTACTTGAATACGGCACCGGTGGAAGCCTCGAGACCGCGTCCGGCGCGCTGACCTCTACGGCGAATTTTCTCAAGGCCCATGGCTGGCGCGCGGGCGCGGGCTATCAGCCCGGGGAAGCCAATTTCGCCGCCATCCAGGCCTGGAACGCCGCCTCGGTCTATCAGCGCGCCATTGCACTCATCGGCCGCCAGATCGATGGCCAGTAACCGCAGCGGGCAAAGCCGGTGTGGCCTGCGGCCGCGGCGCCGCGATCGACGCCTACACCTCGCGCTTGGCATCGGGCGACGCCCGCTTCCCGATCTCTTTGACGCGGGTGGAGAGCCGGATCGCCCGGCGCTCGCGCGGCGGGGCTTCCTTCGCCGGCAGCAGGAGGCGGCGGAATTCGTCCCGGCGCTCGTGAATGGACGCGATCACGTGCCCCATCGGAACCCCGATATCCACGAGCACGGCCTCCGACAATTGCAGGCTCGCCTCGATCGTCTCGGGGATCGCGTCCGTCACGCCCAGTTGGTACAGCACGGTGGCATGATGAGCATCGCGCGCCCGCGCGATGATCGTCAGGTCAGGTCGCGCTGCCCGTGCAGCGGCAACAATCTCCTCCGCCGCCCGCGGCGAGTTGATGGTCACCACCAGCGCCGCGGCCTCGCCGATGCCGCAGCGCTGCAGGAATTCGGGGCGCGCGGCATTACCCCAGTAAACATAAGCTCCAGCTTGGCGCTCGCGCGCCACCAGCTTGGGGTCATCGTCGACAGCGACGAACGAAACTTCGTGCCGACTCAGCATTTGGCCGACGAGTTGCCCGACGCGGCCATAGCCGACGATGATCACGCGCCCCGCCCCCACATCGGCCGCAGGTGCCAGCGCCGCCAGTGCCGCCTCGTCCGGCGCCTGCCGTGGACCCAGCTTGGCGCCGATAAGCCCGAGCAGCGGCAACATGAACATGGAGAGGGTCACGACGATCATGACCTCTCCGCCAAGAGGAGCAGGCACGACCCTGCCCGCAATCGCCGCCCCAATCATCACGAAAGCGAATTCGCCGCCCGGCGCGAGCACCAGGGCGACCTCGCCGGCCAGCCTTGAGCTCAGGCGAAAGCCCCGCGCCAGCAGGTAGATGATCGCGGCCTTGATCACGATCACCCCAATGACGAAAGCGAGAATGAGCCCGGGCGCCGCAGCAACCTGCGACAGATCGAGCTCGGTGCCGATCCAGACGAAAAACAGTCCAAGCAGCAGGCCTTGGAACGGCTCGATCGTGACCTCGATCTCGCGGCGAAATTCGGTTTCCGCGAGAAGCAGTCCGGCGACGAAGGCGCCAAGCGCCATCGAGAGCCCCGCCACGGCCGTTGCCACGCTCGTTGCCACGATCACGAACAAGCAGGCGGCCATGAAAAGCTCGTTCGAACGCGCCGCAGCAACCAGGTGAAACAGCGGCCGCAGGACGAGACGACCGAGCAACAACAAGGACGCCAGCGCAATGAAAGCCGAAGCGATCGTCCATAGCAGGTCCGAGATGATCGGTTCGGCGCCGGCGTGGAGATGCTGCACGCCGAGAATCGAGACGGTAAACAGGAGCGGCGCGACCATCAGATCCTGAAAGAGCAGGATCGAAAACGCGGTGCGTCCGGCTCCCGTATTCAGACGCCGCCGTTCCGCGAGCACGGGGATTGCGATTGCCGTCGACGACAGGGAAAGCGCCGTGCCGAAGATGATTGCGTTGCGCGGCCCCATGCCAATCCCGTACCCTAGCGAGGCAAGCACGGCCGAGCAGACGATCACCTGCGCAGCTCCGAGGCCAAAAATAAGCCGGCGCATGCGCTGGAGGCGCTCCCAGGAGAGCTCGAGCCCGATCATGAAAAGCAGGAAGACGACGCCGAATTCGCCGACGGCTGCCATGGCGTCGGGATTGGTGAGCGCAAAAAAAGAGGCCCAACCGGCGGAATGGGCGAACTGCGCCAAGCCGTACGGCCCGAGCAGCACACCGGCCATTAGGAAACCGAGGACGGGGCTCAGATGCAGCCGCCGGAACAGCGGCACGATGACGCCGGCCGTGCCGAGGAACAGCAGCGCCTCTTTGTAAGTCTGCCAGTGAAAGGCTTCGGGCATTATATCTCCATGACCGAAGCATCGCACAAATGAGTGACGCGCGACACAGGCGGCACCGGCGCGGTGTTGCTCGGCCGGAAGACGGCTTCTACTGTCAATCGATGTTCGAGAGTCGCTTCCAGTCCTTCGATGTGCAAAGCGATCCGGGGCAGAGCAAACCCCGGCTTGCCGCGCTTCGCGCCGAATTGAAACGCGCGAAGATGGACGGATTCATCGTGCCGCGCGCCGACGAACATCAGAACGAATATGTGCCGAAATGTGCGGAGCGGTTGCGATGGCTCACCGGGTTCACCGGCTCGGCCGGGGCGGCAATCGTGCTCGCCGATAAAGCGGCCATTTTTGTCGACGGACGCTACACTTTGCAGGCGCGAAGCGAAGTCGATTCCGAGCTGTTCGCCATTATCGACATCACGCGAACGCCGCCCTCCTCCTGGCTTGCGGAGCAAGTGAGCCAAGGCCAGCGCATCGGCTACGACCCGTGGATTCACACGCCGGGTCAGCTCGAGGGATATCGCGAGAAGCTCCGTGCCAAAGGCGCCGAGCTCGTCGCACTCGACGCAAATCCGATCGATCGCATTTGGCCCGATCGGCCTCCGCCGCCCCGAGGCGCGATCACGCTTTATCCGGAGCGCTTTGCCGGCGAATCAACCGCCGAAAAAATTGCGCGAGTCCGCGAAAAGCTTGGGAGCTCCGAGGCGCTCCTCGTCAGCGATCCGCATGCGATCGCCTGGTTATTTAACATTCGCGGCAGCGACGTGCCGCATACGCCGCTGCCGCTCGGCTACGCGCTACTGCCGCGCGACGGCGAGCCCCGCCTCTATGTCGATGGCACGAAGCTTTCGAACAGCGTTCGCGCGCGATTGAGCGAACGCGCCGAAATCGAAGCGCTCCAGCGCCTCATCGAAGATCTCGCAAGGGGCGTCGGCGGAAAGAAAATTCGCTTTGACGCGGCGACGGTGCCTACGAAACTTGTCGACATTCTGCGCGAGAACGGCGGCACGCCCGAGGTTGCCGCCGATCCCATTGCCTTGATGAAGGCGCGTAAGAATGCGCGCGAACTTGCCGGAGCTCACGCCGCGCATCTGCGCGACGGCGTCGCGCTCGTGCATTTTCTTGCATGGTTCGATCGCGAAGCGCCGAGTGGCAAACTCACCGAGATCGGCGCCGCGTCAGCGCTCGAAGCTTTCCGTCAGGAGACGGGCAAGCTCCGGGACATTTCGTTTCCGACGATCTCCGCCTTCGGCGCGCATGCAGCGAGCCCGCATTATCGCGTCACGCGCGCCAGCAATGCCCGGATCGGACGCGGTCTGTTTCTCATCGACTCCGGCGCGCAATATGAAGACGGGACGACCGACGTCACCCGCACGATTGCGGTCGGCCGGCCGACGCGCGAAATGCGCGATCGCTTCACGCGCGTGCTAAAGGGCCATATCGCGATCTCGCGCCTACTCTTTCCGGCCGGTACATCGGGGGCGCAGATCGATGCTTTCGCGCGGCAGTATTTGTGGACTGCGGGCCTCGACTTCGATCACGGGACCGGTCACGGCGTCGGCGCATATCTCTCCGTTCACGAGGGGCCGCAACGCATTTCGAAAATAGGCCATGTGGCGCTCGAGCCAGGCATGATCCTGTCGAACGAGCCCGGCTATTACAAAACCGGCGAATACGGCATCCGAATCGAAAACCTCATCGTCGTGGCGCCGCGCCAGATCGCCGGCGGGGAACGCGAGATGCTCGGCTTCGACGTGCTGACGCTCGCGCCTATCGATCTCAGCCTGGTGCAGGCGGGCGTTTTGAGGCCGGACGAAACGAAATGGCTCGACACCTATCACCGGCATATACGAGCCAAGCTGTCGCCCCACCTGCCGCAGGATGTGCGTCGCTGGCTCGTCAAGGCGACGCGTCGATTGGCTGAGGTGCGCTAAGTCAAGCTCCAGGTTGGGCTGGAATGTCACGCCAAAGCTGCTATGACGCCGCTGGGCCAGCGAACATCAAGCTCGGCCACCCCTCCAGCGGGCATGCCTGCCAAAGTGACTTTCAGGCCCGGACCGATCGGCGATCCGAATGTACAAGTTTCTGGAGCCGCCGCCGCCGCTGCCGAATCATCGTGTCCTTGCCTATCCGCGCGAAATCGTGCGCGCGAGTCTGCTCAGGAAAAACATCGCGCCAGAGATCGTCCGTCACAAATTGTGGCGTTTGGAATCGGACATCTATCGTAAGTTCTGTGATGAAACCGGCATCGCTTACCTGCCAGCACCAACAAGCATGATCGATGCGAATGGCATGCTTATCGAGGCCGGCTGGGGCTCGGACGCAACGCATGCCAATCCGCCTATGGAATCGAGGCGTTCAAGGACGCGATCCATTTTTATCGAGCTCACTCGGAGCACCCACGGGTCTCTTCATGAAGCACCCCTACACAGATTTGCCAGATCATGCGCTATGGCGGCGTGCCGTCGCCAATGGCGCTGCGCCCGATCTCGATCCCGTGTTCCGTTCACCATCGGCGCTCATGATAAGGTCGCGACATCGGGCAGCTGCTTTGCGCAACATATCGGCCGCTATCTGCGCGAGAGCGGCCTCAATTATTACGTCACGGAAACGGCCAACCCCATCGCGCAGCCGGACATCGCGCTGAAACTCGGCTATGGCGTTTTCACGGCGCGTTACGGCAACATCTACACGAGTCGGCAATTGCTGCAGCTATTGCGCCGCGCCTTCGGACGCTTCACGCCGAAAGAGGACATGTGGGCCGAAAGCGCGACAAAGATCATCGATCCCTTCCGCCCCAATATTCAGCCGGAAGATTTTGGCTCGGCACGGGAATATTGGACCGACCATGAAAGTCATCTTCAGCACGTGCGGGAGATGTTCGAGAATCTCGATGTTCTCGTGTTTACACTGGGCCTGACCGAATGCTGGCGCTCGCGCGAGGACGGCGCGGTGTTTCCAATGTGTCCCGGGGTGCTCGGCGGCACCTTCGACAAGAGGCGGCACGAATTTCTGAACCTCGGCGTCGAGGATGTCGTCTCCGACATGACGAGCTTCATCGCGGAGCTGCGCGCGATCAATCCTGAGGCGCGCGTCATTCTGACCGTCTCGCCCGTGCCGCTCATTGCGACGGCGGAGCCGCGGCACGGCTCGTCTCGACTGTTGCATCTAAATCCATCCTGCGGGTCGCATGCGAGAAGATCGTCAGGACATGCAAGAACGTCGTTTACTTCCCCTCATACGAAATCGTCACCGGCGGGTTTGGCAAAACATCGTATTTCGCCGAGGATTGTCGCTCCGTGACGGAAGAGGGCGTTGCCCATGTCATGCGCGTTTTCATGCGGCACTACGTTCGCAATTTCGGCGCGCTGCGCGCGCTGAAGGAGCTTGTCGGCGGCCTGACGCCGCGCGCCGCGCCACAGCCGAGCGAGGTCGAGCAGATGGCGCAGGTCGTGCGCGTCATGTGCGAGGAAGAGGCGCTGGACTTAGCGAATCTACCGCAAGGCATAAAGAGGTAGAACTTAGTACACGTCGGCCTGATAACGCCCGGCCTTCTTCAGCGAAGCGACAAAGGCGATCGCCTCATCAGTTGAGCGGGCGCCGTGCATCGCAACAATCTCGACCAACGCCGCCTCGACATCCTTGGCCATGCGTTTGGCGTCGCCGCAGACATAGAAATGCGCGCCGCGCGCGAGCCATTGCCAGAGCTCGGCGCCCACTTCGCGCATCCGGTCCTGCACGTAGAATTTATCCCTGCCGTCGCGCGACCAGGCAAGCGAGAGGCGGGTGAGCACGCCTTTTTGACGCAGGTCGTGCAGCTCGTCGCGATAGAAGAAATCGCAAGCCGAGCGCTGATGACCGAAGAACAGCCAATTCTGGCCCGGCGCGCCGGTCGCGTGGCGCTCTTGCAAAAAGGCGCGGAACGGCGCAACGCCGGTCCCCGGTCCAACCATGACGATCGGCGTAGCCGGATCACTGGGCAGGCCGAAATTATGCGCCTTCTGCACATAAATCTTGATCGGATCGCCCTGTTGGGCCCGCTCGGCGAGATAGATCGAAGCGAGGCCGAGGCGCTTGCGTTTGCCGACGATGTAGCGGACGGCATCGACGGTCAGCGAGACGCGACCCGGGCTCGCCTTATGCGAGGATGAGATCGAATAGAGACGCGGCTGCAGCGGCTCTAGCGCGTCGATCAGTGCTTCCGGATGCGGGCGCACGCTCGGAAATTTTTGGAAGGCACCAAGCACGTCGATCTGCGCAGCGTCACGATCCGGATCTTCGCCGCGTGCCAGCGCACGCGCCTTCTCGCGCACTTTGCCGCCGGACACGTAAGAGAAAAGCTCGTACAGCGAATCCGGCGCAATGCCGAGGGAGACATCCTCGTGCAGCACGTCGCGTAAAGTCCGGTCGCGTACCGGCGTGGTATGCGCGGCACCAACCATGGCGATGATCTGATCGACAAGGCCGAGATCATTCTTGGCAAATATCCCGAAGGAGTCGCCGACCTCGTGATCGATGCCGCTCTCAGCGAGGTCCAAATCGATGTGCCAGGTTTCCTTCTGCGAGCCGGGTCCATTCAGCAAGCGCCGACCGAGAAGTTTTGCCGTCGTGGGCTGCTCGCGGCTTCTGCCGAGATTCCCAGCATCGATGACGGCGGGTGCTGCAGGCGCCGCGTCCAGGGCAGGCGCAACAGGCGCTTCCGCCGACAGCGCCTCCGCAAGCTTCTTGACCATGCGCGCCGTGTCTTTGCCGCCCGGCGCGCAAAGATTGAGCCGTTCTTCCTTGCGCAGGAAGATTGCGTTGGCGTAGTCGGCGCAATTGTAGCCGCACTGGCCGCAATCCTGTTGCGCCATCGCGGCCATCAGTTTCGGCGCGAGCGGCTTCTCCGCAGCAAGGTTCATGCGCTCGTCGAGCGGCATGGCGGGATCGTGCCACGGCGCCTCGTCGTTGGTGGCAAGGGGAACGGCCGGCTTGGTCTCGCCAAGCATCGCCCCCGCCTCGCCGGCCGACAGCGCGGTCGCGCCGGTCGCGTCGGGGCTGACCAGCGCCGCCATGAATCCGGAGAGCCAAGCCCGCTGCTCCGCAGTGAACGGCGCATTTTCCGGAATGAAAAAGGCGATCGGCGGCGGCTGCAGGCTCATGCCGATACGCACTCCGGCGCGAATTCCTCGGCCATCCGCTTCAGCTCGTCGATGTCGCGGCGGTTAGCGAAGACGTAGAAAGTTTCGTCGGCGCTGGCGCGGTGTTTCATGTACGCCGCGAGCAGCCGCTCGATATATCGCGGCGTCTCATCCGCGGTGACGTTCTCGTAAATCAGCCGCGCGATTTTTGCATCGCCGCCGAACCCGCCGCCGACGTGGATGTGATAGCCTTCAACTTGGTCGGCATCGTCACTATTATCGACCGGTACCTTTGCCGCGAGCAGGCCGATATCGCCGATATAGTGCTGCGCACAGGAATTCGGGCAGCCGGTGAGATGGATATTGACCGGCTGGTCGATGGTGAGTCGCGTCTCGATGTGATCGACAATCGCCGCGCCGTGGCCTTTCGTGTCGGACAACGCGAACTTGCAACCGCGATTGCCGGTGCAGGCGACCAGTCCGGCGCGCACAGGGGTCGCCTTCCAATCGAGGCCCGCCGCCGCGATCCGGCATTTCGCTTCTTCGATGTTCGCATCGGCGATCCCAGAAATCAGCAGGTTCTGCCAGACGGTCAGCCTGATATCGCCGTCGCCGAGATCGCGGGCGACCCCCGCAAGCGAGCGCATCTGGTTGGCCATCATTTTGCCGACCGGCAAGACCACGCCGATCCAGTTTAGCCCCGGCTGCTTCTGCGCATGCACGCCGATATGGGCCATGCGATCGTAAGGATGCCGCGGGTTCACATGCGCGGCATCGACGCGCGTCAGCTTCCATGCAAGCTTCTCTTCGACGGCATCGAGAAATTTTGTAAAACCCCAGTCGTCGAGCACGTATTTCAGTCGCGCCTTGGTGCGATCCGTGCGGTTGCCTCTGTCGACGAAGACGTGGCAAATCGCGTCGGCGACCTTAACGGCGTCGCTTGTTTTCAGAACGACACCGGTATCGCGAGCAAAATCCTTGTGACCAGTGATGCCGCCGAGGGCCAAACGATAATAGATGCCGGGCTCGACCGGCGCGCCCTCACGGATTTCCACTGCCTGAAAGCCGATGTCGTTCGTGTCCTCCAGCGTGTGGACGATGCCTGCACCGTCGAACGCGACATTGAACTTGCGCGGCAGGCCGTAGAGCGAACGCGTGTTGAGAATATGATGGTGCCACGCCTTGGCATCGGCGCGCGTATCGTGGAGTTCGCCGGGATCGATTCCAGCGCCGGCCGATCCCGTAACGTTGCGGATATTATCGGCGCCCGCGCCCTTGGTAATGATACCGACTTCGGCGAGGCCCTCGACCACGGCCGGCCCGTTCTCGGGCGGGATTTCGCGTAGCTGCAGATTGGCCCGCGTCGTCACATGCGAATAGCCGCCGGCGAGCTGCTCGGCGAGATCCGCGACCGCGGCGAACTGCCAATGTTTGATTATGCCGTTCGGGATGCGCAGCCGGCACATATAGCTCGTCTGCGCCGGCGCGACATAGAAGAGCCCGTGATAGCGCCAGCGGAAATTGTCTTCCGGTTTCGGTGGGTTGCCGGCGAGCGCCTGCTCGCGCATCCGCTCATATGCATCCAGCGGATGCTCGGCGCGCTTCCATTTCTCCTGATCGACGAGCTTTTTGCCATCGGCAGCAAAGCGGTCCTGCGCGCGTAACGCCGGGGCGTCCGGGCCGCTCGGCTCCGCTACTGCGCCGACCGTACCGGCTGCAGCGTCCCCGCGTGAGAAACCGGGAAGACCGCGGATCGCCGCGGCCCCCGATGCAAATCCTTCCAGCCAGCGCTTCTGCTCCGGCAGAAAATCCCCCATGCGGCCGCTCGTCTATTCTGCCGGACGGGTCTGCGGCAGCGGCCGTGCGAGGAGGCCGCGCTGCCGGGAGGCCGCCCAGTAGGCGCCCGCCATCAGGCCGGCGCCGGCGATCGTGTTGCCGATCGTCACCCACAGAAGATTCCAGAACATGCCTGCCCAGGTGACATTGTCGGGATGTTTCGAGAGCAGCGCGACCCCGAAGATCGTCATGTTGGCGATGGAATGCTCGTAGCCGGAGCCGATGAAAGCGAAGAGACACCACGCGATCGCGATCATGCGGCCGGCTTCGCTGGTGATGCGCATCGACATCCATACCGCAAGACATACAAGCCAATTGCACAGAATGGCGCGGCAGATCAGTGGGAACGCATCGGCATTCATTTTTGCCGCGGCGACCTTGTAGATGAGTTCGCTTGCGGCGCTTGTAATAAGCCCCCCGCCGCCGCCGACAAACAAGGCCGCGAGGAACAGCGCGCCAATGAGATTGCCGAGCCAGCTCACCGCCCAAATGCTGAGGACACTGTCCCATGACGTGCCGCCCTGCAAACCGGATATCGTCAGGCTCATCGTGTGGCCGGTGAACAAGTCGGAGCCGGCAAACACGACGAGGATTAGTGCCAGACCGAAGCTCGCGCCCATGGCGAGCGGCCGTACGCTCGGATCCAGTGCCGAGCCGATGCTGAAGATCAGAAGAATGCCGAATCCGACATAAATGCCGGCCATCATCGAGCTGATCCAGAAGCCGAGCGGATTATCGCGCAGAAAGCGCGCCTTCTGCTCGCCCACTAGCGTGAATTTGTCGATTGTGTCCTGGAACATGATTGCCATCGCCCAGAGCCCGGCGAAACGCACGCGCTTCGCCTTCCCATCCACGTGCAAAGCAACCGATGTGCCAGACTCACCACCAGCGGATTCCGCAGGGCATTCGTTTGATTCAACAGAACAATCTGCTGCCTCGATGTGCGAAGAGCCGTCGAGATGTGCAAATCGCTTGCCCGACAGCCTCCCTAGACGGCAGCACCATCCGCGCTTGTGACAGAATGTCGCTACCCCGGAATCGCGGCTTCTCGTGAGAGTGGCAGCCTCGCTCCGCTATGCCGGAGCAGGACGCTGGCCGCCCTTGAGCTTAAGCCATTTTGCCTTGAGTGCCTGACGCGCGACGGTCCAGCGGAGGCTCAATCTATCGTTCGGCACGATGGTCATGAACCGCTCCGCCAGTTCGTAGATCACAACGTCAGGCCGCGCCCGCTTGATGTAGGCCCAATCGAGATTGCTCGACCAGATGAACTCGACGTCGCGCACCGTCTCAGCCAGCATTGCAGTCAGCGCGTCGGGGCGTTGCGACGCATAGGAATCGCCGAAGATAACAATCTTCTTGTCCGCGGCCGCGGCGCTGTCATTTTTATAGGCAACCTGGGAGCCGACGTGAACCAGCGCATTCGCTGTGACGGTGTCGACAAATTGCGCGATCACGTTGCGAAAGGTCCGCTGCGATTTCTCCCTAAAATCGTATAGTTTCAGATGCTCGTAGATCAGCGGCTCCATCTTCAGCCCGAGATCGAGAACGCTGTCCACTTCGTGAGCCGGCCGTGCAAGTAAGGTCGCATCGGCGCGAAGGCCGAGTTTCTCGCATAGGAGACTGTAAGCAAGGAAGCATCCCGCCGGGTTCCAATGCGTGTCTGTCATGTAATAAAGCTGCGTGTCGTCGCGGGCGGCGCGAAAGGGATCGATCAGATCAAGCCAGACATCCGCATGCTGCGAGTGCCGCAGCATCTCGCGCAGACGCATTGCCGGTGAGAGCCGCCAATCGACGATTGGTGGATCGTAAAGCTTGCTGTCATAGACCGTCAGTTTCTCGGGGATATTGATGTGGACATATTGGACGCCCATCGCCTTGAGACGATGAGCGCGTTCTTCGATCAGCTTCAGCCATTGCTGCAGCTTCGCCTGATCCAGGAGAGGCGGCATGTCGATCGTAGAGCGCGCCGATCGAATTGGAACCGCCGGTCAGAAACAGCCAGCCATCCCGTCCTTCATAGATCCAGGCGCTCAATGACCCCTCCGCAGCGGCCGCCGTACCGCGCGAGCGATCTTAGCATTACCGGGCGATCGGGCGATGCAAGGAGGGCGCAGAAATTACCGCGCCGCGTCCGGGCTGGTCTTGCCGGTGCGGCCCTTATTCGCCGAGGTCGCATCGGGATCGGTGCTGCGGCGGCGATCGCCGACTTCGACCTTGTCTTCCTGGTGCTGTCGGCTTTCCGCGCTATTGCCGGAGACCCCGCCTGCGACTTTGCCGGGCCGCGGAGATTTTCCCTTGTCGGGATCGATGCGCTTGTCGAGCTCGGCCATGGCTCGCCCCCTCAACCCTGCAAATGATCGGGGACGCCAATGGTTTCGGCGCGCTTCGCGCCCGCGCCTTGCGGCGGGGCGGCAAAAAACCTATAGCCGAACCCGCCTCTTGAAGGCGTCGGAGTGTAGCGCAGCCCGGTTAGCGCACTTGTCTGGGGGACAAGGGGTCGTGGGTTCGAATCCCGCCACTCCGACCAATTTTTTCCTTGTGAATCAAGGCACTTAGCCGAACCCGCCGTTCCGCTTCCCGCGAACGAAAACGGCACAGAACGGTCACCGAAATGCAAGGTGCGGCACGCAAAAGTCCCGAAATCCCGAATCGCTGTTGCTGTCTTGTTCGGGCCGGCACTTCGACGGGCGGCGGCCATTTTGAATGGGAGTAGCCGCGTGAGCAAGTGCGAACGCGACGCGAACAGAACTCCCACGCCGCGCTGTTCTCAATGAGACAATCCACTTGCGGATTTCCTCGACGCCGCCTTCGTTTACGCGTGGCCACTCGGTCGCGTACTGGAACTCCGTCGGCCCCTCGGTGCAGAATGCCCCGGGTATCTTGGTAATGCGCCGCTGCAGGCGGCGCTCGTTATCCTCAAGGGCTAAGTAGAGAACGTCACCTTGCTCGCATTTGCTCTCGCCGAGGCAAAAGCGCCCCGCAGAAACAGCGAGCGCAATATCGAGCAGCGAAGATGCGACGCAGACCTACAGGACTACCACGGGTGTGCCCTTTGCGACGCGCTAATAAATCCACGGCGCAAGATCGGTGATGCATCGTTCGTGCCGGCCTCAAAGCGGAACGTCGGCCGCAGCGAGTTCCCGATCTCGCATCTCCTCCTCCGCTGCAGGCGGGCTGTTTTGCGGTCTTCACGGTCACGCCTGCGATTCTTATTGGCGGCCTTGAGTTTACTTACGCCACTTGCCCTCAGTTTATTTTATGCGGGAACAGTCTTCATTGTTTTCGGAGCGGGATTTGCCGCTCCTTCCTGAAGGTCCCGCATAATTCTCTGACCGAAAGCTACGGCGCATTTGGCCGCCGACGCGCAACGAAAAACTGCCATCCGTATTATACACTCTACAATGCCGCTTAAAAGGCCGCCAAGCAGCGTAACGAGCAGCTACCGCGTCCAGACAAGTCACCGCGGATGGAGAAATACTTCAACAGAAGCACGCCATAAAGCCGGTGTTTGAACAAGTGGAGCGCGCACTGTACATTGAGGTTTGCGATGCAGAACCCAGATCCGAAGGTCGAGCCTGAGACTCCTCAGCCGCCCCCCGCCACCCCCTATCCGGAGCCGGCGCGACCTCCGACACCACTCGAAACGCCGCAGCCGGACTTGCCACCGGAACTTCCCTCGCCATTACCTGAGCAGGTGCCCAGGCCCGGAACGGAGCCTATAGGCGTCCCACCTACTTCGCCGCCAAAAATTCCTGTCACGCCGTCGACGACCCCATTACCGACGGCCTACCAGAGTTCTCCGCGGCTATTTGGGGCTTTTCCTTGTTTGCGGGTGATCGGGCCGGGCGACGCCGATGCGCGGTTATAGCCCGCCGGGCTGGCCTTCCTCTTCAGCTCACGCTAATTGCAGGCTCTCCGACCGACTCGCTGATTGGCGTCCTCCGGGTTAGTAATAACCCTGCTCGCACCAACGCACCTTTTATCGTCGCTCTAAACCCCGGCGGATGAGGTTGCCGGTACAACAGGTGGCCTGATGCAAGTCGAAATTACGGACGGCGACATCCTGGTCGACGCCGTGCTGCTTGGCGAACTCTTGGACATTGAGCCCGCAGAGGTCTCAAAGCTGATGCGGGCCCACGCTATC
>DATAOB010000035.1:0-4873 GCA_036265935.1 Beijerinckiaceae bacterium
GGAAAACTAGAAGGAGTTCGTTATGGATCCAGTGGCAGCAAAATACATCGGTGCGGGCATTGCTTGCATCGGCATGGGCGGGGCCGGCGTCGGCGTGGGCATCATCTTCGGCAACTACCTCGCAGCCGCGCTGCGCAATCCATCAGCGGCGCAAGGCCAGTTCGGCAACCTGATCTTCGGGTTCGCCATCACCGAAGCGCTCGGCATCTTCTCGCTGCTGATCGCGCTGCTGCTGCTGTTCGCGCTCTAGAAGACATCCTCAGCCGACGATGGCCGAGCCGACCCACACCGCGAGCACCGAGCACCCTGCGCAGGGCGGGCACGGCGGATTCCCGCCGTTCCAGTCGCAGACCTTTGCCTCGCAGCTTGTCTGGCTGGCAATCGCCTTCGTCCTGCTCTACGTGCTCATGGCCAAGCTTGCGCTGCCGCGCGTTGGCTCGATCATCGAGAGCCGGCAGAAACGCATCGAAGGCGATCTCGCCGATGCGTCGCGCCTAAAGGGCGAGTCCGATGCCGCCGTCGCGGCCTACGAAAAGGCCCTGGCCGATGCGCGCAATCGCGCGCAAGCGATCGCGAACGAGACGCGTGAGCGACAGGCCGCGGAAGCGGAGGCGCGCCGCAAGACACTCGAGAGCCAGCTTAATATGAAGCTCGTCGAGGCCGAAAAGACCATCGCGGCCACAAAGCAGGCTGCCATGGGCAATGTGCGCAGTATCGCCGAGGACGCGACGCGCGCGATTGTGGAACGCCTGATCGGCCAGGCACCCAATGAAACGACCGTCGCGGCCGCAGTCGCCGACGCTCTGAAAGGTTCGTAGTCATGCTGATGGAGGCGGAAACCTGGGTTGCCCTTGCCTTCGTCTTGTTCGTCGGCATGTTGGGCTATCTCGGCGTGCACCGGATGATCACGAAATCGCTCGACGACCGCGCGGCGCGCATCAAGGCCGAACTCGACGAGGCCCGAAAGCTGAAGGACGAGGCGGCGGAGCTGCTGGCCGAATATCAGCGCAAGCGCCAGGCCGCCGAAGGCGAGGCGCAGGACATCATCTCCGGCGCGAAAGCCGAAGCGGAGCGCATGGCCGCCGAGGCCAAGGTCCGGATCGAGGACTTTGTCGCGCGGCGCACAAAGATGGCCGAAACCAAGATCGCGCAGGCCGAAGCGCAGGCTGCCGCCGACGTTCGCAGCGCAGCTGCCGAAGCCGCTATCGCCGCAGCGGAGAAGATCCTCAGTGCCGAGACGAAGGGCAAGCTTGCGGGCGATCTGGTTGCCAAGGGCATCGACGACGTCCGCAACAAGCTGAACTAGCCGCACTGGCGGCTGTCAGGCATTTGCAATCGCCTTGCGCGGCCTCTGGCAGAGTTATCCCCACTATCCAATCTGCGGATGTGCACAACTGCCGGTTCAGCGCCCGGCGCCAATTGCGCGCGGAAGTTCCGTCCCTATTCTCCCCAACTGATTCGTCTGGACAGTGCGTTAGACGGCCGATTTTTTCCGGCCGAGCCATCGGGGGACCCAGTGGTCATCTTCGATTGCAACGGCGTGCTGGTTGATAGCGAGCCGTTGGCAACCGCAATTGTGTCACAGGAGTTTATGCGCGCCGGCTTTCCGCTGACGCCGGATATGGTCGCGCGCTATTTCACAGGACGCCGCCCCGCGGACATGTTCGCCGAGGTGGAGTTCGCGACAGGTCGTAAGTTACCGGCCGGCTTCGCGGCGGGTGTGGCCAACTCGATCCTGACCCGTTTTCGCAGCGAACTGCGCCCGACGCATCATGCCGCCTATGCGTTGTCGTGGCTGCGCGGGCCGAAATGCGTCGCATCGTCATCGTCGATTGAGCGAATCCGCGTCAGCCTCGAAAGCACCGGGCTGATCCGCTTTTTCGAGCCGAACCTGTTTTCGGCAAGCGACATCAACAACGGCAAGCCGGCGCCAGACCTTTTGCTGCACGCCGCCGGCAAAATGGGCGTCGAGCCCGGGACCTGCATCGTCGTGGAAGATTCACCAGTCGGCGTGACCGCCGGGGTGGCCGCCGGCATGACGGTGATTGGTTTCGCCGACGCAAGCCACGCTGGCAGTGACACCGCCAGCCAGCTGCGGGCCGCCGGCGCCTGCGACGTGATTGCGGACCTGCGAGCGCTCAAGCGCGCCATCATCGACCTGCGCGGCTGGTAGCGCCTGGTTCAGCTTTGACGCGGCTTCGGGGCAACGCGAGGCTTCGGTTTCACCGCCGGTTTTTTCTTTTCCTGCGGCGCGCCCAGAGGGTCAAACCCGACGTATACGACATAGGCGTCGATAAGCGCGGCGGGCTGCGGCATTGGAAACGAAATCTCCGGGTCAATGTGCGTGAAGGTGACACGATCGACCGCGTTCACAACTGTCACCTGCTCCCGCGCAAACTTCGACAAGATGGTCTTGGGATTGATACCTTCCTGCACGACGGCGAGCCGAAGCGGCACATCGACTGTACCAGGCCCACCCGCCGGACCGGTGATGACGCGTCCCTCGATGCCAACCTTCATGGTCATGACGCCGGCTGCGACCCGGCATTCGCGAGCCGTGCGTAGGATCGTGACCTGATAACGCAGGTCAAGCGCAGAGGGGTCGCCCTCGCCCGGCTTGCTGCCGATCATTAATGTCGCGGCGCCGCTCCTTACTTCGATGCCGGGGCATTCAACATCGGCGTTCGGATTGGCGGCGGTGCCAGCGTCGCCGGACGTTGCCTTGGACGATGTGCTGAACAGATCCAGGGCAGATGTGCTGAACACGTTGGTCGAGCCGCAGCCCGCCAGACCCAGCGCCAAGCATATAAACGCCGTCGCCCCCGCCGGAACAGTTGACGCCCGTCTGATTCCCTTCACCACGATCCTCGTTCCACTGTGAAGCAGTTCCCCCGGTCTCGTTATAGCAAGTGAAGATCGGCAATCCCAAGGCACCGGTTCAGTCGGTGTCGTCCTTAAGCCGCGCATACAACAGGTGATCCTGCCAGACCCCGTTGATGCAAAGATAACCGCGCGCATAGCCCTCGCGCTTGAATCCGGTTTTCTCAAGCAGGCGAACCGACGCCGTATTGTTCGGGATGCAGGCCGCCTCCAGCCTGTGCAGCCGCAACGTTGTGAAGCTGTAAGGGATCAGCGCGCGCACCGCCGCGGTCATGTAGCCTTTGCGCGCGAAGCGCTCGCCGACCCAGTAGCCGATGCTGCCTGCCTGTGCGACCCCGCGGCGAATGTTGGCGAGCGTCAGGCCTCCCACCATCGCGTTATCTTCGCTTCGGAAGATCAAAAAGGCATAGGCAAGGTCGCTGCGCTGATCCTCGGCATAGCGCTTGAGCCGCCGTCGAAAGGCGCCGCGCGTAAGATCGTCCGACGGCCAGGTCGGCTCCCACGGCACGAGGAAATTGCGGCTGGCTGCGCGCAAAGCAACCCATTCTGCAAAGTCGCCGCTGTGCGGCGCCCGTAAAGTCACGCCGGCGCCCGCGATGCCCGGGATGATCTCGTTGAAGCTGACGGTTCGGAAGAGTGCCATGGATGCAGGGCCGGTCGCGCGGTTCAGGCCGCGCGACGAAACAGACTCTCAGCGATCGCGGCAGTGCTGGCAAGGCCGTTGCCGGGCCCGAGCGCCGCGATCGCGGGCTTTGCGCGGCTGATCAACGCAGCACCGGCGGCACGCGCGCTTCGGATTGTGACGGCGTCGACTTTCGCCACGATCTCGTCGAGCGGAATCGGCCTGCCATAGGCGAGCATCTGCCGCGCCAGTTGCCCGACACGCGCCTCGGAGCTCTCCAGCGCCATCAGCAGCCCCGCTTTCATCTGCGCCTTGGCACGATTGATTTCGGTGTCATTGAGCGTTTCGGTGGCATTGCTGATCTGATCGATCACCACGCGCATCAGCTCAGGCGCATCGGTTTCGTCCGTCCCGGCATAAAGCGCGAACAGGCCGGTGTCCGCATAAGGCATGTGAAAGGCATGGATCGAATAGCAAAGGCCGCGGATTTCACGCACTTCCTGGAACAGGCGTGACGACATCCCGCCGCCCAACACGCTGGTGAACACTTGCAGGCTGTAAAGTTGGTCATCGCGCACCGGCAGCCCTTCCAGGGCCATGGCGATATGGACCTGCTCGAGATCGCGCGCCTCGACACGCGTGCCGCCCCGGAAATTCGCGGGATCGGGCGCCGGCGCCCCGGGCCCCATGAAGCTCGCAAACCGCTTTTCAACATCGGCAACAATGGCGGCGTGATCGACCGCGCCGGCCGCGGCGATGACCATGCTCGGAGCCTTGTAATTCCGCGACAGATAGGCGCGCAAACGCATCGGATTGAATGAGCGCACCGTATCCGGCGTCCCCAGGATGGAACGGCCGACCGATTGTGACGGAAACGCCGTTTCCTGCAGCCGGTCGAACACCAGATCGTCCGGCGCATCCTCGGTCGCGCCGATCTCCTGCACGATGACGTTCTGCTCGCGCTTGAGCTCTTCCGCATCGAATGTCGGGTCCGAGAGAATGTCAGACAGCACGTCGATCGCGAGCGGCACGTCCGCCTTGAGCACGCGTGCGAAGTAACCGGTTGATTCGACGCTCGTTGCCGCGTTGAGATCACCGCCGACGGCCTCGATTGCTTCGGCAATCTGGCGCGCGGTACGCCGCTTCGTGCCCTTGAACGCCATATGCTCAAGCAGATGCGAAATTCCGTGCTCGTCGGGCTTCTCGTTGCGGCTGCCGGAGGCGATCCAAACGCCGAGCGACGCGGTCTCGAGGTGTGCCATTTGGTCGGTAACCACCGACAGTCCGGATGGAAGACGAGTCACTTGCACAGTCATGCCGCTGCTCCTTCACGCGCGGCACGCGAGGCCGACGCCACAAACCGTTCAACTG
>DATAOB010000036.1:0-47596 GCA_036265935.1 Beijerinckiaceae bacterium
TGCCGCGCGCTCGACGCGCGTCGCACCGTCGTAGCCGGCAAGCGTCACGTCGGCGCCTTCGAGCGATGCGATCACCCCTGATGTGAAGCCAACCACGCCTGTTGCGCCGTAGACGACGATTTTCGCGCCTTTGAGATCGCGCTCATGCTGCTCCTTCAGTAGTTTCTCGACACAGGCGACCATCGCCGCAGCCGTTGTGAATGATCCGGCGGGATCGGCAAAGATTGAAAGCTCGAACGGCTTGAACAAGGCCTTCTTGGCCGCCTGGAGCATGTCGAGCGCGAGAATGGCATCCTTGCCGCCGATGAAAATCCCGGTGCGAACCGCATCCTGCGGCGGGCGCGAGAACATCGCGTCCTGCACGAGACCGGTTACTTCCTTCGCGTCGACATTGGTATAGGGCAGAACGGCGTCGAAGCCGGCATCAAGCGCCATGTTCACGTCGAACGGGCTCATGTGCTTCAGCGGCGTGATCATGTGCAGGATGAATTTCGACGCCATCGCTCCGCCCTGATATTTTCTTGGCCTTCAGATCACGCGCTCGCCGACGCGTTTTCCTCGATCATAGCGCCGCGATTGAGCGCTTTGCATATCCTGATGTCCAGACGCATCTCGGCGGCTTTCGGCGCGACGCCGGCGACCAGCCTTTCCGCGGTTTGGCCATCGGGCAGGAAAGCAAAGCCGGTCGGTCCCCATGAGCTTTGGCCGATCCCGGTCGCACCGGCGAGCGCCAGATCGTGCAGCAGAGCTTCGACAGCGCGACTCTTGAACCGCGATCCACCTTGAACCGGCGAGAAATAGTCGCCGACGATCTCCTGGATGGCGGAGACGCCCGAGCCGAAGCTGACGATATCCGCCTCGGCTAAGCCGGGCAGGACCTGCATGAGAACGCGGCGGCAGATTTCGCCCGCATGTGCAGATGCAAATTGCGGCAGTGCAGCGAAAGCGTCGATCTCATCGGCCCCGCTGACGCCCTGCTGTGACCGGTCCGAGACGAGGACGATCCGCCAAGCCTCCGGAAAGATCGCTCGGGCGACGATCGGCGGAATGTTCGTGTTGGCGCCGCGGCCACCATCGACGACGAAGCCCCCGGTCGCGAAAAGCCCTATGCCGGCGCCCGACCGCGCGCCGCGTTGCGTGAGCGCCGCATATTGTGAAAGGTCCCCCGTGCGGCGGGCGAGATGATGCAGCGCCGCGGCGAGCGCCAGCGCGAGTTGTGTGCCCGACCCCAAGCCGATGTGAGCCGGAATGGCAGTTTCGATCGAAACGGCAAAGCTCGAATCTATCCCAAGCACGCCGGAGAGATTCGTCAGAACTTGCCGCGCGCGTTCGGCCTCCATGCCACACACGCTGGTTTCGGCCGCGCGTCGCACGCTGATATGCGTCTCATAAGCATCGATTGCCAGCCCCAGACTTCCGAACCGCCTGCCGAGCTCGCCATTCATGTCGAGAAAGCCGAGATGCAGTCGAGCCGGCGCGCGGACCGTGACGCTATCGATCATCGCTCGCGGGCGAAAAATGCGCGGGCTTGCTTCGCATGGCTCGGCCTCTACACTGCGCAAAAATCATCGGCTTGCAATACCTGAAGTCGCAATGCCCGGAGGAGCCTCGACATGAACGAGAGGGCGAAGGAGCGCACCTATACGCAAGAGGAAATCGAGGCACGACTCAAGCGCGATCTGCCGCACTGGTATTTTGAAGACGGGTGGATCCGGCGGAAGTATCGCACGCATAGCTGGAAAGGCACGCTGATGGTGATCAATGCGGTCGGCCATCTTGCCGAGGCGGCATGGCATCATCCCGACATCACCGCGTCTTATGCGTGGGTCGAAGTGCGGCTGCAAAATCATGCGGCGCGCGGCGTGACCGACAAGGATTTCGAGCTGGCAAAGAAAATCGAAGATGTCGTCCACTGGCAGCCGGGCAAGGAAGGAGGCGCGCTGGAAGGAACGCCCGCAACGGATCAGCGCTTCGGCTATGTGAAATACGACTGATCTGGCGTTTAGGAATGCCGCAGAGCGCGTGCTTTATCGATGCCAGGGCCGTCTCGCGTGCCGAAGCGGTGCGCAGCGCGGCAGCTCTGATCGAGGCGAGCCGTTTGCCGGTCTTTCTCGTCAGGGCCTGCGACGTTGCCGGCGCGCGGGCGGCAATCAGGCTTGCCGAACGCGTCGGCGGCATCATCGATCATGTCGATGCGGAAGCCGCCTTGCGCGAGCTCGACGTGATGCGCAGCTTCGGCAAGTTCATCGTGACACCGAACGAGTCGCGCCAGCGCGCCGACACGGTTCTTCTTGTCGGCGCGGGCCTGACAAAGCTTTGGCCCGAAATGGTCGGAAGATTGGGACTGGGTGAGTTGCCGCGTTTGGCACTGCAGCCGGAGCGGCGGAGGATTTTGTGCCTCGGCGGCGATGGCGACGAAACCTCTCTTTCGGGGCTCGTTGATCAGACTATCAAAGCGCCCGACGAAGCGCTTCCCGGGGTGGTCGCGGCACTGCGCGCTTGCGTTGCCAAGCGCCGCGTGGGGCTTTCCGCATCCCACAAAAGCGCTTTGGATACAATCGCAGAAAAGCTGCGCGCCGCGCAATACGGACTGGTCATCTACAGTCCGTTGTCGCTCGATGTGCTCGCCATCGAGATGCTGATGGGACTTGTCGTTGACTTAAACAAAACGACGCGCTTTTCGACGCTCTCGGTCGGCGCCTCCGGGAATGCCGAGACATTGATGCAAACGGCCGGATGGATGACGGGTTTTCCCGTGCGCACCGGCTTCGGGCGTGGTTTTCCCGAGCACGATCCTTGGCGCTTCGACACCGCACGGCTGATCGAGAGCGGCGAGGCGGATGTGGTCATTTGGATTGCGAGCGCCGCGGCGGAGCCTCCGTCCTGGGTCTCACGTTGTCCGCTTGTCGCGTTGACCCTACCGGGTTCGGCAGTCGCGCAAGCGAAGGTACAGATCGCCGTCGGCCGGCATGGGCACGATCACGACACGATCGAGTTTGTCCGCGATGTACAGGCGCTCGCGTGGCGCGCCGCGAGCGGCGCAAGCGACCTGCCGAGCGCCGCCGCAACCTTGGACGAGATTGCGACGTCGCTTTCCCGCGAGGCGGCGTGATGCTGACCTGCTTGCGCGGCGGGCGCATCATCGATCCGGCGAACGGCGGCGAGCGCGTCGGCGATCTTTTCATCGAAGGCGAGCGGATCGTCGCGGAGCCTCTCGGCCGAAAAGCGGATCAAATCTACGATGTGACCGGCAAAATCGTGATGGCCGGCGGGATCGACATCCACTCGCATATTGCCGGCGGCAATGTGAATACCGGCCGCCTGCTTTTGCCGGAGCTGCATCCGGGGCAAACGCCGGCATCCGCCAACCTGCCGCTCTCCAGCGCGGGCTGGTCGACCTTCGAGACCGGCTGCCTCTACGCGAAGATGGGCTTCACCACCGTGGTCGAGCCGGCGGTGTCGCCCCACCATGCTTTACACGCCCATCTCGAGCTCGCCGATACGCCGATCATCGACAAGGCGATCCTGACGGTTCTCGGCAATGACGATTTCCTGCTGTCGATGCTGCGCGAGCGCGAGACGCCGACTGCGATCGCCCAATATGTCGGCACGATGCTCGTCGGCACGCGCGGTCTCGGCATCAAGTGCATTAATGCCGGCGGCGCGACCGCTTTCAAATATAACGCGCGCGCGTTTTCGCTCGACGATGTCGTTCCGCATTACGGCGTGACGTCGCGAACGATCGTCGAGGCGCTGCAGCGCGCGGTGGTCGACCTGAAAATTACACATCCCTTGCATCTTCACATGAACAATCTTGGGATCGCCGGGAACGTCGACACGGCGATCGCCACGATCGAGGCGGCGCGCGGGATGCCGCTGCATCTCGCGCATCTCCAATTCTATTCCTACGGCACAGAGGGGAAGCGCGGCTTCTCCTCCGCGGCGGCGCCCCTTGCGGAGGCGGTGAATGGCGCCAAGAACATTACCGTCGATGTCGGGCAGGTCATGTTCGGCCCGACTTTCACGGTCTCACTCGACGTTCTGCGTCAGTACAATGGCAGCCAGAACGCGCGGCCGAGGAAGTCGGTTATTTTCGATGGCGATGCCAACGGCGGCGGGATTGTACCTTACGACTACCGCCGAAGCGACTTTTATAATGCCGTGCAGTGGGCCTGCGGGCTCGAGCTGTTTTTATTGATCGACAATCCATGGCGGGTGTTCTTCACGACGGATCACCCGAACGGGGCGCCGTTCACGACCTATCCCGACCTGCTCGCGCTGTTGATGAGCCGCGATCTGCGCGCGCAATGGCTCGCGGAAATGCCGCGCTCGGTGGCCGAGATGACGACGCTCGGCTCGATCGGCCGCGAATATTCGCTTCAAGAGATCGCCACCATGACGCGGGCGGCACCGGCAAAACTGCTCGGCCTTGGCGATCGCGGCCATCTCGGCTCCGGCGCGCGCGCCGACATCGCGGTCTATGATAATAATAATGATAATCGCGCAGCGATGTTTCGCGATGCACATCTCGTCTTCAAGGATGGCGACCTCGTCGTGCGCCACGGTCAGGTGACGCATTATCGCGCGGGTCGCACACTCGAATCGCGGCCGGACTTTGGTCACGCGATCGAACGGCGGCTCGATGATTATTACGAGGAGGTCTACCGCGCGCCGCGCGATCTCGTTACGATTCACGCGGAGGCGCTGCCGCACGCGGATATGTTTGAAGAAGTAAGCCTTCGCCCATGAACATCCGCGGCGTCGCCATCGACGACACCTTCGCCGAAGCTTTTGCGATGGCCGCCACCGCCATCACCATCACCGGCCCGACGCGGCGCTGGGCCATGAATGCCGCGACCAGCATGACCGGCTTTGCCACCTCGATCATCGGCTGCGGCTGCGAGGCCGGCATCGACCGCGAGCTTCGCCTTTCCGAGACGCCGGACCGCCGCCCCGGCGTGCGCGTCATCATCCTGTCGATGTCGCCGCAGGAGCTGCAGAAGCAGCTCGCCAACCGCCTCGGCCAATGCATTTTGACGGCGCCGGGCTCCGCCTGCTTTGCCGGCGTCGGCGGCTCCACCCGGCTTAAGCTCGGCGATGCCATCCGCTATTTCGGCGACGGCTGGCAAATCTCAAAGCGTGTCGGCGACGGCCGGCATTTCTGGCGCGTCCCAGTCATGGACGGCGAGTTTCTGTGCGAGGCGACGACCGGCCTCGTCAGCGACGCTGTCGGCGGCGGCAACCTTCTCCTCATGGGCCGCTCGTACCAAACCACGTTGCGCGCGGCCGAGGCGGCGATCGACGCCATGCGCGCAGTCCCCGATGCGATCATGCCGTTTCCCGGCGGCATTGTCCGCTCTGGAACGAAAATCGGCGGCAAGTACAAAGGCATGCTCGCCTCCACCAACGACGCTTTTTGTCCGACCGTGCGTGGTGCGGTCGAGTCCGCCCTCGATCCGAGCATTGCCTCTGTGCTCGAAATCGTCATCGACGGCTTGGGCGAGGCCGCTGTCGCCGGCGCGATGCGCGCCGGGCTCAAGGCGATCGTGCGGCTCGGCCCAAAGCGCGGCGCGGTGCGCGTTAGTGCAGGGAACTACGGCGGCGGACTTGGGCCCTTCAAATTCCATTTGAAGGAGCTCGTCGCGTGAAGCCCGTCACCTTCACGCTCCGCCGCGAGCCAGATCAGCGGCTCGATTGCGCGCCGCTCGTTCCGCACCGGCTGGCCGGCCTCGGCGCCGGCGAGATCGCCCGCATCCCGCTGAACACGACACGCCAAAAGGTTACGGCAGGCGACATGTTTCGCATTCGTGCCGGTGATCCAACCAAAATCCACTTCGAAGGCGGGTCCGAGCGCCTCGACAACATTGCCGAGGGGCTCACGGCCGGCGAAATACAATTCGAGGGGCCGGTCGGAAAAGCTGCCGGCCGCAACATGTCCGGCGGGCGCCTGACGATTGCCGGCAATGCCGGTCCCTTTGCCGGCTCGGGCCTCTCCGGCGGACGCCTCGAGATCAAGGGCAATGCGGGCGAGCTCCTCGGCGGGCCTTTTCCCGGCGAGATGCAGGGCGTTCGTGGCGGGCTCATCATCGTCCGGGGAAGCGCCGGACATCGCGCCGCCGATCGCATGCGCCGCGGCATCATCGTCATAGAAAAAGAGGCCGGCGATTACGTAGCGAGCCGGATGATTGCGGGAACGCTCATCGTTTTAGGCGCTACGGGCCAGTTGCCGGCTTATCTCATGCGCCGCGGCACGCTGTTTTTGGCCGAGCCGCCTTCGCTTTCGCCGACATTCCTGCCAAGCGGTACGTTTCCATTCGGCTTCACGCGGCTTTTCGCCGATCATCTCCGAGCGGAAAGCCGCGCCGCGGCGCGCCTCCTCAGAGGCTCGTTCCAGCGTTATGCCGGAGATATGGCCGTGCTCGGCAAGGGCGAGGTACTCGTTGCTGCAAGCTGATCACCGTACCCGATTTGCGGAGAAGCGGGACGCATTTCTCGCCGCAGCGCGTTCGCGCAAAACGATCATGGGCATTCTCAACGTCACGCCGGATTCTTTTTCCGACGGCGGACGTTTCAACGCGCCGGATCGCGCGCTCGCGCAGGCAAAGAAGCTGGTCGCCGACGGCGCCGACATCGTCGATGTTGGCGCGGAGTCGACGCGTCCCGGGCATGTTCCGATCTCTGCCGAAGAGGAATGGACGCGGCTCGAATCATTGCTCGAGCCGCTTCTCGCTTCTGTCGACGCGCCGTTGTCGATCGACACATATAAAGCCGCAACGGCGCGCCGCGCGACAGACCTTGGCGTGATCGTCGTCAATGATGTCTGGGGCTTGCAGCACGATTCGGCCATGGCCGATACCGTCGCTGAAGCAGGCGCCGGCCTTATCGTCATGCACAACCGCGAAAGTGTCGATCCGGCGATCGACATCGTTGCCGATCTGCGGCGTTTCTTCGACCATTCGCTTGATCTTGCCCGACGCGCCGGCATTCCAGCCGAGCACATCATCCTCGATCCCGGCATCGGCTTCGGCAAGACCAAGGAGCAGAATCTTGCCGCGCTCGCCGCCACGACGCAGTTGCAGGATTACAGCCTGCCGATCCTCATCGGGATTTCGCGGAAATCGATTTTCGGCGCGCTGTTAGGAGCAAGCGTGGAGGGACGTCTTATCGGCACGATCGCCGCCAATGTCGTTACCGCGATGTATGGCGCAAAGGTTTTTCGGGTGCACGATCCCGCCGAGCACCGCGCCGCATTCACTGTGCTCGATGCGATCGTCAATGCCTGATGCTGCGCGTGCGGTGCCGGTCGGGTTGGGTCTCGGCAGCAATGTCGGCGACCGCGCGGCTTCTATCGCGCGCGCTCTCAATGAGATCGAGGCGCGCGAAATCGCCAGCATCACCGCGCGCTCGTCGCTCTGGCGCACGCCGCCCTGGGGCTATACCGAGCAGGAGGATTTCGCCAATCTCTGCGTCCTTGCCGAAACGCGTCTGTCGCCTGCCGAACTGCTCTCCGCCATCAAGCGGTTGGAGGCGGATTTGGGCCGCACCGCCGGCATCCGCTGGGGGCCGCGGGTCATCGACATCGACATTCTTTTCTACGATGATCTCACCTCGGAAGAGGCGGACCTCACCTTGCCGCACGGGGAGCTTTTTCGCCGCGCCTTCGTTCTCGTCCCGCTTGCCGAAATCGCACCGAATCTGATGATTGGCGGACGCAAGGTCGGCGATGCGGCGCGGGAGATCGAACAGGCCGGCATCAGGAAATGGAATCAATCCGTGAGCGCTGAACCTTCGAAGGATATTCGATGAGCAAACCGGGTTTTGCCTCGACCGGCGATATCAAGGCCAAGAAGATCACCTTTCCGGAGGTTGGCCCCGGTCTCCATGCCTTCACGGCCGAAGGCGATCCGAATTCCGGGATCATCATCGGGGATGATGGCTGCATCGTCATGGACGCGCAGGCGACGCCGGCCATGGCCTCGCTCGTCATCGAGCGCGTGCGGCAGGTGACGGACAAGCCGATCAAATATGTCGTGCTTTCGCATTATCATGCGGTGCGCGTCCTCGGTGCCTCGGCTTATAAGGCTGAGGCGGTTGTCGCGTCGCAGGAAACGCGACGCCTCGTCGCCGAGCGTGGCCAGCAGGATTGGGATTCGGAATACGGCCGATTTCCGCGGTTGTTCGCGGATGCGCAATCGATCCCGGGTCTCACCTGGCCGAATGTCACTTTCACTGGCGAGCTGACGCTTTACCTCGGCAAACGCGAGGTGCGGCTGATGCAGATTGGCGCCGGGCACACGTCAGGCGACATTGTCGCTTATGTTCCCGATGCCGACGTCATGTTCACCGGCGATCTCGTCGAATATCACTCCGCTTGCTATTGCGGGGATGCCTACCTACGCGAATGGCCGGCGACGCTCAGCGCGATCCTCGAGTTTGAGCCGCGCGCCATCGTGCCAGGGCGCGGCGATGCGCTTATTGGCAAGACGAAAGTGCACGAGGCGATCGCCATGACTCGCGACTTCGTCAACACGCTGTACGGCACCGCGGAGCTGTCGGTCGCGCGCGGTGAGAGTTTGAAGCAGACGTTCGCCGCCTGCCGCGCCGCAATGGACCCGAAGTTCGGCTCGTTCGCCATTTACGAGCATTGCCTGCCGTTTAACGTGTCGCGCGCCTATGACGAAGCGTCGGGAATCGATGATCCCGTCATCTGGACGGCGGAGCGCGATCGCGAGATGTGGGCGCAGCTGCAGGGCTAAGCGCGCGGCAGAATCGAATCGGACTTATCGCAACCGGCGGAGAGGGCGGCATGGGCGAGAACATAAATCTGACGGCGAAAGACGGCGTGACGATCGGTGCCTATCGCTCCGCACCTGAGGACGAGCCGAAGGGTGGCATGGTCGTCCTGCAAGAAATTTTTGGCGTCAATCACCACATCCGCGCTGTGGCCGATCGGTATGCGGCGGCCGGCTATCTCGCCATCGCCCCGGCTCTGTTCGATCGCGTCGAGCCGGGTGTCGAGTTGGGCTACGGCGAGGCCGATCGTCCGCGTGCGATGGAGATTCGCGGCAAGACCAAACTTGAAGAGACGCTTGCCGATATCGAAGCCGCGGTTGCGCTTGCGGCGGCAGGCGGTAGTGTCGGCGTTGTCGGCTATTGCTGGGGCGGCACGCTGGCTTGGGCGGCAGCGACGCGGCTTTCCGATATATCCGCCGCGGTCGGCTATTACGGCGGCGGTATCGCCAACGTGGTGAACGAAGAGCCGCGCGTGCCGGTGATGCTGCATTTCGGCGAGCGCGACAAACACATTCCGCTGAGCGATGTCGAGAAGATCAAAGCCGCGCATCCGGAAATTCCGGTCTTCATCTATCCCGCAGATCACGGCTTCAATTGCGACGAACGCGACAGCTATGACGAGAAGAGCGCGAAAGAAGCGCAGGCGCGCACCTTCGCTTTCTTCGCCGATAATCTCGGCTGATTATTTAAGCATGGCCGGAGGTTTCGGCCAGGGGCGCTGTGCCGGGCGCATGCGCTCCCAGGCGCGCGACATCTGCAACACGCCGAGATCGTCGAAGCGCCGTCCGACGATCTGCAAGCCGATCGGCAGGCCGGCCGACGTGTAGCCGCAATTGATCGAGGCCGCCGGCTGTTCCGACATGTTGAACGGCGCGGTGAAAGCAATGTGCTCGAACGGCCGCTCGGGATCGTTGGTCGGGCAGGGCAGTTCCGCGGCAAAAGCCGGGACGGGAGCGGTCGGCATCAGGACGAAATCGCACGTGCGCGTCGCGTCGTTCGTTGCCTTGCGTAAGATGACGGTTTGCGCATACCCCGAGAACACGTCTTCGCCGGAATAAGTGCTCGCCTTCTGCACCCAGGCGCGAATGAAAGGCAGCACCTTGTCGACGGTGGCGGGCGGCAGTTTCAAAAAATCGGAATAAGCGCGCGCACGCCAGAAGCGGTCGAGGCCGTCGATCATCTCGGGCGTGACGAACGGGCGGACTACTTCAATCTGAGCGCCCGCTTGCTCGTATGTGCGCACCGCCGCCTCGATTGCGGCGCCGACTTCCGGCTCGACGGGGAGCCCGCTGCCAATGTCAGGACAATAACCGATCCGCACGCCCTTCACGTCGCGGTCGAGATCGTCCCAGGCGAGCTCAGATGGCGGCAGGTTCATATGGTCGCGCGCATCGGGACGGGCTAGCACCGCCATGAGCCGCGCGGCATCGGTCACGGTGCGAGTCATCGGCCCGACGACGCGGCCCATATAGGGAGGATCGATCGGGATGCGCCCAAGGCTCGGCTTCAGGGTGAAAATCCCGCACCATGTCGCCGGCAGCCGGACCGAGCCGCCGATGTCGGTGCCGATGTGCAGCGGCCCATATCCGGCGACGGCCGCGGCTCCGGCGCCGCTCGATGAGCCGCCCGGCGTCCTCGTCAAATCCCAAGGGTTGCGCGTCAGCGGGTGAAAGCTCGACAGACTCGACGAAAGCATGCCGTAATCGGGCATCGTCGTTTTCGAAAAAATAACCGCACCCGCTTCTCGAAGGCGCGCGGCCGGCGGGGCGTCCTCAGCGGCCTTCACAAGCGCGGTGGCGAGCGTCCCGAGCGGCACGGGCACGCCTTTCGAGGCAATGTTCTCCTTGACTGTGACCGGAACCCCGTCGACCGGGCTCAGCGCTTGACCCTCGCGCCAGCGTTTCTCCGCGGCGCGGGCGGCGGCGTAAGCGCCTTTAGGATCAAAGGCATAGGTTGCCTGCAGGTGGGGCTCCCAGCGCTCGACGATGGCGAGCACCGCATCCAATGCCTCGACCGGCGAGAGGGCGCGGCTCGCAAAGCGCTCGGCAAGCTCGACGGCCGAGAGGTCGCTGATCTCCAAGAAAGCCCTCACTAAACCGGCGTTTTTACCACCGCGCGGCTTGGCCAAACGCCGGCTCAGTCGGATTCCCTTAATGATATCGGGCCATTGTGTCGATTGGGCCGCCAGCAAAGGCGGAGCCCCACGGGCGGGTGGGAACCGATGTCGATCATCGTAATCGTTGACGACCGCGTAACGAACCGGAACATTTTTGCCAAACTCGCCGCCTCGATCGAGCCGGGCGTCGAGGTCCAGTCGTTTGGCGACCCACTCGAAGCGCTGGACTGGCTGCAGAACAACACGCCCGATCTCATCGTCACCGATTATAGAATGCCGCATTTCGACGGCGCCGAGTTCATCCGGCGTTTTCGGGCAATGGAGCACGGCTCCGAGATTCCCGTCGTCGTCATAACCGTCTACGAAGAGCGAAGCTTCCGCCTGAAGGCCCTCGATGCCGGCGCCACGGATTTTTTGAATTCGCCGGTCGATCACTACGAATTCGTCACGCGTGCGCGCAATCTGTTGACCCTGCGCAAGCATCAGCTGCTGCTCGCAGAGCGCGCCGACACATTGGAGCGCGAGCTCGAGCACAGCGAGCGCTCGCGCGAGATGGTGCTGCGCGATTCATCCGAGCGGCTCGTGCAAGTCATCGACACGCTGCCGGTCATGATCAGCGCCAGCGGTCACGACGGCAGAATCCTTTTCGTCAATGCGTGCCAGACGAAGTTCTTCGGCCTGGATAATATCGACTGTGTCGGCAAGCCGGCATCGCTCATGCTCGGCGAGGAAAGCGGCGCGCGCAGCATGGCGCTCGATCGCATGGTGTTCGAGACGGGGACCGCGCTGCCGAGCTTTGAAGAAGAGCTCACCGACGATTCCGGCCGCAAGCGCTTCTTCGTCACGACGAAATCGCCGCTGAAGGACAACGAGAATAAGGTAACGGGCGTTCTGACGAGCTCGCTCGACATAACCGGCCGCAAGGAGAATGAGGCGCACTTACATCATCTTGCGCATCACGACCCGTTGACCGACCTGCCGAACCGCACCCTCTTGCAGGAACGCCTGCGCAACCTGATCACTCGCACGCGTCGTGGCGATCAGCTGTTCGCGCTGCATCTCCTGGATCTCGACGGCTTCAAGGCGGTCAACGATCTTTTCGGCCATTCGGCCGGCGACCGCTTCCTCAAAATGGTTGGCCAGCAATTACAGATCCAGATGCGCGAGGCCGATATCCTTGCCCGGCTCGGCGGCGACGAATTCGCCATCCTGCAGACCAGCGTCTCGAGCAGCGACGACGCGGCCGAATTCGCGCGCCGCATCACCGAAGTCGTGCAGAGCTTCACCGGTTTCGAGGGCGGCCGCGTTACGGCGACGGCGAGCGTCGGAATCGCCGTGCATCCCGCCGACGGCGCCGATGCCGAGGACCTCCTGAAGAACGCCGACCTGGCGATGTACAAGGCCAAGGCCGAAGGCGGCAATGCGTTCTGCTTTTATGCCGCCGACATGCAGGCGCGGGCGCGCCACGCGGCCAATCTCGACGCCGAACTGAGGACCGCGGTCGCCGAAGACCAGTTTCTTTTGTTCTATCAGCCGCAGATCGATCTCGCGAGCGGTCGCGTCGTCGGCGCCGAGGCGCTGTTGCGCTGGGACCGGCCCGGCCTCGGCATTGTCGGGCCCGGCGTATTCCTGTCGCGCGCGGAGGAGAACGGTCTCATCCTGCCGATCAGCGAGGGGGTGCTGCGCGAGGCCTGCCGCGAGGCGAAGAAATGGCAGCGCAAAGGGCTCGGCCGGCCACGCGTCAGCGTCAATCTTTCGCCGATTCAGTTCCGCCGCCGCTCGGTGCCGCTCCTCGTCGCGCAAGTGCTCGCCGAGTCGGGGCTCGACCCGCACCGCCTCGATCTGGAGCTGACCGAAAGCATCCTGATGGAGGATCTCGAGTCCGTCGCCCACGACCTGCGGCAATTGCTCGATCTCGGCGTCAGCATTTCCATCGACGATTTCGGTACGGGCTATTCCTCCCTGAGCTACGTCAAGCGGCTGCCGGTGACGCGCATCAAGATCGACCAGAGCTTCATCCGCAACATGGTGCAGGATGCGAATGACGCAGCGATCGTGCGCGCCATTGTGACGCTGGGTCATAGTCTCGAACTGGCAGTGGTTGCCGAAGGGGTGGAGACTGCAGACCAGCTCGCCAAACTGCGTGAAGAAGGCTGCGACGAAGTGCAGGGCTTCTATTTCGGCCGTCCAATGCCTGCGGCGCAATTCCAGCAGGTGCTCGCAGGTGACGTTCCCCTCGCGCGCAGCGCGTGAGCGCGGCCATGTTCTTTCTGCCAATCACGCGGTCACCCGGCGAACATGGGACGGAAGATCATACCTGCTGACGCAGCCGTCCCGAGAAATGGTGCCCAAGCCTGCTCCCGGCGCGCCGGACGCGCTGCCACAGGCGTCGGATATTCCCTCGCCTGAGTGCCACTCCAGGCTGGTTGCTCTCGTCGTCGAGGCGAGCCGCACAATGCAAACGATCGTCGAAAAGAGTCTCGCCAAATCAGGTATCGTGGCGGTTTGCGTTGCCAGCGAAGCCGGAGCCGAGAAGGCGCTGCAAACCGGCAAGTTCGACCTGCTGATCCTCGGAGCAGCTTTCGGCGGAAGCATCGGATCTTCTGCCCTGCGGGAGGTTTGCGAAGTCTGCCGCGGCAAGGGAATACCGGTTCTGGCGCTCACGATCGACCAAATCGCGGATGCGGAAGCATCCGGCATAGATGCGATCGTCACGATACCGATTGTCCCCGACAAACTGGCGCGCTCAGTCAGGCAGCTCATCGCGCGGACCGGTCGCAGCACCGACGCGCCGAACCCGGAATCGCGCGCCACACCCGCACGGGAATTGCCGGAGCTCTCGCCCGAGCCGCTCGACGCGCGCGCGCTCGGCGATCTCGAGAAGCTCGGAGGCCACGATTTCATGCGTGACATCGTCGCGCAATACGTTGCCGATGCTGCATTGGTGCTTGCAAGTCTCGCTGCCGCGGTCGCTGAGCGCGATCAGAAGGCGTTCCGTGAGCAGGCCCATGCATTGCGGAGTTGTGCCGCCAATGTCGGCGCGCAGAACGTCTATCGCATGTGCCTAGCGTGGCGCGATCTCGATGCCCAGGAGATCGCCGCCTCCGGCGCCCAATGCATGAAAATGCTCGAAAAGGAATTCGAGCGCGTGCGCGCCGCACTTACGCCAATGCTGCAGGACGATGGCGGATCGGGTCCGAGCAGCGAAGCCGCGTGAGCGCGCTTACTCTTCTTGCGGCGTAAGCTCGGCCCCCGTTTCGGCCAAAAGGTCAGGGCGGCGCTCCTGTAGCGGCTTTTCCTCCATCCGCATCAGGAAAAGCAGGCAACCGAGCACGCCGCCGGCTGCCGTCAGGAAAACCGCACGGAAGGCGCTCACGAGTTCTGGCGTCTCGACGATGCCGTGCGCCATCTCGGTTCCAGAGATTCCGGCTCCGTTCAGCACGATCGTGCCGAAAATCGCGACGATGAAGGCGCCGCCCAGCTGACGGAAGAAATTCATGCTCGCTGTCGCCGTGCCGAGTTCATGCAGATGGACGGCATTCTGGATCGCCACGGTCGTAACGGGGAGAACTGTGCCGAGGCCGATGCTGATCGTGGCCAGCAGCAATTCGATGAGCGGTAACGGATAGCGCTCTGCGAACGCCATCATCGCCGTTGCGCTCAGCGAGAAGATCAGCGCGATGAGCGGCAGGCGTTTGTAATGCGAGATATGCGTCATCGAGCGGCCCGATATCGTCGCACCGACAACAGTTCCAGCCATCAACGGGATCAGCGCCAGTCCGGAACCGCTGACCGACAGTTTGACGATGCCCTGGAAATAGATCGGCATAAAGATCGACAGACCGATGAACGTCCCCATGGCAAGACTGGCCGAAAGCGTTCCTGTCCGTACGACTTGATTGTGCAGAACACTGATCGGGATCAGCGGCTCGCTGGCCATTTGTGTGTGGACGAAAAAGGCCGCCCAGAACGCAATCGACAAAGCAATCAATGCAAAAATCTGCCAGGAGAACCACGGGTAATGCACGCCGCCCCAGCTCAACGCGAGCAGCAGACTTGTTGATGCGAAAACCAGGAAAACCGCGCCGATAATATCGAGCCGGTGCGGCCGCTCATGGCGCGGCAGTTGCTTCAGTTTCGAATACGTCATGGCGAATGCACCGAGGCCGAGCGGCACGTTGATCCAGAAGATCGCTGACCAATGCACATGCTCGGCGAAGAAGCCGCCGAGAACCGGACCGCTCAGGCTGGATGTTATGAAGACGCTTGCGATATAGACCTGGTAGCGCCCGCGTTCTCGCGGCGAAACGATATCGGCGATGATCGTCTGCGCGAGGGAAATCAATCCGCCGCCGCCGATACCCTGCAGCCCGCGGGCGCAAATCAGGATGAACATCGAAGGCGCCAGAGCGCAGGCGACGGAACCGATAATAAAAGTCGAGATCGCCGCGAGAAGGACGGAGCGGCGGCCGTGAATGTCGCTGAGTTTGCCGTAGAGCGGCGTCACCGCAGTCGAGGCCAGCAGATAGGCAGTGACGATCCAGGGAAGGTGCTCGAGATCGTGCAGATCGCGGCCGATCGTCGGCATCGCCGTCGCAACGATCGTCTGATCGAGTGCGGCGAGCAGCATCGCCAGCAGAAGACCAAAAATGATCGAGAGAATCTCTTTATGGCTGAGGCTTGTGGCCTCGCCGGAGCCGTCCGTCATCAATTCGTCCTTGGAGATAACAAGGTTCATAGCGGCGCGGCCGCGCCGGGCAAGGGCAATTTATGCAGCTCGGCCTTGCTTTCGCATATAGAAAAAGCTGCCATCCCAGCGGCGCAGCGGGGCCGCTTCCGCAGCGGCGAGGTCGAGCCCCGCGGCAGCGGCAAGGCGCGTCAGCCTGTCGCGGCTCATGTCGAAATCGTCTTCGTAGGAAAAATTGAAGATGGCGAGGCTTCCTCCAGGCACGAGGACCCGGGCGGATTCGTTTATATGGATATCCGCGAGGCCGGAGCTTGCGGCGTTGATGTACGGAAACGAGTCGACGGCGAGAACGAGATCGAAGCTCGCGCCGAGGTAATCGCGAAGGTCGTTTCCGGAAGTGACCGACAGCGTGACATTCGGCAGACCGACACAGCGCTCCTCGGCGAGGCGAATCATGTTGCATGAGACGTCAATTCCAATGAAAAACGTAACCTCGCTCGCAAGCGCCTGCGCGAAGCGGCCGATACCGCAGCCGATCTCGAGCACCCGGGTTCTACGCGAGATCAGCTCGCGATCGCGCAGCAAAGCGACGAGTTCGTGCGTCGCGCTCTGGAGCAGGGCGGGATCGCCGAGCGAATAAAGCGCGACGCTTGCGGCCGGCGACAGCTCGGCCGCTTTATCGAAGGCAGTCGCGATGGCGGAGGGATTTGTTGCTTCACGCGATTGCGAGTCGCCGTGCAGAATGGCGAGAACACGGCGCATCTCATCGAGCGCCGTGGGGTCGCGCAATGCGAGAGCGTGAACGGCCTCAATTCCTCGCGCGCCGTCCCGATCTCCCGCAGCACGTCGGTCCGATACGACTTCAGACAACAGCGATAAGATGCGGGCTGTGTCATGCAGCGCCAGAAAAAGCCGGGTGAGAACGATCGGGGGCGCAAGAGTGCCGCGAAGCGCCGCGTCCAGAGTGTCCCGCAATGACTGGGGATATCCACGGAGCCAATCAGGAGATGAGGTCGGCATGGCTGAACTGCCGCGTGAGCGTCACCGAAAGAAGCTGGCGATCGCGCGCGCCCCAAGCGTATTTGTAGGGCTCGCCGCCGCGCAGGAAATCGAATTTTTGTGCGCCTTCGGCGGCAGCGCGGCGCATCGCATGGCCGATCAGAACCGTGCCGGGACTCTCGAACGAGAATGCCGGATCGAACCCGCCGAAATGATAGCAGGCGCGGTCCGCGTGCAGGAAACCGACATAGCCGCCGATGAAGCGCTCTTCGCAGCTCAGCGAATAGGCGCGCAGAAGGCCTGCATGGGAGAGCTTACCAAAAGCGTCCGCAAAGAAGGGAGGCACACGGGGGTCATCGGCAAGACCCGCATCGCCGAGTTCGCGGCGGCGGGCGGAATGAAGCTGCAGGAGCGCCGGCAGGAAGCTCGTTAATTCTTCCGGTTTCACCTCTCTGATCATGCATCCGCGCCTGCGCCCGCGATTTTCCGCCGTGCGCAAATTTTGCCGTTGATGTGCGGGAACATTTTTGAGCGGGTTGTCGGCGGCGCCGAGGGCAAGCTCGGGCGCGAGCTGGCCGGGGCTTTTGCTGTCCACCAGTTCGTTCGCTGCCAAGCGGAGGACCATTGCATCCGGTGCCACATCCGGAAAGCAGATTTCGCTGGCGCAGGATATTTGCGCGATCCGTCGCTCCATCTCGCGAAGGATGGAGGCGCTATCCTCTTTTGCGATCAGCACATCGAGATAGTCGCTGAGCGATATGCCGAGCGGCAGCAGACGACGGGTCGCCTGCTCCCGATAAAGAGGCGCGAGGCCGACGAGATTATCGCCGCGCCAGAGCGCGATGGAGGCGAGCTCTCCCGGCGCGAAATGCCGCCACCAGGGGATGAGCCAATCAGGGTGTTGGAAAATGGTCGCCGCGCGTGCGCGTCGCCATAAATCACGCCAGGCAGCGCTGATCGCATTGAGCGCTTCGGCTGTGTCGATCGTTTGCGCCTCTACACTCATGACGCGGCGCGGCGCATCTGTCGCCGGGCTAATTGAGCCTCGGCGAGCTTCTCATAAACGTCGATATATTCGCGAGCCATACGCGCAGCGTTGAACCGCCGGCATGCAGTGCCGACGCAATCGGCCGCGCTCAGCGAATTCACATTGACGATCGCAGTAGCCATCTGATTCCCATTGTCGACTAGAAACCCGGTCACGCGGTCCTCGACGATCTCGGGTAGCGCACCTCGTCTGAAAGCAACGACCGGTGTTCCGCAGGCGAGCGCCTCCATTGCGACAAGAGAACTCGTCTCCTCGATGAGCGAGGGAACCAGCAGGCAGCGCGCCGATTGCAACAGCTTCCGCTTTTCCGCAAACTCCACTGGCCCGACGAAGACGCGGCGAGCGTCGACAAGCGGCTCCACGTGCTCGGCGAAATAACGCTGGTGATCGGAGTAGGGAAAAATCTCTCCGGCGATGATGAGATCGACCTCCGCTTTCTTTGCCGATACGATCGCGAGGTGAATGCCCTTCTCCGGACAGATGCGGGCGAGAACAAGCGCATGAGCACGTCGTGTCTGCGGGTCGGGCTGCAATTCATCGACATCGACGCCGTTTGCGATCGGTGGCAGCAGATTCCGCACCTTGGCGCAGCGCGCATGCTGGCTGCGCGAAACGCAATTGAAGAATGTGCCGGCACGTTCGGTGTTTAGACCGCGCACCGAATAGGCCTGAGGATCAAGGTGCAGGGTGACGAGCACGTTCACCCCTTCCGCCGGAAGATACGCGTCGAAATCGATTCCATGACAATGGACGATATCGACGCCAAACTTGGCGATCGCATTCTCGATCGCTTCCCTGTGTGCGTCATGCGCAGCCGCCCGCACGTGGGGATCGTCGGCGCGCGAGACGCGCGGCACCGCGACCAGCTCGCCGCAGGTGCGTGAGCCTTCGCACGCAACGACAATCGAGCGGTATCCCGCCCGCACTACGGCCGCGTCGCAGGCCGAAAGAATCTGCTCGGCGCCGCCGACGGCATCGGCCCCGACCGGCGCGAAGGGAAAGGCGACCTGCAAAACAGCAAGTGCCATGCGGCTACTCCGCCGCCGCTGACAGGCTCCGGCGCGCATAGCGCGAGATCATCGCCGCGCAGAATTCGGCGAATTCTTCCGGCACGAGCGGTGCGCTCGTGTGATGCGGCGCAATCCCACGATGCTCCGGCGTGAAGCAGAAGGTGACCGTGACCTCGAAACTGGCAAGCGCTTCCATCTGGCGATCGAACCAATCGAGCGCGCTGGGGCGGAAAGAGTCGGCCCAGGAGAGGCCGGTGCGCAGATACGTGACGCCGAGCTCCTTCATCCGCGCGACGGAGGAATCGAGGCGCGGGTCCTCGAAATGGAACCACTGACACAGACCGAGCTGCGGCGTGAAGCGCCGGAACGTATCGAAAGCGGGCTTCTGCGAGCCATCCTCACGCAAAAGGCCCATATAGAAATGCCGGTAATAGGAGGAGCCTTCCGCTTCTTTGTGCCGCGTGGTCGCGCCCCAAGCCTGCGGCAGATCGCAAAGCGAGTACCAGTGGATGCGCGGCACGCAGTCGATAAGCAGTTCGGCGGTCCGCGCCAGACCCCAATCCTGCACTTCTTCTGCACCGAAGCTCGAGACGCCGACCTCCGACACCCAGATCGGCTTGTCGATGACGGCGCGAATTTCACCGATTTTTTTTGGCCAATCCTTCAGCGGCCACAGATTCCAATCGAGCGGAAATCCATGCACCGCGACGACATCAATGTCGTCGAGCGCGCCCTTGGCCGCAAGGTTCTGCACGAACAAAGGATCGATCGGCGACATGCCGCCGAGCACCTTGGAGATGTCGGGATTGGCTTCATGTATGGCCCGAGCGGCAAGCCGCGTCATCTCGGCAAACTTTTCCCAACCGGGATCGATCTCCGGATCCCAATGCGATTTGTTGTTGGGCTCGTTCCAGATCATCGCTGCTTCGATCATCGCGCGCCTCCCCGCGGCGGGTAGACGGCGGCATCCGGCGGCGGCACGCCGCAGCGGCAGATATAAACTTCCTCCTCCGGATGTTGCTCGATCCCGAAGCCGGCGCTGCGCAGCATGGCTTCGGCGGCGGCACGATTCGGGACGAACCAGTTGGTCGGATCATGCGCGTAGCGATGCTCGATAAAGTGCAGTTTCGGATAATCCTGCCGATCGAAAATCCCGCTTTCGGTGATCGGATAATCCTCGGCGATTTCAGCGATATCTTTGCTGCCGCGCTGCATCGACTGGAAGATCAAGATGTCACCGGCGACATGCGCGCGGATCAGATCGAGCGCGAGAAGCGGATGACGCAGGTGATAAAGCACCCCCATAAAGATAACGACATCGAAGCGCTCGCCGAGAAGCGCGACATCGAACACCGACAACTGCCGGAAGTCGATGTCGAGCGCCAGCACCTCGGCGGCAAAGCGCGCCTGCGCAAGGTAATCGGCGTCGTGATCGATGCCGACGACGCGCCGGGCGCCCCGCCGCTTCATCTCGATCGAGTAGAAGCCGCCGTTACAACCGATGTCGAGCACGCTCTTGCCGGAGAGATCGGCCGGAATCGCGTGGGCGAACCGCCGCCATTTTATGGCCGGATAATCGCCGAGCGGGTGGTCCGGCGCGGTCCATACGCCGTTGAGATTCATGTTGTGGAACCACGGCCCGAGGGCTCTGATGCGCTCGCCCGTCCGGTCGCGATCCAGAACTTGCGTGCTCACCGTGCGGCTCCGGCATTTTCCAGGAGCTTTTCGACAAAGCGGGAATCGCGCCCGCGTGGCGCCGCATCCGCACCCATCCGGTCGAGCAGCTGAATGGCGGCGCGATAGCCCCCGAGCGTGCCGACGTCGACATAATCGCTTCCCGCCTTGAGGCCCTGCGCGCGGCCGCCGCCGGCGAGATATGCATTCACCAGCGTGCCAAAGTATTCGTCCTTCTCGGCACGCGCTCTCCACAGCGCGTGCAGCGCGTGAAGGACGTGCCCCGGCATCTTGAACGCGCCCCAAATCCAATGCGATTGCGGCCGCGCGGCTTTTACTTCGATCGCCTGGACACGTCCGTCGCGCTCGGTTGAGACGGCGTCGAACACCTCCGGATTGTCGACCGGGAACAGCAATAGTGCTAGGCGATCGTCGGGCAATTCGCGCAGGGCATGGTCGGGAAACCAGATCGTGTCGGGTAGTCCAACGACAACCTTTTCTTCCGGCGTGACCAGCGGCGCCGCACGAAACAACGCGTCGCACAAGCCCGCGGCTTGCGGCTGCACGACATAGGCAATCGCGGCGCCGGCATAGCTCGCGCCAAAATATTCCATGATGTCGGATTTTCCGGGCGAGATGACGAAGCAAATCTTATCGGCGCCGGCGAGCACCATGCGCTCGAGAAGGTATTCGCTGACGGCGCATGGTCGTTCCAGCCCGCCATCAAGGCGGCTGCCGACCGGAAGCAGCTCCTTCGAAAAGGCAAGCGGCTGGATGCGGCTTCCCTTCCCAGCGGCGGGAACAATGCCCCACATCACGCGCTCTCCGCATCTACAAGGCGCGGCGGCGAGGGCGAGCGCGCCGCGCCGACATGCCGCTCGAACTCGGCGAGACGGATTGCGCTCGTATGCTCCGCCAGAATGCGGTCGCGGGCGGCGCGTCCGATCCGTCGCTTTGTCGCATCGTCGAGGTCGAGCGCCGCAAGCGCGTCTTCGGTCGTTCCTACGACGACTATTTCCGATTCAGGCGCAAGAAAATGATCGAGCCCGTCCCACCAGTCCGATACGATCGGCGTCTCACACGCAGCCGCTTCGAACAAGCGCCCGGAGGGACACCAGCCGTTCGCCGCCATATCGGCGCGCGTGATGTTCAGCGTCAGCGCCGACGCGGAAAAGAACGCCGAATGCTCAGACGGCGGCAGGTGGCGGACGAAATAAATGTTGTCGGTCCAGGGGAAATCGAGCGGGTATTGCGCGCCTGCGATGACGAACTTGGCTTGTGACCGCACGCGTGCGGCCTCGACGAAAAAAGTATTCAGTGCGTTCTGCCGATCAGCGGCATAGGTGCCGAGGTAGGAGAAGTCGCTGGCATACTGATCGCGCGGCGCGGTGCGGTAATGCTGATCCGGGTCGACATGGCCATAGAGCGGCGCCACACGCTTCGCATCGAGCTTATCGCGCAGCGCCTCGAGAACGGGTCCCCCGGTAAAACTCAGAACAAGATCGAAATCTGCGAGCTTGCGCGGTCCGATATAGGTCGTCCTCTCACCACGCGCAAGCTTCGCCAAAGTTACCGGAGTGTCGAGATCGTAAAACACGGACACCGGACGCGGCGTCTCGCAAACGAGCTCGCTTGCAGCAATGCCGTCGGGGCAGTAAGACGAAACTATCGCTACATCGGCATCCACCAACGCGCGCGCGGCGTCACCGCGGATGCTTTCCCAATCCTCGTACAGAATGGTCTCTCCATATTCCGGATAGGGATCACGGTTCAGCGCATAATATGGCGTATCGCGCTCGAAGAACTTGAAGCGATAGCCGCGCGTCGCGCAGGCATGTGCAAAGCCGCGCCAGAGCGTTGCATGTCCGTTACCCCAAGACGAGGAAATCGTCAGACCGAACACGACGATCTTCATGTTGAGGTCTCGTTCAGCGACACGAGCTTGGCGCCCCAATCGCCGACGATCAGCGTCGAAACCGATCCGGGCGCGAGCTCGATGCGGGAGAAGAGATCGAGCGACATGCCGAGATGGAAGAGAATGGCTGCCTTGATCACGTCGGAATGGCTGACGAGGACGAGCCGCCCGCTCTGATAAAGGCGGCGCAATCGTTCGAGGTAGCTGACGACACGTGCCTGCACTTCTATCATCATCTCGCCGCCGGGCGGGCGCGTAACGGACCGCGCCTCATTCCAATCCTTCCAACGCGGGTCCCTATGCAGGTCGTCGAAGGCTTTGCCGGTCCATTCGCCGCAATCGATCTCCTGCAGTGCCTCAGCATTCTCGATCGGGCAGCCTGTCTGCTCACCGATAATGTCGGCGGTCTGCCGTGCGCGTTCGAGCGGGCTCGTCAGAATGCGCAACGGCCGCAAGTCCGCGAGCCGTCTTCCGGCGGCGCGTGCCTGCTCTTTGCCCCTAGCGTTCAGCGTCACGCCCGGCATTCGCCCGCAGAGCGTGCGATCAACCTGATCGTGCTCGCCGTGGCGGGCCAAATGGAACGTCGTGCTCACCGCCCGTCCTCATCGACACCGTCGATGAAGCGCTCGACCCGGATGCGCGCTTCATCATCGCTGAATTGGATCGGCGGCGACTTCATGAAGTAACTCGAGGGCCCCGTGAGCGCGCCGCCGATGCCGCGGTCAAGCGCGATCTTGGCACAACGCACCGCGTCGATGACCACCCCGGCGGAATTCGGCGAATCCCAGACTTCGAGTTTCAGCTCAATATTAAGTGGAACGCCGCCAAATGTCGTGCCCTCAAGCCGGATGAAAGCGAGCTTGCGGTCTTCGAGCCACGGTACATAGTCGCTGGGGCCGACATGGATGTTTTCCGGCGCGATTGGGATGTCAAACTGGCTGGTGACCGACTGCGTCTTGGAAATCTTCTTTGATTCGAGACGGCTGCGTTCGAGCATGTTGAGAAAATCGGCATTGCCGCCGACATTGAGCTGATAGGTCCGATCGATCTGCACGCCGCGTGTCTTGAAAAGATTCGCCAGCACGCGATGAACGATCGTTGCACCGACCTGGCTCTTGATGTCGTCGCCGATGATCGGCAGCCGACGTTCGGCGAAACGGGTACGCCATTTGGGTTCCGACGCAATAAATACCGGGATGCAGTTGACGAAGGCGCATCCCGCTTCGAGCGCCTGCTCCGCATAAAATTCCGTCGCCCTTTGCGAGCCGACCGGAAGATAGGAGACGACAATCTCGGTCTCGCTCTCCTGCAGGGCGCGCTGTACGTTGATCGGCTCGGCGTCGGATTCCTCGACCCTCCCGCGCAAATACGTGCCAAGTCCGTCGAGAGTCGGGCCGCGGCCGACCTTTATTCCAGTCGGCCTCGGTGCGGCGAACCGATGCGTATTGTTCGGCAGGGCGAAAATTGCTTCGGCAACATCTTTGCCGACTTTCGTCCTGTTGATGTCGAAGGCGGAACTCAGCTCGATATCCCCGATGTGATAGCCACCGAGCTCCACATTCATCAGGCCCGGAACCGGCACATTGCTGCGCGCCTCGGCGTAGTGGCTCAGCCCCTGCACGAAGGAAGACGCGCAATTGCCGACGCCGACAATGCCAACCCTGAGCTTGCGCTTGCTCACGCCACGCTCTCCCTGAGTTCCGCTTCTATCCGCCTGTCGGAACTCCGCGCCCCGGCGGAAATAAAATAGGCCTCGAGCTCGCGCGCGCGATGCTCGCCCGTATGCTCGGCAAGAACGCGTGCGCGCGCCGCCTTGGCGATGCCGCACCGCGTCGCCTCTGGCATATCGAGTGCCGCAAGCGCATCGGCGGTATCGGCGCAGATGACGATCTCGCGGCCGAGCCGGAACAATGTCTCGAGCCCGTTCCAAGCGTCGGAGAGAACCGGGCAGCCGCAGGCGCCGGCCTCGAACAGACGCACGCTCGGACTATAGCCCGCCTCGATCATGTCGCAGCGCGTCACGTTGAGGGTGAAGCGCGAGGCGGCGTAGAAAGCCGGGTGATCGTCGGGCGCGACGTGGTCGATGCGCTCGACATTGTCCGGCCAGGCGATGCCATCGGGATATTGCGGGCCGGCAACGGCGAATTTCATACCCGGCCGTTTGCGCGCCGTGTCGATCAGCAGCCGGGCCAATGTGGGCTGGCGGTCGGGACTGTAAGTGCCGATATAGCTCAAGTCCCATTTTGGTTTGGCGGAAATCGGCCGATACAGCATTTCATCAACCGAGCAATAGAGCGGCACCGCCCGCTTGACGCGGTAGCGGTTTTCGATCCATTTCAGAAACGGCCCGCCGGTGAACGAGAAATAAACATCGAACTGCGGCATCACGTCCGCGGAGATGTAGTCGCATTCACCGCGTGTGAGCTTCGCCATCGTCACAGGCGTATCGATGTCGTAGAAGGCGGTCACACCGTCGCGGCGGGCGCAGAGCTTTTTGGCGAGTGGGATGCCATCGCGCACAAAGGAGCCGACGACGATCGCGTCGGCCTGATCTATGCGCTTTCCGAAGCGGGCGAGGTCGTTCAGACCCTTGTATAGAATCAGCCGGCAGAAATCGGGCTCGCCGAGATCGCGATTATCGGCATACCAGGATTCATCGCGTTCAAAAAACGTCACGTCATGGCCGCGCGCCGCAAACGCCTTCAAGAGCGCACGATAGGTCGTCGCGTGGCCGTTGCCCCACGAGGAAGATAGAGTGAGACCAAAGACAACCAGTCTCAAAAGACGCCCTCCGCCGCCGCTCGTTTGAACCGCCCGCTCTCCCGCGCGCGGTTGGCGCCGCGCAACGTGCGGAAGAACGCATCCACCTCCGCGCCGCGGTGCGCATACGTGTGCTGACGTAAGATGCGCGCGAGGGCGCGTTTGCCGATCTCCGCCGCGCGACCCGGCGTCAGCTCGCCGACTAAGGCCGCGACATCCTTGCCGTCGCGCGCCACGAGAATCTCTCGACCCGGCTGCAGAAACAATTCCACACCTTCCCAGGCATCGGTGACGATACACGCCGCGGCGCCGGCCGCCTCGAATACGCGCGTTGCCGGCGAGTAGCCGAGGCTCGCCATGCTGTCGCGCGCGACGTTCAAGACCGCGAGAGGCGTTGCGTTGAATGCGTTGTGATCGCGCGTCGAGACATGCCCGATATAGCGCACGTTTGCCGGCTTCGCCTTGTCTTCCCAGCCGGCACCGCCGAGCAGGAACGAGCGACCGGGCAGTTGCTCCGCGGCACTTAGGAAGAACTCCTCGACGCGGCGCTCGCGATCGGGCAGGCGATTGGCGAGGAACGCGAGATCGCAGTTGAATTTGTCGCTCGGCGGCACGGGATAATGCGTGTCGGGATCGAGGGCGTTGTAGATCGGTCTGCACGCGCGCGCGCCCAACGATTCGTAGGCGGCGACGATAGGGGGCCCGCCGCCATAGGTCAGTACCGCGTCGAGATCGGGCAGCACTGCATGTAGGGGATGATCCGGATGCTCACGCAGCTCGGACACTGTGGCCGCCGCGTCGACATCCCAGAAGATGCGCATCGCATCGGGGCGCGCCGCATCCATTACGCCTTCGAGCAATTCGTGATCGAACACGCCGACGCCACTCGCCTTGACGACGGTGTCGGCGTCCGCGGCACGTGCAACCACGTCCTTCATGGCGTCGATGGTTGCGGGGTAGACGATAACGCGGCACCATTCCGGCGGCTCGATGTCGCGATGCGACTGTCGCTCGTAAGCATCGGGTTCATAAAAGGTGATGTCGTAGCCGCGTCGCGCGAGATCGCGGATGATGCCGCGGTAATAGGTTGCGGCGCCGTTCCAGTATGATGAGACGAGGCTCGAGCCGTAAAAGGCGATTTTCATGCGACCGCCTCCAGCTCAGGTGCACCTTTGAGACGGGCGACGATCGCCAGGAGTTCTTGCATGCGATGTGCGCAGGTGTGGCGCGCACGGATGGTCGCCAGGCCGTTGGCGGCAAGCTCTTGACGCAGCTCCGGATCGCGCGCCAGCGCGCGCAAATGCCGCGTCATTTCTGCGCGGTCGTGCGCAACGAGATAATCGCGGCCCGGTCGGAACAGATTTTCGCGATCCTCCCAAGGCGAGCAGATCAAAGGGATGCCGCAGGCGAGCGCCTCGAAGACGCGAATGGTTGGAATGCCCGGCAGCGCGGTGACGTAAAACCGCCGCGGGACGTGCACCGTTGCGATGTGCCGCGCGAATAGTTCGGGGACGCGCGCATTCGGCAAAAAACCGCAATAATGCGCGCCGGCAGCACGGATCAGGTCGAGCGCGTCTGCGGGATAGCGCACGCCATAAATGTCGAGCCGCAAGCCGGCGGCGCGCGCGGGCTCGAATAAAAACTGCTGCAATTCGGCCGAGCGCTCGTCGTCGCCCCAATTGCCGATCCAGACAAGTCCCTCGCGCACGCCTTCGCGCGCCACGGGATGGAAATGCCTGATGTCGGCCGCTTCGTGCCAGGTGAAGACGCGATTGCCCCAGCCCCATTTGCGGTAGACGTCAGCGAGCACCTCGCCGAAGGCGAGGACGCCGTCATAGCCGCTGAGATCGTATGCGCGCATCGCTGCGGGGTCGCTGACGGCACGGTGGTGCGTGTCATGGAAGAGGAGCTGAAACCGGCCACGCGCTTTGCGCAGCGACCCGAGCGCGGCGACGAGCCACTCGTCGTTCCATTCGTGCACGATGATCACGTCCGCGGCGGCCGTTACACTCGCGAGCTCGATGTCGCGTGAATAGGTTTGCGAGGTCAGCTCGGGATAGGCCGCTTTGTATGCGGCGAGCGCTTGCTCACCGGCATCGGCCAAAAGATTGCTGAGGCTCCAGCTGCTTTCCGGCTCGTAAACCGCGACGTCATGTCCGGCAGCGATCAACTCGCGGATCACGCCCCGCAGGAAATGCGCATTGCCGTGGTTCCAGCACGAGGCGAGCGAGTGCGTGAAATAGACGAATTTCATGACGCGCGCTGCTGCGGTTCGGCGAGAAGCGAGCGCATGAGCGCGACGAGTTTTTCCGCTGATTTCTCCATCGTATATTGCGCGGCGCGCCACTCCGCGGCATCGGCAAACCGCGCCCGCAGTGCGGCGTCTTCGATCAGGCGTGTCAGGCCATCAGCAAGCGCGCGCAGATCACCGGGGGCGACAAACAAAGCCGCGCCGTCCCACAATTCGCGGAACGTCGGGATGTCGGAAAGAACGAGAGCGCAACCTGCCTGCGCCGCTTCGAGCACCGCGAGCCCGAACGGCTCGTAAAGCGCAGGTGAGACGAACACCGCGGTCCGCGCCATCATATCTTGCAGCCCAGCGGCATCGAGGATGCCGAGCCAATCGAGCCGATCGAACTCAACGCTCGCGCCGTTCGGTCCTGTAAGCGGACCGGCCGCGCAAATCTTGAAAGGAAGGTGCTCGGCGGCGCGATCAAGTGCCGCGACATTCTTGCCTTCGTCCCACAATCGGCCGGCGGTCAGGACGGGAATGTCGCGCGCGCCATGGCGCGCCAGCCCGGGCTTCGAGCGTCCGTTGTGAATGACGATCGGCATGTGCGGCAGCGCGTAAATCCGCTGTGCTTGCCGCGCTAGCGCCTGCGACGGCGCGACCGCGACATCGACACGGCTCAATCCGGCTCGGGTAAGCTTGGCCCGCCAGGCGAGGTCGGGCGGTAGAGCGACGTTGCCGTGAACCGCCTCCCACCAGGTCGCGACGCAAGAATGCAAGACACCGATGGTCGGCACCGGAAATGCCGCACTTGCGGCAAGCGCGGGTGCGTTCAGCTGCAAAAGATCGACATTAAGCCGCCGAGCCAAATCCGCGATTTTGTCGCCGGCATCCGCCACTTCGGACGCATTCGCCGCCGTCCAGTCGAGCGGCAGGTTCGTGAGTTCGATATCCAGCCCGGAAATTGATCGCGCCTGACTGAGCTCCGATTCGCTCGGCGCATTTCCCAGTACGGCGAGCGTCGTTGCAACATCGTACGCACTCAGCGCGCGCGCCATTTCCAGAGCATAGGTCCAGACGCCGCCGGCGGCATCTGCCGTTATCAGGAGACGGATGTCAGGCATGGGTTGTGACCTGCCGCGCACCTCTGGGCGTTACGCTCGCCGCTTTCGACGATACTGCGGGTCGCACGCCTCTGCGCACATTTGTTTTCCGTTCGGATATCCAGGCGATCAGGTCGGTAACGCCGTCCTCCCAATGTTTTGGCACGGGAAGTTTCAGCCCATTCCTGACCGCGCGCGTATCGCTGACGTAGTAGCGCTGATCGCCGGCGCGCCAATCCGAAAGCTCGATATCGACCCGCCGGCCGAGCCGCGATTCGATAAAGCGCAGAATCTGTTTGAGGCTGACCGCATTATCAGGGCCGCCGCCGAGATTGAAGGCGCGCCCCGCGACATGCCCGATATTCCGCCAAGCCGTGAGATAGGCCTCAACCGCGTCAAAGACATGCAGCACGTCGCGCACCTGACAGCCGTCGCCATAAATGGTGATCGGCTCGCTAGCGAGCGCACGATAGACGAAATGCGCCACCCAGCCCTGATCTTCCGTGCCCATCTGGTGCGGGCCGTAGATGCAGCTCATGCGCATGACCGCGGTCAGCAGGCCGAAACTGCGGGCATAATCGATAACGTATTGGTCCGCCGCACCCTTGGAGCAGCCATAGGGTGTGTGGAAATCGAGCGGCCTACATTCGTCGACACCGTGGCGGCGCAGGCGTGCGTCCTGCGGCAGGTAGCGGTCATCCTCGCGTGCGAGCTCGACGTCGCTCAAATTGCCGTAGACTTTATTGGTGCCCGCAAAGATCAGCGGCGCGCGCGGATTATTGAGGCGCAGCGATTCCAACAAGGAAATCGTGCCGCCGACATTCACGTCGAAATCGAAGCGCGGCTCGACAAGGCTCGTCGTCACGGCAACTTGCGCCGCAAAATGGAAAACGGCCCGGCAATCGCGGACCGCTTCACTTACCGCCGTCCGATCTCTCACATCGCAACAAGCGAACGAAATTTTGTGGGCGTGACTACTCTTCAGCCATTCGAGATTGTCCTCGACGCCCGGCCGCGCGAGCGAGTCGAAAATCAACACGGAATAGCCTTCGCGTGCCAGCCGGTCGGCGAGGTTGACGCCGATGAATCCGGCGCCGCCGGTGACGAGAACGGGGCGCGTGGATAGAAGCGATGGCGCGGCCGCGGTCACGCGACAAGTCCTCTTGCTTCGAGTTCGCGGTGGGCCTGATCTACTCGATCGTCGGCGTCCTGCTCTGCGACCCATTCCGCGAGTTCGGCGAGTCCCGCGGAAAAATCCTCTTTCGCGACAAAGCCGATCTCCTGCTCGGCTTTGCCGACGGCGGCGAAGCAGTGCCTGATATCGCCGGCACGCAATTTGCCGGTGATCTCGGGCAGCAAGTGCTCGCGATCCATCGCTTGCGCCAAACCGATTGCTATGTCTTCGACAGTCCGCGAGTGGCCGCTGCCGATATTCAACACATTGCCCACGGCACCCGGATGCTCGAGCGCGATCAGGAAGGCGCGCGCGACGTCCTTCACATGCACGAAATCGCGCCGCTGCTGGCCATCCTCGAATACCATCGGACGTTCGCCGTTGAGCAGCCGCGAGGCAAAGATCGCGAGCACGCCGGTATATGGATTGGAGAGCGCCTGGCCCGGGCCATAGACGTTGAAGAGCCGCAGCGCCGCGGCTTCGATTCCGTAAGCCGGCGCGACGGTGAGCGTCAACCGCTCCTGCACATATTTGGTCAGCGCATAGACCGATGTGAGCGCCGGGCGCTTCCATTCCGGCGTCGGCACCGCGAAGAGGGGGCGGCCATTGCGATCAAGCGGATCGTAGGATTGCCCGGCGCGGCGCATACCGCGTTCCGCGTCTTCAACCACGTCGCCGTTTTCGGTGCGGTACAGGCCTTCGCCGTAAATGCTCATCGAGGAGGCAGTCACGACGCGGCGCACCGGACGATCGATCAGCGCCTGGAACAAAGCGGCGGTGGCAAGATCGTTGCCGCCGACATAGCGCTCGATCTCATACATGCTTTGGCCGACACCGACCTCGGCGGCGAGATGGATAACACTGTCGACCCGTGCAAGCGCGCGCGAAAGAAGACCGGCATCGCGGACATCGCCGACGAGAAGCTCGGCGTCGTTCCAAATATCGTGCTTGGCGGGTGTGCGGCCGTGAACTTGTTCGACAAAAGAATCGAGGACGCGAACGCGATTGCCGCGTTGCAGCGCCTCCCTGACCACCTGGCGGCCGATGAAACCCGCGCCGCCGGTGATGAGAATGGTCTCACTCATGGCGCCGCCAGGCGAGATCTATGACATTTGCTAATTCCGAGCCGCCGTCGCAGGCAATCTGGCCGAGACGGAGCGCTGCCGCCCCGCCGTGAATCCTCCAATTCAGCGCGCTGCATCCCACCTCATCCGGATTGTTTCTATTCGAAGCAGATTTGCCATTGAATACCGATAGATATCCAAGGTGCTGCCGATCCCGAAACGGGCAGCATCTACAAAGGTTCCGGTCTAGTTCGAGCTAGAACAGGCGCGCTTTAACTTAGGATAATTCAAGCTGCATTCGCGCGCAGACTGATTAACAAATGATAATCTCAGCCGACGATCCGAGCCTCACGCAGTGCGCCGATTTGCTCAGTTTGCAAGCCGCATTTGCGCAAAATCGCATCCGCATCGCTGCTGGGTTCGTGTGTGCCATCGAGCTCAGCGCTGCCGGCTTCGCGGAAACGCGGCGCAGCATTCGGGCGCGGAGCGCCGCCCGTGCGATCGAACGCGTTTCGTGCAGCCATGTGGAGATGATCCGGCGCTTCGTCCATCGTCAGCACAGGCGTCACGCAGGAGTCCGTCCCTTCCAGCAGCGCGCACCACTGGGCGCGCGCACGCGTCTTGAAGATCGCCGTCATCTTGGCGCGCAGCGCGGGCCAGTATTCGCGATCGTGCTGGCGTTTCATGTCTTCAGCACTGAGACCGATACGCTGCGCCAGTTCCCGAAAGAACTTCGCCTCAATCGCGCCGATGGCGAGATAAAGTCCGTCGCGCGTTTCGTACGTATCGTACCATGGGGCGCCGCCGTCGAGCATGTTGTCGCCGCGTTCGCAGTGCCAGCGCCCGCCCGCCTTCAGGCTGTAGAAAATCGTCATCAATGACGCGGCGCCGTCGACCATCGCCGCATCGACAACGTCGCCACGGCCGCTGGTCCGCGCATTTATAACGCCGGCAAGAATGCCGATAGCGAGATAAAGCGAGCCGCCGCCATAGTCGCCGATGAGGTTGAGCGGCGGCACCGGCTTGCGTCCGTGCTCGCCGATGCTCGCGAGCGCGCCGGTCAGCGCGATGTAGTTGATGTCGTGGCCGGCGGCTTGTGCGAGCGGCCCCTCCTGGCCGAAGCCGGTCATACGGCCGTAGACGAGACGCGGATTGCGGGCGAGACAAATGTCGGGCCCGAGGCCAAGCCGCTCCATCACCTTGGGGCGAAAGCCTTCGATCAGCGCGTCCGCGCGCTCGACAAGTTTTAAAACGATCTCGATCGCTTCCGGGCGCTTCAGATCGAGCGCGATCGAGCGGCGATTGCGGCCGACGAAATCGGTGCTCTTTGTCGAGGACACGCCGAGATCGCTGCCGCCGATGCGATCGATGCGGATCATTTCGGCGCCCATGTCCGCAAGCAGCATGGCGCAGAACGGCCCGGGACCGATACCCGCCATTTCGATGATCGTCACGCCGTGTAGCGGCCCCAAGGGAAAACTCCGGCTCAGATGTTCTGTAGTTCGGTTTGAAGGAGTTCGGCAAACGCCCGCACGAGAGAATCATCGCCGATTTGATGCTGCGTGAAGGCAGCGCGAATCGCATCGATCGAAGCGGAATTCGCAAGCGCGATTTCATGCAGCGCCGCGTCCGGAACGAGGCTCGCCGGCGAGCATCGCCGCTTCTGCGCAATCGACAGGCGCACGGATTTCATCCGCAAGAGCGCTCGCTGCTGCGCGATTGTCAGTGCCGGCAAGCGCTCCGGGGGAAGGTGCGCAACAACCGGCGGGGGAGTGTCGGCCGTCGAGGACTCATCCTGCGCCGGCGCGCGCGCATCAATGATGGAGTTGATAATCCGCGCCGCGCGGTCTGCAAGATAAGAGGCGCCTGCCGACGGCAGCCGCGCCGCCCGCCGCAATCGCAAAAATCCCTTGCGGCAACTGTCGCATCGGCCACACGGGCGTCCCTGGTCGCCGAGTGCGTGCAAAAGCATCTGCTGTCGGCATGTCGGCGCGCGGCAGAATTCTTCCAAAAGCGCCAGCTTCGTTGCCGCCTCATGCTGGCGGTCGGGATCGGCGATGCTCGCGAGCTGCAGCCGACGCGCGCCAAAATCTTGCGGCGCATAGAGGAGAAGCGTGTCTGCCGGCAAACCGTCGCGGCCGGCACGGCCGGTCTCCTGATAGTATGTCTCAAGTGACGACGGAAGATCGGCATGGCAGATGAAGCGCACGTCGGCTTTGTCGATGCCCATGCCGAAGGCGATCGTCGCCACCATGACGACGCCTTTATCGGAAATGAATTCGTCTTGGTGCGCGTGGCGCGTGCCGCCGTCGAGAGCGACGTGGTAAGCGAGTGCGCTGAACCCGGCGGCGCGCAATTGCCGGGCAAGCCGATCGGTCTTCTCGCGCGTCGCGCAATAGACGATGCCGGACTGGCCCGCATGCTCTGCGAGGAATTGCTGAATCTGCCGCAACCCCGCACCGCGCCGCTCGACGCGGTGCGAGAGGTTGGGCCGCTCGAACGAGCCGGAAAAAACGCGCGGCGGCGAGGCGAAAAGATTGGCGATAATCTCGGTGCGCGTCGGCGGCGCCGCGGTCGCGGTGACTGCGACGATCTGGCGGACGCCGATAGCGTCGGCCGCTTTGCGCAAACCGCGATATTCGGGACGAAACTCGTGTCCCCAATGGGCGATGCAGTGCGCTTCATCGACGGCCATCATCTGCGGATGCGCGGCGCGCAAGGCCGCGATCATTGCCGGCTGATCGAGCCGCTCCGGCGCGACGTAAAGCAGCTTTAGACTGCCGCTGCGAAGCCGCGCGAGCACTTCGGCCGTCTCATGCGGTTCGGCTGCCGAATGCAGGGTGGCGGCGGGAATGCCGAGCGCGACAAGCCCCTGTACCTGATCGCGCATGAGCGAGACGAGCGGTGACACGACGAGCATGAGCGATGGCAGAAGCAGCGCCGGCAATTGATAGAGCAGCGATTTACCGGAACCGGTGGGAAGGACCGCGAGAATGTCGTCGCCGTCGAGAACGGCGCCGATGATCTCCGCCTGTCCCGGCCGAAAATTTTCGTGGCCGAAGCGGTCGCGCAGAACGCTCCGCGCTTCCTCCAGATTTGCCCGGCCGCGTTCTCGCATAAGGCTAGCCTAGCACCAGGTCGGCGCATTACGCGAGGGACTAGCCGGCGCGGCGCAGCGAAAGGCCGATCGCCGGATTATACGCAAGGATGGCACCTGCCATGAAGAGGATGCCGCAGCCGAGCACGATAACCAGCGCCTGCGGATTCAGCTGCTGGTAGAAGGCGAAGCGGATCAGTTCGACCGCATGGGTGAACGGGTTTGCTTGGCAGACATAATAAAGCCAGGGGCTCGATTCCTTGACGCGCCACAGCGGATAGAGCGCGGAGGAAGCAAAGAACATCGGGAAGATGACAAAGTTCATCACACCGGCGAAATTTTCCAGTTGCTTGATCAGCGACGATAGAAGCAGGCCGAACGAGCCGAGCATCAGCCCGACGAGGATCAGCGCCGGTAGCACGGTCAGATAGCCCCACGGCGTCGGCGGCTCTATCTCCCAGAAATAGGCGATGATCAGATAGGCATAGACCTGGAGCAGCGATACCGCCGTGCCGGCAATCAGTTTCGACGAAAGAAGAAACCAACGCGGCATCGGGCTGACAAGCAGCGTGCGCATGTTGCCCATCTCGCGGTCGTAGACCATCGAAAGCGACGATTGCATGCCGTTGAAAAGCTGGATCATCGCCATCAGACCCGGCGTGATGTAGACCTCGTAAAGGACGTAGGTGTCGTAAGGCGGGATGATCGAGACGCCGAGCACCTGGCGAAAGCCGGCGGCGAAGATGAACAGCCAGACGAGTGGGCGTACCAGCGCCGAGATGAAGCGCTCGCGCTGATGCAGGAAACGCAAACCCTCGCGCCAGACAATGCCGGTCATGCAGATCGCGTAATGCCGGAGGGTGAAATGCGAGCGGGTGGGCGTGCGGGTCTCTGGCGCGACAGAAGCGGCGCTCATGCCGCGGCCTCGCCCGAATCGGCGGCGATGATGCGCTCGAAGGCGGCGCCGACATTTGCCGCGCCGGCATCAGCTACAAGTTCGTCGGCAATGCCTTTGGCGAGCACGCGTCCGCGATGCAAAACGATGAGATCGTCGCTTTGAGCGACCTCGTCGATCAGATGCGTCGTCCACAGGACTCCGATATTCTCTTGCGCCACGAGTCCGCGCACGTAAGTCAAAATGCTTTTCCGCGCGTTTATATCGAGGCCGACCGTCGGCTCGTCCAGCAGCAACAACGACGGCCGGTGCAGCAGCGCGCGGGCAATCTCGATACGGCGCATCTGCCCGCCGGAAAGCACGCGCGCTTTCTCGTGGGCACGCTCGTGCATCTCTGTGCGTGCCAGCGTTTCGTTTGCGAGCGCTCGACCCTCGCGCCCACCGATGCCGTGCAGCGAGGCATGGTAGAGCAGGTTCTGCATGACCGTGAGATCGAGGTCGAGCGTGCGCGCCTGGAAGACCACGCCGAGTCGGCTCAAGGCCTGCGCCGGCTCGCGCGCGACATCGAAGCCGAGCACGGAAATCGATCCGTGCTGCGCCGCGTAAAGCCGGGTGATCAGCGAGAACAGGGTTGTCTTACCGGCGCCGTTCAGTCCAAGCAGCACGGCGAAGGCGCCCTGACGCACGTCGAAGCTGACGCCATCGAGCGCGCGGCGTTCGCGATAGGAATGGCTGACATTCTGGATCGACAGCGCGGGGACGCTCGCGGCAATATCTGCCGGCGCGCCGTTCGCTTCCTGCGCGAGTGTCATTGCGGCGACACGGCGACGCCCCACGGAAACGATCCGACGGGAATCGATTTCACTACCTTCAAGCCGGCGACATCGATGACCGACACGTCGTTCGATACGCCGTTCGTCGACAAGAGGTATTTATCGTCCGGCGTGAAGGCGAGCTGCCACACGCGCTGTCCGACGAGCAGATATTTCGTCACCTGCTTCGTTGCCGTATCGATCACCGCGACGCGGTTTGCCGGCCCGAGTGCGACAAAGGCCGTCTTGCCATCGCGTGAGATGCGGATGCCGACCGGCTGGATCGCCTCCTTCGGCAGACCAGGAACGGTAAATTCGATCTTCTGCTTCACCACGTGTTTGACGGGATCGATGACGCTGATATTGCCGCCGACTTCGGCCGACACCCAAAGCTCGGAGCCGTCCGGCGTGAATTGCGCGAAACGCGGCCGCGCGCCGACAAGGATGTTGGCGATGATCTCCTTCTTCTGCGGATCGATCAGATGCGCCATGTTGGTCGTCTCGGACGTGTTGACTAGAATATTGCCGTCCGGGCTGATCGCCATGCCCTCCGGCTCGACGCCGACCGGAATCTCGGCGACCACCTTGCGTGTGTTGATGTCGATGACGGTGACGAGATTGTCATTCTCGTTCGACAGATAAACCAACTTGCCGTCGGGGCTGAGGATCAGCAATTCCGGGTCCGGCCCGGACGGCAGATCGCCGACGATCTGCAGCGTCTTCGAGTCGACAATGTTGATCGTGTCGTCGTCCCCGGCGCAGATGAAAATCTGCGTGCCCTCTTTGTTGACAACAACCCCGCGCGGGCGCTGGCCCACTTTCGCGGTCCTCACGACCTCGAGCTTGTCGAGATCAATGACGCTGATCGAGTTGCCCTTCTCGTTCGTCACATAAGCCATGGCGGCGAGCGCGGGCGCGCTTGCAGCGAATTGCAGAACGAGCGCGAGCCCTGCAACTATAGCGATCCTCACCCTGAGGAGCGCTCCGTTAGGAGCGCGTCTCGAAGGGCGACAGCTGTCCATCCTTCGAGACGCCGCTTCGCGGCTCCTCAGGATGAGGGGACCATCCACTAACGCAGCACGCATTTGGTTTCCGGTTTGTCGTAGCCGAGCGTGTCGAGCTCGGACGTTTGATGCAGAAAGCCCTCCTGCGGCGACACCGAGACGATGCTTCGCCCATCTCCGAGCAGGATCGGCTGGCGCACCTGCAGGTTCCACGAGCGTAGCGTCAGGCGCTGGCCTTTGAAAGCGGCGAAGGAAAAATCCGGCGCGACCAGAAACTCGCGCAATTTCGCGGGATCGCTGGAATGCGTGCGCGTCGCCGCCTCGCCGATCATGCGCATCGCCATCCAGGCCTGATTGTCGCGCGCATTCATCGGCCGCTTGAACGAACGATAGAAACGGTTTTGTAACTGCGCGCCGCCCCATTGCTCGTGCGTTGCGTCCCAGCTCGTCGGCTTCAGTCCGGCGGAGCCGGCGACCGGGCGCGGATCCCAGGTGCGATACGGCAGATAGCCGGCAAATACGTCGCTCTCGTCGGCGGCGACGAGCACGTCGTAGGCGGGCACGTTCTGCGTCAGGACCGGCATCTGGCGCTGCGTTTGCACGCTGCCGGAATCCGAGCGCCGCCCGCCGCCGCTGTCCTGATAGAGCCGCTCCTCGACAATTTTCGCGCCGAACTTTTTCGCCGAGCGCCGAATCGCATCGGCAAAGAGCTGATCCTCGGGATGCGAGCCAAACACCAGAAACCAGCGCCGCCATTGTTTCCAGACGAGATATTCCGCCAATCCATCGGCGAGCATCGAGCGCGTCGGGGCGGTGTGAAACACGTTTCCGCGGCAATCCTCTTCGCGCAGGCGATCGTCCGGCGCGCTCGCATTGAAAATGAGCGTATTCGTTGCTTTCCCCGCATCCGCCGCGGCAAGCAATTGTGCCGCCGGCAAATCGGCAATGACAAGATGGATGCCGTCGCTTGCGAACCGGCGCACCGCTTCTGCGGCGTCTTCGCTGTCCGCGAGCTTCATGTCCTTCAGTGTGAATTCCTGGTTGGTGAATTTGCCGGTCGTCTTGTTGTCTTGAAGTCCAAGCTCGGCGCCGGCGAGAAGATCGTTATCCGCCGGAATGTCGAGGATCGAGATCGTCTCTTTCGAATGCGGCGCCCGCAATACGCCGACATCGATCGACACTGCCGGCGTCTGCGCCTGTTGCGCGAGAGTCGAGCCGCAGAGAACGCCGGCGACAAGCGCAATCGCAACGGCACACGCGCGAACACACCTTGCAAAACCCATCGCGATCAGATGAACCGAAAGCGTCCGCCGATCAACGCCGACGAATTGCTCAAGCGGCGCCTTTGAGCGGGGTGGGCGCGGACGCTTCTTTGGTCGCTTCTTCTTTGACGTTTCGTGCGCCTGGCTCCGCCTGCGCTCCCGACACGCTCCCGACGATTTCACGCGCGGCGTCGAGCGCCTCGTGGAAGCGCGTCGCGCATTTGTCGGGTTTGGCCGCCGCGCACAACTGCTCCATGCGCGCGGGATTTTCGTCCGCCGTCCAGAAGCACGTGACGATTTTGACGCGCGGGAAGCGGCGGCGCAGGCGCCGCACCCCGTAGCGCACCTGCGCCGGGCCGACGTCGCCGTCGAGATAGGAGAGGCAGATCACATCGGCATTCGCAGCATCGAGGCGCACGAGGCCGCTCGGCGTCATCGCCGAGGCGGGCTCCACCCGCGTGGCGATGTCCGCCTCGGCCTGCAGAAGGTGGGCGAGGAGCGCCGCGGCCGCCTCGTCCAACGGGGTGCGTCCGCCGATGCAGATGATCGAAGTCTTCGCCGGCTGCTCCTCGGCTGCTTTCGCCGCCTCGCCTTCGGCGTGCGTGCCCGTCGCCTCATCTGTTTGCAGGTCCTCGACGAGCTCGCCAATCGTTTCGCGGATGCGGGCTTGCCGCTGCTCGTCGAGCGCGCCGCGGCGCACGTCCACCTGCGCCATCAACAGCGCCTCGAGCGCGATCTCGTCATAATAATCGGCGAGCGGCCGCTCCTTGATGAACTGCTCGGCCTGTTCCGCCACTTCGGAGGAGTCTGCCGCCAGCATGCGCTGATAAAAGCTTTCGACCGGCGTCAGCGCCGGGGCGTCGCCGAGCAGCACGTCCAAAAATTCGAGCCGCTCGACATGCCGGCCGAGCACGACGAGGCAGACGGTGAGCGGCGTCGCCAGGAGCAGGCCGATCGGGCCCCAGAGCCAGGTCCAGAATGTCGCCGACATAATCACCGCGATCGGCGAGATGCCGGTCTGGTGGCCATAGACCAGCGGCTCGATGAGCTGGCCGACGACCGGCTCGGTGATCGCGAACAGGGCCGCGACTTCGAGCATCATCGCCCAGCCCGGTGCTACCGCGGCAGCAAGCAGGATCGGCACCGCCGCGGCAATGAAGGCGCCGACATAGGGCACGAAGCGCATCAGTGCGGCGAGCGCCCCGCAGAGGAACGGGCTTGGCACGCCGATCAACCAAAGGCCGATCGCGATGAACGTCCCGAACGTCGCGTTCATCAGCGTCTGGAACAGGAAATAGCGGCTGAGACGTCGCGCCGCGTCGTTCATCGCCGCGGTGGTGCGCTGCAGGTCGCCGGAGCCCGCAAGCCGGATGAAGCGGTCGCGCAGGTCTTCGCGCTGGAACAGGATGAAAATGACGAAGACCAGCACGATGCCCGCCGTTGCCAGCGGCTCCAGCACCGTGCTCGCAATCGATTGCAGCCGGTCGAGCGAAAGGGGATCGGGTTGACGCACCTCGACCGGAACGGGTTGCTCCTTGTTCTGCGGCGCAGCGCGCTGCGGACCGGAACCGCCATCGCCAGGCTTTGGCGCAGCGCCAGGTGTGGCTTCCGTAATCTGGCCGCCGATATTGCGCAGCGCCGCAGCGGCACGTTCGAGCGAGCCGCCGCCGGCTGCCAGCTCTTTGATGGACGCGATCTTGCGGGTGATCGTCGATTCGTAGCGCGGCAGCTCGGTTGTGAAATCGGCGAGCTGCTGCGCGATGATGGCGCCGAGGCCGCCGAGGACGGCGACTGCGAGCAGCACGACGAGTCCGACCGAGGGCACGCGCGGCACGCGCCAGCGCCGCAGCAGACGGACCAGCGGCGCCAGCACGAAGCTGAGAAGAATAGCAATAGCGATCGGAATAAAAACCGCGCGGCCGACATAGAGCGCGGTCACGACCAAGGCGAGTGCGAACAGCGTGACGGCCTTGTCGAGGAGCTGGGCCTGGTCGACGGGTGCTGCGACACGGGGCGGCGGGATTTTTAGAAAGTCGCTCATTTCTCCCCTTCACCCGCAACGCTTGTCCGATAACAGCGGGGTGGGGGGCGGGTTCCGAGAGCGCTTCGGCGTGTAGCGTCCGCTCCCCGGTGCTAAACTCAGCTCATGCTTCTCGAATCGGTCCTCGATGCTGAGGAATTGGCGCCCGACCGGACCCTACCGCTTGTCGCCGACGTGCTCGTGCCGGTCGCGCTCGACAATGCCTATTCCTATCGCGTGCCGGCGGGGCTCGCCGTCGCGGCCGGCGATTTCGTCACCGTGCCGCTCGGCACGCGCGAGACGACCGGCATCGTCTGGTCGGTGCAGGGCTCACGCAGCGGCGGCAATCTGAAGGAGATCGCGGCGCGGCGCGAGCTGCCGCCGCTCAACGAAAAGCTCCTGCGCTTCGTCGACTGGATTGCCCATTACACCTTGGCGCCCCGCGGCATGGTCTTGCGCATGGTCATGCGCGTGCCCGATGCCGACCAGGGCGAAACACCGCGCGTCGGTGTGCGGGTCGCCGCGGCCCCACGCAAAGGGGAGCCGTTGCGTATCACACCGGCGCGAGCCCGCGTGCTGAAAGCCGCGGAAGGCGGGCTCTCCTTCCGTAAATCGGTGCTCGCCGAAGCCGCCGCCTGCTCGACGGGTGTCATCGACGGCCTGATCGACGAAGGCGCGCTCGAGACGATCTGGATGGCGCCCGAGCCCGTCGCGCTGCCCCCGGATATCGCCTTTGCCGAGCCGCTGCTCGATCCCGAGCAGGCCCCTGCCGCCGAGGCACTTCGTGCCACGATCGCGCGAGGCGGTTTTTCCACGACGCTGCTCGAAGGCGTCACCGGCTCAGGAAAAACCGAAGTTTATTTCGAGGCGGTCGCCGCGGCACTCGCGACCGGCGGCCAAGTGCTGATTCTGATGCCGGAGATTGCGCTGACGGGGCAATTCTTGGATCGGTTCGCCCGCCGCTTCGGCGTGCGGCCGGCCGAATGGCACTCGGGCGTCGCGAGCCGGCGTCGCGCCCGCATCTGGTCGGGGGTCGCGTCGAGCGAGGTGCGCGTCGTTGCCGGCGCACGCTCGGCTTTGTTCCTGCCCTTTGAGCGATTGCGGCTCATCGTCGTCGATGAGGAGCACGAGCCCGCCTATAAGCAGGAGGACGGCGTCACCTATCACGCGCGCGATATGGCGGTGGTGCGCGGCCGGATCGAAGGTGCGGCGGTGGTGCTCGCCTCGGCGACGCCGTCCATCGAAACGCGGGTCAATGCGGCGCAAGAGCGCTACGGCCATGTCGAGCTGACGAGCCGACACGCCGGCCGCGCGCTGCCCAATCTTGCAGCGATCGATCTTCGCCGCGATTCGCCGCCGCGCGGGCGCTGGATCTCGCCGGTTCTGCGTGACGCCATCGGAGAGGCGCTCGCGAGCCGCGAACAGGCGCTACTCTTTCTAAATCGCCGCGGTTACGCGCCGCTCACCGTCTGCCGCGCGTGCGGGCACCGCCATCAATGCCCGCATTGCACGGCGTGGCTCGTCGAGCATCGCTTCCGCCGCGCGCTGATTTGCCATCAATGCGGCCATATCGAGCGGCGCCCGGAGATCTGCGTCGCGTGCGAGACGCCTGATTCGCTCGCTGCCTGCGGCCCGGGCGTGGAGCGTTTAGCGGAAGAAGTGGCGCTGACGTTTCCGGAGGCGCGCACGCTGGTTTTGTCGTCCGATTTCCCCGGCGGGACGGAGCGGTTGCGGCGCGAGATCGACGCGATCGTCCGGCGCGAATTCGATATCGTCATCGGCACGCAGCTGGTCGCGAAAGGACATAACTTTCCTTCGCTCACCCTGGTCGGGGTGATCGATGCCGATTTGAGTTTGTCGAGCGGCGATCCGCGCGCGGCGGAGCGCACGTTCCAACTCTTGAACCAAGTGACCGGACGCGCCGGGCGCGGCGACCGGCCGGGACGCGGTTTGGTGCAGACCTACCAGCCCGATCACCCTGTTATGAAGGCGCTCATTTCGGGCGACGCTGCGCGCTTCTATGCCGAAGAGACGGAGGTGCGCCTGAAAGCCGGGCTGCCGCCCTTCGGCCGACTCACGGCGCTGATTGTCTCGGGCGCCGATCGTCTGGCGACGGAAGCGCATGCGCGGGCGCTGGTCCGCGCCGCCTACTCGTTGCCGATGGAGGAGGGGTTTGCGGTCGCGCCAGCCGGCGGTTTGCCGCAGGCGCACGATATCCTGGTGCTTGGGCCGGCGGAAGCGCCGATCGCCATGGTGCGCGGTCGCTACCGCTTCCGGATCTTGGTGAAAGCGCCGAAGCACCTCGATATCCAGGCTTTCCTTCGCCGCATGCTGATCGAGGCGCCTAATGCCCGCGGCGGGATACGGGTCGACGTCGATGTCGACCCGCAGAGTTTTCTCTAGTTCACCACCACCACCATCACCATCAATAGACCATCACGACGGGCGTGCCGACGCTGACGCGCTTATAGAGGTCGGCGACATCCTCGTTGAGCATGCGGATGCAGCCATAGGAGGCGGAGGTGCCGACGGAGGCGCGCATCTTGTTGCTTGTGCCGTGGATGGCGATCTCGTCGCGGTCGAGGGTCAGTGCCGCGATGCCCATGGGATTGCGCGGCGAGCCGCCCTTGATCAGGTTCGGCAATTCCGGGTGGGCGCGCTTGACGACCGGCGGCGGCGCCCAATCCGGGTTGAGGTACTTGCCGTTGACGCGGGCCGTGCCCTGCCACTCCTTGCCGTGCCTGGCGACCGCGACGGGATAACGGATCGCGGTGCCGTCGCCGAGCGTGTAATAGAGCCGCTTCTCGCGGGCGCGGATGACGATCGTGCCGGCGGGATAATCCTGCGCACCGCGCAGCACGACGCGGCCTTCCGCGGCGGAGGCTTGAGTTGAGCCCAGGGCTAAAGCGGCAGACACCGCAGCGAAGGCGAGGGCCGCGCGAAGACGAAGAGTGATCATGGGACGAATCCGAACTCCGGTTGATTACGGTTCCAGCCTGGCCGGACGTCTGTTTAACCCTTACCGAAAGTCACGATTTCGCCGAAGAGCATTCAGTGTCACAGTTAAGCTTTAACCATAAGATTTCGTTACGTGTTGCAGCTACACCACGGTTAAGCTGCCACTTGACTGGCGTATAAATGCCGCGGCTTTGCCACCGCTGCTCGCACGCGATCTGCGGTCGAGCCAGATGCGATCAACTGCTCGTGATCGAGAAGCGCGGATTCGCTCAGCGCGCGCGAAACTTCACTGCCTGAGCGCCGTTCACCGTGCGGGGCCCTCAGGAGCGGAGTGGTGTCATGCAAGAAAGATTGAGGAAGATAGGGATCGCGGCGGTTGCCGCGGCGACTTTCGGCGGCGCGATCGCGGCAGCCTCGACCGAGGCTCTGGCCTTCAAGGGCGGCTTCGGCGGCGGCGGCTTTGGCGGCCGCGGTTTCGGCGGCGGTGGCTTCGCGGCGCGCGGCTTTGGCGGCGGTGGATTCGCGGCTCGCGGCTTTGGTGGCGGTGGATTCGCGGCTCGCGGCTTCGGCGGGGCCGGACCGATGTTTGCCGGACGCAGTGTTGTGGCACATCCTGGCTTTGCGACGCGTGGCTTTGCCGGGGCGGGATTTGCGGGCGTTCGTCCGGGCTTTGCCGGACGTAACTTCGTCTTCCATCGCGGCTTCCGCCATCGTGGCTTCGGCTTCGGGGCCGGCCTCGCCGCCGCAACTCTCGTCGGCGCCGCAGCCTACGGTTATCCTTACGCGTATGGCTGTGACCCGTACTGGGACGGCTACGGCTACGGCTACGATTACCCCTACGCCTGCGGGTATCCGTATCCGTACCCCTACTACTGGTAAGTCGCTTAAGAGGTCCGACGCGAGCCGGACCTCCCAGCCTATTGCGGCTGCCTGAGCGCGACCATCGCTTTCACGGCGTTGGTCGTGGGGGCGTCTGTCTCGACCTTATCGAGCTCGGCCTTCACGAACGGGTGGGCGGCGGCGTTGGCCATCAGCGACCAGACGGCTGAAGCGGCGAACACGATCCTTTGCGCCATTTCCGGCGGGTAACGCTCGCCGATGCCGCGCAGCTGGTCGGGCTTGTTGCTGCGCCGCGCTTGGATGACCAGCACGATATCGCCGAACTCGACCTTCGGGTCGTTGGCGATCTTGGCGTAAAAATCATAGATCTTGCGCACGTAGACGGGATCGCCGGTCGCAAAGGCCGCGCCCCATAAAGTGTCGAGATCGCTCGGGCCCTCCGGCACGAGGCCGGAGAGCGGCTTGACGTCGGCGAGCTTCGCCACCTCCGCATCGCTCCAGCGCCACTTGGCGGCGACGCGCTTCGCCGCGGCGTCATTGCCTGCGGCTTCGAGTGAAATCAAAAGCACGGTCTGGCCTTTGCGGCCGAATGAATGGCTCGCGACGCGGTCAATCTGTCCCGGATTCTTCTCGAAATACGCGGCGAGGAAACCAAGCATCGGCGGCAGCGCCGGCGGCTGATCGGTTGCCGCCAAACGCTCCCACCGCGCCAGAAGATCGCCGACATCCGGCTTCTTCGCCGCCTTATAAAATGTGTTCAGCGCATTGCTGACCGCCTGCGTCTCGGCCGCCGCGTCGACCTTTTGTGCAAATGCCGAAGTTGGGGAAAACGCGATCGCGCAAGAAAGGACAAAACCGCAGACCCATCGTCCCCGCGCGCGATCACGCAATCTCATGCAGCATTCCGGTTCTTGATGAGATCGTCGACCACCGTCGGATCGGCGAGCGTCGATGTGTCGCCGAGCGCGCCGAACTCGTTCTCGGCGATCTTGCGCAGAATGCGGCGCATAATCTTGCCGGAGCGCGTTTTCGGCAGGCCGGGCGCGAACTGGATGACGTCGGGCGAAGCGATCGGTCCGATCTCCTTGCGCACCCAGGCGACGAGCTCCTTGCGCAGGTCTTCCGACGGCCTCTCACCGGCCATAAGCGTCACATAGGCATAGATGCCCTGGCCTTTGATGTCGTGCGGGAAGCCGACCACCGCCGCTTCCGAGACTTTCTCATGCGCAACAAGCGCGCTCTCGACTTCGGCGGTGCCCATGCGGTGACCGGAGACATTGATCACGTCGTCGACGCGGCCGGTGATCCAGTAATAGCCGTCCTTGTCGCGGCGGCAGCCGTCGCCGGTGAAATACTTGCCTTTGTAGGTCGCGAAGTAGGTCTGCACGAACCGTTCGTGATCGCCCCAGACGGTACGCATCTGGCCCGGCCATGCATCGGCGATGCAAAGATTGCCTTCGCACGCGCCTTCGAGGACCTTGCCTTCGGCATCGACAATCTCCGGTTTCACGCCGAAGAACGGTTTTGTTGCCGATCCCGGTTTTTGCGCGATCGCGCCCGGCAGCGGCGTGATCATGATGCCGCCGGTCTCGGTCTGCCACCACGTATCGACGATCGGGCATCGACTGTCGCCGACGACGCGATAATACCATTCCCATGCTTCGGGATTGATCGGCTCGCCGACCGAGCCGAGCAGGCGCAGCGACTTGCGGCTGGTCTTCTTCACCGGCGCTTCGCCGGCGCCCATCAGCGAGCGGATCGCCGTCGGCGCGGTATAAAAGATGTTGACCTTGTGCTTGTCGACGACTTCCCAGAAACGCGAGATCGAAGGGTAATTGGGGATGCCTTCGAACATCAGCGTCGTGGCGCCGTTGGCGAGCGGGCCGTAGATGATGTAGCTGTGACCGGTGACCCAGCCGACGTCGGCCGTGCACCAATAGATGTCGCCGTCGTGATAATCGAAGACATATTGGTGCGTCATCGCGGCGTAGACGAGATAACCGGCGGTCGTGTGCACGACGCCTTTCGGCGCGCCGGTCGAGCCTGACGTATAGAGGATGAACAGCGGGTCTTCCGCATGCATCTCCTCGCACGGACATTCGTGCGTCACGACGCTTGCGGCGTCGTGATAATAGACGTCGCGCGCGGGATCCATGTCGACCGCGCCGCCGGTGCGCTTGACGACGATCACCTGCTCGACAAAAGGCGCTTTTTTAAGCGCCTCGTCGACATTGGCTTTGAGCGGCACCTTGCGCCCGCCGCGTAAGCCCTCGTCGGCGGTGATGACGACGCGCGACTGGCAGCCTTCGATGCGGCTGGCCAGCGAATCCGGCGAGAAGCCGCCGAACACGACCGAATGCACCGCGCCGATGCGGGCGCAGGCGAGAATCGCATAGGCCGATTCCGGGATCATCGGCATATAGATCGTGACGGTGTCGCCCTTGCTGATATTGCGGTTGCGCAGAATATTGGCGAAGCGGCAGACCTCGTCGTGCAATTCGCGATAGGTGATCTTGCGCGATTCCGAGGGATCGTCGCCCTCCCAGATGATGGCCGTTTGATTGGCGCGCTTCTCGAGATGCCGGTCGACGCAATTATAGGCGGCATTGGTGGTGCCGTCCTCGAACCATTTGATCGAGACGTTGCCCGGTCCGAAGCTCGTATTCTTGACCTTGTGGAACGGCTTCATCCAATGAATGCGCTTGCCGTGCTCGGCCCAAAAGGCGTTGGGGTCGGCGATCGAGCGGCGGTACCAGTCCTCGTACTTGCCCTGATCGATATAGGCGCGCTGTTTCCATTCGGCGGTGACCTCGTGGAGATGCTCTTCCATTCCCTTCCTCCCGGAATGCTCGTCCGTTCGTTGCGCCAATTATGGCGTAGGGGCAATCCCGGCGCAAAGGGGCGACCGTCCCACGTATCGGGGTGGGGATCCGGTCGTATTGACATGCATCATACAAAAACGCCTCTGAGCCGAGGCGCCGAAGCTGGCGCGGCTTGAGGGACGAGAGCGGAAGGCCGGCCTGCAACGAGGGGGAAGCGCAGTATGAACGTTCGTATAGACCCGGACACCCGGCAGCCGATCGAGCAGGCAGCTGCCGCATTGGGCAAGACGCGTACCGAATTCATCGTGGACACCGCCAAGCGGGCGGCAATCGACATGCTTCTCGACCGGCGGCTTTTCGTTCTCGACCCCGATGAACATCGAGCGTTCATGCGACGCCTTGGACAATCCGCCCGCGCCGGGACCCAAGCTGCGGGCGCTCCTGCGCCGCACACAATGACTCGCAGAAACTGGTGGCGCGATGCATGCGAAAGATAAGCGACGAAAGCGTTTTTACATGGCTTGTGCCGAGTTCATGGATGCACCCGCCAAACTGACCGAAGACAGCCCAGCATGAGCTGTTCTACCGGGGAAATTAGCTCGCCTCATTTCCTGTGGGGCAATAAATTAGACGGATAGGGCCGAGTTCAGGATCGCTTGACATGAGCCGAAATTTTGTTTTGCGGTTTTGCCCAAACGCGTCTCTATAACGGATGATCCCGTACATGTAGAGTCGCGCTTCGCCAGCCTCTACGCTCTCCCACTCATTGACCGAAATCGCCTGAGCGCTGCCAAGAGCAGCTTCATGAGTCTCTCCAGGAGGAATGACGGTGCGCGAGAAATCCGTTCGCAGTGGGATTGCAGGCAGCTCTCCAATCAGCGGGAACTCTCGAATAGCGATATTACCCAAACTGAAGACATCACTTGCTGGCGTGACGCCAAAGTTCTTAATTTCGATGCGCCGATGCGCTTTCTCACCCAACGCGATTTCCAAGTTGGCATTTGGGCTATCCCGAAACGGCTGCCGCCCAACAGCGAGTTTCCCGCCGCTTCCCCAAAGGGCTTTGCCCGCGAGGTAAATGCAGCGCTGTAGCAACGGGACATGGATCGCCTATTCTAGGCGATCCAGAACCTGCTTAACGCCGCCGCGAACGTTTCCGGCAAGGATCATGTATTTGCATTGCAGGGCTACTTGCCTCTGAATGTCCGGAGCAACATTAGGTCCATGGAAACTTCCAATCCGTCGGGAGCTGAACGACGGGACAGGATTCTGAGGCGGATGCTCAACTGCCCGCTCTTATTCCTAAGAGAGCT
>DATAOB010000037.1:0-31191 GCA_036265935.1 Beijerinckiaceae bacterium
TCTGCACTTCGGCGATGTCGATGTGGAAGAAGCCGATGGGATAGGATTTGAACCTCTTCTTCGCAGGCTTGTCGCCTTCGATGTCGACAAGCCGCCCGATTCCATGCCGCTGCAGGCAGCGATGCAACGACGATCGCGTCAGGTGCGGGATGGTCGGCTGCAGTGCGTAGAGACAATCGTCAAGGGATAGAAGCGTATGCCGACGGAAGGCGACGACGATCGCCTCCTCCTCGCCCGACAGCACCGTCGATCTTGGCTGCGTCGGTCCGGTCCGCATGTCCGCAACCGAGCTACGGCCCTTCCACTTGCGAACAGTCTTCTGGTTGACGCCGTAGCGCTTTGCGAGCGCTCTCAGGCTCTCTTGACTATGCTGTATCGCTCGACGGATCGCCTCCGTCGTCGTGGCGCTTCCATGAAGAACCTGGCCCATAGCGCATCCTTCCATTCCACGGAAAAGATCGCACCATCAAAAGCCGGGATCAAACACATTAACCCGTCTTTTTCTCATCAACCCATCGCCTTGAGCGGCACGACATTGTGCAGCGTCGAATCGGCCGAATCAAAGAAGCGCCGCACCCCGCGCGCGGCTTGGCGGATGCGCTGCTCATTCTCGACCAGCGCAAGGCGCACATGGCCATCGCCGTGCTCGCCGAAGCCGATGCCGGGCGAGACCGCGACGTCGGCCTTCTCGATGAGCAGCTTCGAGAATTCCAGCGAGCCGAGGCTGCGGAAGCGCTCCGGGATCGGCACCCATGCAAACATCGAGGCAACCGGCGCCGGCACCTGCCAGCCGGCCTGCCCGAAACTCTCGACCAGCACGTCACGGCGCTTCTTGTAGATCGAGCGCATCTCGCGGATGCAATCGTCCGGCCCGTTGAGCGCCGCGGTCGCCGCGACCTGGATCGGCGTATAGGCGCCGTAATCGAGATAGCTTTTCACCCGCGACAAAGCCGACATCAGCCGCTCATTGCCTACGGCAAAGCCGATGCGCCAGCCCGGCATCGAATAAGTCTTCGACATCGAGGTGAACTCGGCCGTCACCTCCATCGCGCCCGGCACCTGCAGCACCGACGGCGGCGGATTGTCATCGAAGAACACCTCGGCATAGGCGAGGTCAGAGAGGATGAAAATCTCGTGCTTGCGGGCGAAGTGGACGAGGTCCTTGTAGAAGTCGAGCGAAGCGACGATCGCCGTCGGGTTCGAGGGATAGCACACGACGACAGCGATCGGCTTCGGGATCGAATGGAGGAGCGCCCGCTCCAGCCCGTGGAAGAATTGCGGATTGGGGTCCGCGGGGATGGAGCGGATCGCGCCGCCGGCCATCAGGAAACCGAAGGCATGGATCGGGTAGGACGGATTGGGCACGACGACCACGTCGCCGGGCGCGGTGATCGCCTGGGCGATATTGGCAAAACCCTCTTTCGAGCCGAGCGTCGCCACGACCTGGCGCTCGGGATCGAGCTTCACGCCGAAACGGCGCGCGTAATAGCCGGCCTGGGCGCGGCGTAAGCCGGCGATACCTTTCGAGGCAGAGTAGCGATCTGTGCGCGGTTTGCCGGCCGTCTCGACTAGCTTGTCGATCACATGTTTCGGTGCCGGCAGATCGGGATTGCCCATGCCGAGGTCGATGATGTCGGCACCGGCATTGCGCGCCTTCGCCTTGAGGCGGTTCACCTCTTCGAAGACGTAGGGCGGCAGGCGCCGCACCCGGTGGAACTCGGTCTGCATCTCAAAGCACCTTGGCTCAGGAGCGGCCTCGAAACGCGAACGCCGCTATTCCTCGCTCATATCAAGCTTTTGCGGCTCAGTGAATCCGTGCCGCCGAACCGGATCGTACCGCCGAAACCTTGCCGGATTTCTTCGCCGGCGCGGCGGCGTCGGATTGGCCGGCGCGGCGGCGGTTGGCGGCGGCGGCGGCATCGAGGTCCATTTCCATGGCCTTCAGCTCGGCTGCCGTTTTTGGCTTGGCGTGGCGCTCGGGGTCCGACGCGTGCAGCGGGATGTACTCGGCACCGCCGGACGCTCGGGATTTCTCTACAAATTCGGGTACGGGTCCGGGGTCGGCGTGAATCTTGGTATTCAAGATCGTCGTTAGCGGGCTGACATGCTTTTCCGCGGCGGCAGCGGGTGCGAGCACCCAGGCGAACGCCGGAGCCGCGAGCAGAAAAGCTGCTGCCCCGCGCCGGGTTGCCAAGACATGTCTCTGTCTCACTCGCATGATCTAAATCAGCGCCTATCTCCAAAACCGGCGCGACGATTGCATTCGCCTGACCAGATGCGCTTTGCTGTTAGCGCGCTATTATGTCGGAAACGGGATCGAGCTTCAGTCGAATGAAGCCGCGGGAGGAGGAATCCCATGGGCGTCAAGCGCATACGCGACCGCTCGGTAAAGCTGCGTAAGGGCGTCAGCCGGCGCAGTCGCAGCGCAGCGGGCGCCGAGGCCGCGAGGCGGCCGACCTTGGTTCAGGCGATTCCCGCGTCGGCGTCCAAGCCGCCGACCCCCACCGCCGTGCCGAGCACGGTCGGCAATATCCCCCTGCCCGATTTCCAGAAGCTCTCGGTCAATCTGGCGCGTGCCACCGAGGAGGGGCAGAAAGCGCTCGCCGCCTACGTCAAGCCGATCGAGCAAGGTGAAACGCATGGCGAAGTCGCGGCCCAAGTCGCCGATTGCGTCAACACGCTCGGCCAAGTCGCGGAACACTGGCTGAATGACCCAAAGCGCACGGTGGATGCGCAGACGAAGCTGACGAGCGGCTTCATCGATCTTTGGGGTCGCACCTTAAAGCGGATGAGCGGCAAGGCGGCCGAGCCGCTCGTGCCGCCCGATCCATCGGACAGGCGTTTCGCCGATCCGCGCTGGCAGGAGCTGCCGTTCTTCGATTTCCTGCGACAAGCCTACAAGCTTTCGAGTGACTGGGCGGAAGAGATGGTGGCCGGAGCCGACAATCTCGACCCGCGCACGCGCGCCAAGGCGACCTTCTACGTCCGCCAGATCACCAGCGCGCTATCGCCCTCGAACTTTATCGGCACCAATCCCGAGCTACTCTACACAACGGCAGAGACGAGCGGCGAGAATCTCGCGCGCGGCATGAAGATGCTTGCAGAGGATATCGTCGCCGGCAAAGGCGCGCTTAAAATCCGCCAGAGCGATCCGACAAAATTCCAGGTCGGTGTCAATATGGCGGTCACGCCGGGAAAGGTTGTTTGGCGCAACGAGCTCATGGAGCTCATCCAATATTCGCCGACAACAGAAGAGGTGTACAAGCGGCCGCTGCTCATCGTGCCGCCGTGGATCAACAAGTTTTATGTGCTCGACCTCAATCCGGAGAAAAGCTTCATCCGCTTTGCCGTCGAGCAGGGCCTGACCGTCTTTGTGATCTCCTGGGTAAATCCCGACGAGCGCCACGCCGACAAAGGCTTCGAACATTATATGCGAGAAGGTATATTCGAAGCGCTTGAGGTCATGGAGAAGGCCACTGGCGAGCGCAAGGTGACGGCGATCGGCTATTGCGTCGGCGGCACGCTGCTTTCCGTTGCGCTCGCCTATATGGCGGCAAAAGGCGACGACCGCGTCGACAGCGCAACTCTGTTCACAACACAGGTCGACTTCACCGACGCCGGTGACCTGCAGGTCTTCGCCGATCAGGCGATGATCGACGCGGTCGAAGAGAAGATGGCGGTCACCGGCTATCTCGATGGGGCGAAGATGGCGAATGCCTTCAACATGCTGCGCCCGAACGATCTCGTCTGGTCCTATGTCGTCAACAATTATCTGAAGGGCAAAGAGCCAATGCCTTTCGATTTGTTGACGTGGAACTCGGATTCGACGCGCATGCCGCGCGCTAATCACGCCTTCTATCTGCGCAATTGCTATCTCGAGAACAATCTGACCCGCGGCGCGATGAAAATCGGCGGGGTGAAGCTCGATCTCGGCAAGGTGAAAATCCCGATCTACAATCTCGCGACGAAAGAGGACCACATCGCGCCGGCGGCGTCGGTTTTCACCGGCGCGAAATTATTCGGCGGCGAGATGCGATATGTGCTCGCGGGCTCAGGCCACATTGCCGGCGTCGTCAACCCCCCGTGGAAGCCGAAATATGAGTATTGGACCGGCGAACGCCCGGCCGAAGCGTTCGAGGAGTGGGTAGAGAAGGCGGAGAAACACCCGGGCTCCTGGTGGACCGATTGGGCGCAATGGGTAACGAGCCAGGCGCCTGAAAAAGTGCCGGCACGCGAGCCGGGTAGCGGAGTGCTCAATCCGCTCTGCGACGCGCCGGGCGAGTACGTAAGGATGCAGGCTTGAGGCCGCGCGGGCGGCCCTTGCCGCGTTGACAAAGTCGTGCTTCATCGCGCCGGCGCCTGAGGGCGGCTGCAGCTTAAGAAAAGACGAGGAAACGACCCGATGAAGCTTGTCCGCTATGGCGAACGCGGCCACGAGAAGCCCGGCCTTGTGCACTCCGACGGAACCATCCGTGACATCAGCGGCGTCATTCCCGATCTTGCCGGCGAGCATCTTTCCGCCGCGAGCTTGAGGCGCGTTGCTGACGCGGCGCGCGGCGATCTGCCGAAAGCCTCGGGTAACCCGCGCCTCGGCCCTTGCGTGGCGCGCCCGGGCAATTTCATCGCCGTCGGCTTGAACTATGTCGATCATGCGAAAGAAACCGGCATGCCCATTCCGGCGGAACCGATCCTCTTCAACAAGGCGCCGAACTGCATTTGCGGGCCGAATGACGATATCATTCTCCCGCGCGGCTCGAAAAAGATGGATTGGGAGATCGAACTCGGCATCGTCATCGGCAAACGCGCGAACTATATCAATGAGAGCGAAGTCGCCGATCACGTCGCGGGCTATTGTCTGGCGAATGACGTTTCGGAGCGCGAATACCAGCTCGAACGCGGCGGCAATTGGATGAAGGGCAAGAGCTGCCCGACCTTCGGCCCCCTCGGGCCGTGGCTGGTCACGCCCGACGAGATTCCCGACGTGCAAAATCTCGACATGTGGCTCGACGTCAGTGGTCAGCGCATGCAGACCGGCTCGACAAAGACGATGATCTTCGACGTGAAGAAGATCGTCTCCTATGTCTCGCACTTCATGACTCTCGATCCGGGTGACGTAATCATCACCGGCACGCCGCCCGGCGTCGGCGCCGGCATGAAGCCGCCGCGCTTCCTCAAAGAGGGCGACACGGTCGCATTGTGGATGGACAAGCTCGGCGAGCAGAAGGCGAAGGTCGTCGGCTGGACGAAGCCGAACTGACGTTGTCATTCCCGCGCAAGCGGGAATAAAGTAACAATCTTCTGGATTCCAGCTTCGCCTTCGGCTGCCGCGAATGACCTCACAATCCGAGCATCAACTCGAGATTCTGCACCGCCGCGCCTGATGCGCCTTTGCCGAGATTGTCGAGCCGCGCGACGAGGACGGTCTCGCCGCGAATCTCGTTCTCGTAGACCGACAATTCCATCTCGTTGGTTTTGTTGAACGCGAGCGCATCGAGGCGGCCTGACGGGACCGGCTCGACGATGTGGATATCCTCGGCGCCATTATAATGCGCAAGAAGCGCATCGCGGAACGCCGCACCTGTCGGGCGGCCCGGCAGCGTGTCGACGAAAAGCGGGATGCACACGATCATGCCCTGCCGGAAATTGCCGACTGAGGGGATGAAGATCGGCCGCGCGATCAGTCGCGAATGCACTACAATTTCCGGAATGTGCTTGTGCTCGAGGCCGAGCCCGTACACTTCAAATACCGGCGAGCGCCCGCTCTCGAACTGCTCGATCATTTTTCGGCCGCCGCCGGAATAACCGGAGACGGCGTTGATCGTAAGCCGGTGATCGAACGGGATAAGCCCGGCATCGATCAGCGGCCGCAACAGCGCGATCGCACCCGTGGCGTAACAACCGGGATTGGCAACGCGTTCTGCTCTAGCGATCGCCTCAGGCTGCTCCTTCGTCAGTTCGGGAAAACCGTAGGTCCACCCCGGCGCGACGCGATGCGCGGTCGAAGCATCGAGCACTTTCGGTCCGGCCTCGCCCAGGGTATCGACGATTTCCACCGCTTCCTTCGCCGCGTCGTCCGGCAAGCAAAGAATAGTCGCGTCGACTTGCGTCAGCAACTCGCGCTTTGCATCGTTATCCTTGCGCTTCTCAGCAGGGATACTGACGACCTCGATGTCGTGACGGTCGGCGAGCTTTTCGCGGATCTCGAGTCCCGTCGTTCCCGCTTCGCCGTCGATGAAAACTTTTGCCGCCATTTCGGTGTGTCCTTCGCGCGGCTTACACCCGCGCCCGCTTCAATGCCAGCATCTGCAGATAACGCTGCACGATCGTGGCTGCCGCGATTGCCGTCACGTCGGCGTGATCGAAGGGCGGCGACACTTCGACGACGTCCATCCCGCGCCAATCAAGCTCGCGCGCATGCCAGATCGCGGCGAGCGCCCGCGCGGTCGTGAGCCCGCCGGCAACGGGTGTTCCCGTGCCTGGCGCGTAAGCTGGATCGAGCGCATCGACATCGAAGGTGAGATAGCAAGGCGCCCCCCCGACCCGCGCGATGATCTCTTCGGCAATCTCGCGGCCGGTCAGTTCGGCGCACCGCTCCGCGTCCATCACTTCGATGCCGCAATCGCGCGGCGCGATCGTACGCACGCCGATCTGGATCGAGCGCGAGGCGTCGATGAGCCCGCTCTCAACACCCAGATTGATGAAAGAGCCATGCGTGACGCCATCGACACCGTCGTCCCAGGTGTCCTGATGCGCATCGAATTGCACGATGGCGAGCGGCCCGTGCCGCGCCGCATGCGCGCGCAACAGCGGCAGGCTGATGAAATGATCGCCGCCGAGCGAGATCAGATGCACGCCGGTGGCAACGATCGCCATCACCTGCCGCTCGATCTCCGCGGGCGCAAGCGGCGACAGGCCACGCGGCAACAGGCAATCGCCGTAGTCCACCACTGCGAGATCGGCGAAGGGATCGATGCCGGAGGGGTATTGCGGATCGCCGTCGAAGATCATCGAGGCGCGGCGGATCGCGGCCGGGCCGAAGCGTGCACCCGGCCGGTTCGAGGTCGCGCCGTCGAACGGGATGCCGAGGATCGCGACGTCGGCACCGGCGAGCGACTTCGTGTAGCGCCGGCGCATGAAGGATTGCGCGCCGGAAAAGGTCGGCTCTTCGGCGCTGCCCTTCAATCCGCCGGTGAAGGCATTGTCGATCGTGCCGGGGTCGCTCAAAGCGTCCTCCTCAAACCAACGATATGTGTGCAGCGATTCCCAAGACACCCAAACGATGCCGCCAAAACGACAATGCCGCCGAAAACGGCGGCATTGAAAAACTCCAGTTCCCGTGAAAAGCGCGCGTGATCAGCGTTTCGAGAACTGGAAGCTTCGACGGGCTTTCTTCTTGCCGTACTTTTTCCGCTCGACGACGCGCGCGTCGCGAGTGAGGAAGCCCTCGCGCTTCAATGCGGGCCGCAGATCCGGCTCGTAATTGGTCAGCGCCTTGGCCAAGCCGTGGCGCACCGCACCCGCCTGCCCCGAGAGGCCGCCGCCGGCGACCGAGACCGTGAGATCGTACTGGCCATGGCGCTGCGCCACAGCGAGCGGCTGCTGCAGGATCATGCGCAGCACCGGCCGGGCGAAATAGACTTCGACCGGTTTCGTGTTGACGACGATCTTGCCCGAGCCCGGGCGGATCCAGACGCGCGCAACCGCATCCTTGCGCTTGCCGGTGGCATAGGCGCGGCCCTGCTTGTCGAGCTTCTGCACGTAGCGCGGCGCCTCGGGCGCGGGTGCAGCATCGGCGGACTTCAGGTCCTGAAGGGAGGAAAGAATCTCGGCCATGAAAATCAGGCGCTCCGGCTGTTCTTGCGGTTCAAGGCGGCGACGTCGAGAACTTCAGGGTTCTGCGCCGCGTGCGGATGATCCGGGCCCTTGTAGACCCGCAGGTTCCCGAGCTGCTTACGGCCGAGCGGTCCGCGCGGCAGCATGCGCTCGACCGCCTTCTCGACGATCCGCTCGGGGAACTTGCCCTCGAAAATCATTTTGGCGGAGCGCTCCTTGATGCCGCCGGGATAGCCGGTGTGGTGGTAATAGACCTTCTGGTCGCGCTTGCGGCCGGTGAGGACGGCCTTCTCGGCATTGATGACGATGATGTTGTCGCCGTCGTCGACATGCGGCGTGAAGGCCGCCTTGTGCTTGCCGCGGAGCCGCAGCGCGATCAGCGAGGCGAGCCGGCCGACGACGAGCCCGGCCGCGTCGATGACGACCCACTTCTTCTCGATCTCGGCGGTTTTCGCCGAATAGGTATTGCCGAACATTTGGGGAGTTCCGATTGCGTGCGGCCATATAGCGACCAGCGCAGATGGCGTCAACATGAGGACGCAAATCCCCATTTTCACCGAGGGTTAGTTGAAGCGGTATCATGATACCGCGCTTGACCGACCTTGGAGGATATCACCGGCAGCGCCTGGCCCGGGGGCTGACGCCGTTCCCCTATGCCGGCAGGACGACGACCTTTGTCTTGATCGGCGTTCTCGAATAAAGGTCCATCATGTCCTGGGTAAGCAGGCCGGTACAGCCGCTGGTAATGCCGCTCCCGATCGTCTCCGGATCGCTGGTGCTGTAGATCGTGTAGAGCGTGTAGCGGCCGTTCTGATAGAGATAGAGCGTGCGGGCGCCGAGCGGATTATCGAGACCCGGCGCCATGCCGCCGGCATATTTGCGCGCCTCGGGCTGGCGCGCGATCATCTCCCTGGGCGGCGTCCAGATCGGCCATTCGGCCTTGCGCCCGACATAGGCCTCACCGCTCCAGCGGAACCCGTCGCGGCCGACATTGGCGCCATAGCGGGTGGCGTTTCCGTCGCCTTCCATGCGGTACACGTAGTAATTGCCGGGATCGACGATGATCGTACCGGGCGCCTCCTTGCTGTCGTAGCGCACTGTCCGGCGAACGTATTTCGCGTCGAGCTTGCTGACGTCCACGGCGGGGATGTCAAATCGCTTGTCGGCCACCGGCCCGTAGATCTTCTTTGCCTCGCTCATGTCGATTGTCGCGCAACCCGCGAGCCCAAGCGTACCGAGGCCGACGGCAGAGCCGACCAGAAAAGACCGGCGGTTGAGCAGCCCGGACCCGTGCAAAGCTGCCTCGTCCCTCGCTCCAGCATTCGCATTGCCACGGTTCATGTTTATGATTTGGCCGTTTCTCATGTCCTATCGCCCAGTGAAAAATTACTCTGGCAGACACCCGTAAATGTCTTGCTGAGCGCCAAAAAGATGCAGATTGCGGCATCAGTCAGGTTAGCGGCGTCTCGGCTCATTATCTTGCCCTCTGTGGCCGAAAGCGCACACTATGCCTTCGGAATTTGGTCAACGTCTCCCGGCATCCGAGAGGGTCGAAGCCAGCCGGCTCGCTTGGTGCCAAACTCTTGATGGACCGCGTCTCACCGCGGCGGGATCGAATACGTGCCCGTCGCGTGCGCGACCGGCTCGTCCGCGCCATCGGGATAGACCCAGACCTCGCCGACGGCGAGGCGCTTGCCGAGCTTAATCAGCCGGCACTCGCCAATGAGATCGCGCGCCTGCGGCCGGCGCAGGAAATTGATGTTGAGATTGGTCGTGACCGCCAGTGCGACCGGGCCGATCTGCGCCAGGATGGCAATGTAGAGCGAGACGTCGCAGAGCCCGAATATCGAGGGTCCGGACAGAGTGCCGCCCGGCCGCAAATGCCGCTCGTCGTAGACGAGGCGCACTCGGGCGGCCATCGGGCCGACGGATTCGATCACGAACCGCCCGTGGCCGCTCAGGAGCTGCGGGAACTCGCGGTCGAGGAACGCCGTCACCTCGGCCGCGCTCATAACCGGCACCCTCACGCGCCGCCCGCCAGCACTTCGAGCTTCAACGGCAGCATCTCGCCCAGCCACACCGCGTGCTCGGCATGGTCCTTGTAATCGTTGCCGGTTTCGGGATGGACGAGAACGGCGAGCCCCTGCCGGTTCAGCATCAGCCAGGGCAAAAAATCCTTGAGCCGATCCGGCCCGAACAGAATCTGATACATGGCGCGCGTGTGCGGCCCGACCGGCACGTCGTGCCAGCGCCCGAGCCGGAAATCCGGGAAGCGGGCCGCGACCTCATCGCGCACCCTCGCGGCGCGCTCCTTTGTCGATGGCTCATAATAGACATGCGCGTGGTAGGCGCTGATCGGGGAATTGGACGTGTTGCTCTTCCCGCCCATCTGCTAATCCTGGCTTGCCGCAACACCGCCGCTCGCGTGAGGAGAGCTTCATGAACGAAGAGACGCGCTTTGGCGAGACGGCCGAAGCCGAGGTGCTCCGCAGCGATGTCGGCGGCATCGCCACCCTGACGCTGAACCGGCCCGCCGCGCGCAACGCCCTGTCGCTCGCCATGATCGATGCCCTCCATGCGAGCCTCGATGCTATAGCCGGCGACCGGCAGGTGCGCGCCGTGGTGGTTGCGGCGAACGGCCCCGGCTTTTCCTCCGGGCATGACCTCAAGGAATTGACCGCGCACCGCACCGATTCCGACCACGGTCGCGCCTTCTATGCCGAGACGATGCGGCGCTGCGCGGCGATGATGCAGGCGATCGTTGCGCTCCCGCAGCCCGTCATCGCAGCGGTCGAAGGCGCGGCGAGCGCCGCCGGCTGCCAGCTGGTTGCAACCTGCGATCTGGCGATCGCCAGCGCGAAGGCCCGGTTCGCCACGCCGGGCGTCAATATCGGCCTCTTCTGCTCGACACCGATGGTCGCGCTATCGCGCAATGTCGCGCCGAAACACGCGATGGAAATGCTGCTTCTCGGCGAGCTCGCCGATGCCGAGACGGCATATCGCATCGGCCTCGTCAACCGCGTTGTCGAAGCCGGCAAGGCGCTCGCTGCGGCGCAAGCGCAGGCGCAAAAGATCGCGGCCAAATCGACCCACGTCCTGGCGATCGGCAAGAAGGCCTTTTATGCGCAGCGCGAGATGAGCCTTGCCGCGGCCTATGATTATACTGTCGACGTGATGCTGCAGAACATGCTCGCGTGCGATGCCGAGGAAGGCATCGGCGCCTTTGTCGAGAAGCGCGAGCCGCAATGGCGCGATTGCTGAGCGCGATGGCGCGAACGACCCTGCTTCCGGTGCTGCTCTGCCTGTCGGCGCTCGCTTTAGCGCAAGCCGCGCTTGCGCAGACGCAGCTCAAAACCAAGCCTTACGAGCCGATCCAAGCAACTTATGACCGCAGCGTCGAAAACGATCCGGCGCTGAAGGCCCGCATCGAGGCCCTGCGCCAAGCAGTCAGCGACCAGAAACTCGCGCCGATCGAGGCGATGATTGCGACCGGCTATGCCGCGCTCTCCTGCAGCGTCGATCCGCTGGCGCCGTGCGCCCCGGGGCAAGCCAAGGTGCTAGGCAAGCCGCAGATGAAGTCGGCAGAACGTCTGCGAGCTGCGATTTGCTGTGAGGGCGACGTGCCGCCGGATTTGTCCACGCAAGACCAGGAAGAGACGGTGATCGGCTTCTTCGCCACCGCGCTCGAGGAAAACAGCGTGAGCAGCCATCCCGACGTGCCGGGGTCCGCCTGCCTGCCGGCACTGGCCAAGTTCGATCACGCCAAAGCGGCGAAGGCGGTGAAGGCGGCAGGCATCGATCCGGAGAACTTACGCGTTGCGGGCGCAGACATTCCGCTAAAGGAAAAGCCCGCAGAAGATGCTCCCGTGGCGCTGCAGATAAAACCGGGCGACCTCCTGCCGCTCGTCGTCGAATTGACGATGAGCATTCCAGCCGGCTGGAACAGTATCGCAATGCCGAAAGGCGGACTCGGCTTCACCGATGAGGTCGGGATCAACGAGCTGACGCCGCCGGCCGTCTGCTTTCTGAAGAACGCAAGCGGCGAATGGCAGATCGCTTTTACGATCCAACGCGGCGGCTGATCCTTACATCTCGCGCATGAAACACGATTTCTACTCGGACGAGACGATCCAACGGATTCTGAAAAGCGTGCGCACGATCGCCATGGTCGGCGCCTCGAACAACAATGCACGGCCTTCATATTTCGTGCTGAAATATCTGTTGTCGCGGGGTTATCGGCTGTTCCCGATCAATCCGGGACTGGCCGGCAAGGACATTCTCGGCGCCCCCGTCTACGCGAAGCTCGGCGACATCCCCGAGCCGCTCGACATGGTGGAAATCTTCCGTAACTCCGCGGCGGCATCCGGCATCGTCGACGAAGCGCTCAAACTCGATCCGCTGCCGAAAGTGATCTGGATGCAGCTCGGCGTGCGGAACGACGAAGCGGCGGCGCGTGCGGAAGAAAAAGGCATCGAGGTCATCATGAGTCGCTGTCCGAAGATCGAATATGGCCGCCTATCAGGCGAGATTGGCTGGACCGGCGTCAATTCGCGCATTCTGTCGGCGCGCAAGCCGCAGATGCTGCGCGGTTTTCAGAAATTCACGATCGATCGGCGCTAGCCGACCTGCGTGATTGCCCCAATTCTGCGCTGAATTCGAGCTCAGCGAGTGATGCTTGGAAACCTTGTTTTGAATAAACTCGCCCTGCCCTGGACGGAAGCGGAACGGCTCGACGCGCTCGAGAGCTACGGCATCCTCGATACGCCGCCGGAGCCCGCTTTCGACGACGTCGCCAAGCTCGCCGCGCTGACTTGCGACGCGCCGATCGCGCTCGTCTCACTGGTCGGCAAGGAGCGCCAATGGTTCAAGTCGGAACTCGGCATCGGCATGCACGAGACCCCGCGCAGCATGTCGATTTGCGCCACCGCGCTGCAAGAAAAGGAGATGCTGGTCATCCCCGATCTCATGCGCGATCCGCGCTTCAGGGATAATGGTCTAGTCACCGAACCCCCGCACGTGCGCTTTTACGCCGGCGCGGTCTTGCGCACGCCGGAAGGCCTGCCGCTCGGCACGGTCTGCGTGCTCGATCACGCGCCGCGTCCGCACGGCCTGAAGGATGGCCAGGCATTCACCTTGCGTGTGCTGGCGCGGCAAGTAATGACGCATATGCAATTGCGTCGCGCGCTTCTTGAGCGCGAGACCGCGCTGAACGAGCAGGAGGATGCGCTTGAAGCGATCCGCGAAAGCGAGGAGCGTTTCCGCGTCATCGCCAACAGCGCGCCAGTCCCGATTTGGGTGACCTCGGCCGCCGGCCCACGCGAATTCACCAATTTCGCCTATCAGGAATTTCTCGGCGTGTCCTACGAGGAGGCACTGACCTACGATTGGCGCCGCGCCATTCATCCCGACCATCTGCCGCGCATTTTGAAAGAGCAGGTCGCCGGCGAGAGCTCGGGAAAGACCTTCACGCTCGAAGCCATCTACAAACGCGCCGATGGCGAATGGCGTTGGCTGCGCTCAATTTCGCAGCCGCGTTTCACCGCACATGGCGAGCGCAACGGCTTCATCGGCATCGCCCATGACATCACGACGTCAAAGCAAGCCGAGCACGATCTCCAGCAGATGAACCAGTTGCTGGAGGAGCGCGTCAACGAGGCGCTCGCCAAGCAGGCGCAGATCGAGGAGACGTTGCGCCAATCGCAGAAGATGGAAGCGGTCGGTCAGCTCACCGGCGGCATCGCTCACGATTTCAATAATCTGCTTGCCGGCATCCTCGGCTCACTCGATCTGATGCGCATGCGCATCGCGCAGGGGCGCACGGAAGACCTTGGGCGCTATGTTGACGGAGCGATGAATTCGGCCAACCGCGCCGCCTCCCTGACGCATCGGCTGCTTGCCTTTTCGCGCCGCCAGCCGCTTGCATCGCGGCCGGTCGATGTCAATGAACTCATCGTTTCGATCGAAGAGCTGTTGCGGCGCACCACCGGCCCCTCGATCCAGATCGAGCTCGGACTCGAGTCCGGATTGTGGGCGACGCTCTGCGATCCCAATCAGCTCGAAAATGCGATTCTCAATCTGGTTATCAATGCGCGCGATGCCATGCGGGACGGCGGCCGTCTCCGCATCGAAACCGCCAACGTGCATCTCCAACGAGAGGACGAAGCAAGCGGAGGCGAAATCAAGCCGGGGCCTTACATCTGCATCAGTGTGTCGGACACTGGTGTCGGCATCGACCCGGCAATCCTCGGCAAGGTCTTCGATCCGTTCTTCACGACCAAACCTCTCGGTCAGGGAACCGGACTTGGTCTCTCGATGATCTACGGTTTCGCCAAGCAATCCGAGGGCCACGCGCGCATTCACAGCGAGGTCGGCCGCGGCACGAATGTGAAGCTCTATCTGCCGCGCCATCAAAAGGCGGGAGAAGAAGCGGCGTCTTCCGAGCCCCAACAAAGGCAACGCGATAAGCTCGGCTCCGAAACCGTTCTCGTCATCGAGGATGAAGAAATCGTCCGCGCGCTGATCGTCGAAGTCCTGCAGGACCTCGGCTACAATGTTTTGCAGGCCGCAGACGGACCGGGCGGGCTTAACATCCTGCAATCACCTGATGACATCGCGTTGCTCATCACCGACGTCGGACTTCCCGGCATGAACGGCCGGCAGCTCGCCGATGCCGGACGTGAACGCCGCCCGCACCTCAAGATCATCTTCGTCACCGGTTATGCCGAGAGCGCCATGCTGAATTCCGGAAAGCTCGAACCGGGTATGACGGTCGTCACCAAGCCGTTCGCGGTGAACGCGCTCGAAGATCACATCCGCAAGACGATGCAGAGCTGACGCGCCGCGCGTCAGGACTCGATGATAATACGCGGCGCCGCTCGCGCCGGTGCGCCTTCGAGCGAAGCTTTGACCTTGCGTGCGATTGCACGAAAGGCCTGCGCCTGCGGGCTTTCCGGCTCGGCCACCATCATCGGGCGCCCCGCATCGGAATTGGCGCGGATCATAATATCGAGCGGCACCTCGCCGAGGAACGGCACGCCGAGCCGTTCCGCCTCGTGACGAGCGCCGCCATGCGCGAAGACATCCGTGCGCGCGCCGCACTGCGGACAAAGGAAATAACTCATATTCTCGACGATGCCGAGAATGGGCACTTCGGTCTGCTGAAACATCGCCACCCCGCGGCGGGCGTCGATCAGCGCCAGATCCTGCGGCGTCGAGACGATGACTGCGCCGGCAAGCGGCACGTTCTGCGCCAAAGTGAGCTGGGCGTCGCCGGTGCCCGGAGGCATGTCGACGACGAGGCAATCGCGCTCGCCCCAAGCGACTTCGCGGAGCAGCTGCGTCAAGGCCGACATGACCATCGGCCCGCGCCACACCATCGCCGTCGTCTCTTCGACGAGGAAGCCGATCGACATGACGGCGATGCCATGCACCGCGATCGGCTTCAGAATGCGGCCTTCGAGTTCCGGTTTGCGATTGATGCCGAAGAGCCGCGGCACGGAGGGCCCGTAAATGTCAGCGTCGAGCAGGCCGACACGCCAGCCTTCCGCCGCGAGGCCAAGCGCCAGATTTGCGGCGAGAGTCGACTTGCCGACGCCGCCTTTGCCTGAAGCAACCGCGATGATGTGGCGTATTCCCGGAATTTCGCGCTGCGCACGCGCGGCTTGCGCGCGCGGTCCGGGCTGCGGCGGTCGTTGCGCCGCAGCGCTTCCCTGCTCGCGCTCGGATGTCAGCGTCACGATTGCCGAGGAAATGCCGTGCACCCGTTTCGCCGCATCCTCTGCAGCGGCGCGCATCGCCTCCATTTCCATCGAGCGCTTCGGATCGATCGCGATGGCGAGATAGGCCTTGTCGCCGCGAACGGTCAGCCCGGCGATCGCGCCCGAGCGCGGCAGCGGCGTCTTGCCGTCCGGCCCGTTCACTGTCTCCAGCGCTTTCAAAATATCGGCTTCGCTCGCCACATCGCTCCCCTTGTGCTCCGCCCTTATATGGGTGCGCTTGACCCACCGCCATTAGACGAATGCGCCCGGCCTTGCTTCCGCCTCGCCCTCTGGGCAGTCTGCCGCCCATGCCGGGGCGGGACGGCAGAACAGGAAGAACGGTGAAACTGCCGCGCCTCGTGATCCTACTGGTCGTTGTTGGCTGCACGGTGCTTGCGCCGTTCACGTTCCCCCGCGCGCAAACCACCGCGCCACAAGGGCTGCCGCGTGAAATTCGCATCGCCAGCGAAGGGGCACGGCCGCCGTATAATTATATCGACAATGGCGAGCTCGCCGGGTTCGAGATCGATCTCGGGCGCGAGCTCTGCGCGCGGATGAAAATGACCTGCACTTTTGTCGCGCAGGACTGGGACAGTATGATCCCTGGCCTCATCGATCGTCAATACGATGCGATCATGGCGGCGATGGAGATTTCCGACGAGCGGCGCGAGAAGATTGCGTTCACGAAGCCCTATGTGCGCATGCCCGCGAGCTTCGTCGTCAACAATAAATCCGCCCTGCACGACATCGGTGTAGAAGGGCTTGCCGGCAAGACGATCGGCGTCGAGACCGGCAGCCCAGAACAGGCCTTTACCGAGGACGTCTACAAGAAATCCGAGGTCAAGCGCTATGCCAGCCTCGAAGAGGCGATCCTCGATCTCGCCGAAGAGCGGCTCGACACGGCGCTTGGCGACAAGGATGCCGTCGTCGATTTCCTGAGAAACCGCCGCGAAGGCAAATGCTGCAAGCTGCTTGCGGACGCGCCGCGCGATCCCGCCTATTTCGGCGAGGGGATCGGGATTGGACTGCGGAAGGAGGATGTCGCGCTGCGTGAGGCCTTCGACAAGGCGATCCACGCGGTGATGGCGGACAGGATGTTTATGAAGATCAGGGCGAAGTATTTTGATTTCGAGGTGAATTGACGGGCACGAATGCCGATCGGAACGCCGTCATTGCTAGCGAAGCGAAGCAATCCAAAAGCAAATGCTCAGTGGTTGCAGAACTTGCCTTGGATTGCTTCGTCGCTGACGCTCCTCGCAATGACGTACCCGTCCGGCATGCACTGAAAAGTGTGGTCTAAAAATCCACTCGGCCGAATGCTCGATCTCCTCACGCAGCGCTGGATGCAGGCTGTCGCGTGTCGTAATGTCCACCTTGGTTCCAAGCCTATCTTCCAGAAACTTTTTCAGCCGAGCGAGATCGAGCGTTGGCTCATACTCGATGAAGAGATTTATGCAATGTCAATATTGATGGTCATGTGCGCCTCGGCATCAGCCGGCGATCACGATTGGTGCGCACAAGATTGCGTCAAAATATGTGCCCATACGCATGTACGTTTCACCTTCGAAGAATGTAAGAAGGTCCGTATGTGCGGTGATTATCCGGCAGCCCCTGTCGGCCTATATCCCACCAAGCCAATACGTTCCCCGTACGCAAAAAGAGTTTGAGCGGGGCCGATGAAAGCCGCGGGTCGGTGTGCCGGTTAGGTGGGCGCGCGGCGTGCTTTCAGCGCCTGCGCTTCCGGGATGTAGCTCGTTGCAAGCTTCGCGATGTTGCATGTTCACGTCTTCTCAAGGAGGAGCTGCCGTGTGCCGCCGTGCGCCGTGGATGGACTGACGCAGTAGCGCCAGCACGCTGCCACCGGTGAGTGCGCCGAAAATGTAGATAAGGACGATAAGCAGCGCGAGCCTTGTCTCGAACGATATGCTCAGGAAGGAAACCTTGACGAGCTGGAAGTTTTGCGCGGCGAAAATCAAGATGATCGCAGCGAAGATAACGATGACGGCCAGGTGAAGATATCGCATGGTCACCTCCCCTAAAGAGGCAGGCACGAGGTCAGCCCCCGGACGCGCATTCAACCGAAGCTTATCACAGCTCGGCGCGGATGCGATGTTGAAAAGTGCTACGCTTGTCGATGGCGCAGCACCCGACAACACGCCCGCTCACCCGCGTTGCGCGATCCAATACCCGCCACAGGTCGTCGAGCCGGACCAGCCTCTCCAAGTGCCGCGGCCTGTCGCGTACGACAGCCTGCCCGATCCGACGGCGTAGCGCTGCTCGACCGCAACCGATGCGCTGACCGCACCGGACGGCGCGACGTGCCCTCTAAGCCGGCGCAGATTCGGATGCCACAAGACGCCGTTAGTGATTTGCACCGAAAAATTATAGGTCCGATCGCACGCGCCATATTGGGTGACGAAAAGAAGGTTCCAGGCGCCGTCGAAGCGCGACATCGCGAATGCCGGGTTTGCCGATGCGCAGAGAGCCAACACAATGAGCCAAAACGTCTTCTTGTGAAGCGCCGCACGCGGTTTCGATTGCCTCATTGCGTACTCCCTCATCTGCACAACGCCAGCCCAACACAACCCGCGGCCTCGCGCATCCGCGCCCGCGCCGAAAGACGCATCATAGCGCCAGCCTTGCGAGCTTGAAAAGTTCGGCCCACTAGACGATAGCTCGGCGAGCAAACCGGCGGAGCAGCCCATGCACAAGATGATTGTACTCTATCCGAAGCCCGACGATCCCGAGCACTTCAAGAAATACTATCGCGAGACGCACATTCCGCTCGCGAAGAAGATTCCCGGCGTAAAGTCCTATTCCTATGGTTATCCCGCCACGGTCGACGGCAAGGACCCGCCTCACTTCTGCATGTTCATCGCCGAATTCGACAGTCCCGCGGCGATGCAGGCCGGCATGGGCTCGCCGGAGGGCAAGGCCGCTGTCGCCGATATCCCGAACTATTCGCCGAAGGGCGTGACCGTCGTCCATATGCAATCGGAATGACGGACGACGGACAACCGACGGCGGACGATATCCGTCCTCCGTCGTCGGTCTTCTGTCGTCAGATGCAAGCAGAGCCGCCAACTCGGAGGATTCTCCAATGAATGTTGCGTTTTTGGGTCTCGGCGTGATGGGCTACCCGATGGCCGGACATCTCGCCAAGAAGGGCGGCCACATCGTCACCGTCTACAACCGCACGGCCGCCAAAGCCGAGAAATGGGCGAAAGAGTTCGGCGGCAAGCATAAGCCGACGCCGCGCGAGGCCGCGGAGGGCCGGGAAATCGTCTTCTGTTGCGTCGGCAATGACGACGACCTGCGGTCGGTCGTGCTCGGCAAGGACGGCGCCTTTGCCGGTATGACGAGCGGCGCGATCTTCGTCGATCACACGACCGCGTCCGCCGAAGTGGCGCGCGAGCTTTACGCAGAGGGCAAGAAGAGCGGCATCTGCTTTGTCGACGCGCCGGTGTCAGGCGGGCAAGCCGGCGCCGAGAACGGCGCGCTCACCGTCATGTGCGGCGGCGACGAGGCCGCCTACAAAAGAACCGAGCCGGTGATATCAGCCTACGCCAAGATGCGCCGGCTGCTCGGGCCTTCAGGCTCGGGCCAGCTCACCAAGATGGTCAACCAGATCTGCATCGCCGGCGTGGTGCAGGGCCTCGCCGAGGGTCTTCACTTTGCGCAGAAGGCGGGGCTCGACGGCGCCCAGGTGGTCGACGTGATCTCGAAAGGCGCGGCGCAATCCTGGCAGATGGAGAACCGCTACAAGACCATGCTTGACGGCAAATTCGATTTCGGTTTTGCCGTAGACTGGATGCGCAAGGATTTGGCGATCTGCCTCGCCGAGGCGCGGCGCAACCACGCGCATCTGCCCGCCGCCGCGCTGATCGACCAGTTCTATTCCGAAGTGCAGAAGATGGGCGGCGGACGTTGGGACACGTCGTCGCTGATCGCGCGGCTGAACCGGTAGCGGTCCGCTCCCTCTCAGCAAAAACGCGGCCTTCCGGCCGCGTTTTTTTATCAGTGTGGACAGGGCGGCAGTCCCGGCGCGCCGCAGCCCGGCTTGCCCGGTGCGGGTGCGGCCGGGTGCGGGGCCGCAGCCGCCGGCGGAGGCGGCTTCGGCGCAGCGGGCGGTGGGGCTGCGGGGCGGGGTGCCACGGCTGCGGGTGGCGGCGCCGCGGGCGGCGGGGCTGCGCGAGGTGCCGCTGGCGGTGGCGCGACGCGAGGCGCCGCCGGTGGGGGCACCTCGTGCGGAGCCGGAGGCGGTGCGGCCGGCTTTGGAGCCACTGGCGCGGGCTTCGGCGCCGGAGGCGGAGCAGCGCGCGGCGCCGCGGCCGGCGGTGCCGCGTGTGGAGCCGGCGCGGGTGCTGCGGCAGCCGGCGGCTTCGGTGCGGCAGGCGGCGGCTTCGGTGCAGCCGGAGCAGCCGGACGCGCTGGCGTCGGCGCCGGAGCGGCCGGCTTGGGTGCGGCCGCGGGCGCCTGCGGCGGAGCCGCAGGTGCGCCGGGCGGCCGAGCGCCGGGCTGCGCGGGCTGTGCGCCCGGCAGCGGCTGCGGCGGCGCGGCGCTCGGCGTCGGCCCGCGCGCGCCCGGCGCGCCGGGCGCGCGCGGTGTCACTGCGGGCGCCGCGGGTGCACCCGGCTGACGGCGCGGCTGCGCGCCGGAAGGCAGCGGCTTGCTGCCGGCACCCGGCAGCGCCTGCGGCGCCGGCACCGGAGTCGGAGCGGGAGCCGCGGCGCCTGACTGCGGCGCAGGTTGAGCCGGACGCCCCGGCTGCCCCGGTGGGGGCGCCGGCGCCGGCTGCGGGCTTGGCAGCGGCTGCGCACCGCCCGGCTGCATCTGCGCCGGCTGGGCGCCCTGCCCCGCCGGACGTGGCGGCTGCGGCATGAAAGCCGGCGCGGCAAACCCGCCTTGGCGCTCGACCGGCCGCGCAAAGGGCATCGGAATGCCAACCGGGATCGGCAGGAAGCCGCGGTTTTGCGGCGGAGGCGGCGGCGGCACGTAGTAATCGCGCTCACGCTCACGCGGCCCGAGGAGCAGCACCGGCGCGGCCGGCGGCGACGGTCCGTAGTCGCGCTCGTCGAAATAATAGGTGCGCCGGTTGTCGATGATCTCGATCTCATCCGGCGGCGGCGGCGGCACGTCGTATTCGAAGAAGGCGAATTGCGCCGGCGGATCGAGCGGCGCCGAGATCAGCGCCAGGCGCCGGCGCGCGTCGGCGATATGCGGCCCGCGCGGATAGCGCCGGATATAGGTCCAGTACGCCTCCGGCCGGTTGGCGATGACGCAGCGCCGCCAGATCAACGCCTCGCGCCGCGCCGCCAGGATGGCGCGGACGCGCCGCGCCTGCGGCGAGCTCGGATAGGCGACCAGAAATTCCTGATAGGCCGGGATCGTGTCGAGATCGATCGCCACTGCGTAGGCTTCCTCCGCGGGGAAATCGCGGATCGGCCGGCGCGCCACCTCGGCACGCGCTTGCGGCGACACGAGAGGCGCCGGCGCCCCCGGTGCACGCTCGAAGAACACGAACGGCACCGTGATTTTCGACGCGTGCCACGGCACGACCGCGCCGCGCGTCAGCTCGTTGACGCGCAGCCGCGTGCGGGAAAAGACCTCGTCGACCGGCAGGCCGCCCTCGCGCATCATCTCGGAAAGCGCCTGCGCATAGGCGCCGTAAGGCGGCTGCTCCTCCGGCGCGATCGTGCCCGGCGCGGCGTTGAAGGCGATGAGCGAGCCGTCCTCCGGGTCGACCAGCGCCAGGCCCGGCGCGAGAGGCTGGCCGCTTTGCGCGAAATTGTTGGTGCGGGCGAGGTCGAGCACGACCATGCGGGCGGCGAGCGGAATGCCGGCAAGTGGCCGCGTCAGGTCGGAGACACGGATCGCCTGCGCCGGCACGTCGCTGTCCCTGGGGATCGTCGCCTCGACGGGGACGAAATAGTTTTCGCCCTCGAACTGCAGGCCGCGGCCGGAGAGGTAGACGAAGACGACCGCCTGCGGCCCCGCTGCCGTGGTTTTCTCCAAAAACTCGCGGAAGGCGCGGCGCGTCTGGTCCTGGTCGAGATTGGCGGCGCCGGTGACATCGAAGCCGGCATTGCGCAGCGTCTCGGCGATGAGGCCGGCGTCATTGGCGGCGGTGGCGAGCGGCCCGGCGCGATACTCCGCATTGCCGAGGACGAGCGCGAGCCTCGGCTGCGGCGCTTGTGCGAGCGCCGGCGCGACGAGGGCGAGCGGCAGGAGGAGAAGGGCAAGAATTGCGCGCGCGATAAAGCTTTTCACGAATGTTTCCCCGCGAAGCGGCCGCCCAGCCTTGGGTTTAGGACAAGCTATCCGCCGTGAACGGCGGCTGAACGGGCGAGGTTCCGAGAGGACAGAGTGATGTGAGCTCGGACGAGCGCGCCGACAAGCCGACCATCCAGGATGTGGAGCAGATCACATCGTGGTTGGCAGCGGCGGGCTACTCAGTTGACGAGCGGCAGCAATCCATACAGTGCTTTGTAAGACCTCTCGTACTCTCGTTTGGCGAGTATTTTCCACGACAAGGGTATTGTTCGCTATCATATACGCGTCAACTAACTGACCTCCTCGCAGCTTTTCGCTTCATTAGGTAGTGACTCCGCCTCATCCACGAGGCCTGCTTCTGGCATTGAACATTGCCAAGACGACCGCACCGCGCGCCAGTTCGCTGTAATTATGGGACTGTCGAGCAATATCGACCGCCATAGCGCCGTTCCGCAATATCGGAAACCTCCGCCACCTCGCCGAACCGGTAATACACGCACCTATCAGCGACTAGCACCTCGCTCGAGATGGCTAGATAGCGACTACGCGCGAGTTCGTAGTCCCCTCGTACGCGGGCGATGAATGTGCCGACGATACCTGCATAAAATTGTATTCGGCTCCGGGCGACGCGGCTCAAGCCGAGCTGGTGCAGTGACGAAAGCAACTCGCTCAGCTCCTTTTCTGCGTCTTTGTGACGCCCGGCAATGCTGAGGGCCTGACAATGGCATAGCCGTATCTCAGGCGCTTCAGACCGATATTCCTGCGTTAAATCCAATGCGCCTTCAATCCAACACGCATCATAGATTATCTTGATGAGATGGATAACGGTTCGGCGTTGAAGTGCATGAGCCCGCGCGCGATCCGCGAAATCGTGAACGAGTCGAAGCAGGCTTCCGGGTCGGCCACTCGCCTTGACGCGATTGGATAGCCGCGTAATGGCGAGATCGACCAGGTCTGTCGAATTCAATGGGCGGCTGAGCCATAGTAGTGCAAACAATACTCGTATTCGCTGTATCGAGCGAAGTCCGAGCGCTCTAAGAGGCTGCGGAAGTATGCGGCGACGGCACTCGCTGCAACGAGGCATTCCCTATGGATGCTCGACGTCTCATAAAGCCGCTCCAAAAGGCTGTCATGATCAACCGCAAAAGAGCCGCGTTCCAGCTCGACGAAAGGGATAAGGCTTCTTGCCACCTCCGTGGAGCGGCCGGAGGGAAGCCGGAATGAACATCCCGATTTCGGCAAGTTCGTAGGGGTCTAAACTTCGACGCGACAAGGCTATGATCACAGGATCAGCTTTTGTTGTGTACTGAACTGTGCAAGTACGCTTTCGATCGTTACAGCTGACAGAGAGGGAAGAGAGACGCTGCTCTTGCTCGTGACTTCGTGTAGCCGTTCGAGATCGCGGACGTTGCCATTCCTCGCCTTAAGCTCTCGTCGGAGAAGCTCGACGAACTTGGCGGCCTCAATGTGCGGGGTAAGGGCCGGAGCGAACGCCGCGTCTTTATCGCCGATCCGCGCCAGCGGCAGCATCTCGCACAGCTCGCCAACGGCGATGACGCGGCTCTGTTTTCGCGCGCGCGACCCTGGTCGACGCAAACCTTCCGCCAGGCGCTGCGCGCCTTCGCGCGAAGCGCCGGCCTCACCCGCCGGGTGACGCCGCACATGCTGCGCCACACCGCCGCGACGCTGCTCCTCGAGGATGGCGTCGATCTCCTCTTCCTGCAGCGGCTGCTTGGGCAGGAAAGCATCTCGACGACGGCGCTCTACGCGCATGTCGGCGATGCGAGCCTCAAGCGCGCATTGGAGAAGGCCGATGTTTTGACTTCGCTCGCGGCGTAACGGAAGAGCACCACATTCCCGGAGCCGCGAAGCGGCATTCGGGACCCAGGGGCAAACGCTTCAGGTCATGTCGTTTGCCCTGGACCCCGGGTCGCCTTCGGCGCCCGGGATGTGGCGCTGTGCTTCCGATGTTTGCGTGAGCGGAATCGCTGATCGGTAGCCACATTCCCGGAGGCCCGAAGGGCCATCCGGGACCCAGGGGCAAACGCATCGGCTCCTGGACCCCGGATCGCGCTGCGCGCGTCCGGGGATGTGGCCTCCTGGAAAAGCGCTCGTCCCCCAAGCGTACGCGGAGAACATGGGTGAACCCCGGATGAGCCGTCCGTGCGAGGAGCGTGAGTGACGAAGCAATCCAGGCGCAAAATGTTGGACGACCGACGGTTTCCCCCTGGATGGCTTCGCTTCGCTCGCCATGACGGCGTCAGGGATCGCCCCCGCCCACATTCCCGGAGCGGCGAAGCCGGCGTCCGGGAGCCAGGGCAAAGGCCTCAACGCCCTGTCATTTGCCCTGGACCCCGGACCGCGCTGCGCGCGTCCGGCGATGTGGCACCTCGCTTCCCTTTTGCGGCGCTTCGAGACGCGCTGCTCGCGAAAGTCGGCTGTTGCCGACTTCGCCACGATGGCCTGATCTCGGGAACACCGAGTTCAGCAGCGCCTCAGCGTGAGGGGTGGAGGGGCCCACATTCCGTTCGATATTCCGCACGAAATCGGCTATTTTCGCGGACGCTATGGGAGTCGAGGGCCGCGAAAGGGACAAGACGCTGGATGCCGGCGCGTCGGTGATTTCCGGCCAGCTTGGCAAGACCGTGCAGCGGCTGCGCAAGGCCTACAATCTGTCGCTCTCCGAGCTGTCCGAGCAGTCCGGCGTCGCAAAATCGATCATCAGCCAGATCGAGCGCAACGAGACGAACCCGACGCTGGCGACGATCTGGCGCCTCGCGCAAGCGCTCGACGTTTCCATCGAGCGCGTCCTGCAGGCGGCCGAGGACGAGCCTTTCCTGGAAAAATCCACCCGCGCGGACACGCCGATCCTCGTCTCCGACGACGGCAAATGCCGGCTCGCCATCATCGGCTGGATCCAGACGATCGAATGGCTGCAATGGTACGATTTCTCCGCCGATCCCGGCGGCGCGCTCGAATCCGACGCGCATCAGCGCGGCTCGGTCGAGTGCCTCTCGGTGCTCGAGGGCGAGCTTGAAGTGACGGTCGCCGATGTCACCGAGCGGGCCGGCGCCGGCGAGACGCTGCGCTACCGCTGCGACCGGCCGCACGTCATCCGCAACGTGTCCGAGAAGCCCGCACATGCCACGATGGTCTGCATTCTCAAAGCCGCGGTGATGGAGTGAGCCGGCGCGCATGAGCGCCGGGGAGCGCGGCGGGGAGCCGGCGCCAGCGGCCGGGTCCGAGCTGCGGCTGTCGCTGCTGACGGCGTCCGTGTACGCGGCGATCGGCATCCACCTGCCGTTCTTTCCGCTGTGGCTCGCCTCGCGCGGGCTGTCGTCGGTGGAGATCGCCGAGATCGCGGCGGTGCCGCCGCTGATGCGGCTTGCCTCCAACTTGATCCTGCCGCCGCGGGCCGATCGCTCGGGCGACATTCCCGGCATGTTGATGGGATGTGCGCTTGGTGCTGCTTGTGCCTATGCGGCGCTCGGGCCGATCGACGGGTTTTGGCCGATCCTGGCGGTGGTCGCCGCCCTCGCCTTCGCCCAGGGGCCGGTGATCCCGCTCGCCGACGCGTTGATTTTGAACGAGGTTCGCCGCCGCGCCCGGCAGGGCCTCGCAGCGCTCGATTACGCGCGCGTGCGCGGCTGGGGCTCGGCCTCCGTGCTAATAATGATGGTGGTGGGCGGCGCAATTTTGGGCCTGCTGCCGGCCGAGGCGGTCGTGTGGTCCTTGGCTGGCACGGCGCTTACGACGGTGGTGATTGCGCGCTGGTGCGCTCGGCGATTGTGTCAAGCCGAGCGGGGGGCGCTCGGGGCGACGCGCCTCACGTGGCGCATTCCGCATGCGCCGGCGATCGCGCTGTTTGCCCTTGCCGCCGCGACGATCCAGGCCAGCCACGCGTTGCTCTACGCCTTCGCCAGCCTTCAATGGCGGCGAGAAGGTTTTACCGATGCGTTCATCGGCCTTCTCTGGGCGGCGGGGGTCGCGACCGAAACGCTATTTTTCCTTCTGCTCGGACCACGGCTGGGCGAGGCGCGGGCGCTGGCGCTGCTGCTGAGTGGCGGCGGGATTGCGGTGTTCCGCTGGCTGGCAATGGCGGCAGAGCCCGGGCCCGTGGTGCTGCTCTTGCTGCAAACGCTGCACGCCGCCACCTATGGTGCGACGCAGCTCGGCGCAGTCTATCTCCTGTCGCAGCTCGCCGGAGCCGAGCGGCGGGCGCAGGCCCAAGGGTGGCTCTCGGCCGCGGGCGCGCTGTCGCTTGCGGCGGCGACCTTCTGGTCGGGGTTCTTGCAGGCAGAGTTCGGGCGCGGGGCTTATGTCTTCATGGCGGGCATTGCAGCTGCCGGGCTGGGCTTGGGGGCGGGCGCGGCGCTGACGCCGCGGCGCGGGGGAACGCCCGTGCTGTAGCCGCCAGGCGGCCACAATCTCTCCGAAACCGGCATGTACGAGAGCCCGCAAAGCATCGGGACCAACGCATGTCGCTTCGAATTTCCCTGCCGCTTTCCGCAATCTCCGCCGTCGCGGCGCTCGGCCTCGTACTGGTGCCCGCCTTTGCCCAGCAGCCGCCGCCGGAGGATCCGACCGATCCGCCGCCGCGCGCGGCGAAGCCGGCAAAGCCGGCGAAGAAGGTGGCGGCGAAACCGGACCTTCCGGCAATCGGCGCTCCGGCGAAGAAGGCGAAAGCCGGCAAGGACGATAAGCCGAAAGTGCAGCGCCCGTTCGGCGAGCTTGAGGGCTGGTCGAGCGCGGCGGAGGCGGAAAAGAAGAAGATGCCGGCCCCGCCGCCCGATCAATCCTCCACCGGCTACAAGAAGCCGCCGATCGGGTTCGATAACGGCGGCAATCTGGGCATGGGGATGAGTTTCTGACCTCCACCACCGCCACCACCACCATCACGGCCGCGCCGCGCTTTGCCAGCGAGCGTGCGCAGGACTCTGTGCGCCTGCACCTTTCCGGCGACTGGACCATCGAGGCCTCGCGCGCCATCGAGAGCAGCGCCGAGGCGCTCGTTTCGGCCGGCGCCGAAGCCAAGCGCGCCATTCTCGATTTCGCCCAAATCGGCCGCATGGACACGGCCGGCGCCTGGCTCCTCGACCGGGCGCGCCAGAGCCTCGCCGCCCGCGGCATCGCAACCGAAGTCGAACGCGTCGGCCCCGAATATGCGATCCTGCTCAGAGAAGCGCGCTTCCACGAATTCGCAACACCTGCAAGACCGCGCACCAATCCGTTCGTAGATGTGCTCGCCGCAATCGGCGCCGCCATCGATGGGATTGGCCGCGATATCTACAATGCCGCCGCTTTCCTAGGCGACGTCGTCACCGCCTTCGGCAACGTACTCATCCGCCCGCGTGGGCTTCGCATCACTTCGCTCGTCTTTCACATCGAGCAGTTTGCGCTGCGCAGCGTGCCGATCATCGTCCTCATCAATTTTCTCGTCGGCGCGATCGTCGCGCAGCAGGGCCTCTTTCAATTGCGCCAGTTCGGCGCGCAGACATACACCGTCAATCTCATCGGCATTCTCGTCCTGCGCGAAATGGCGGTGTTGCTCACATCGATCATGATCGCCGGCCGCTCCGGCTCGGCGATCACCGCCGAGCTCGGCTCGATGAAGATGCGCGAGGAAATCGACGCGCTGAAAGTCATGGGCCTGTCGCCCATCGAAGTTCTGATCCTGCCGCGGCTCTCGGCGCTGGTCATCAGCCTGCCGCTCTTGACGTTCCTCGCCGATATCGCCGCTTTGTTCGGTGGAATGTGCGCCGCCTGGGGCTATGGCGGCATCAGTCCGGAGGCTTTTCTCGCGCGGCTGCAGACGTCGATCAGTCTCAGCACGTTTTTCATCGGCATCATCAAAGCGCCGTTCATGGCGCTGATCATCGGCCTTATCGCCTCGGTCGAAGGATTTGCGGTGCAGGGCTCGGCGGAATCGCTTGGCCGGCAGGTGACGTCGTCGGTCGTCAAATCGATTTTTATGGTGATCGTCGCCGACGGTTTGTTCGCGATGTTCTTTGCCGGCATGCGATACTAGGGCCGCGGCGATGGAAGACATCGACATTATCGATCTCGCGACAATCGCGCCGCTGCCCGCCACAGCCGCACCGGCAACTCCGTCGGCGGCACCGGAAGCGGTGATCCGCGTTCGCGATCTCGTCGTCGGCTTCGGCGACAAGCTGATCATGAACGGGCTCAATCTCGATATTTATCGCGGCGAAGTCTTGGGTTTCGTCGGCGGATCCGGCACGGGCAAGTCGGTATTGACGCGCACCATTCTCGGCCTCATCCGCAAGCGCGCCGGAAAGATCGAGACGTTCGGCGAAAATGCCGACGCGATGAGCGAGTTGCAGCGCCGCGCCATCGAGCGGCGCTGGGGCGTCATGTTCCAGCAGGGCGCGCTGTTCTCCGGGCTTACCGTGAAGCAGAACATCCAGGTGCCGATGTGCGAATATCTGCGCCTGTCGCAGCGGCTGATGGATGAGCTCGCGCAGCTGAAAATCGAGATGGTCGGGCTGAAGCCCGATGCCGCCGACAAATATCCCTCCGAGCTTTCCGGCGGCATGATCAAGCGCGCCGCGCTTGCCCGCGCGCTGGCGCTTGATCCCGAGCTCGTCTTCCTCGACGAGCCCACCTCCGGCCTCGACCCGATCGGCGCCGCCGACTTCGATGACCTCATCCGGACCCTACAAAAGACGCTCGGGCTCACCGTGTTCATGGTGACGCACGACTTGGACAGCCTCTACTCGATCTGCGACCGGGTCGCGGCCCTCGCCGACGGCAAGGTCATCGCCTCCGGGCCGATCGCGGCGATGCTCAAATCCGAGCATCCCTGGCTCAAGGCCTATTTCCAGGGCAAGCGCGCCCGCCAAATGCGGCCGCCGGCGCCCGCAAGCCTGCCGTGATGCCGACAGATTTCTGGGACAGCAAGTAACCCTATGGAGACTCGGGCAAATCACGCCATCATCGGCGCCTTCACCCTGGCGGTGATCGCGGCCGCTTTCACGTTCGTGTTCTGGTTCAACGGCGCCAGCAAGTCGGCCGGCCACGCCTATTACGCGATCGTCTTTCCCGGCTCGGTCTCCGGCCTCACCCGCGGCAGCACCGTGCTTTTCAACGGGCTACGCATCGGCGAGGTGAGCAAACTGGAGCTCGCCCCCGACAATCCGTCCAACGTGATGGTGTCGATCGACATCGATGCGCGCACGCCAATGCGCAAGGATACCCTGGCGCGGCTCGAATATAGCGGGATCACCGGCGTTGCTTCGATCGCGCTCACCGGCGGCAGCGCCACTTCGGAGCGGCTGCCGAACGGTCAGAACGGCAACGTCGCAATTATCCAGGGCGACCGCTCCGACTTCGCCAATCTGATCAATACCGGCACACGTATTGCGGCGCGCGCCGACGACGTGCTCGACAAGGTCACGCGGGTCCTCGACTCGAATTCGACCTCGCTCAACAACACGATGAAGAATGCCGAAAAATTTTCGAAAGCGCTCGCCGACAATGCCGACGGCGTGAGCGAATTTTTGACTGCCATGTCGGATGCCGGCCGCGCGATCAAGCCGCTGGCGGCGAAGCTCGAGACGCTGACGGCGGACGCCGACGGCATCGTCAAAGCGGTCGATCCTGAGAAGGTGAAGCTGATCGTCGCGCAGGTGAGCGAGATTTCGACGAAGCTCAACGCGGTTGCCGGCAAGCTCGATACGACCTTCACCAATCTCAACGGCTTTCTCGCCACCGACGACAATAAAGGTATGATCGCGGAGATTTCCGAGGCGGCAAAGTCGATCAAGCACCTTGCCGACAATCTCGACATTCGCACCAAGGAGATCACGACCGGTGTCGTGCGCTTCACCGGCAATGGCTTGAGGCAATACGAGCAGCTGGCGATCGACGCGCGTCAGACGGTCAATGACGTCAGCCGCGTCTTCCGTTCGCTCGAGCGTAACCCGCAGCAGATAATCTGGGGCGCGAAGGAGCAGCCGGCTCAGGCGACGCCGGTGCCGGCACGCCCGCCCGAGAGAGCAGCGGCGAGGTAGTAACAGCGACGGCCGACCGCCAAGACAACGTTGGGCACGTCATTGCGAGGAGCGTCAGCGACCGACAAGCCCGATGAAGTGGTCAAGAATTGCGCCACGGACTCGATTCTGCTGCCGACCGTCTCCAATAAGCCGCGGCTGACGCAGGACGAGCGGCGCGACTATTTCGTCCACTTTCTCGAGAACCATCCGGTTGGCGAAATCAATATGCGGCAGATCAAGATCGGCTGCAACGACGCGCTCGATGCAGGCATCTATACGTTCACATTCGGCAACGGTACCAAAGTAAAGGCCCGCTATACCTTCACCTACGTGCTGCAGGATGGAAAATGGCTGATCTCGTCGCACCATTCCTCGGCAATGCCGGAGAAGGAGTGAGCGGGCTTATCGGTTAGCCTATCCCGAAAGGCCCGCGAGCCGCTTCCACGCCGGCGACCTTTTCCGCTTACGGCGATCGAGCCGATAGAGGCGCGTCAGAAACGATTCCGTCGGCCCGGCCGGCACCTCCGAGACGCTGCCCGCCAAACGCGCCTCGGCAAGCTGCCGGTAGGTGGCAAGCCGCCGCGGCGTGTTCTCCGCGATGTCGTAGAGGCGGCTGGCGTGCTCGTCGGGCGCCCGGCCGAACGTCTCGCGGTAATTTACAAGCCAGTCGCGGCGATGCTGCTCGTAGATCGCCATCGCGAGCAGGCCAACAAAGTCGGAATCGTTCGAAACCAGAGCGGCTTGCACCGTCTGTTCGCCCTCGCCGAGGGCGCGGCCGGGCTGCTGGTATCTGAGAGGCGATTGAACGCTCGGCAACATGGACGCGCTACTCATGGAAGCCATCCAAGATCGCAAAATGCGGCTGCAAATCGAAAGTAGGCGCGCAGTTGATCGCCGTCAATGAAGTGCAGCGGCGCGCCGCGTACCTTTGGCAAAATATTTTTTCAATTCGTCGGCAAAATGCAAAATCAATTCATACAAGGCAAAATCAATCAAGCCGATCGGCAGCACGTAGGTCCTCCTCACGAGTATCGCCGCTTTGCGCCGTATTCGCAGACGCGCGCCCGAATGCGCGTGGCGCACGCGACCAGGGACGGTTTTCGCCAACAGCGCGCGCCGTGCGCATTTCGAAGCGATCGTCCTGTACTTTCAGCGTAATCGCGCCGGTCTCATCGAGGCGGCGGCGGTCGATGATCGTCGCCGCGGCGCAGCCGCCCGGTACCGGGAACGGCGCGATGACGAGCGCCGCGCGCGTGCAATCGTCGAGCAACGCGTCACGTTTCTGTAGCAAGGCGACGATCCGCCCGTCCGGC
>DATAOB010000038.1:0-14009 GCA_036265935.1 Beijerinckiaceae bacterium
CCGGAAAAAGCCGGCTTCCGCTTCTCCATGAAGGCGCTGCGGCCTTCGCCATAGTCGCGGCTGGCAAAGCATTGGCGTACACGGCTTGCGCAGGCTTCGAGATCGCGCTCGGCTGGGTCTTTCGCAATCTGTTGAAACACGAATTTGGCCGTGCCGATCGTCAGCGGCGCATTCGCGGCGATGGTCACGGCGTAGTCGGCGACGTATCCGTCGAGCTCGTTCTCCGGCAGCACGCGGTTGACGAGACCCATCACTTCCGCTTCGCGCGCAGTGAATTGTCGCGCGGTAAAAAAGATTTCTTTGGCGAACGGCAGGCCGACGACATCGGTGAGGCGTCGCAACGGCGCAAAGCCGTAGCCAAGACCGAGTTTTGCCGCAGGCAGTGCGAATTTGGAGTTTTCCGTCGCGATGCGTAGATCGCAGCTCACCGCGAGTCCCAGCCCGCCGCCAATGCAGAAGCCGCGGATTTTCGCGATCGTCGGTTTGGAAAAACCATGCAAGCCGGCATAGATCGCCTCCGTCGCGGCGTTGTAGCGCTGCACCGCGTCGGTCTCGGCGCGTTCGTCGTCGAAGCGTGAGACGTCGGCCCCTGAGACAAAGGCTTTGCCACCCGCGCCGGTCACGACGACAACCCGCACCGCGGGATCACTGGCAAAATCCGCGAGTATCTGCTCCGCTGCCTTCCACATATCAAAGCTGACGGCGTTGCGCTTCTCCGGATTGTTGAACGTCATCGTACCGACGCCGTCGGCTTTATGCGCCAGCATCTTGCCGTCGGCGAATGCAATACCTTCCGCCATGAATGTCTCCGTTAGATGATGCGTTGGCGCTTTAATTCGGCGATTTCGTCCGGCGCAAATCCGGCTTCGCGCAAAATCTCCTCGGTGTGCTCGCCGACCTCGGGTGGATAGAGCTCCATGCGTGAGGGCGTGCGCGACAGCGTCATTGGCTGCTTCAAGAGCGTCAGCTTGCCGACATGCGGCGATTCGATCGTGGCCTGCGGCTTCAGATGTTGCACCTGCGGATCGGAGAAAACCTGATCGATCGAATAGATATGCCCGCACGGCACACCCGCCTCGTTGAGCCGCTCGATCCAGGTGTCGCTCGTCTCGCTGCGCAGTTTCGCGGCGATCTCCGCATTCAGGCGATCGCGATGATCCGAACGCCCCTTCGAATTGGCGTAATCGGGATTGCCGATCAGTTCCTCGGCGCCGATCGCGCGGCAGAAGCGCTCCCAAATCTTCTGGCCCGTAGTCGCGATATTGATGTAGCCGTCGCGGGTTTCGAACACGCCGGTTGGGATTGACGTCGGATGATTGTTGCCGGCCTGTTTCGGCACTTCGCCTTCGGTGAGCCAGCGCGCCGCCTGGAAATCCAGCATGAATATCTGCGCCTGCAGGAGCGACGTCTGCACCCACTGCCCAACGCCGGAGCGCTGCCGCTCGATCAATGCCAGCAGAATCCCCTGCGAGCAGAAAATGCCGGCGGTGAGATCGGCGATCGGGATGCCGACGCGCACCGGACCTTGGCCCGGCAGGCCGGTGATCGACATAAGCCCACCCATGCCTTGCGCGATCTGGTCGAAGCCGGGCCGGTCCCGGTAAGGCCCGTCCTGGCCGAAGCCGGAAATCGAAGCGAGAATGATACGCGGATTGATCGCCTTCAAAGCTTCGTAATCGATCCCCAACCGGCCCTTCACATCGGGCCGGAAATTCTCGACAACCACGTCGGCCTCCGCAGCCAACCGGCGGAACACGGCGATGCCGCGGGGGTCCTTCAGGTTCAGCGTCATGCCGCGCTTGTTGCGCTGCAGGTTCTGGAAGTCGGAGCCGTGGCGGGGGCCGCCGAGCGGATCGCCTGCTTCGACACCTTCCGGCATCTCGATCTTGACGACGTCGGCACCCCAGTCGGCGAGCTGGCGCACCGCCGTCGGGCCGGCGCGCACGCGCGTCAAGTCGAGAACGCGAATGCCGGACAACGGCAGGGAATTTTGTGGTTCGCTCATATCACTCATTGTCTTTACTGACGCTATGCCGCCTGTTTCGTTCCCGTTGTCGTCTTGCCGAAGCCGGGGAGATTATTCGCGAGGATCGTGATGACAAGGGTCAGCACCAACAGCATGATGCCGAGAACCGAAATCGCTCCCAGGTCGCCGCTCTCGTTCAAATCGTAGATGACGACCGGCAGCACCTTCGTCTCCGCGGTGAACAGCATGATCGCCGCCGAGAGCTCGCGCATCACGCCGATGAAGATGAAGCACCACGCGGCGATGACGCCGGTTCGCAACAATGGTGCGGTGATGTCGATCAGCGTGCGCAAGCGCCCGGCGCCGAGAATGCGCCCGGCTTCTTCCAATTCTTGACTGACGCCGGTCAAGGCGGATTTCAGCTGCTGGTAAGCGGCGGGAAGCTCGATCGTCACGTAGGCAATGATCATCACCCACATCGTGCCGTAAAGCACGACCGGCCCTCGCGTATAGGCGATGAACATGCCGACACCAAGTACGATTCCCGGCACCGCGATCGGTGCGGTGGCGAGGAAGCCGAGAACCGAATGGCCGAAGACCGCCTTGCGGCTGGCGAGATAACTCGCAATCAGCGCCAGAGCGGTGCCGATCGTCGCCGCGACGAAGGCAAAGAACAGCGTGTTGCGCAGCGCCAGCCGCGTCGGCGAGAATTCGAAGAACACGAAGCGCACGTGCTGCCAGGTGAGATTGTCGGCTGAAACGGGTTCAGCCAGCGTCTTCGTTAGCGCCGCTTTCAACAGCGCGAGATAGGGCAGGAACACCGGAAAGCATAGAACGAAGAGGCAAAGCGCGAGCGCCGCCCAGCGCCATAGTCCGAGCTCGATGCGCCGCGTCCCGCCGGCGCGCCCGCCGAGAACGACATAGCCGCGCCGGCCGAGGATCCAGGACTGCACTCTCAGAAGTACGACCGTCGCGATCAGCAGCGGCAGTGCCGCGGCCGCGGCAAGCCCGGGATTCGGCGGGTATTGGAAAAGGCTCCAGATTTTGGTGGTAATCGTGTGAAATCCCGCCGGCAGCGCCAGAATCGCCGGCGTGCCGAAAAGCGTCAGCGAGCGCAGGAACGCGACGAGCGCACCGGCGAGGATGGCCGGCAAAGCCAGCGGCAACGTGATCGTCAGAATGATGCGCCAGGCCGGCGCGCCGAGGATCGCGGCAGCATCCTCCATGTCGGAGGGGATGCGATCGAGCGTGTTTGCGACGAGCACGAAGACGAAGGCAAAAGCATAAATGCTGTCGACGAAAATTAATCCTTCGATCGAATAGATATCGACGAGATGCACAAACGGCGGCAGATCGTAGAGCGCGCGGTACCAGACGTTGATGAGACCGCTATTTGGCGCCGCCAGCACTTCCCAGGCGATGGCGCCGAGAAACGGCGGCGTCACAAAGGAGGCGGTGATCAGCGCCCGGATGAGGCGGCGCCCGGGCATGTCGGTGCGCGACACGATCCAGGCGATCGGCGCCGCGACAATAGTGGAGATGAAGCCGACGCAGGTGGCAACGATCAGGCTGATGCGCAGCGGCGCGACCAGCGTCGGATCGGTGAACAGCCGTTCGAAATTTGTGAGCGACGGCGCGCCGGTTTTGTCCATGAAGGCAGAGACGGCAAGCCAAAACAGCGGCAAGCCGACAAGCACAAGAAGAACGAGCGCGCAGCCCGCGAAAACGAGGTTACTTACGTCAAGGCGGCCAAGCGCGGCGAGCGTGAGCGCTTGGCGCAAAGGCACGCCGCCGGCCGGCAATACGTGAAAACCGTCTGCGCTCACGTGCCGAAATACTTCGTGTAATTGGCCTTGATCTCGTCGACCTGGTCGACGACCGCGGCGGGATCGTCGCGCATCAGCTTGATGTCGCTGAGCGGCGTGCGGCCGGCATGTTCGTGGGTCTTTGGATGCAGCGATCGCAGGCCTCCGACGTCGACGAGAAGCTGTTGCGTCTCGGGTGTGAAGAGGAAGCTTTGGAACAAGCGCGCCGCGTTCGGATGCGGCGCTTTCGCCATCACCGCGCTCGGCGAGGCGATGAACGGCGTTCCCTCGCTGGGGTAAATTACGTCGACCGGTTGGCCGGCTTCTTTCAGGATGAACAGATTGTACTCGTTGCCGTCGGCCATGATCGGCCGCTCGCCGAGCGCCAGTTTCTTCGGCGGCTCGGTCGAGGATTGGACCTGCATGACTTTCTGTTGCGCGAGCTTCTGCAGATAGTCCCAGCCGAGATCGCGCGAAATCTCGAATGTCGCGGTCAGAATTGTGCCGCTGTAGCCGGGATGGCCCTTGACCATCAGCCCCTTCCATTTCGGACTGAGAAGATCGGCAAAACTCTTCGGCGCGTCTGCGGGCTTCACATATTTCGTGTTGTAGCCGATCGGACTGAGCGTCGCGCGCCAGGTCGCGTAAAAGCCCTCGGGGTCGGCATTATCTTTGTAATAAGTGGCGACATCCTCCGAAACATACGGCGCCAGCAGGCCCTCGCGCTTCCAGATGATGTAATGCGCGGCGTCGGACGAGTTCACGACGTCGGCGTTGGTGATGTTCGCCGAACGCTCCTGCTCGACGCGCTGGAATACGCGCTCCGAGCCGGCCCGCTCGACCAAGACGTCAATCCCCGGGTATTTCGCTTTGAACGCCGCCGCGATCTTTTCGGCGACCTCGACATCGACGGCCGTATAGAAGCTCACCTTGCCTTCTTTGCGCGCGGCTTCGATAAGGTCCGGCGTGACCGGATTGGCTTGCGGCAAAGCGATCGCTTTCGCGCCCGCGAGTGCCGAGAGTGCAGCGATTATGGCCAGAGATGTCTTGTAGCCTCGCAAGTCTCTTCTCCCCAAATGCGCATTCAATCCGTCAGCGCCCTGCAGCTTTCCGGCGGCAGGCTGACCCAGACCGTCTCTCCGGGCTCCGCCGCAAACGCGACGGGCGCCATCGAGCGCAATTGCTGTCCGCCGCGCAGCTCCACGAGATAGTCGCGATGCGAGCCAAGATAAATCTGCCGCACGACTCGCGCCTGCGTGAGATTGGCATCAGCCGCCGGGCGGCTCAGCGACAGTTTCACGTCGTGGAAGCGGATCGACACGGCTGCAGCCTCGCCGGCGCGCGCTTGGCCGAGGCCGCAGCGCAACAGCCAGTCAGCCACCTCGACCGCTTCCGGCGCGATGCCGCGGCCTTCGAGAAGATTTGCGCCGCCGATAAAGCTTGCGACGAAACGCGACGCGGGGCGCTCATAAACGTCGGCGGGTGCCCCCGCCTGTTCGACACGCCCCGCATTCATCACCACAATGAGATCGGCCGCGGTCATCGCCTCCGTCTGATCGTGCGTGACATAGACAGTGGTGTAGCGGAATTCGTCATGCAGGCGCCTGATCTCGAAGCGCATTTTCTCGCGCAGGTTCGCATCGAGATTCGACAAAGGCTCGTCGAGCAGCAGGATTTCCGGCTCGACGACGAGCGCGCGCGCCAAGGCAACGCGCTGCTGCTGGCCGCCGGACAGTTCCGCGGGATAGCGCTCGGCAAAAGCGGTGAGCTTGGTCGCTGCGAGAACCGCAGTGGTGCGGCGCGCCGCCTCGGCTTTCGTAATTTTCCTGAGCTTCAATCCGTAGCCGACATTCTGCGCGACATTCATGTGCGGCCACAGCGCATAGCTCTGGAAGACCATCGACATGCCGCGCAGTTCCGGCTGCAGCGTCTGGCCGGGCGAGGACATGAGCCTGTCGCCGACACGGATCTCGCCCTCATCCAGGCCGATGAAGCCCGCGATCAGCCGCAGAATAGTCGTCTTGCCGCAGCCCGAGGGTCCGAGCAGGCAAACGAGCGCCGCCTCGGCGACGTGCAGATCGACGCCGTTCACGGCAACCGTGTCGGAATAGCGCTTGACCACACCCTTGAGGTCGACAGCGGCCATGATGCCCGTAAAGTTGTGCGGCCCGGCTTGGCTCCCCAAGTCTGCCTAGGCGGCCTTGAAGCGCGGCGTCAATGCACGGCACCGAAACGCGTCTACGCCTATCGTAGCGGTAAAGGTGGGCGCGCGGCGAATGGACGACTGCCACCCGGATTTCTACTTTGGCGCCAACACGAAAGCATTGCGGGAGCGAAGCCCAAGTGAAAGCTCAAGACATACCGTGGCTCGGCGGGACGCCGCCGCCGACGCGGCGTGAGGCCCATTACGGCGATCGCGTCATCGAATGTTTCGCTGAGCGGCCCGCCGGCTTGTTCGAGCTGTTTGCAGATGCCACTCGACGCAACCCGCATGGCGAGGCGATCGTCTTCGAGCAGCAGCGGGCAAGCTGGCGTGAGCTCGAGCGGCAGGTGACGAATGTCGCCGCCTCGCTCGCCGAGCGCGGCGTCCGGTCCGGCGACCGCATCGGCCTGTTCGTCGGCAACAGGCCGGAATTCGTCGTCGCAATTTTTGCCGCCGCGCGTCTTGGCGCCATCGCCGTTCCGCTCGGCATCCGGCAGCAGCGCGACGAGATTGCTTATGCGCTGAATGATTGTGGTGCCGCGGTGCTAATTCACGATAGCGAGCTCACGGACCGTATTCCGGAGGGGCTTGAAATCCCAAGCCTTCGCCATCGCTTCTCCGTCGGTGCGAGCGCCGCAAGCGAATCTTTTGAAGCGCTGACTAAAGAAGGACGCGGGCTCGAATCTTCCGCCGCTGGCGAAGAAGATACCGCAATCATTCTCTACACATCCGGCACGACTGGGCGGCCGAAAGGCGCCATGCTGACCAATCTCAGCATCGTCAATTCGTCCTTGGCATTCGAGCATTGCATGGCGCTGCGTCAGGACGACCGCTGCCTGATGGCGGTGCCGCTCTCGCATGTCACCGGCCTGATTGCGGGCATTACGACGATGGCGCGCTGCGCCGGGACGCTCATCATCATGCCGGCTTTTCGGGCGAGCGATTTTCTCGCGCTCGCCGCAGCCGAGCGGATGACCTACACGCTGATGGTCCCGGCGATGTACAATCTCTGCCTCCTGCAGCAGGATTTCGGCAGGTTCGATCTCTCAGCATGGCGTGTCGGCGGCTATGGCGGCGCGCCGATGCCGCCGGCGAGCATCGCTGCATTCGCCGAGCGTCTGCCGAAACTGAACCTTATGAATGCCTATGGCGCGACGGAGACGACATCGCCGACGACCATTATGCCGCCGGTCTTCACCGCGACCCACAGCGCCAAAGTCGGCCTGCCGATTCCCGGCGCCGAAGTTTTGATCATGGACGAGCAGGGCGCCGTATTGCCGGTTGGCGAGGTCGGCGAAATCTGGATCGGCGGGGCCTCGGTCGTGCGCGGCTACTGGAACAATCCGGCCGCGACCGAGAAGGAATTCACCGGCGGCTTCTGGCATTCCGGCGATCTCGGTAGCGTCGATCAAGACGGCTTCGTCAGCGTGCTCGACCGCAAGAAAGACATGCTCAATCGCGGCGGCCACAAAATCTATACGGCGGAAGTCGAGGCCGTTCTCGCCGCGCATGAAGACGTCGTTGAAAGCGCCGTCATCGGCAGGCCGTGTCCGGTTCTCGGCGAGCGCGTGCATGCCTATGTCGTGACGCGCGCCGCCGAGACGCAAGCCGAGTCGCTACGGGCCTATCTCGCCGTGCGGCTCTCCGACTACAAAGTCCCGGAGACGATGCACGTTTCGACCGAGCCGCTGCCGCGCAACAGCAACGGCAAGGTGATGAAGCGGCAATTGCGCGAGCGCCTTTTGAGCGAGCTCGCGGCCGCCGAGGGTGCGGTGTCGCGATAGGCGGGGTGAGAAGCGTCAGGCGACGCGAGTACGGATTGGCGACGTGCCGACGCCGGCCGTACCGGGCGGCAAATGCGCCGCGCGCGCCGCTCTCCGGCGCTGCGCGTACAAGAGCTCCAGACCGCGCCGGATATCTCGAACGCGCATTTCGCTTTCCGTGGTGTCCGCACCCCGGCGCAGCGCCACCATGATCGATTGAATGTGATCGGCGATCATCCGCTCGGCCTCGGCGATATCGCGTTCGATCTGCTCGATCATCTTAGAGGCCTGGAGGTCGGCACGACCGACCAGAGCTAAGCACGGCGCCACGCTGGCGCTTTGCTATAAGTTATTGTGCATCGCGGATTTTTCTTTCGCCGATGCGAAGCTCGTATGCCGCCCTCGGGTGCACGGGGCGTGCGTGCGACATTCGCAGCGCTCGAAGCTTATTGCGAGCCGCCGAGGATCTTGCCCACCGAGTGGAACGGGCTGTGGTACTCGTTGCTCCCGTCATAGGCCAAGGCAGCGGGCTGCGGTTCCGGCTCGGCGGCAACTTCAGCCTTGCGCCTGGCGCGCCGCGATGGCTTGGCGACCGCCGCCGAACGCTTCGATGTGCGATGCGCCCGCGTGACCGGCCGCTGGCTCGGGGCGACCGCCTCTTGGGGCTCCGCAACGCTCGCCGCCCCGGATGCTTCTCGCTCGGGCAGCGCGGCGACGGCCAGCGGAACCGAGGCAGCCGCAGGCGCCTTCGTGTCCGCCGTTTCCGCTGGGCGATCCTCGTCTGCCTCCGCGCTCGGGGCGGCCTGGACGTCGCCGCTCGTGCCGGTCTCCTTGATCGGTACCGTGCGGACCTGACGGAACTCGAAGGGTGTTGGTTCGGCCGCCGCTACAAGCGTGGGCGCGGCCGCAGCCTCCGCTACTTCCTGCGGCGCCTCGGTGGGCTGCGACGATGTCCGAACCGCCTGCAGCGAGAGGGCGATTCCCGACCCGAGCAAGAGTGCCGCCGTGGCAGTGATAATAATAATACGCATGCCAAAAAACCCGCGCTCTGCTGACCCCCCGCTCGCGTCCCCCAACAATCGAAAAAACGCGGACGAAATAAGGCGTGGCACGTATGACGCCCGGACACACATTGGCCGCGTGACCGGCCTCACACTCAGTCAAACTTCACCCTTGATTTGATGAAACCCAAATCGATCGTGCGATCATAATGGACGTCGAATTTCACGATGCCAAGCTCGGAACCTGCAGCTGGTTGAGGCAGACTGTAGTCCGTAAGCAACATCGGCGATAAATCGATTCAGGCGGTTTGACCTGTGTTCCGGCTGCATTCAACATCCGGGAATGGCGCGGCGATTTCAACTGCGGATCGCAATTCGGGCGGCGTTTATGTTTGCCGCCGTTTACGCTTTGCTTTTGAACGGGCTGTTTTCGGCAGCGACAGCCTTTGCGCCGTCGCCGCTAACAGACTCAGCTATCTGCGCTCACGACAATGAGGGATCGACTCAGCCCTTTCCTTCGACTCCTCTAGCGCATGAGGGGCTATGCTGCATCGCAGTCTGCGGGATGGCTCTGGTGGCGGTACCGCCGTCCGACTATTCGCAAATCCTGCTCTCCTCGCATCGCGTACTTATGGCTGCCGAATGGCACATCGTGGTGATCGCGGCTTCGCCACCTCCTACATTCCAGGCAAGTCCCCGAGGTCCACCAACCATCCTCTGACGCAATCGCTTTCCGATTCTCAGAGAGGACCTCACCATGTCTCCAATCGCCTTTTGGGGTGCTGTGCGCCAAGGCATCCCGCGTCCCTTTTTACCTGCTACCGCCGCCGCTCTCGTCTTGACGGTCTTTAATCTCGTTGGAACGTCTCCCGCCATGGCGCATTGCTTTGCGGGCAGCCGCTTCTTTCCGGCGATGCTGACCACCGATGATCCCTGCGTCGCCGACGAACTATCACTGCCGACGATCTCCGGCTTCAAGACCGGCGACATCCCAGCCAATCGCGAGCTCGATATTTCTGCCGAGTTTTCGAAGCGCATCACCGAGGATTTCGGCGTCTCGATCGGCCGCACCTATACGCGACTGTGGGTCCCAGGAGGCCCGAATGCGAGCGGATGGCAGAATCTCGAGACGACCTTCAAATACCAGTTCCTTACTTGGCCGCAGTCGGAATTCGTGCTGTCGGCTGGCGTCTCGGTCGAGTGGGGTCGCACCGGCAACGCATCGGTGGGCGCCGAAAAATTTCACACGATCACGCCGATGCTTTGGGTGGGCAAAGGAATGGGCGATCTGCCGTCATCCTTCGGTGCCCTGCGCGCTTTCGCCGCGACCGGTCAGGTCGGTTACGCAATCCCGAGCTGGCGCCGGACCGTCACAATCACCTCCATCGATTTCGATACGGGTGAGGTCGATTTCGACGAGGAACGCCACCCGCACTTCCTACAATATGGCGGATCGATCCAATTCAGCATGCCGTATCTCAAGGCAAACGTCATTGATCTCGGGCTGCCGGACGTGTTCAACCGGATGGTACCGTTGGTCGAGGCAAGTTTCCGCACGCCGGTCGCAAACACGATCCAGATGGCCAACACATGGGACGAAAACAACCGCACAATCGGTACGGTCAATCCCGGCATCATTTACGTGGCGGACAAATTCCAGATCGGCGCCGAGGCAATCATTCCGATCAACCGCGCGAGCGGCAAGGGTATCGGATGGGTGGCGCAGCTCCACTTTTTCTTGGACGACATTTTCCCGACGACAGTAGGCCGACCGATCATCCCCATTTCAGCGAGGCTTGGGCCATGAAGATCATCCGCAAAAACCTGCTCGCTGGCGCGTTCCTGCTTACGAGCCTTGCCGCCGCCGACGCGCATGCGCAATTGGAGAGTGCGAACCCGCGCGTCGGCAGCATCGTCAGCGCGGCGCCGTCGGTGCTCACGCTCAATTTTAGCGAAGGCGTGGAACCCGCTTTCAGCACTGTGCAAGTGACCGATGCGGCGGGCCGGCGCGCTGATGCCGGGAAGCCACGTGTCAACGGCCGGGTGGTGCTGGTGCCGTTACGCCCGCTTGCACCTGGTCAATACACTGTGCGTTGGCGCGTTCTGTCGGTCGATACGCACACCACCGAAGGGAGCTTCGGGTTCGAAGTTCGACCTTGATTGGGGTGGGGTTTGCCGCGCTTGCTGCGGCGCGATGGATTCATTTCATCGCGGTGATGCTGGTCTTCGGCGCGTCATTGTTTCCGTTTTACGCGCTGCCGGCACAAGCACATGCTCTGGCGGGGCTCGCGCACATTCGCGGCCCCGTGCGAGTCGCTGCGTTGATTGCGCTCGTCTCCGGGGTTTGTTGGGCCGCCGCATCGCTTGCCAGCATAACCGGCGATCCCGCTAGTCTTTTCGATGCCGATACGCTTTGGACGTTCTTCTTTGACACGGGTTTCGGAAAGATATGGGCGCTGCGGTTTTTGCTTCTCGTCGCGATGTTGCTCGCAGTCTTGACTGCCGGTCGCAAGCTCCCGACACGTAATATTGCCAGCGCACTTTCTGCCGCGCTGGCTGCCCTCCTCCTGGTAAGCCAAGCCTGGATCGGCCATCCCGCCGCCACGGCGGCCGGTGAGCGCACGATCGTCGTTGCCGGCTACGCCCTGCACGTTCTCGGTGCGGGTGCGTGGCTCGGCGGCCTTGTGCCCTTGTTGTTGCTGTTGCGTGCCCACAGTGCGGAGAAGAATGCCCTGGAATTCGCGCTCCGCCGTTTCTCTGCGCTCGGCATGCTCGCGATCGCGATGATCCTCGCGGGCGGACTCAGCAACGCGTGGGCACGCTGGGACTCGATCGATGGTTTCATTGCGAGCGCTTGGGGAAAGGTACTCATTGTAAAAGTACTAGGGTTTTTCGGTCTTTTCATTCTTGCGGCGGTAAACCGATTTGTCCTGATGCCGCGATTAGACGCTAACGGCTCCGCACGTATGCGGCTTGTTCGCAATGTCCTCGCAGAGCAGGCGGGCGGTGTATTGATACTTTTCGCCGCGTCGATTCTCGGTCTTTTACCGCCCCCGGCGTGATCATAAGTATGCGGCGTAACGCAATCGCCGAAAGGGTGTCCGGGCCAGCCCTGAACTCACCCGGCGCGAGCCCCTGACGCAGCAATGCGCCACTGTTGCCATTATTCCGCCTGCTTTCACCTACGCGCCGGGAAGTTCACGAAAGTTTTCTGTCATAGAGCTGCAACACGAATCGTGTTTTAGCCTGCGCACAAGCTCTCTCACTCAAGGCAATTCGTGTCTGAGGCGAAGATATATCGGACTTTGTTCATCTCGGATATTCATCTCGGAAGCCGAAATTGTCAGGCGGACCTGCTGCTTGATTTTCTCCGCCACCATGATGCAGAGACGATTTACCTCGTCGGCGACATTTTCGACGGCTGGCGGTTGAAGCGCTCCTGGTATTGGCCGCAGTCTCACAACGATATCGTGCAGAAGCTTCTGCGGAAAGTCCGCAAGGGTACGCGTGTCATCTACATTCCAGGCAACCACGACGATTTCGTCCGCGCTTATGCCAGGCTGCTTTTCGGGGGGATTGAGGTCGCTGAAAACGCCATCCACGAACTTGCCGACGGACGGCGCTTTCTCGTCATCCACGGGGACGAGTTCGATCTCGTGGCGCGTCATGCGAAATGGCTGGCTCTTCTCGGGGATGGGGCTTATGAGGCCGCTCTCGCGCTAAACGCCTGGTTTAATCGCATCCGACGACTGCTCGGATTCGACTATTGGTCGTTCTCGGCCTGGGCGAAACTCAAGGTCAAGAATGCGGTCAATTTCATCAGCGCGTTTGAATCCGCTCTCGTCTCGCAAGCACAGCGACTCGGCGTCGACGGTGTCGTCTGCGGACATACCCATCATGCGCGCATCGCAGAGGTCGGCCCCAGGAAAGACGAATGCGTCCGCGCTCGAGTAGATTGGCGCCAGCTCGTCGTGGTTCGACGCAAGTACCGCGCGTGAGCTTGCGTCGGATGGACGCACATCAGCTGGAGTTTAAGGACGAGGCTTTCGATGCGATCGTTCTGCCCTTTGTCATAACCCTGGTAAGCGACCCGGATCGGGTTCTCGCCGAAGCGATACGTGTCGCAAGGCCAGGCGGTCGCGTGGTGCTCGTCAATCACTTCTATTCGGAACAGGGATTGCTTGCGGCCATCGAGCGCAAGTCCGGTGCGGCGCTGCGCAAGATCGGATTGAATCCAGAGTTTTCTTATTCACGCATAGCCGACTATGTCGCCGGCGATGTGCGCGTGTGCGAACTGACGCGGATACCGGCCGAGCGCTTCTTCACGCTGGTGACGATCGGCAGGCGGGCTTAGCCCGCAAGTCACGCGAGCAGATACGTGGCTCTTCGGTCGCAATCGCCGCCGTAATGTCGCCCCACTGCGCGCGTGTGCTCCCACCTCAAGAGGGCCCGGGCAATTAGGAACCCGCGTATGAGCGACATGACCTATTTCGGCGTCGTCCCCTTCGAGCGTGACGAAGAGGGCGAGATGCTGCCCGGCAAGCCGCGCGAGGCGCGCTCGGAAATCGCCGCCCGCTGCCTCGCCGCGGCAATGGCCGCAACGAAACCCGGCGCTGTCGCCTTCTCGCATACCAGCGACCCCGCCTCGGATGGGCTCGGCAGTGCCATCATTCTTGCCCGCTTCGGCGACGTGCCGGACGAGGTGCGCGTCCTCGAAGACGCCTGATCGCGCGCTCAGGGGTCCGGCGGTGCGTCCCCTCCCCGCAAATCAACCCTCGCAACCGAGCGCTGCCCACGAAACAGGCACGTCGCCTGCAGGTCTCTTCGGCAGCCCTGCCTAAATTCACGGCAGCGATGATACGCGGCGCGAGCTGAGCGTCTGGCCTGAGGCTTGCAAATCCTGAGCGGTCCCTCCGCCGACAGGAACTGCCAATGTCTCGCTCCTTGCCTTCTCGCGCGTCGTCCTCCCGCTTCAGCCCGGCCGCTCTCGTCACCGACCGTCGCCAATTATTGCTCGGCGCGGGCGGCTCCGCGCTCGCCTTCGCCACCGGGCTGACGCCACAGCGCGCCTTCGCAAAGGAGCTGACCGTCGGCTTCATCTATGTCGGGCCGAAGGACGATTACGGCTACAACCAGGCGCATGCCGAAGGCGCTGCGGCGCTGAAGGGCATGCCCGGGTTGAAACTCATCGAGGAGGAGAAGGTCCCCGAGACGCTCGACGTGCAGAAGACGATGGAGAGCATGATCGAGCTCGATGGCGCGACGCTCCTG
>DATAOB010000039.1:0-7292 GCA_036265935.1 Beijerinckiaceae bacterium
CCGGCAGAAGCCGGACGCAACTTTCGATCAGCGCCATGGCAGCGATCTCGCCGCCGGCAAGCACGAAATCGCCGATCGAGACTTCACGTAAGGCTCGCGCCTCAATCACGCGCTCGTCGACGCCTTCGAAACGGCCGCAGAGGATGACGACGCCCTGCCCTGCCGCGAGTTCCCGCGCGGCGGCTTGCGCGAACGGCACGCCACGCGGAGTCATGATGAGACGCGGGCGGGAATCGTCGACGGCGATGACCGCGTCGAGCGCCGCGGCCAAGATATCGGCGCGCATGATCATGCCCGGCCCGCCGCCCGCCGGTGTGTCGTCGACGGAGCGGTGGCGGCCAAGACCATGTTCGCGAATTTGCCTGGTCTCGAGCGACCACAATCCGCGCTTTAGGGCGTCACCGGCGAGCGAGGCGCCAAGCGGCCCGGGAAAGATTTCCGGAAACAGCGTCAGGATAGTCGCGCACCAGGCCATGCGGCTTGATGCGACCGGCGGCGTGAAGCGTCAACTTGTTGCGCCCCTTTCGCCATTGATGCACATCATCGCGTGACCGCGCCCGCGGGAATGAGATGGCGCGGATTTGGATGACGAGGAGCCAGTGAGCATGCCGCCGATGAACTCAGCCATGCCGGGTCTCGCTGCGATCCTGCTCCTCGCGTCGGGCCTTGCCGCGAACGCGCAGGAGAGCGGCGATGCGGCCGCCGGAGTGCGCTTTGCGCGCTCCGCATGCGGTCCCTGTCACGCGATAGAACCGGGTCAAGCGAGCTCGCCCAATGCGGATGCGCCGGCGTTTCAGGTGATCGCCAATATGCCGAGCATGACCGGCACGGCATTGACTGTATGGCTGCGCACCTCGCACCCGACGATGCCGAACCTGCAGCTGACCCCGTCCGAGACAGCCGACGTCATCGCCTATATCGAAAGCCTGCGCGGGCGGCGGAAATAGCTTGCGGGCGCATCCCGCACGCGCCGCGGCTCAATGCGACATCAAGACCGGCACCGTCATCGAGCGAAGGATTTCGCGGCTGGCGCCACCAAGCACGCGCTCACGCAGCCGCGAATGGTCGTAGGCACCCATGACGAGGAGATCCGAGCCGACGTCGGAGACGTGCGAAAGCAATCTGTCGGCAACGCCGGTGAATTTCGGCAATGCAAGATATTGCGCATCGACATGATGGCGCGCGAGATGCTGAATCAATCGCGACCCGGACCGGCGCCGATCGTCGCTCTCGTCACGCACGGTGACTAACTCCACCCGGTCGGCCTTCATGAGAAACGGCATGGAATCGGCAAGCGCACGCGCCGCGCTTGCCGAGCCGTCCCAGGCGACCGTCACGGTTCTGAAACTGGTGGGACTGGTTCCGATATAGGGCAGGATCAAGCAGGGACGCCCGGCCTGCAGCAAAAGCGGCTCGATATAACCATCCGTCGATTTCGACCGCTTCGGGTCGCGCTGCTCGAAGATCAGCAGGTCGAACGTCCGGGCGAGCCCGACGATGCTCTGCTCGCCGCTAACATTCAGCGTATCGACGTGCACATTGAGCGCTATCGCCCTCTCTTCGAATCGCGCCAGCGCGGCATGCGAGAGCTCGATTTCGTCTTCGCCCGCGCTGGCGGGGAGATCATAGCCAATCTCCGCATAAGAGACCGGCTCGAACGGAGCCACTGCTGCGATCGCGGCGCCGGTGAGGAAAGCCCCGTACTCGGCGGCAAGCGATTGTGCGAAGCGTCCGGCGCGTTCGCTGGTCCGGTTCAACAGGACGAGAATGTCCGATATCATCGTCGCCCTCCTCGTGGAGCTGCAGACCTAAAATTTGTGCAATCGGATCGGCGCCGCTTTGATCTGGCGCAAAGCATCGACGCTTTTTTTGCGGGCGCGGCGATCCACGTCAGCGCGTCAGCGTGATCTTTTGATAGAGCCCGCCGAAGAAGGATTGTTTACGCCATCCGGTTCGCGGCGTCGCCGGCGCGAAGCGGACGATTTCGTCGCGCCACAGATCCAGGGCAAATGGCTCGAGCACTGCGAGCAGAGGCCGCCATAAATAACGCAGGGGATGCCACCAGCGCGGCAGCGCGTAATCGACGACGACGATCTTGCCGCCCGGTCTGACAACGCGCAGGACCTCGCTCAGCGTCCGTTCGCGATGGCGTTGCGGCTGCTCGTGCAAAAGAAAGAATAGCAGCGCCCGATCGTAGCTGGCATCCGCCAGATTGAGCTCGGCGGAATCCATCCTCAGGCATCGCACCGGCGCATCGGACGGCAGCTTTTTACGTAAATTCGTCAGCTGTATCGGCAGAACGTCGACGACATCGATGCTGCCGCCGCCGGCGCCCACATGCGCGCTCAATTTGCCCGTCAAATCGCCGTAGGCGCACGCCACCTGCAAAGTCCTGCCGGGAAGCACGTCGCCCAATTCGCTGAGCGCCGCATCGCGCAGCCGCGCGTAATTTCCCCACAAGATCAGATTGACCAGCCATTGCCGCTCGAAGACCCGCACCGCCAGCGGGTGGACATAGGCCCACCAATAATAGGCGGTGAGATAATCCGGCGCTTCGACTGCCTGGTCGAGCGACGCCGCACGGCCGGCGACGCGCGGCCGGCTTCCGCCGAAACGCAGCATGCCTGGCGCGAAAAGCTGCCCAATTCGGAACCCTGCGTTCGCCTGCGCCAAACTCCCCTCCATTTTCGCGAAACGGCTCGCAAGGATACTTAAGCAGGTAATCGGCAGCCCGGATTTGATCTCGAACAAACACGCGGGCGAGATACGGCGCCTTCCGACATGCGTGCGCGGCCTTGCGTTGATGTGCATCAACCGCCCGAAAGCACCTGCGGAGCAGTGTCCAACCTTTGAGAGCGAGCATGTCCGTCGCAAACCACGAAGCGCAGAGCTGGAGGCTGTCTGCGGGCACGCGAAGGTCGCAGCGGCTGCTTGTTTTCGTGCCGCTTCTCGCCCTCGGCGGCGGGGCGGCTCTGGCGTGGAGTGGTCATCTCCGCGTCGCGCAATTCTTGTGGGCTGCGGGAACAGCGCCGGTTCTGCTCGCGCTGATGATCAGTGCGGCCCTCAGTCTATCGCGCGGCGCAATCGGGCTCGACATCGTTGCCGCGTTGGCGATGGGAAGTGCGCTTGTCGGCGGCGAGTATCTCGCCGTCATCGTCGTTGCGCTGACGGGCAGGCGCTGGAAGCTTTGCCCAGGGCTCCGCCGAGCGGGAAATGACGGCACTGCTTGGCCGCGTCGCCCGGACCGCAGAACGTCGCACCGGCAATCGTCTGGAGAGCGTCGCCATCGAGGACATCAAGCCCGGCGATGTCCTTCTCATCAGAGCCGGAGAGGCAGTTCCCGTGGACGGTTTGATCACCGGGACAGCCGTGGCCCTGCTCGATGAATCCGCGCTCACCGGCGAAGCCATTCCGGTTCGGCACAATCCTGGCAGCCTCGTTGCAAGCGGTGTCACCAATGCCGGCGCGCCGTTCGAGCTCGAAGCAGCAAAGACCGCCGCCCAAAGCACTTATTCCGGCGTGCTCAGATTGTCGAATCGGCTCGCGCATCGAAAGCCCCGATGTCGCGGCTGGCGGACAAGTACGCGCTGGGTTTTCTGCTCGCGACGATTTTGCTTGCTGGAGTAGCGTGGATACTTGCGAATGATTGGCGGCGCGCTTTGGCGGTCCTGGTCGTGGCGACGCCTTGCCCTTTGATTCTCGCGGTGCCGGTGGCGATCGTTGCCGGAATGTCTTGGTGTGCGCGCCGCGGCGTGATGGTGAAATCGGCGCAGGCCTTTGAAGAGCTCGCGCGCATCAAAAGATTGTTGCTCGACAAGACCGGCACCCTGACGTTCGGAGAGGCGCGCCTGCATCGAATCCATCGCGCCGGCAATCTGAGTGAGACCGAGATATTGCGGCTGGCGGGATCGCTGGCCCAGGCCTCTCAGCATATAACCCCGCAGGCGATTGTTGCAGCCGCGCATTCGCGCGAAATCGCGCTGCAAGCGCCCTTGCGAGTGGCGGAAGCGCCGGTGACGGTCTCAGCGGCTATGTTGGCGATCATCCGGTGGTGCTGGGCCGTCCCGATTTCGTCACCAAGCACGTCAACGAAGCCAGCCTGCCAGTCCCCGAAGCGCTGGCGGGCAGCACGCAAGTTGCCGTGGCAATCGGCCGCCGTCACGCCGGCACTTTGGTGTTTATCGATGCGCTGAGGCCGGATGCGCAAAGCTCGATTGATACGTTCCGCCGTCAGGGCATCGAACGCATTGTGCTCGTGACCGGCGACCGCGCCGAGATCGCCGAGAGCGTCGCGCGGAAACTCGCTCGAAGTGGTGCGCACCGAGCGCCGCGGCGGACCGGTCATGATGATCGGCGATGGGATCAACGACGCGCCAGCTTTGGCGCTTGCCGATGTCGGCGTGGCGCTGGGCGCACGCGGCGCAGCCGCGGCCTCGGAGGCCGCCGACGTCATCACACTGGTTGATCGGCTCGACAGGATCGCGGAAGCAAGCGGCATCGCACGGCGAACCCGCAGTATCGCTTTGCAGAGCGTGATCGCCGGCATTGTTTTGTCCGGCATAGGCATGCTTGCTGCGGCTGTCGGATGGCTGCCGCCTCTCGCCGGCGCGCTTGTCCAGGAGGCGATCGACGTCGCAGTCGTTCTGAATGCCTTACGAAGTCTGGGCAGAGTTCCCTGGCCGCTGACGCTCAGCAGCATGATCGGGGCACGAAGTGAGGGGTCTTCGCACGGCGGTGCTGCGGCGCGACCGGCTGCTTTGTGACGGCTCGATCCATCGGACGAAAAACGGCTTGATGTGCATCAAGCCGTCTCGACCCCCTGCCCTTATACTCGCTCCCGTTCCGAAATCTCGCGACAGAAGGAGCGCTCGTAATGTTCCTTGTCTCTGCAATCGGGAAGGCGCCCGGCATTCACTCCGGCTCGGTTTCCGGCCTCAGCACGAAAATGGGGCGCGGAACGATCGTCGATCGGCTGATCACGGCGTTCGGCAAAGGCATACGTTCCTTTGCGCGCCGGCTGGAGGCACACGCCGATCACATCGCCTCCGTCCACCAGCGCGACATGTGGTTCTGACGAGCGTCACGCGCGCAGGCGGCTTGCTCCCGCCGGACAGTTTGTTACCGTGCGGCGGACAACAGGGTTCGGAGGGTTCGGCTCCATGAATAAGCGTATTTTGCCTTTCGCGGGCGCGATCATGCTGGCCCTCGGCGGAACCGCCGGTTTCGCGATACTCGGATCGTTTGACGAGGTCTGTGCCGCGCAGCAGACGGTCAGCTTCGCCGACGACGTGATGCCGATCTTCCGCGGCTATTGTTTCACCTGCCATCAGCCGGGCGGCCAGGGCAGTGACAAAAGCGGACTCGATCTGAGCACTTATGAAGGCGTAATGCGGGGAACGAAATTCGGCAAGATGGTCATTCCCGGCAATCCGGACAGCAGCAATTTGATGTGGCTGCTCGATTGGAAGGGCGCGCCGGAAACGCACATGCCTCTTGGCAAGAAGAAGCTGTCAGTCTGCGAGCGGAACACGATCCGCTCCTGGATCCGCGAGGGCGCCAAGGACAATTGAGCGATATTGCGGCCGCAGCGGCAGGTTAGCGGAAGTTAACCAGAAATAGCTTCATCTCCTCACTCGAGCTGCTTCAGCTCGGCGAGTTCCGCGTCGGTCAAACGCTGCTCTTCCTCCGCACCGGAGTCCGCGCGACGCCGGCGCATCGCGACGAATGCGCCGACCACGCCCAAAGCGAGCGTCGAGAACGGCGCGATCCACAACAATAAAGTCTGCCATTCGAAGCGGGGCCTGAGCAGAATGAACTCGCCGAAACGCTGCACGAGATAATCCATCACCTGCGAATCGCTGTCGCCCTGCTTCAATCTTTCGCGGACAAGCAGGCGAAGATCGCGCGCGAGCGGCGCCGCCGAATCGTCGATCGACTGGTTCTGACAGACGAGGCAACGCAACTCCCCCGATATTACGCGCGCGCGTGCTTCGAGATTGGGATCGGGCAGGATTTCGTCGGGCTCGACTGCGAACGCGCTCTGCGCGACGAGGACGCCGATGACGACGAAGAGGAGGCGAGCCGCCCTGATCAAGCGTCTATTCCGCGGGCTCGGCGGCAAGACGCGTACGCGCGAGCTTCGGCAAGCCGACGCGCAATCTGCGATCGGAAAGCGACAGCGCGCCGCCAAATCCCATGACGAGCGCGCCGAGCCAAATCAACAGGACAAGCGGCCGGAAGTAAGCGCGGACCGCGAGCGTGCCGTCGCCATCCATGTCGCCGGTGGCAAGATAAATCTGGCTGAACCCGACGCTCATCAGCGCCGGCTGATTGACTGTCGTGGCGCGCGCGCCGAAGGAGCGCTTCGTCGGCTCCATGATGCCGACGAGCCGGTCGCCATTATGGACGCTGAACCTCGCGGTCAGCTCCTGATAATTCGAGCCCGGCCGCACGGCAGTGCGCTCGAACCGCAAGGTATAGCCGCTGATGTCGAGCGTCGCGCCCGGCTTCAACGCGATGATCTGCTCCGTGCCCCAGCTCGCCGCGCAAACGATGCCGAGCGCGGACAGTCCGAGCCCGGCATGCGCGAACATCGTGCCCCAGGCCGAGCGCGAAAGGCCGATCGCGCGGTGCGCGACCGTTGTCAGTGGCACGCGAAATACGCCGACGCGCTCGAGGAGCTCGACGACCGAGGCGACAATCACGAAAATGCAGAGGGCGACGCCCAAGATCGCGACCGCGTCGTTGCCGCGCAACGCCGCCGCGATGCCGGCGCCGACTGCGGCGAGCAGGAAGGCGGCAAGCAGCCGCTGAGTCGCGGTGAGGAGATTACCGCGCTTCCAGGCAAGCAGCGGGCCGTATCCCATCGCAAGCAGGATCGGCACGAAGAGCGGGCCGATGGTCGTGTTGAAGAACGGCGCGCCAACCGAGATTTTCGCGCCGGTGAGGCCCTCCAAAGCGAGGGGATAGAGCGTGCCGACAAATACGGTCGCGCAGCAGGTCGAGAGGAAGAGATTGTTGAAGACGAGCGAGCCTTCGCGCGAGACCGGCGCGAACAGGCCGCCCTTTTTCAGGAGCGGCGCGCGCCAGGCATAGGCGATGAGCGCGCCGCCGATCAAAAGCACGAGAATGGCCAGGATGAAGACGCCGCGCGTCGGATCGCTGGCGAAGGAATGGACTGAGGTCAGCACGCCCGAGCGCACGAGGAAGGTGCCGATGAGCGACATCGAGAAGGTCAGGATGGCGAGAAGGATGGTCCAGACCTTCAACGCCTCGCGCTTCTCCATGACCAG
>DATAOB010000040.1:0-15546 GCA_036265935.1 Beijerinckiaceae bacterium
ACCCAAAACTTCCGCGCTACCAGGCTGCGCCATACCCCGCCGCATGTAAGTCACTGTATTTCCTTGTCCTTGATCGACTGTCAAGCAGCCGAGACCGAGGAGCGAACGAAGCAATCGTCATGTAACATGATACAGATGGCCGAACAAAGCCGGCGCCGGCGATACCATGTCGGCCGTAGCCCGGGGCGGAGGGCGCCGATGCTGCGTTGGCCGGGGATATCCGTGGTACGCCTGGAATGCAGAGAACGCCTGCCCGAAACCGTCCAGCGGAGCCCGAGCAGACGTCATTTGCGGCCTTGGAAGCGCACGAGATGAGCAGCCGCGACAAAGGCGGAGAAAACTGCTCAATGTGGGATGAGCGATGTGCATCGAGAAAAGGAGAGACGGATGAAACGCCAACTTTCGGTGTCGGCTGCGATGGCGATGCTTCTTTTATGCGCCACCAGCGCGATGGCACAGATGACGGTCGACGTTGCGAAGATAACTTGCAAGCAATACATACTTTATGAAGTTGTCGATGGCCGAACCCTGGCGGTATGGTTGAGCGGCTACTACAGCGCTCAGCGCGGCACGACGCTCGTGGATATTCCCGACCTCCAAGCCAAAGCCGACGTCGTGCGTGAATACTGCTTCAGACATTACGACGAGCCGCTTATGGACGCAGTCAAGAAGGCGCTTGGAACGACCAAATAGGCTGTGCCAGGCGCAGCACTTTGCGCGTTGGCGTCGAACAAAAGAGACGAGGCGTTGGATAATTTACTGCGAGTGCGGCCGATCAAATTGCGTTGCCTATGGCAAAAGACGGGAACAATCCTGGAGCCCATTCCACATACGGACTGATAAAGAAAAACTTTGCCCAAGCTTGCGGTCCTTCTCACCGACAATATAGGCATTCACGATACTGGCGACGTTTGTCTCTAGACAATTAGCGCCCTGGATAACACTGACAAACTAATCTGTTGATCCCTATTGTCTCTATCCAAGCGCTCCGCGGTATCTGTATGGAAGACAAGGCACGCAATAACCGCTTGACAGACGTGACCATGCTCTTGGATGGCGGCACTACGGCAAACCTCGTCCGATATGGCGGGGGCGGCAACATGGAAATCACAAACAAGGGAGAGCTGACCGCCGCGTTGTTATTCGGCCAAGGCCAACCGCTGGAACGAAAGCCTGTTATCCCATCTCTTTATAAACTCGCGGAACTCACTCTTAGAACTATTCAGACGCTGGAGCTGTTCTGGTTCGTAGAGAAGGCAGAAAGGTAGCTCGTTCGTTCGTCGGCTTGGAACCCCCCCTACTTCCCGAAAATCAACGCCCGCACCATGTCGCCGGGTTTCGCATGAATGCGCGCCGCCGTCCCGGCATTGACCTCCAGCACGCCGACAACGGGCCCGCCGGAGGGGATCAGCGCCTCCGAAAGCGGTTCGGCATTCTCCTTGATCGAGACGATTTTGCCGTCCTTCGCGATGAAGAACATGTCGAGCGGCAGATAGGTGTTCTTCATCCAGAACTGCACGGGCTGCTCGATCTTGAAATCGAACAGCATGCCGCGATCGTCCGGCATATAGCGGCGAAACATCAGCCCCTGCGCCAGCTGCTCGGGCGTCCGCATCACCTCGACGGAGAACCGGTGCAGGCCGTCGGAGGTGACGATCTCGACATTCTCCAGCGCTTGCTGTGCGCGCGCGGACGGGGCCGCGGCGAGAGAGATCAGCGTCAGCACGCCGGCGAGAAAGCTGCGGAACGCGCGAGCGGCAGGGGCGTGCGGCAAATGATCCTCCACAAGCGGAGGCCCGGCCGTCCGCGCCCGTCAAGATGGTCGGCGCGGGCCGTTCGTCAATGCGAGGCGGGGAGACTCGTCTCGAGCCGGCGGACTTCCGCCGCCATCAGGCCCTTCGGACCATAGCCGAAGCGCACGAGCAGGCTGTCCCCCGGCTTCAAATCGGCGATGCCGTAGCGGCGCAGGGTTTCCATATGAACGAAAATATCTTCGGTGCCCTCGCCGCGCGTCAAAAAACCAAAGCCGCGCATGCGGTTGAACCATTTCACGACGGCGATTTCGAAACCACCGACCGGCGTCACCTGAACGTGCGTGCGCGGCGCCTGCAGTTCGGCCGGATGCAGGGCGGTCGACTCGTCCATCGACACGATGCGCAGGACTTGCAGGCCTTTCGGCCGCCGCTGCGCCTCGCAGACGATGTGCGCGCCTTCAGGCGCCGTGGAATAGCCGTCGCGCCGAAGCACCGTCACATGCAGGAGAACGTCGGGGAGCCCGGTGTCGGGCACGATGAATCCGTAGCCCTTCGCCACGTCGAACCATTTGACCCGGCCGCTAATTTCGACGAGATCGAGGCCGGCTTCCTCGCCGTGTTCGTGACCGCGTTCGAGATCGAAATCAGCCGCTGTCGGATCTCTGCCGCCCACTTGCCCGCCCCCACCGGCACTACCGCACTACCCGCACACGCCCCCTGTTTGCGGGCCCTTCGGCGAATCGTAAAGCCTATAGTAGACTCACCAGAGTCAGCATAGCACTGCCATTTTTTCGGCAAAGCCGAAATCGAATTCGCTTGTGGATGATGTGGATAGTGTTGCCGTTGCGCCAGCAAAAATTTCAGGCAGCAAGCGGCTCGAGAAAATCGCCGATGTCGCCGCGCAACACCAGGTCGGCAAAATCGTCAAGCGGCGTCGGGTCTCTGTTGACGATGACGAGCGTGGCGCCGTGGCGCTTGGCGGTGAGCGGAAAGCCCGCCGCGGGGTAGACGACGAGAGACGAGCCGATCGCCATGAACAGATCGCAGTCGAGCGTCTCCTCTTCGGCGCGGCGCATCGCCAGTTCCGGCATCGCCTGGCCGAAGGAAATCGTTGCGGATTTGATGTAGCCGCCGCACTCGCATTGCGGCGCAGCGCCGGTGCCCTCGAACTCGCGCCTGACGTCGACAAGCTCGTAGCGGCGCGCGCAGGTGAGGCAGCGCGCATAGGTGCCGTTGCCATGCAGCTCGATGACGCGCTCCTCCGGCACGCCGGAGGCTTGATGCAGGCCGTCGATGTTCTGCGTGATGATGGCGCTCATGCGGCCGCTGGCGATAAGCCGCGCGAGCGCGCGATGCCCGCGGCCGGGTTTTGCGTGCGCGTAGAGATCGTCCATGACGAATTTGCGCCGCCAGGCCTCTTCGCGCATCAGCGGATCGCGAAGAAAGTCGGAAAATTCGATCGGCTGGTTCTTAAGCCACGGCGAACCGGGCGAGCGGAAGTCCGGCACGCCGCATTCGGTCGAAATGCCGGCGCCGGTGAAGCCGACGGCCCGGCGCGCCGAGCCGACGAGCAACTGCAATTCGGCCCGGCCTTCGGCGAGCGAGTCGAGGATCATGTCGATGCGCGTGTCGCGCCCGCCGCGGGGCCGGGCGGTCTCACCAATGCCGGTAGTGGTGGTGGCGGTGGGCGCGCCGATAAACCGAGCGGCCGACGAGCGGCCCCGGTGCATACCCATAGCTGTATCCAGGCACATACCCATAGCCATAAGCCTGCCCGTAGCCAGGGCCCCAGTAGCTCATCGGCGGCGAGTTATAGCCGACCATTGGACCGCTGGGAGAGCCCCAGTAAACCCCGTTTTGATAACCGTTGTTGATGCCTTGGGCGGTGGGCAGGTCGCGCGCACGCGCATCGCCCAATCCCGAGTCCATTCCTCCTCCTCCTCCTCCTCCTCCCTGCTGGGCGTAGGCGGCACCCGCAAGCGCGGCGCCGAGGGCGAAGGCGCCCAAAAACGCTATGCGTTTGATCATCACCTCCTCCTCCTCAGGTAAGGGCCACAAGCTCTAATAATACCGGTGGTGGCGAGGCCGATGCCGCGGCATGTAGGCCGAACGTCCGCGATATCCCGGGCGGGCGGCGGGGTAGCCCGGGGGCGGCGCATAACCGTAGCCGTAGGCGTAGGGCTGCGGCCCATAGCTGTTGTTGATCCCGAGCGTCGTCGGCAGGTTCTGCGAGCGGGCGTCACCGAGGCCACCGTTTCCGATCCCCTCCATCTGGGCATAGGCCTGACCGGCGGAGAGTGCGGCGACGAGGCCGAGAGCGCCTGCGAATGCAAATCGCTTCATGTGAAATGTTCCTATGTTGGAGATGTCGCGGATGGAACGAGCGCGGATTGTCCGCTAAGAACGCGTGGCTAGTCCAAGAGTTGCGCCAGGTCGGAGCCGACGCCAAGCGCCACGCGCAAGCCCGCCGCGAATGTCAGAGAGAACGTATGTCAGCCAGTCCCCAGAGCCTCGGCAAGGAGCTGATTGCGGCGCAGACCGCGAAAATGCTGATCGAGGTGAAGGCGATCCTGTTCGATGCCGAAAAGCCGTTCACCTTCACGTCAGGCTGGGCGAGCCCGGTCTATGTCGATATGCGCAAGATCATCTCCTATCCGCGTCTGCGCAATGCGATCCTCGATTTCGCCGTGACCACCGTCCAGCACGAGATCGGCTATGAGGTGATCGACGTCGTCGCCGGCGGCGAGACGGCCGGCATTCCCTTCGCCGCCTGGCTCGCCGACCGGCTGATGCTGCCGATGCAATACATCCGCAAGAAGCCGAAAGGTTTTGGCCGCAACGCCCAGATCGAAGGCGATTTGCATCCGGGCAGCCGCGCGCTGCTCGTTGAAGACCTGGCAACCGACGGCCGCAGCAAGGTCAATTTCTGCAATGCGCTGCGCGAGGCACAGCAATCCTGCGCCCATGTCTTCGTGTTCTTCTTCTACGACATTTTCCCGCATGCGCGGGAGGAGATGGCCGAGCTCGGCGTCACCCTGCACTATCTCGCGACCTGGTGGGACGTGCTGCGCGTCGCCCGCGAGAACGAATTTTTCGCCAAACGCACGCTCGATGAGGTGGAGAGCTTTCTGAAGAAGCCAGCGGAATGGTCGGCCGCACATGGCGGCATAGCGGAATTCAAAGCCGCGGGTTGAGCGGCAGATAAACTGGGAGGAAGGTACATCATGGTTGTTCGCGCCTCGTCGGGGCTCGCCCTGGCATTCGCCATCGCCGGCGCTTCAATGGCTGCTCGCGCCGAAATCGCGGTTTCATCGAACGACGCGCACACGGTCACCGTCAACGGACAGCAGATTGCGGCCGAGCCTGTCGTCGCCGATACGCTTTCGATCGTCGATCTGGCAAAATACCCGCCGCAGGTGGCCGCGACGATCGACGTTCCCGGCAGTGTTGTCGGACCGCCTTATGCTGTCGCCGTGGCACCGGACGAGAGCTTCGCGATCGTCTCGTCGGCGACGAAACTGGACTCAGCCGATCCGAAGAAGATCGTGCCTGACGACCGCGTGTCGATGATTGACCTCGCGGGCGGACCGAAGGTTGTACAACAGGTTACAGCTGGCGCCGGTGCGACGTCGGTCGGCATCTCGCCGAATGGCTCCCTGGTCCTCGTCGCCAACCGCACGGAAGGTACCGTCTCAGCCTTTCGCCTGAATAACAAAAAGCTCGAGGCGCTCGACAAGGTCGATCTCGGCAATCCCAAAGCCGGCCCGAGCGGGCTCGCCTTCGTGTCCGATCGCGTTGCGCTGGTTTCACGTGACGGCGACAACATGATCAACGTGCTGCGGATCGACGGGAACACGATTACAGTCGACCCGCGTCCGCTGACCACCGGCGTGCGGCCCTATACGCTTGCTGTCGCGGCGAGCGGCAATCTTGCCGCGGTCTCCAACATGGGCCGCGGCGACGACGACATCGATACGGTGAGCCTGATCGATGTTTCGTCGGAGCCGTTCCGCACCGTCGAGACGATTTCCGTCGGCATGAGTCCGGAGGGCCTGCGCTTTTCGCCGGACGGAAAATTCCTGGCAGTGGGAACGCAGGAAGGAACCACCAAAAAGAACGGCTCACCGTTTCAGACCCCCAATGGCCGGCTGGCGATGTATGCCGTCGACGGCAAATCGCTCCGCAAAGTGGCGGAGGCGCCGGTCGGTCACTGGTCGCAAGGAATTGCCTTCTCGAAGAATGGCGAAACGATCATCGTGCAGAACATGGTCGAGCGGACGCTGGCGGTGTTTCGCTTCGACGGCCAAAAACTTACGGCAGGCACGCCGATTGCGATCGGCGCCGGGCCGGCGGCGCTTGGTACCGCGTGGCGATAACGGCAGATTCGGCGGCGGCGGCGAAAAGCGCTCGCGCTACTGATTGCAGTTGGAGCAGATGTCGGGAAACCCGATGCGCGGGTTTGGGCGATGGCGCTTTGCTTTGTGGCCTTTCGAGACGGTCGCGGCTGACCTGCCCTCGCCGGTAATGCCGAAAGAGGTGGCGTCGTGCGGCACCGACGCGGCAGTGGGTTGCCGATGTCCAATGGGCGCGCTGGTTTGAGCGATCGCGCCATGGTTTCCGCAGACCAGGACCGCGGCCAGAACGGCAGCGCTCGCGAACATGCGCATTATGGTATTCTCCTTTCAGGCGCAAGGTTCCCCGCCGGCGATAATGCGCTGCAGCGATTGGCGTTGCATCTTAAAAGCGGCGGCGGTAAGGGCGCCTGATCTCGGCGCGACATGCTTAGGGGCCCTCGTTTATTCCGGAGGAAAAATGGCGGAAGCAGTTCACGAAATCGCCCATGACGCGGCACACGAAGCTGCTCACAGCACCAAGACCGAAGCGAAGTTTATTGGACTGCTGATCTCGGTGCTTGCCCTGTTTTTGGCCGTTTCCGAAATGGTGGGCAAGGCGGCGCAGACGCATGGGCTCGCTCTCAATATCGAGGCGAGCGACACCTGGAACTTCTATCAGGCCAAAACGATCCGGCAGACCGTGCTGCGCGCCAGCCTGGAAAGCGCGAAACTGGCCAATCCCACACCGAACGCGGATGTTCAAAACCAGTTTTCCGCTTGGCAGGCGAATATCGATCGCCTGGAAAGCGAGCCTGAGAAGGCGGAAGGGCGCAAAGAGCTGCTGGCCAAGGCAAGAGAGATCGAGCACCGTCGTGATGAAGCGTTCGAAAAATACCACGCCTACGAGGTCGCATCGCTAATCATGCAGCTCGGCATCGTGCTGGCCTCGGTCGCGCTTCTGTCGTCTGCAATCATCTTTGCCTACGCTGCGGGCGCTCTCGGCGTGCTCGGATTCGCTGTTCTTGTCAGCGCCTACGTCAAATTTGGCCCGGTCATGCATTTATTGCATTAGGTGCGATGGGCCGCCCCGGCCGATTTGGCTTAGGCGGTCCGCTGGCGATATGGCTGCCGCATGGACAGCGAAACCTCTCCTCGCATCGACGTTCGCCTCGATTCGCGCGACGGCGGCAGCGTCGCCTTTGTCACCGTCGACAATCGTCGCAAGCTGAACGTCCTCGGCCGCGCGCTGATGCGCGAGTTCATTGGGGCGCTGGAAGAGCTGAGCGCCCGCGACGATGTGCGTGCGGTGGTCATTTCCGGCACCGGCGAGCGCGCCTGGATCGGCGGCGCCAATATTTTGGAGATGGCGGAGCTCGACGCGAAGACGGCGCGCGACTTCATCACCCTGCTCCATCATGCCTGCCGCGCGGTCCGCGATTGTCCGGTCCCGGTGATCGCGTCGATCCGCGGCTATGCGCTCGGCGGCGGCCTCGAGCTCGCCGCCGCCTGCGATCTTCGCATCGCGGCGACGGACGCAATTTTCGGCATGCCGGAAGTGAAGGTCGGCATTCCCTCGGTGATTGAAGCCGCGCTCCTTCCGACGCTGATCGGCTGGGGCCGCACGCGCGAATTGCTGTTGTTCGGCGAGAATATCGACGCGCAGAAGGCGCACGAATGGGGTCTGGTCCAGTCGGTTGTCGAGCCGCACATGCTCGACCGCACCGTGGAAAAATATCTGCGCGCGCTTTTCGCCACGGGACCTGAGGCGATCCGCATCCAGAAGAAGCTGATCCGCCGCTGGGAGGATCTCCCGCTCAGCGACGCCATCCAGGCCGGCGTGGACGCCTTTGTAGGTTCGTGGGGCACCGATGAGCCGCGGCGGCTGATGCAAGCCTTTCGCGACCGGCGCTCCCGCAAGCCGGAATGAGCGCACCGCCAGCACATTTGCGCGCTTCCCTCTGGGTGATGGTCGCGGCGCTGACCTCGATTTTCGCGATGAGTCAGGCGTATCGCACGCTGCCGGCGATCGTCGCCAATGCGATCGAAGCGGAGTTTCACCTCTCGGCGCAAGCGATCGGATTCTTTGCCGGCGCTTTCCATTTGTCGTTCGGCCTGATGCAGCTCTTCGTTGGCGTCGCGCTCGACCGCTATGGTCCGAAGCGGACGGTCTGTGCCTTTTTCTCGCTTGGCGTCGTCGGCGCGATCCTCTGTACCGCCGCGCCGAATTTTGCCGTGCTGATCGCCGGACAAATCCTGCTCGGCATCGGCAGCGCGCCGGCTTTCCTCGCGGTGCTGTTGTTTATCGCGCAAGTCTATCCGCCGAACCGTTTCACCCACATTTCCGGTTACGCGATGAGCTTCGGCGGCCTCGGCATGCTCGTAACGGCGACGCCGCTTGCCTTTGTCATCCAGACCTGGTCCTGGCGCGCGAGCTTTGCGCTGCTCGCGATCGCGTCGGTGCTGGCGCTCGTCGTCACATGGGGCGTCGTGCGCGAGCCTCCGCCGCGCGTCAGCGCGAAGTCGGAGACGCTCGCCGAGGCGTTCAAGCAAGCGACGCTCTTGTTCAAGGCGCCGCAAACCGCGGGCATTCTCGTTCTCGGCGCGATCACCTATTCCTCGCTTTTGGCGCTGCGCGGCCTTTGGATCGTGCCGCTCTTCGTGCAGCGTCACGATTTTTCGCTGGTGCAGGCGGGCAATGTCGTCCTCATCCTGTCGATCGCAATGCTGCTGAGCCCGATGATTTTCGGCCGCATCGATCCGGGCGCACGTTGGCGGCGCGAGCTCATCGTCGCCGGCGCGATCGTCTCCGCCGCACTGATCCTGATCCTCGGCTGGGCGACGCCGCGCGCAACATCGCTCGATGTTGCGCTGACGCTGGCAATCGGGCTCATCTCCGGGTTCATCATCCTGCAATATGCCGACGTGCGCGCCTCCTATCCTGCCGAAGTGGCCGGGCGGGCGCTGGCGATTTTCACCATGGCGATGTTTTTGGGCGTCGCCCTCGTACAATACCTCACGGGATTGGTCGCCGGCTTTGTCATCGAACGCGGGCAGGAACCGCTCTTTGCGGTGCATGCGACGCTGGCTTTCTTGCTCATCGCCGCGTCCGCGGCTTTTGTCGCCCTGCCGCGCGCGGCGATGAACAGACGAAGTTAGAGGACTAGATGGCAGCAAAAATCGTCAGCATCGAAACCATCTATGAAGGCTGGTCGAAGTTCTCGCGTGCGATGATTCAGACGAGTGGCAAGCCGTTCAAGCGCGAGATCGAGGATCATGGGCGCGCCGTCGTCGTTCTGCCGTATAATCCGCACACGCGGACGGTCATCCTAGTCCGGCTGTTGCGTGCGCCGGTGCTGGTCGCGGCCGCAGAAGATTCGCTTCTCGAAGCGCCGGCCGGTCTCATCGATGATGACGATCCAGCCGACGCGGCGCGGCGCGAAGTCATGGAAGAAGCGGGCATTCGGATAAGCGACCTCGAGCACGTGGCGACGGTTTGGACGATGCCCGGCATTTCGACCGAACGGATGGACTATTATTTTGCGCGGTTCTCGCAAGCCGACCGCATCGGCAAGGGCGGCGGCGTCGCCGGCGAGAACGAAGACATCACCGTCGAAGAACATGCGCTGGCGGAACTCTGGGCAATGGCGCGGCGCGGCCAAATCGCCGATCTGAAGACGCTGACGCTCATATACGCGCTGAAAGACCGCCATCCCGAGCTGTTCGATTAGCCGTGGCGGATTCCCCTACCCCGATCTTCGACGAAGCGTTCCAGGCGCGGCTTATCGAGCTGATAACCTGGCGGCGCGACGTGCGCCGCTTCCGCCGCGAGCCGCTTCCCAAGGGCACACTGGAGCGACTTGTCGAATATGCCTGCCTCGCGCCGTCTGTCGGTTTGAGCCAGCCCTGGCGCTTTGTCATGGTTGAAGCGGCTAAGCGGCGCGCGGCAATCCGCTCTTGTTTCGAATCCTGCAATGCGGATGCACTCAGCGCGCAAGCGCCGGAGCGCGCCGCGCTTTACGCGCGGCTGAAGCTCGCGGGCCTCGATGACGCACCCGCTCACATCGCGGTGTTCGCCGATCGCGAAACAGCGCAGGGCCATGGCCTTGGACGGCGCACGATGCCGGAGACGATCGACTATTCCGTCGTGATGGCGATCCACACATTATGGCTCGCGGCGCGCGCCGAGGGAATCGGCGTCGGCTGGGTGTCGATCCTCGATGCGACGCGCGTCGCCGCGATCCTTGAGACGCCGCCGAAATGGACGTTCATCGGCTATCTCTGCGTTGGCTATCCGCTCGAGCAGGACGAGACGCCGGTGCTCGAACGCGAAGGTTGGGAAAAGCGGCGCGCGGCGGCTGATACCGTCCTCTATCGCTAATCAGGCGATCGCGACATCGATTAGGATCGGGCCGCTTGTGTGCTTCAGCGCCTCGCGGATGGCCGGCGCCAAGTCCTTGGCATGCTCGACGCGGCGACCCGGCACGCCCTGCCCTTCGGCGATGGTGACGAAATCGATATCCGGCAATTGCGTGCCGACGACTCGGTCCATCTGAAAATGATCCTTGAATTCTTCGAGCGCGGCATAGCCGCGATTGTTCAATATAATGAAGATGATCGGCAGCCGGTTCTGTGCCGCGCTCCACAAGCCCTGGATCGCATACATGGCCGAGCCGTCGCCGATCAGCGCGATGATGCGCTTGTCGCGCTCGGCGAGCGCGATGCCGATGGCGGCGCCGAGAGAAAATCCGAGGCCGCCGCTTGCCATCGTATAGAAAGAGTCCGGCCGGTCGAAGGGCAAATAGGCTTGCATCGGCTGGCGCGCCGTCGGCGATTCCTCGACGATGATCGAGTCGGCGGGACGCTCGGATGCGAGCGTCTGCATGACGAATTCCGCGCTCATCGGGTCTTTTGCGGGCAGAGCCGGCCGCGCCGGACGAAGCGCCGGCGCTTTGCGTTTCCGTGGGGTGGAGCGCTCGAGAATGTCGCGAAGAGCCAGGCGGACGCTTGCGACAATCGTGTTGCCGACCGGCGACCATGACGCCGCAACCGGATCTTCGGTGATTTGGAAAAGCGTCGCCTCCTCGGGAATATGCGGCCCCCCGCCTTCGACATGATAGGTGAAGACCGGCGCGCCGATCACCAGGATCACGTCGTGTCGCGCCAGACTTTGCCGGATGCCCGCGCGCGCCGGCGGCAGGAACCCGGCAAATAGCCGGTGCGTCTGCGGAAACGACGCGCGCGCCGCATGCGGGCTCGTCCAGACGCGCGCCTGATGTCTTTCGGCAAGCGCGACGATCTCATCCCAGGCCTGATCGCGATCGACTTCGGCTCCAGCGACAAAGGCCGGCCGCTCGGCGCGATCGAGCGCTTCGACGAGCGGCGCCAACGCCTCGGGATCGGGACGCAACGCACGGCTCACCTGCCGCTCGGCAACCGGCGCGGCCATCGCGTCCCAATCGTCGACGGGAATCGACAGGAACACAGGCCCGCGCGGCGGTTGCATGGCGATGTGATAGGCGCGCGCCAGCGCCTGCGGCACGTCGGCGGCGCGCGCCGGCTCATTCGCCCACTTGACGTATGGTTTCGGGAACTCCGCCGCCTGCTGCGCAAACAGAAACGGATCGAACGGCAATATCGAGCGCGCCTGCTGGCCCGCCGTGACGATCAGCGGCGTCGCATTGCGAAAGGCGGTGAAAATGTTGCCGAGCGCATGGCCAAGGCCGGCAGCCGAATGCAGGTTGACGAAAGCGGCGTTGCGCGTGCGTTGCGCATAACCGTCGGCCATCGCGACGACGATGGATTCCTGCAGGCCGAGGATATAGCGAAAATCATTGGGGAAGGCGCGGAACATCGGCAATTCCGTCGAGCCGGGATTGCCGAAAATCGTGTCGATGCCGAACGCGCGCAAAAGATTGAGCGCGCTCTCGCGGACGGTGATGTCTTTTGTTTTATTGGCGCGCGGCATTGCTCTTCCGACTTCAATGACCTTCGACCGGCGGCGTTCCATGCGTGTGGAATGATTCGATCGTCTTCAGCCCCCACGCCTGGCCCTTGGCGCGCTCCGCCTCGCTCCACACGATCGGCTCCCAGTCAGGCGCGAGGATCAGCCGCGCGCCGGCATTGGCCACCTCGACGCGATTGCCGCCGGGTTCGTAGACATAGAGGAAAAACGTCTGCTGGATCGCATGTTTGTGCGGGCCGGTCTCGATGAACACGCCGTTTTCGAGAAAGATGTCGGCGGCGCGCAGGATTTCCTCGCGGCTATCAAGCGCATATGTCACGTGGTGAAAGCGCCCACGCGTGCCGGTATGATCGCGTGAATAAGCCAGATCATAGCTCTTGTTGGTGAAAGTGATCCACATCGCGGCTTCGGTGCCGTCGTTGAGCACGATCTGCTCGGTCAACCGTCCGCCGAGATAATTTTCGAAGAACTCGCGATTGGCCTTGATGTCGACGGCAAGCCCGTTGAAATGATCGAGGCGCCGCACGTTCACGCCGCGCGCGGGAAACCGCTGCGCCTGGTTTTTCAACGCCGGCTTTAATGCCGAAGGCGCGTCGTAGCGCTCGGTCTCATAATAGAGCTCGATCACGTGGCCATCCGGATCGTGGCAGCGATAGGCGGGCCCGCGGCCGAGCTCGTCCTCGACCCAGCCGATCTCGTGGCCGGAGCCTTTGAGCGCGGCGACGCGGCGCTCCAACGCCTGCTGGCTGCGCGTGCGAAACGCTGCATGACCCAGGCCCGAGGTTTTCGCGCCTGTGAGCTTTAAGGAATAGCGCTCGTAATCGTCCCAGCCGCGGAGATAAACGGAATCTCCTTTGCGGCCGCTCTCTGTCATGCCGAGCACGTCGACGAAGAATTTGAGGCTCTCGTCCGGTTTAGGCGTCAAGAGTTCGATGTGGCCGAGATGGGCGATGTCGAGGATAGGTTCGGGAGGCATATCTGTCATGTCTGGCGTCCCGCGGTCCTGCTCAAAAAGCTCGCATGTTGATTAGTCAATCGCGGCACCCGGAACAAGAGCGGCCACGATCCTCCGGGTGCGCACCGAAAGTTGATTGGTCAACTTCGCTTGACTTGCCTAGGCTCGTCCGCATTGGGAGAGGGCAAAATCATGATCCTTGGCATGTCGCTTGAGACCTTCACGCTGTTGCACGTCGCGATCAGCCTCATCGCGATCGTCACCGGCTTCGTCGTTGTCATCGGAATGATCGACGGCAAATCCCTGCCGGTCTGGACGGCGCTGTTCCTGCTCACGACGGTGCTGACCAGCGTGACGGGATTCATTTTCCCGTTCAGCGGCATCACGCCGGGGATCGTTGTCGGCGCCATCTCATCGGTGCTGCTCGTTATCGCGCTGTTTGCGCTCTACATTCGGCACCTCACGCATGCCTGGCGCTGGATCTACACCGTCACCGCGATCGCGGCGTTTTACCTCAACGTCTTTGTGTCGATCGTGCAATCCTTCCAGAAAATCCCGTTCCTGCACGCCCTGGCGCCAACGCAATCGGAGCCGCCGTTCCTCATCACGCAGGCAATAGCGCTCGGCGTTGTCATTGTCTTAGGCACCCTCGCAGTGGCGCGGTTCCGCCCGGGAATGCCGGTCGCCGTCGGCTAGAGCCGAGGCTCTACCCGGCATAAGCGCGCTGCAACGCATGCGATATCGAGCTTCTTCATTTTCATCAAAGCAGCAAAGACGCGATCGCGCTTTTCGGGTTCCTCGCTATCCATGAGACGCGGCAGAATCGCCGGGACGATCTGCCAGGAAACGCCGTACTTGTCTTTGAGCCACCTGCATTGCTCGCTCGCCGGGTCGGCGGAGAGCTTCGTCCATAGGTCGTCGATCTCCTCCTGCGTCTCGCAATTCACCACGAATGAGATCGCTGGCGAGAAGGTGAAGATCGGGCCGCCGTTGAGCGCGAGGAAATCCTCACCGTTGAGCTCGAACGAGACTTCCAACACCGTGCCCTTCGGCAGCGGCATGCCGTCGCCATAATGCGAGATTGCGGTGACCCGCGAGTTCTTGAATACGGAGACATAGAAGTTGGCAGCTTCTTCCGCCTGGTTGTCGAACCATAGGCAGGGAGCGATGTTGGGCATGCTTTTCAGATGTCCTCGAGCCGGTCGACATAAGTAAGCCCGGCCTTGTTCAGCGGCTCGCGCATTCCATACATGTCGAGGCCGATCTCGCCGGCGGCAAGCCGCTTGCGTTTTCCGTCCTCGTCACCGAGGCGCCGGTCGCTCTTCTCCGCGACATCGGCCGCGTCTTTGCGCGAAACGACGACCACTCCATCGTCATCGGCAACAATCGCGTCGCCCGGCTCGACGTTCACCCCGGCGCAGACGACCGGCACGTTGACCGCGCCGAGCGTCGCCTTCACCGTGCCCTTCGCCGAGACGGCCCGCGACCAGACGGGAAAGCCCATTTCCTTCAGGGGCTTCACGTCGCGGCAGCCGGCATCGATGACGAGCCCGACGACACCGCGCGCCTGCAGCGATGTCGCCAAAAGCTCGCCGAACATGCCATCCGTATTGTCGGCGGTGCAGCCGACGACGAGCACGTCACCCCTCTGGCATTGCTCCACCGCGACATGGATCATCCAATTGTCGCCGGGCTGCGCCAGGACGGTGACGGCTGGCCCCGCAATGGACGCGCCGGGCCAGATCGGCCGTATATAGGTCTTCATCAAACCGATGCGCCCATATGCCTCGTGCGCCGTCGAGACGCCCGCCTTGGCAAGCGCTGCACAGAGGTCGGCATCGGTTCGGTCGATGTTGCGGACGACGACGTTCTTCATGCGAGCTCCTCCAGGGACATCGGAAAGAGGCGCTGGTAGGCCTCGCCATAGGTCATCGGGCGCCCGGTGTTGCGCCCGCCCTGCGCGCCGCGATTGAGCGCTACGCGATCGTAATAGGCCCAGAGGTGCCTTTGCGCAGCGAGTACCTGAAACGCCTTGTACTTCGTCTCCCATACATCGTCGATGTTGAGGATGACCTGCGGCTTGAAATTGCACTGCTCGGGCTGATGCGGCTCGAACAAGAACATCGGCGGCGCGGAATAGGTGTATTTGGCAGCGGGCTTATGACCCATCGCTTGCGCAACGACGCGCGTTTCCTGCGCAAAAAGCGCGGCTTTCGGATGATCGAAATTGTAGGGGTCTTCGAGCGCGTGGGTCAGCACGAAAGCGGGATTGAGCTCGCGGTAAATGTCGACGGCGCGGTCGAACATTTCCGGCGTCGTGCGCAGCGGATAATCGCCGGCATCGAAGAACTCGATTTCGGCGCCGAGAATTGCGGCCGCCTTCTCTGCCTCGGCCCTGCGCGCCTGCTTCACTTTTTCGAGCGTCGCGCCGGATTCTTTCCAGGCGAATTGGCTCTCGCCGCGCTCGCCGAACGAGAGGCAGATGATCTTGACGCGATAGCCCTTCTTCGAATGCAACGCGATTGCGCCGCCGGCACGCCA
>DATAOB010000041.1:0-17987 GCA_036265935.1 Beijerinckiaceae bacterium
TCTTGAAGGCCGCCCAATCTAAGACTTTCTCGATGCGCCCACGTAGCCGCGAAGCCGTTTCGGTTTTCCTCGACCAGAGTGGATCAAGAATTTTTAGGACATGTTCGTCGGCGATGTGATCGACAGGGAGGTCGCCGATTACGGGGAAAGCGTAGGTTTCAAGCGTCGTGAACCATTGGCCGGCGTGCTTCGCGCTTTTCCAGCCCGGTCTATTGGCTTCAATAAACTTGAGGCTGCATTCTTTAAATGTGAAGCGGCGAGGCTCCGCGCGCGCGGCGGCGCGTTTTTCCTGGCGCACGTCGATAGGATCGATGTCATCAAGAAGCATCGCACGGGCGGCGAGGGCCTTCTCACGCGCCTTCGCAAGGCCTACAGTGTGGAGAGGCCCTAGGCCCATCTTGCGCGGGCGATTGTGGCGCTGGTAGCGAAATATCCAGGACTTCGATCCGCCCGGCGCGACCTGAAGATAAAGCCCGAGCCCGTCCGGGTAGAAGCCCGACTTTCTAAGCTGCGCGACTTTAAGCGCTGAAAGTCGGTTCAGCTCTGTCGACAAAATTCTGTCCTCCCTAAGTACGTTGCTACGTACGACTCAAAACCGGATTTGACCGGAACCAGTCGGAATAAGAAAGACAATAAAGGCCTAGAAAAGCAAGGGATTTATCAAACTTTCGGGAAGTCTCCGGAACGCTTCGGAACGGGCGGAAGCGGAAATCTTTTCCGGCGAAACGCTTTGCGCCCGCGCCAACGCGATCTTCCGCACTGCATGACTGACCTGCGCTGCCACCGGGGTTGACAACAGCGAGCTTCGTATCATCATAAGCGCATGGGGACCGCGATCTCCCCACGAGGCGACATGCCGAAGAATCGCGTCCGCTCCAACCTCACGGACGCACAACCATGTCGTCACTCAACACGATCTCTATCGATAAACTCGCTCGGCTGATCGGCACGCCAGCGTGCCCGACCCTCATCGACGTCCAGACGGCGGAGGATTTCGCCGCCGATCCGCGGCTCGTTCCCGGCGCCGTGCGCCGCCCCTGGGCGGACGCCGCCGATTGGGCCGGTGAATTTGACGGCCGCCCGGCCGTCGTCATCTGTCAAAAAGGGCTGAAGCTCAGCCAAGGTGTCGCCGCCTGGCTGCGCCATGCCGGCGTGCCGGCGGAGGTGCTGGAAGGCGGCGCGCTCGGCTGGTCCGGCGCCGGCCTGCCAATGATTCCCGACGCCAAGCTGCCGCCGCGCGACGCCAAAGGCCGCACCGTCTGGGTCACCCGCGCGCGACCCAAGGTCGACCGCATCGCCTGTCCCTGGCTGATCCGCCGCTTCGTCGATCCCAACGCAGTGTTTCTCTACGTGACGCCCTCCGAAGTGCCGGCGGTCGCGGAGCGCTTCAATGCCGTGCCGTTCGACATCGAAGGCGAAGGCGTGTTCTGGAGCCATCGCGGCGAGCTTTGCACCTTCGACGTGATGATCGAGGAGTTCGGTCTGCACACCGAGCCGCTCGACCGGCTGGCGATGATTGTGCGCGGCGCCGACACGGCGCGGCCGGACCTTGCGCCGGAAGCCGCGGGCCTGCTCGCCGCCTCGCTCGGTCTGTCGCGTATGTTCGCCGAGGACCTGCCGCAACTCGAAGCCGGCATGCTTCTCTACGATGCGTTCTACCGCTGGTGCCGCGACGCGACGGCTGAGACGCATAATTGGCCGGTAAAGAGGGGAGCGTGACATGTTGCGCTTCATCCTTCCCGAAAGAAGGCGGCGCGCCGCATCCGCCTGCTTGACCGCATTGCTGGCGTTTAGTGCAGCACCGGCTTTCGCCGATGAGCCGCTGCTCGTGCTCGAGCAAAAGATTCCGCTCGGCAAGGTCGGCGGTCGCATCGATCATCTCGCCATCAATCTCGAACGCCAGCGATTGTTCGTGGCGGAGCTTGGCAACAACAGCGTCGGTATTGTCGATCTCCACAGTGGCAGGCTGATGCGAAACCTCGACGGCTTCAGGAAGCCGCAGGGCGTCGCCTATGTGAAATCGACCGACACGCTCTACGTCTCGAATGCGGGCGATGGCGCCGTGCAGCTGTTCCAGGGGCCGGATCTCGTGCCGGCTGGGCGCATCGAGCTTGGCGAAGATGCGGACAATATCCGTGTCGATACGAAAAACGACAAAGTCTTTGTCGGCTATGGAAGTGGGGCCTTGGCGGTGATCGATCCGTCGCGGCGCACGAAGATAGCCGACATTGCTTTGCCCGCACATCCCGAGGGTTTCCAGCTGGCGGAGTCCGGCGCGGAAATCTTCGTCAATCTGCCCGATGTTCGGCAGATCGCATTGGTGGATATGCGTCCGGGCGCGGTGAAAGTGACCTGGGCGATCAATGGCCGGGAGGGAAATTTCCCGATGGCCATCGATCAGAACGCGGAGCGCGTGCTGGTCGCGTTCCGCAGGCCCGCCAAACTGCAAGCCTTCGGCATGCGGGATGGTGCGCTTGCAACCAGCGCCGATGCCTGCGGGGATGCCGACGACCTGTTCGTCGATTCCAAGCGTCGGCGCGTCTATATGAGCTGCGGCGAGGGTTTTGTTGACGTATTCGAGGCGCTCGGCGACAGATATGTTCGCGTCGAGCATGTCGCGACGGCGGCCGGTGCGCGCACCTCGCTTTTCGTGCCGGAACTCGACAGATTGTTCCTGGCGGTTCGTGCGACATGGACCGAGCCGGCGGCGATTTGGGTGTTCAAGCCGCAAGCGGGATTGTTCGAGGCGATGCACGGCAATCGCGATACGCCTCGGCAGTAGGAAGGACTTTGTGACGGAAACCGCACTCGCGCAGCCGCCGGCGCATGCAGACGCACATCGCCACGGCGTGTCGCTTGCCGAAGCGTTTCGCGTCTGGCTGCGCGTTGCGGCGCTGTCGTTCGGCGGCCCGGCCGGGCAGATCGCGGTCATGCATCGCATCATCGTCGACGAGAAGAAGTGGATCGGCGAGCAGCGCTTCCTGCATGCGCTCTCCTATTGCATGCTGCTGCCGGGCCCCGAGGCGCACCAGCTGACGATTTATATCGGCTGGCTGATGCATCGCTGGCCCGGCGCCATCATCGCCGGCACGCTGTTCGTCTTGCCCGGCATCATCTCGATCATGGCGCTGAGCTATGTTTATGCCGTTTTCGGCAATGTGCCGGCGGTGGCGGCGTTCTTCTTCGGCTTGAAGGCGGCGGTGCTGGCGATCGTGCTGCAGGCACTGCATCGTATTGCCAGCCGCGCGTTGAAAGGCTGGCCGATGCTGGCGATCGCGGCGCTCGCATTCGTCGGCATTTTCTTTTTTGCCGTGCCGTTTCCGCTGATTATTCTTGCAGCCGGTCTGATCGGCTTTGTCGGCGCCCGCGCCGGCTCGCGCGCTTTTCAGGTCGGCGGCGGACATGGCGGCACAGGCAAGGGCATCGCCGACAGCGAGAGCCTGCTCGGTGAAAACCTGCCGGAACATGCGCGCCCGACGGTCGGGCGCGCCGCACGGGTCTCGGCGATCTGGCTGTCGCTTTGGCTCGTGCCGGTGATTGCGGTTACCGCCCTCGCCGGGCCCGGCGACACGTTTGCCGAGATCGGCGCGTTCTTTTCGAAAATGGCGGTCGTCACGTTCGGCGGCGCTTACGCTGTGCTCGCCTATATGGCGCAGCAGGCGGTTGAGACTTACGGCTGGCTGAAGCCGGGCGAGATGCTCGATGGGCTCGGCATGGCGGAGACGACGCCCGGGCCGCTGATCATGGTCGTGCAATTCGTGGGCTTCATGGCGGCCTACCGCCATCCCGGCGGCCTGCCGCCGCTGCTCGCCGGCCCGCTCGGCGGATTGCTCGCGACATGGTGCACGTTCGTGCCGTGCTTTTTGTGGATCGGCCTCGGCGCGCCCTTCATTGAGCGGCTGCGCGACAACAAGCCGCTCAATGGTGCGCTTGCCGGCGTGACCGCGGCCGTCGTCGGCGTCATCCTCAATCTTGCAGTCTGGTTCGCGCTGCACACGATTTTCGCGGAGACGTTCCGCGTTGCCGGCTTGGGCTTCGCGTTCGACGTGCCGGTCCTCGCAAGCGTGAACCCCTGGGCGTTAGCGCTCTCCATTGCGGCGGCGATCGCCATCTTCCGCTTCAAGGCCGGAATGATTTGGACCCTGATGGCGTCTTCCATTGCGGGTGTTCTGCTCCATCTTGCGGGGGCGATCGCGTGATCCGCGCTGCGCCGCCATGAGAGCAGCGACATGATCCTCAGTGGGTCACTCAAATAGGCGAGGGGCATCCGAAGAGGAGCAACAGCGATGTTACGATCGAGCCTTCTCGCAGCTCTCCTTGCTGCAACAATGGTCAGCCCTTGCTACGCCGCCGACGCCGACTGGAGCGGTGTTGGCAAGGCCTTGGGCAAATCGGGTTCGGAAATGCCCGGTGGCGTCTACAGAGTGGGTCTGCCGCGCAGCGATCTGAAAGTCACGCTCGATGGTGTCGCGATCAAACCGGGATTGGCTCTCGGCGGCTGGCTCGCCTTCGAGCGGATGGGAAATCAGGCGATGGTCATGGGCGACGTCGTGCTCACTCAAGACGAAATAAATCCGGTGATGAAGAAGCTCGAGGAGAGCGGCATCGAGATTACCGCCGTGCATAATCATCTGCTGCGCGCCGAACCGATGACGCTTTACATGCATGTCCTTGGGCGCGGCGACCCGGTCAAGCTCGCGAGCGCGCTGCATGACGGCTTGGCGCTGAGCAAAACGCCAATGGGGGACGCCGCTCCCGCAGCAACCCCGCCTCCGCAAATCGATTTCGACACAGCCGCCGTAGACGCGGCTATCGGACGCAAGGGTAAGGCCAACAATGGCATCTACCAGTTCACCATTCCGCGTGCCGAGCCGATCAAGGGCGAAGGCATGGAGGTGCTGGAAGCGATGGGCTCGGCGATCGGCATCAACTTCCAGCCGACCGGCGGCGGCAAAGCGGCGATCACCGGGGATTTCGTGCTTGCTTCGAAAGAGGTCAACCCGGTCATCAAAGCGATGCAGGCAAATGGCATCGAGATCACCGCGTTGCATAGCCACATGCTCGACGATCAGCCGCGCATGTTCTTCATGCATTTTTGGGCGAACGACGATGCGCAGAAGCTGGCGAAGGGCCTGCGCGTGGCACTCGATCAGGTTAAGGTGGCAAAGCCGCAGTAACACCTCTCGGGCGCGGCGCTGATTTTCCCAGCCGTGCGGCGCCAATAGGTCGCGATCACGTGACCTCGCTTGCCGTGCCGGAGCGGCCCCGCTAATACGGCCGGCCTTCCCCAGGAGACCGGGCAATGGCCGAACCGCGCCGTGCCGCGCGCATTGACGATCCTTTGCCTGGGGCACGCATCCTGGTCGTCGAGGCGCGCTTCTACGACGCGATTGGCGCGATGCTGCTCCACGGCGCGACCGTCGCGATCGAAGAGGCTGGCGCCAGCGCGACGATCGTCTCGGTGCCGGGAGCGCTGGAAATTCCCCCGGCGATGGCGATGGCGCTCGATGCCGCGGCAAATGCGGCGCGGCCTTTCGATGGCGCGGTGGCGCTCGGCTGCATCATCCGCGGCGAAACCTATCATTTCGAGATTGTCGCCAATGAAAGCGCGCGCGCGCTGATGGATCTGTCGGTCGAACGTAAATTCCCGATCGGCAACGGCGTTCTCGCGGTTGAAAACGAGGCGCAGGCGCTGGTGCGCGCCGATCCGAAACAGCTCGACAAAGGCGGCGATGCCGCGCGCGCGGCGCTGGCGCTGATCCGCCTGCGGCGCAAACTCGGTGCAGCGCCATGAGCCGTGCCGATCAGCGCTCCGCCGCGCGTCTCGCCATCGTGCAGGCGCTCTATCAGATGGACGTGACCGGCAAAGGTCTCAATGAAATTCTGGCCGAGTTCGAGAGCTTCTGGATCGGCCGCGAAGTCGAGGGCGACGAGTACAAGCCTGCCGAGGTGCAGTTCTTTCGCGACGTGCTTGCCGGCGTGCTGAAGGAGCAGCGTGCGATTGATCCAATGATCGACCGCACGCTCGCCGAAGGCTGGCCGTTGAAACGCGTCGAGGCGGTGATGCGCGCCGTGATGCGCGCCGGCGCTTATGAATTGAAAATGCGCCCCGATGTGCCGGCACGCGTCGTCATCGCCGAATATGTCGCGGTCGCCAGCGCGTTTTTCGAACGCGAGGAGGCCGGCATGACCAATGCCGTGCTGGATCGCCTGGCGCGTCAGCTGCGGCCGGGAGAATTGGACGAGAAGGCGCCGCGCTTTAGTGCGTGATGGGCGTATAATGCCGGGATGATCTCCGAAGACGATCTCATCGCGCGATTTTTCGCGCCTATGGCAGGGCAGGGCGGCCTTGGCCTGCGCGACGACGCCGCGCTTTTGGCAATCAAGCCGGACGAGGAGCTCGTCGTCACCACCGACGCGCTCGCAGCGGGCGTGCATTTCTTTGCCGACGATCCACCGGACTCGATTGCGCGCAAAGCGCTACGCGTCAATCTTTCCGATCTTGCGGCGAAGGGCGCAAATCCTGCCGGCTTTCTTCTCTCGCTGGCATTGCCGACAGATTGGCAACAAGACTGGCTGACGAAATTCGCCGACGCGCTGAGCGAAGATGCACGCAGATTTGCGTGCCCGCTCCTCGGCGGCGATACGATCCGCTCGCCGGGCGATTTGTTCATCTCGATCACCGCACTCGGCACGGTGCCGTGCGGCAAGATGGTGCCGCGCACCGGCGCGCGCGCCGGCGATCGCATCTTTGTCTCCGGCACGCTCGGGGATGCGGCGGCCGGGCTCATGCTGCGCAGGGCTGAGTGGGACAAACCGCTCGACGCACGCGCGCGCGACTTTCTCATTGACCGCTATCTGCATCCGCAACCGCGGCTCGCGCTCGCACCACTCTTGCGAGCCCATGCATCCGCGGCAATGGATATTTCCGATGGGCTCGTCGGCGACCTCACCAAGATGCTGCGCGTGTCTGGCGCCTCGGCGCGTATCGAATTGCCGCGCGTGCCATTCTCCGAGGCCGCCCGCGCCATCCTCGCCGCCAACCCGGATGTGCTCGAGCGCCTTCTCACCGGCGGCGACGACTACGAGATTCTCTGCACCGTTGCCCCCGGCGCGGTGGAGAGCTTCGAGCGCGAGGCCGGCGCGGCCGCGATCGGCGGCACTCAAATCGGCGAGGTCAGCGACGGCGACGGCCCGCCTGCCTTCCATGATGCGAAGGGGCGGCCCGTGTCCTTCCGCCGCGGCTCGTTCAGCCACTTCTGAGGGCCGGAAGAGGCTTGATCTAAGCGATTGCAGCGGCCCCGGCTTTCTGGCAAGAGGGCGCGCAAATGCGGCCGCCCGGCCGTGAACCCGGCCACGCGTCCGCGCGACGGCCTCCGAATCAACAAGCAACGACCCGCGGAACGAGGCTTTCACCTATGACTATTTGGCTCATCATTATCGGCGGGCTTTTGTCCGTCGTATACGGCGGCGTGACGGTCAGTCAGCTGATGCGCGCCGATGCGGGCTCGGCCCGCATGCAGGAGATCGCCGGCGCGATTGCCGAGGGCGCGCAGGCTTATCTGAAGCGCCAGTACACGACCATCGCCGGGGTGGGCGTGGTCATCTTCATCGGCCTTGGCCTGCTTCTCTCGTGGCCGGTCGCGCTCGGCTTCCTGATCGGGGCCATTCTCTCCGGTGCCGCCGGGTTCATCGGCATGAACGTCTCCGTGCGCGCCAATGTGCGGACCGCCCAGGCCGCCTCGCAGTCGCTCGCGGCGGGCCTCGACATTTCCTTCAAGGCGGGTGCGGTCACCGGCATGCTCGTCGCCGGCTTGGCGCTGCTCGGCGTCTCCGTCTATTTCTGGGTGCTGACCGGTCCGTTCGGCCATGCCGTCGATGACCGTCTCGTCATCGACGCGCTGGTGGCGCTCGGCTTCGGCGCCTCGCTGATCTCGATCTTCGCCCGTCTCGGCGGTGGCATCTTCACCAAGGGTGCCGATGTCGGCGCCGACCTCGTCGGCAAGGTCGAGGCCGGAATCCCCGAGGACGATCCGCGCAATCCGGCGACGATCGCCGACAATGTCGGCGACAATGTCGGCGATTGCGCCGGCATGGCGGCAGACCTGTTCGAGACCTACGCGGTGACGGTCGTTGCGACGATGGTGCTCGCCTCGATCTTCTTCCGCGGCCAGCCGGTTCTCACCAACATGATGCTCTACCCGCTGGCGCTATGCGCAGTGTGCATCGTGACGTCGATCATCGGCACGTTCTTCGTTAAGCTCGGCGCCAACAATTCGATCATGGGCGCGCTGTACAAAGGTCTCATCGCAGCCGGCGTGCTGTCGATCGCCGGTCTTGCGATCGTGACATATCTTCTCATCGGATGGGGGACCGCGGGCAGGACCGGAACGATCAATGTCACCGGAATGAACCTGTTCCTCTGTGGCGTCGTCGGCCTGATGGTGACCGGCCTCATCGTCTGGATCACCGAGTATTATACTGGCACCGGCAAGCGCCCGGTCGTATCGATCGCGCAGGCCTCGGTGACCGGCCACGGCACCAACGTGATCCAGGGCCTCGCCGTCTCGCTTGAAGCGACCGCCCTGCCGGCGCTTGTCATCGTTGCCGGCATCATCTCGACCTATCAGCTTGCCGGTCTGTTCGGCACGGCGATCGCGGTGACGACGATGCTCGGTCTTGCCGGCATGATCGTCGCGCTCGACGCGTTCGGTCCGGTGACCGACAATGCTGGCGGCATCGCCGAGATGGCTGGACTGCCGAAAGACGTACGGCATTCGACCGACGCGCTCGACGCCGTCGGTAACACGACAAAGGCGGTGACCAAGGGCTACGCCATAGGCTCCGCCGGGCTCGGCGCGCTCGTCCTCTTCGCGGCTTATACGAACGACATTGCCGCCTTCACGCGGAGCGGCGTGCCGTACTTCAAGGATGTCGGCAACGTGTCGTTCGACCTGTCGAACCCTTACGTCGTCGCCGGCCTGATCTTCGGCGGCATGATCCCGTATCTGTTCGGCGGCATTGCCATGACTGCCGTCGGCCGGGCTGCTGGGTCTGTCGTGGAAGAGGTGCGCCGGCAGTTCCGCGAAAAACCGGGGATCATGCAGGGGACGGACCGTCCGGATTACGGCCGCGCGGTTGACATGCTGACCCGTGCCGCCATCCGCGAGATGATCATCCCCTCGCTCTTGCCGGTGCTGGCGCCGTTCGTCGTTTATTTCGGCGTGCTGTTCCTCTCGGGATCGAAGGCCAATGCCTTCGCGGCGCTCGGCGCCTCGCTGCTCGGCGTGATCGTCAACGGCCTCTTCGTTGCAATATCGATGACCTCAGGCGGCGGCGCCTGGGACAACGCAAAGAAGAGCTTTGAGGACGGCTTCGTCGATCGACATGGTGTCACTCACGTCAAAGGCTCGGAGGCGCACAAGGCGTCGGTGACCGGCGATACGGTCGGCGATCCCTACAAGGATACGGCCGGTCCGGCCGTGAATCCCGCGATCAAGATCACCAACATCGTCGCGCTGCTCTTGCTCGCGATCCTCGCGCATCACTGAACGGCGCGACCAACACCGCAAAAAAGAAATGCCCGGCAGTGCCGGGCATTTTTGTTTTGAAAGGCTGGTTGAGATCAGCTGAACTTCAGCAACCCAGTCAGCATCTGGCGGACGAAATTCGTCTCCGCCCCCGCCGTGGGCGTCGTGCGGCTGAGGACGTCGACGACCTGTCCGTCTTCGAGCCCGTAATTGGCGAGCCGCTCGACCTTCTTCTGCTTGTTGAAATAGACGGCGATGACGCGCTGATCGGTGACCGATGGATTCATGAAGCGGACTTTCCGCTCGAGCCGCTGGCTGATGTAATACCAGGCGTCGCCGCCAACCGTCGACGTCGTCGACGGCGTGCCGAGCGTCGAGAGCACCTGCTCGGCCGGCATTCCGGGATTTACCTTGTCGAGGCCGGCATTGGCCGCGAGATAACCGCGATTGATCGTGCCGTCATAACCGAGGCAGCCGACAAGCGGCATCGTCAGGCAAAGCGCGCCGGCGAGCATCGCCGCGCGCCGCGCGCCGCGGCCGAACCGGGTGTCCATGCTGAAGCCACTCATCTGCCCGCTCCGAACTACCGCGCCCCTGCGGCGATAATAGAAAAACAGTGCGGCACGATTTTGCTTCTTGCGCCGCTCGACTGCGCTCCCTAACCCCAGGGTTAGCCAAAAGCATGGCAAAGGACTCCTCCCGACCGGTTCCCATTCGAGTTGAGGAATGATCGCTAATCTGTTGCGGCAACGCGGCAATCGGAAACTGATCGCCGACCTGCACGGCCGCATCGTCGCGGCGGCGCGGCGGCCGGCATTGTTTCTGCCGCCCTATGGCGTTCCGGACACGATCGAGGGCCGTTTCGACCTTCTGATGCTCATCGCGATTCTCCTGCTGCGGCGGCTGGAGAGTCTGCCGGAGCCCGGCCCGGAGATCGCCCAGGAGCTCGTCGACGCGCTGTTCGAGCATCTGGATGCAGGCTTGCGCGAGATGGGCGTCGGCGACCTTGCGGTGCCGAAGCGTATCAAAAAACTGGCGGAAGCGTTCGGCGGCCGTAATGCCGCCTATCGCGAGGCGCTTGCCACCGGCGACCCAGCCTTCGCTTCAGCCATCGCCCGCAATATCTACGGGGAGGCGGTGCCAGATGGCCGCGCCTCCGCGCTCGCCGCCTATTGTCACGAGGCCATTGCGGGGATTGAGCGGGCCGGGCTCGCAGAACTCCTCGCGGACCCACCCTTCCCAGAACCGGAGACGGTCCATGTCCCCCCGCGTTGAAGCCCCCGCTTTCTGCCGGCCCCTGCAGGTCGAGGAAGTCCCGCCGGAAGGGCTCGACCTGATGATTTCCGCTACGGAGCCGGAGCGCCAGGCGCTCGCGACCGCGGATGGGCTCGAAGGCTTGGCGAAGCTCGAAGCCAGCCTGCACGTCGCGCCGTGGCAAAAAGGCGGCCTCGCTGTTACCGGCGAGATGCGCGCCCGGATCGCGCAAATCTGCGTCGTGACGCTCGATCCCTTCGAAACCGAGATCGTCGAGCCGATCGACGTGAAATTCGCACCTGTTGTCGCTGGATATGAACGCCCGCCCGAACTCACGGCAAGCGCAGCTCGAGGGCGCCGTCGCAGCGCGAAGTCGAAGCAGCCACCAACGCCCGTCGTTGTATTCGAGGGCGAGGACCCGCCCGACCCGATTGTTGAGGGGAGGGTCGATCTTGGAGCGCTCGTCGCCGAATTCCTGGCGCTCGGGCTTGACCCTTACCCGCGCAGACCGGGGGTCGAGTTCGAGGAAATTCCGGGCCCGGCCGAGCCGGCGGAGAGCCCCTTTGCCAAACTGCAGGCATTGAAGGAGAAGCTGCCGCCGCGCAGCTGAAAAGCACGACCGCGCCAATATTTTGCGTGTTTACCACACAGGCTGCTTGGCGTGCGTGTTTCCGCCACTATTGTCCGCCACCCGAACGGCACACCCTAAGCTCGCGTTGTGGTGTCGAGAACGTCGCCGAACGCTTTTCGGGTCAGTGTCGTGGAGCCGCAGCGAACATGAGCAAGCCTGTCCGCATCGCCCTCGACGCGATGGGCGGCGATTTCGGGCCGGAGGTGGTCATCCCCGGTGCGGCCCTGGCTTTGGAGAGGCGGCCGGATTCGAGCTTCATCTTTTTCGGCAAGGAAGCGGCGGTGCGCCCCTTGCTGGACCGGCATCCGAAGCTTGCCGCCTGCGCGACCGTGAAGCACGCCGATGTCGCGGTCCAGATGCACGAAAAGCCGACCCAAGCTTTGCGCACAGGCCGCCGCGTTTCCTCGATGTGGATGGCGCTCGAAGCGGTGAAGGCGGGCGAGGCCGACTGCGCCGTCTCGGCCGGCAATACCGGCGCGCTGATGGCGATGGCGAAAATCTGCCTGCGCACGATGGCACAGATCGAGCGGCCGGCGCTGGCGGCGATCTGGCCGACGATCCGCGGCGAATCGATCGTGCTTGATGTCGGTGCCTCGATCGGCGCCGACGCGCAGCATCTCGTCGACCTCGCGGTCATGGGCGCGGCAATGGCGCATATCTTGTTCGACCTGGAGCGCCCGACCGTCGGGCTCCTGAACGTGGGGGTTGAGGAGATCAAGGGGCTTGAGGAGGTGAAGGCCGCCTCGCGCATGTTGCGGGAAGCCGATCTCGCGGCGCTTTCCTACCAGGGCTTTGTCGAGGGCGACGATATCGGCAAGGGCACCGTCGATGTCGTGGTGACGGAGGGCTTTGCCGGTAATATCGCGCTGAAGAGCGCCGAAGGCACGGCCAAGCAGGTCGCCGAATACTTTCGCGATGCGATGAACCGCAGCTTCACCGCCAAGATCGGCTATTTCCTCGCGCGTCGCGCCTTCGACGCGTTGCGCGACAAAATGGACCCGCGCCACGCCAATGGCGGCGTTTTCCTCGGTCTCGACGGCGTCGTCATCAAAAGCCACGGTGGAACCGATGCACTGGGCTATGCCGGGGCTATCGAAATCGGCTACGAGATGGTTCGGCATCGGCTTCTCGACCGAATCCGCGAGACGCTGATGCTCGCCGACGAAGACCGCGCGCCTATCGGAAGCTTGGCGGCATCAAATCGCGCGCTCGGTCCGGATTGAGGGAAATTTCACTCGCGTGCAGTCACGACAGAATTCTTTGCGATCCGTTGTTCTTGGCGTTGGCTCCTACTTACCCGAGCAGATCGTAACCAATGCCGACCTTGAGTCGCGCGTCGACACGTCCGACGAATGGATCGTGCAGCGCACGGGCATTCGCCAGCGTCATATCGCGGACAAGAGCGAGACGACCTCGACGCTGGCAACACGCGCTGCCGAAGCTGCGCTTGCCGACGCAGGCTGCACGGCGGAGGGCATCGACCTCATCATCGTGGCGACTTCGACGCCGGATTATACCTTTCCTGCCGTCGCGACGCAGGTGCAGGCTGCACTCGATATCCGCATCGGCGCGGCGTTCGATCTGCAGGCGGTCTGCTCGGGCTTCGTGTTTGCGATTGCCACCGCCGACAAGTTCTTGACGTCCGGCGCCAACAAGCGCGCGCTGGTCATCGGCGCCGAAACCTTCTCGCGGCTGATGGATTGGAAGGATCGTACAACCTGCGTCTTGTTCGGCGACGGGGCAGGGGCGGTCCTCTTGGAAGCGCAACAATCGAACGGCGGGTTGCATGAACGCGGCGTCCTCACCGCGCATCTGCGCTCCGACGGGCGGCACCGCGAAAAGCTCTATGTCGACGGCGGACCTTCGGCGACCGGCACGGTCGGCCACCTGCGCATGCATGGGCGCGAAGTGTTCCGCCACGCCGTCGGCATGGTGACCGACGTCGTCGAGGACGCGTTCGCCGCGACCGGCACCGCGGCCGACGATCTCGACTGGTTCGTGCCGCATCAGGCCAACCGCCGGATTATCGATGCATCGGCCGAAAAGCTCGGCATCGCGCCGGAAAAAATCGTCGTGACCGTCGATCGTCACGGCAACACGTCGGCGGCGTCGATCCCGCTGGCGCTGGCCGAGGCGCATGCCGACGGCCGGATCAAGAAAGGCGACCTCGTCATGATCGAGGCGATGGGCGGCGGCTTCACATGGGGTTCCGCCTTGATACGATGGTGAGGCTGGGGCAGTGTGTCCCATCGCTCTCTGTCCAGCCGGACAGAGGACCAAATTCATTTCCGAGCTTCGTTCATGTCCAGTACGAATTCGGCATCGGCATTGCGGCTGAAAGATCGTGAAGCCCCCGCGAGCGAGTCCGCGGGTGCGGCGCGGACGCTGACGCGCGCCGATCTCACCGACGCCGTCTATCGACGCGTCGGCCTATCCCGCAGCGAATCCGCGGCACTGGTCGAATCCGTGCTCGATGAGATTTGCGACGCGCTGGTGCGCGGCGAGACGGTGAAACTCTCTTCTTTTGGCTCGTTCGTCGTGCGCTCGAAAGGCGAGCGCATCGGTCGCAATCCGAAGACCGGCGTCGAAGTGCCGATCACGCCGCGCCGGGTGATGGTATTCAAGCCGTCGAACACTTTGAAGGCTGCAATCAACGGCGAGAGCGTCGAAGGCGTGGAGGACTGAGTGCGCTAAACGGCCGCTCTTTGTCGCGCTGATCGGGTGGCGACGATATCGTCACCTTGGTGGTCGTGAGCCTCGCCGTTTTCCCGCGGCGGGTTGCACCGCGGCCGGCGCCGTAGCAAGCGGCCCGTAATCGCGGAATTTCTCGATCGTCCGCGCGATCTCCTTGTCTGACAGCATGAATGGCGTACCGATCTGCAACGCCGTCGCAAATTGTTTGCAGAGCGTCTCGACCTCGACCGCGAGCCACATCGCACGATCGAGATCGGCTCCGGTCGCGATCATGCCGTGATTGGCGAGGAGGCAGGCGTTGCGCCCCTCAAGTGCCGCGACCGCGATCTCGGAGAGTTCCGCGGTACCATAGCTCGCATAACCCCCGCAACGGATTGTCGGACCGCCGGCGGCGGCGATCATGTAATGCACAGCGGGAATTTCCATGCGGCAGATCGCGAATGCGGTGGCATAGGTCGGATGCGCATGCACGATCGCGCCAATATCCGGCCGCGCTCTCATGATGTCGCAGTGAAAGCGCCATTCCGAGGACGGCTTCAGCCGGTGCTCGAAAGCGCCGTCGAGCTTCATCGGCACGATATCGCCCGCGGTCATGCGATCGTAAGGTAAGCCTGATGGCGTGATCAAAAGTCCGTCTCGCCAGCGCACCGAAATGTTGCCGGATGTGCCCTGATTGATGCCGAGCGCATTCATGGCGCGGCAGGCATCGACGATTCCCTGGCGAAGAGCACCCTCGTCAGAACTCACGACACCATTCCGCGCGTGCCGAGCAGTCCGGGTTGGCTATAGGCCGAAAGGATAGGTCTCCTCGGCGCCGCCGACCTGATGCGCCGGCAGCGGCGTCACCGCGCGCGTGCGGTCGAACCATACATAGGCGTCGAACTGTTCGGGCAGACAGCATTCGGAATAATGGCTCCATCGCTCCGTCTCCGGACGATAGATCACTCCGATGAAGCGTTCGAGTCGCGATTGTCTGAGCTCGTTCCGTAGCTCTTGATGCTGCCCCTCGCGGATATCCAGCAGGAAGCGATCGATGCCGGAACCGTGCGCCAGCCATTCATAGCTGTCGGGCCGGGATGGATTGACGGACTTCACCTCCATCGGCTCGTCCCAATTCGAGGCGCAGGCGACGGTGCCGTCGTGTGTCCCGAAGCCGATCAGTGCTGCCTTGTCAGCGAAGCGCTCGCGGCAAAGCTGGCCGATATTCAGCTCGTCACGCTTCCCGCCCATATCCGTCTTCGATGCATCGCCGATATGGCTGTTGTGCGCCCAGACCACCGCCTTGGCACCGGAGCCTTTTGCGTCGAGTATCTGGCAGAGCGTCTCGAACATGTGCGTGTCGCGTAAGTTCCAGCTTTCAGCAGACCCCTGATACATGACGCGATAATAGCGCTCGGCATCGCGCACGAGGCGCGCATTCTGCGTCGCATCGAGAAAGCCCTCGCTATCGCCCTCGGTCAACGACAATTCGCGCTCGCACATTTCGCGCAGCATCGCCACGACGCCTTCCTCGCAGCGGCCGTAGCCGGCATACAGCGCCTCGCGTCCATAGGTTTGCGGGCTTTCCTGCCATGGCGTCAGGCAGCCGTAACGTCGCCGTGCAACTTTCGCCATCACCGGATCGATGCGTTCGAGATAATCGATGACGGCGCGCATCGAGGCGGAGAGATTGTAGAGATCGAGTCCGTAGAAGCCCGCACGTTGCTCCATCGGCCTCGCCGTATTGTGCCGGCGCAGCCATAGAAGAAAAGCTTGGACGTCGGTGTTGCGCCACATCCAGGTGGGAAAGCGCTGGAAGGGCGGCTCTTGGCGCCGCCGCCCCGGCCGCTGGCGCAAGATGCGGTCGAGGCTCGCCGCGTCCGGCCAATCCGCTTCGGCGCGACGATGGTAAAGCCGTGCCGCTCTATGAGACGACGCGTGATCGCCGCCCGGGCGCGGTAGAATTCGGACGTTCCGTGGCTCGCCTCGCCGAGCAGCACGACTTTGGCAGCGGCGAAGCGCTCAAAGGCCGCGCCAAACGCGGCATCATCGAAGTCGGGAAGGGGTTCGGCAGCGCGCGCAATCAGTTCGGGAAGATTTTTCGCCGCGGACACATCTTTTCTGGCGCGCGTGAAGCCCGGCATGGGTGCTCGATTCAAGGCGCCTCGAAAACTCCTGGGGCTGGCGGCGCGTTCCGGCGAGCTAGCGGCTCGGGCGGCCGCCGGCATTCCGCAACTCTGGAAACGGCACCAGAGGCCCCTCGCCGCAGCGCGGGTCGGGCGGCGCGGCGGTGACGCGGAATTCATAGGTGGTCTTCGGCGGCGGCTGGAAGACGACCTGCGGCGGCGTCACGTCGATCTTGTTGATGATGAGAAGCAGCGGCTCAAGCCCGCTATAATCGCCGGTCACGAGCAGGCGATCGATCGCGACGCATACGGCGGTGCCGACGAACGGAATGTCGTAAATCACGCCGATCCGCGCATCCCGGATCTTGTCCGGGTCGGCGATCCATTGGTTGCGATACCTGACGATGAGCTGCCTTACCTCAGTAAGATCGAACACGGCTTCAGCTGGCGCAAAGCCGGCCAGCACTCCGAACAGACATAGCAGCGCACGCAAGACTCGCATCGGGCTCTCCGGCTCGGCAGGACTCTAGCGTCCTCCCCTTTGCCGCAGCAATACGCTATGACGGACTGCCTGCGGGGGAGGTGCGATCATGAACGCTGACGCCAAAGGCGGAACGCAGCCCACGCCCGACCCGCCGCCCGATGCTGTCGCGGTTGCGACGACCCGCACGGTCGACCTTGCGCCCGGCGCGGCCCGACGCGAGCACGACCTTCTCGGCGAGCGGGATGTGCCGGCCAATGCCTACTGGGGCATCCATACGCTGCGCGCCGTCGAAAATTTCCCGATCACCGGCGTGCCGGTCGGGCATTTCCCCGAATTCGTCCGGGCGCTGGCGCTCGTCAAGCAAGCGGCGGCGCGCGCCAATAAGCGTCTTGGTTACCTCTCCGCGGAGAAAGCCGACGCGATCGTGCGTGCCTGCGATCTCATCGCAAGCGAGGGTCGGTATCATGAGCAGTTCGTCGTGGACGCGGTGCAGGGCGGCGCCGGGACATCCACCAACATGAATGCCAACGAAGTGGTGGCAAACGTCGCACTGGAGCTCATCGGTCGCGACAAAGGCGATTACACCGCGCTGCATCCGAACGATGACGTGAACATGTCGCAATCGACGAACGACGCTTATCCCACGGCTTTGCGGCTTGCCATCATCTTCGCGGCAACGCCGCTCATCGAAGCCTTGGACGAGCTCGCCTTCGCATTCAAGGCGAAGGCGGTTGAATTTGGCGATGTCCTGAAAATCGGCCGCACGCAATTGCAGGATGCGGTGCCGATGACGCTCGGTCAGGAATTCGACGCCTTCTTCACGACGATCAAGGAAGACGAGGCGCGGCTGAAAGAGGGCGCGGCGCTGTTCCGCGAGGTCAATCTCGGCGCAACCGCGATCGGCACCGGGATCAACGCCGATCCGCGTTATGCCGCGCTCGCTGTCGAGGAGCTGGCGCGCGCCGCCCACGAAACGCTGGTGCCGGCCACTAATCTCATCGAAGCGACGTCCGACATGGGCGCCTTTGTTTTCTTCTCGGGCGTGTTGAAGCGCGTTGCGGTGAAAGTCTCGAAAATCTGCAATGATCTCCGGCTGCTCTCGAGCGGACCGCGCGCCGGCTTCGGCGAGATCAGGCTGCCGGCGGTGCAGGCGGGCTCCTCGATCATGCCGGGCAAAGTGAATCCGGTCATCCCTGAAGTCGTGAACCAGATTGCGTTCGAAGTGATCGGCAACGACGTCACCGTGAGCTTCGCGGCCGAAGCGGGACAGCTGCAGCTCAACGCATTCG
>DATAOB010000042.1:0-16615 GCA_036265935.1 Beijerinckiaceae bacterium
ACGCCACTGGAACAGTCCCACCGCCCGCCACCGGCGCCGGCACGACAGCAACCGGGGCGGGCAACGTCGCTTGCGGCACTAACGCCAACGCCAACGGTATCGGCAGCAGCGATGCGGCGTTCGGCAACGGTGCCAATGCCCGCGGCGCCCTCAGCGCAAACACAGCGACCGGAACTGACGCCGACGCGAGCGGCCCCGGCAGCCAGAATGTTACCGATGGGCATCTCTCGAATGCGAGCGGAGCCGCGAGCCTCAACAGCGCGAGCGGAACGCGAGCGGCGACTTAAGCTGCAACAACGCCAGCGGCGCTCGCGCCGACGCCAGCGGCGATCAGAGCGCCAATAATGCCAGCGGCTTCTTGGCCGACGCCAGCGGCAATCGCGGCACCAACGTCGCGGACGGCACCGCGGCAAATGCAAGTGGCAATCGAAGTACGAACAGCGCCAGCGGTTTCTTTGCCGACGCAAGCGGGCCGCCGCAGCGCAAATATTGCGAATGGCACCGCGACCAATGCAAGCTGGCCTAGGCGCGCGATGTCGCGTTCGGCTTACGTGCCCTGAGCGGCAGCGGATCGCTTTCAAGCAAGCCGTAGAGCACATGATCCTGCCACGTGCCGTTGATGCGCAAATAGGCGCGCGCGAAACCTTCGCGGCGGAAGCCTGCGCCTTCGAGCAGCCGGATCGATGCCTGGTTCGTCGGCAGGCACGCCGCTTCGATGCGATGCAGGCGCAGCGTTGCAAAAGCAAAGCCGATCCCGGCACGCACCGCCTTAGACATATAGCCACGCCCGGCATAAGGCGCCCCCATCCAATAGCCGAGCGTCGCCGCCTGGGCGACGCCACGCCGGATCTGGCCGATGGTCAGCCCGCCGAGCAGCACGTCATCGTTTTCGCGGAACAAAAGCAGGGAATAGGCCTCATCCTGCTCCATCTCCTCGGCATGACGGCGGATGCGGCGGCGGAAGCTCGCACGGGTGAGATCGTCGGCCGGCCAGGTCGGCTCCCACGGCATGAGGAAGACGCGGCTGCGCTCACGCAACAACGACCACGCGGCGTAATCGCGCATTTCGGCCGGGCGCAGATAAAGTCCGTCGCCGCGTACGAAGGTGGCGTTTTCGGAAGCCGGGCCGAGGCGGAAGATGGCCATCGCTATTTCTACATCGGTCCGAGCCGCGCGGCGACTTGGATTGGCGACGGCGCTTTCGAGACCGGACCAATGGCGGCGACGGTCGGTGCCGCACGAAGAAGCCGCCGGCCGGCGACGCGTACGTCGTCGATGGTCAGTGCGTCGATACGCTCAATGATCTCGCTGCGTGGAATGACGCGGCCGAACACCGCGAGCTGACGGGCGATCTGCTCGGCGCGTGCGCTCGACGATTCCAATGCAGTCAACATCGACACTTTCATCTGCGCCTTGGCGCGCGCGAGCTCGGTTTCGTCGAGATTCTGCGTCGCCTGCGCCAGGCAATCCAAGCTCACCGCGACGAGCTCGGCAAGCTTGCGCCCGCCGCTCGCGGCATAAAAGCCGAACAAGCCGGTGTCCAAATAGGACCAGTGGAAGGAATGAATTGTATAGGCGAGGCCGCGCTTCTCGCGCACTTCTTGGAACAGCCGCGAGGACATGCCGCCGCCGACGATGTTGGCAAAGACATGCGCGGCATATTGATCCTTATCGGTGTAGGATACGCCCTCGAAGCCGATGACGATATGAGCCTGCTCGAAGCGCCGCTTCAGCCTGATCTCGCCGCCGGTATAGCGCGCCAGCGGCGTCTCCGGGTGCGCGGCAAACGGCAAGTGCTCGAAACGCGCGCGCGCCTCATCGACGATCTTGGCGTGATCGACGGCGCCGGCGGCGGAGACAATGATCGTCTCGGCGCCGTAATGGCGTTTGAGATAGGAATGGATCGACGGCGGATCGAAGGTGGCGACGCGCTTTGCCGTGCCGATGATGCGCCGGCCGATCGGCTGATTGGCGTAGGCGGTCTCGCCGAACATGTCGAAGACGAGATCGTCGGGCGTATCCTCGATCGAGCCGATCTCCTGCAGAATGACGCTTTTCTCGCGTTCGAGCTCGTCGCGATCGAACGTCGAGTCGATCAGGATATCGGCCAAAATGTCGAGCGCGAGATCAGTGTCTTCGGCAAGCACGCGCGCATAATAGGCGGTCTGCTCGGTCGAGGTCGCGGCGTTGAGATCGCCGCCGGCGGATTCGATCTCTTCGGCGATGGCGCGCGCCGAGCGCCGCCGCGTGCCCTTGAACGCCATGTGCTCGAGCAGATGCGACAGCCCATGCTCGCGCTCGCTCTCATGGCGCGAGCCGACGCCGACATGCACGGCAATCGCGGCGGTCTCCAGGCCCGGCATGTGGTCTGTGACGATGCGCAGGCCGGAGGGCAGTTTGGTGATTTCGACGCTCATATTTGTTACGCAGATAAACGCGCGGCCCGAGCGCGCGTCCGAATGTAGTTGGCGATTGTTGCGAAATCGTTGGGCAGAACGTCGAAACGTTCGCGGCCGTGCATGATCGCGGCGAGCCGCGCCGGCAGCGCCGGCTTGATGCCGGTTGCCTGCATCACCGCATCCGGGAATTTCGCTGGGTGCGCGGTGCCGAGCGCAATGATCGGCGTGACTGGGTTTTGCATGAGCACAACGCGCGCGGCGCTGACGCCGACGGCGCTATGCGGATCGAGAATATAGCCCGTCTCACGATAGGTGCGGGCGATTTCGTCGCGCGTGCCAAGCTCGTCGACGGCGATTGCATCGAAATCGGCGCGTATCCCGGTGAGATGCGCGTCGGCGAGATCGAAGCCACCCGATTGCTTCAGCCGCGCCATATAATTGCGCACGGCGCCGGCATCGCGATGCGCGGCTTCAAACAACAGGCGCTCGAAATTCGACGAGACCTGGATATCCATTGACGGCGATTGTGTCGGCGTCACGCCGCGCACTTCATAACGCCCGGTCGCGAGCGTGCGCTTGAGAATGTCGTTCTCGTTGGTGGCGACGATCAGCCGCTCGATGGGCAGACCCATGCGCTTGGCGATGTAACCGGCAAGTATGTCGCCGAAATTGCCGGTCGGCACGGCAAATGAGACGCTCCGGTGCGGGGCGCCAAGCGCAACGGCGCTCGTGAAATAATAGACGATCTGCGCCAGCACGCGCGCCCAATTGATCGAATTGACGCCGGTCAAACCGACCTCGTCGCGAAAGACTTTGTCGTTGAACAGCGCTTTCAGGATCGCCTGCGCGTCATCGAACGTGCCTTCGAGTCCGATGACGCGGATGTTGACTTCGGGCGCGGTCGTCATCTGCCGGCGCTGCACGTCGGAGACGCGGTTGTGCGGATAGAGGATGAAGACATCTATATTGTCGCGGCCTTTGAAAGCTTCGATAGCCGCGGCCCCGGTGTCGCCCGACGTCGCGCCGACGATGGTCAGGCGCTGGTCGCGCTCGGCGAGCACGTGATCCATCGTGCGCGCTAAGAGCTGCATCGCCACGTCCTTGAACGCGAGCGTCGGCCCGTGGAAGAGCTCGAGGAAGAACAGGTTGTCGTCGAGCTGGACGAGCGGCGTCACCGCCGCGTGATCGAAGCTGGCGTAGGCGGCCTCGACCATGGAAGCGAGCGCAGGCGGATCGATCTCGCCCCCCAGATAGGGTGCGATCACCGCCTCTGCGACTTGCGCGTACGAGCGGCCGGCGAAGCCGGCGATCTCGGTATGCGACAGCGCCGGATAGGCCTGCGTCACATAGAGGCCGCCGTCGCGTGCGAGCCCGGCAAGCATCGCCTCGGAAAACGAGAGCGGCGGCGCCTCGCCACGTGTCGAAATGTACTGCAACTGGCTGTCCCGATCGCAAATCCCGCGAAGCGGAGTTCTCTACCACATTCGCCGGGGGTCAAGGGCGGCGCGGGCCCGCCGGTGAGGCATGGCCGGAGGACTGCGGCCGCAGCCGCGACCACGCCCATGCGCCGAACACGCCGGCCAGCGCGGCAGCGAGGCCGAACCAGGTCAGCGCATATCCAAGGTGGTTATTCGGAAAGGCAATCACGGTCGTGCCGCCGCGCGGCAGCGCTTTGGGATCGCCGGAATAATCCGCATCGACGGTAAACGGCGCGGCGCGCGACAGGCCGTAATAGACCGCGATGGCGCCGGGATCCTGGGTGAACCAAAGGTCCCTATCGGGCTGATCGGCCGGGGTGAAGAGGTTGCGCGGCTCCGGTGCGCGCATGAGCCCGGTAATCGTTACCTCGGCGGGAGGCGGGACGTGCGCTGCAGCCTCCTTGGGACCGCCGGGTACGAACCCGCGATTGACGACCACAGCGCTGCCGTTCGTCAGGATCAGCGGCGCCAGCAACAAATAACCCGGCCCCTCCCCCGCCTCCGCTCCGCTGCCGCGGAAGACCAACGCTTGCCGCCCCTCAAAGCGGCCGCTGAGCACGATGTGGCGATACTCGTAGTCGGCGGGTCTCAGAGTGGCCCACTCGCGCGCTGGCGGCAGGGGAGCCGGCGGCGCCTTGCTGCGCGCCTCGATGCGCGCGATCAGCGCCTCCTTCCAGGCGAGACGGTGCAGCTGCCACACACCCAGGGAAATCAGGACGGCGATGCCGGCAAGAGCCACAAGTGCCGGCCAAACCAGACCGCGCAACGCGGCGGATTTCGCCGTGTTCAAGCTCCGAGCCGGCCTTGCTCTGCTTTGTTGCGGTATTGCAGGGCGACAAGCACGCCCTTGGCGGGCCGCAACAGCGCGAGGCAGACGATCACCGTCAGCGGCAGCGAAATCAAGAAATGCACCCAGAGCGGCGGCTCATATTTGACGTCGACGATGAGCGCCAAGCCGACGACCAGCAAGCCGACGCCGAAGGACACGAAAAACGCCGGCCCGTCCGCGGTATCGGCGAACGTAAGATCGAGGCCGCACACCTCGCATTTCGGCGAAAGCTTCAGGAAGCCGCGGAAGAGATGGCCCTGGCCACAGCGCGGACAGCGCCCCTGGAGCCCGGTCGGGACCGGCGGGATCGGCGGATATTCGTCGTAGCTGGTGCTGGTCTCGCCCGGGCGCATATGCGTGATCTAGCGCGGCGCCGGATGAAAAGGAGCGGTCCCGCGCGAGCGTCATCCCCCCGCATGCTCGGCGGCCACCGCTCCCCACGAGCCCCACACATAAATGCAGGAGAACAGGAACAGCCACACGACATCGACGAAATGCCAGTACCAGGCGGCAAACTCGAAGCCGAGATGCTGCCTCGGCGTGAACTGGCCGAGATAGGCGCGAATCAGGCAGACGATCAGGAAGATTGTGCCGATGATCACGTGGAAGCCATGAAAGCCCGTCGCCATGAAAAAGGTCGAACCGTAGATCGAGCCTTTGAAGCCGAATCCTGCATGGCTGTACTCATAAGCCTGTACGCAGGTGAAGGTGATGCCGAGCAGGATGGTCAGGATCAGGCCCTGCTTCAGCCCCTTGCGATCATTGTGCAGAAGCGCGTGATGCGCCCATGTCACCGTCGTGCCTGAGGTGAGCAGGATCAGCGTGTTGAGGAGCGGCAGGTGCCAGGGATCGAAGACTTCGATGCCCTTCGGCGGCCAATGGCCGCCGGTGAATTCGACACGCGCATATTGGATGCTCTCGCCGGTGAAGAGACTGGCGTCGAAAAACGCCCAGAACCACGCGACGAAGAACATCACCTCCGAGGCGATAAACAGAATCATCCCATAGCGGTGGCTGATCTGGACGACGCGTGTGTGATCGCCGGTTTCCGCTTCGTGGACGACATCGGTCCACCAGGACGCCATGACGTAAAGGACGACGAGCAAACCGATGATGAAGATGACGCCGCCGGCCTTGAGCCCCCCGAGGGCCAGGCCCTTCATCCACATGATGCCGCCGACCGCCATGAGGAAGGCGCCGACGGCGCCGATAATCGGCCACGGACTCGGGTTGACGAGATGGTAGTCGTGGTTCGGCTTCGAATGTGCGTCCGCCATGACGGGTCCTCTTCTCGTCCTGTTCTTTCGCGGGCGTTTGTCCGCGACAAGATTGTCTCGGTCAAGCCCGGATCAAGTTCCCGGGCGGGTTCGATTGTCGGCCGATTTATCCGCGGCCTTGGCCGGCGAATTCTTCGATGCGAAAAACGTGTAGGAGAGCGTGACCGCCGCGACGTGTCTCATCGTCTCGTCCTGCTCGAGCGCCGGATCGAGAAAGAACACGACCGGCCATTCTGCGGTTTCGTGGGCTTTCAGCGTTTGCTCGGCAAAGCAGAAGCAGGCGAGCTTGTCGAAATAGCTGCCGGCCTGATCGGGGCTCACGTTGTAGGCCGCCGTAGCCGAGATCGGATGGTCGGCATTGTTCGTGACCTTGTAGAACACGGTTTGCGTCTCGCCCGTGCGCAGCGAAACCGACGGCGTCTCCGGTGAAAATTGCCAGGGCAAGCCCGGTGCGACGTTCGCATCGAAGCGCACGGTAAGAACGCGCTTGCCGAGCTCGCTCGGTGCGCCATGCGCCACCTGCGTCGTGCCGCCATAGCCCGTCGCCGCGCAGAACAGCCGATAGAGCGGCACCGCGGCGAAGGAGAGCCCGACCATGCAGGCAACCACGCCGAAGAAGATCAGCGCAACGCGCTGATGACGCCGGCGATATGCTTTCTCCTCAAGCGGGCTCATGCCTCACAGCGGGCGGACAAGAACGCCGGGACCGAGTTTCACGATGGTCACGACGTAAAACAAAAGCGCAAACAGACCGAGGGCGAGACCGATCGCGATATTGCGTGCGCGCCGGCTCTTCTGCTGTGCCGGCGTGAGGGCGACGTCGCGTCTGACCGGTTGCTGATCCACGAGGAAACTCATTATGCGGCGAAAGACGCGAGACCGAGCCCGTGCTCGGCGACGATCACCGCCAACAAGAGGAAGAGATAAAGGATCGAGAAGGCGAAGAGCTGCTTTGCGGCTTTTTCCGCCGCCTCGCCCTGGCGTTGCCGATAGACGCGCAATGCCAGCGCAACGAACAGCGCGCCGAGAACGCAGGCCAGCATGCCGTAAAGCACCGAGGCAAAGCCGAGCGCGAACGGCAAAGCGCCGAGCGGCGCGAGCAGCAGCGAATAGACGAGGATTTCGAGCCGGGTGTGATCCGCGCCTTTGACGTTCGGCATCATTGGGATGCCGGCGCGGGCATAATCGCCGGATTTGACCAGCGCCAGCGCCCAGAAATGTGGTGGCGTCCACATGAAGATGATCGCGAAGAGAACGACGCTCGCAACGCTGACCGAGCCAGTCGCCGCGGCATAAGCGACGATCGGTGGCAGCGCGCCGGCGGCGCCGCCAATGACGATGTTCTGCGGCGTCGTCCGCTTCAGCCACATCGAATAAATCACGATGTAGAAGAAGATCGTGAAGGCGAGCAGCGCGGCGGCGAGCCAATTCGCGACAAGGCCGAGCGTCACGATCGCGAACGCGGCAAGCGTGAGGCCGAAGCCGAGCGCAAGATCGCGATCGATGCGCCCCGACGGAATCGGCCGGCCGCGGGTGCGGATCATCACCGCGTCGATGTCGGCGTCGTACCACATGTTCAACGCACCGGCGGCGCCGGCGCCGACGGCGATCGCCAGAAGCGAGGCGAAGCCGATCACCGGATGGACGTGGCCGGGCGCGAGCAGCATGCCCGCGAGCGCCGAGAGCACGACGAGCGACATGACCCGCGGTTTCAAAAGCTGCACGAAATCTGAAGGCGAGGCGTTGCAGATCGCTGCAACGTTCTCGCCTTCGAGCCGGTAGGAGAGGTCGCTCACTTATCTCACTTCAGATGCGCCACGCATGCCCGGTCTCAATGATCGGAGCCGACGATGCGCGGCAACGTCTCATATTGGTGGAAGGGCGGCGGCGAGGGCAGCGTCCACTCGAGTGTGGTTGCGCCGACACCCCAGGGATTGTCGCCGGCGACACGCTTCTTCGCGAACGCCTCGTAGACGATATAGAGGAACAGGAGCACGCCTATCCCGGAGATATAGGAACCGTAAGACGAGACCTTGTTCCACAAGTGGTAGACGTCGGGATAATCGATGTAGCGGCGGGGCATGCCAGCGAGACCGAGGAAATGCTGGGGGAAGAAGGTGACGTTCACCCCGACGAACATGATCCAGAATTGCGCCTTCGCGAGCTGCTCATTGTACATGTAGCCGCTCATCTTCGGGAACCAATAGAAGAAAGCCGCGAAGATGGCAAAGACGGCGCCGAGCGACAGCACGTAATGGAAGTGCGCGACGACGTAATAGGTCTCGTGCAGTGCGCGATCGATGCCGGCATTCGCCAGAACCACACCGGTCACACCGCCGACCGTGAACAGGAAGATAAAGCCGATCGCCCACAGCATCGGCACCCGGAACGACATCGAGCCGCCCCACATCGTTGCGATCCAGGAGAATATCTTGATGCCGGTCGGCACGGCAATGACCATCGTCGCAAACACGAAATAGCGTTGCGTGTTGAGCGACAGTCCGACCGTGAACATGTGGTGCGCCCACACGACGAAACCGATCGCGCCGATCGCCACCATCGCATAGGCCATACCGAGATAGCCGAACACCGGCTTTCGCGAGAAGGTCGAGACAATGTGGCTGATGATGCCGAAGCCGGGCAAAATCAGGATGTAGACTTCGGGGTGGCCAAAGAACCAGAAGAGATGCTGGAAGAGAATCGGATCGCCGCCCCCGGCTGGATCGAAGAACGTCGTGCCGAAATTGCGATCGGTGAGCAGCATGGTGATCGCGCCGGCGAGCACCGGAAGCGACAGAACCAGAAGGAAGGCCGTCACCAGCACCGCCCAGGCAAAGAGCGGCATCTTGTGCAAGGTCATGCCTGGTGCGCGCATGTTGAAGATCGTCGTGATGAAATTGATCGCGCCAAGAATTGACGACGCACCGGCGAGATGGATCGATAGAATGGCGAAATCCATCGCCGGACCGGGATGCCCGGTATTCGACGAGAGCGGCGGATACATGACCCAGCCGCCGCCGAATCCGTCCATGCCGGGTGCGCCCTCGACAAACATTGAGGTCAAGAGCAGCGTGAACGACGCTGGCAACAGCCAGAACGAGATGTTGTTCATGCGCGGGAATGCCATGTCCGGCGCGCCGATCATCAAGGGCACGAACCAATTGCCGAAACCGCCGATCAGCGCCGGCATGACCATGAAGAAGATCATGATCAGTCCGTGCGCGGTGATGAACACGTTGTAAAGATTCTTTGCCGCGTCGGCCGCCTGCGCGGGATCTGCATGATTGAGAATGCGCGCCAGTGTCGGGAAAACTTCTATGCCCGGATCGGCGAGCTCGGCGCGCATGGCGATCGACAGTGCGCCGCCGATAATGCCGGCGATGATCGCGAAGACCAGATAGATCGTGCCGATGTCTTTGTGGTTCGTCGAAAACATGTAGCGCCGCCAGCCGGTCGGATGGGCGTGCTCTTCGTGGTGACCTTCGACGATGGTTGCCATTTTTGGTTCTTCCTTACGAAGCTCGAACGTAATTAGTGCGCGCCCTCTGCCGCGGCGACCGTGACAGGTGCAGGATCGGAGGCGAATTTCTTCTTCGCGTCGGCTAGCCAAGCCGCATAATCCTGCTCGCTGACCACACGGAAGGCGATCGGCATGAAGGCATGGTCCTTGCCGCAGAGCTTGGAGCATTGGCCGTAATACACACCCTCCTTCTCCGGCTTGAACCAGGTCTCGTTCAGGCGGCCGGGCACGGCATCGATACGCGCACCGAAAGACTGCACCACGAAGGAATGGATGACGTCTGCGGCCGTCACCTGAAGCCGCACCGTCTTGCCGACCGGAATCACGGCCTCGTTGTCGACGGAGAGCAGCCAGATATCGCCTGGCTTGAGATCGGCCTCAGGCTTCAACAGTGAGTCGAAGCTGAAGCCGCCGCCCTGATCCTGCGGATATTCGTAGGTCCAGTACCACTGCTTGCCGGTGACCTTCATCGTGATGTCGGCCGGCGGCAGGACGAGTTGCTTGGTCAGCAGCCGGAACGACGGTATCGCGATCACCACGAGGATCAGCACCGGAACGACAGTCCAGGCGACTTCGAGCAGGCTGTTATGGGTCGTGCGCGACGGAGTGGGATTAGCTTTTTCGTTGAACTTCAAGACGACCCAGACGAGGAGCCCCAGAACGAAAAGGCAGATGATGGTAATGATCGGCAAAAGCAGCTGGTCGTGAAACCAGTGCATCTCATGGGCGATCTCGGTGATGCCGCGCTGTAGGCCCATCTGACCCGGCACCGCATGACCCTCGCCGGCGCCTTCTGCGAGCACGACGCCGCCGGAGGTCAATGATCCCGCCGCTATGCCACTCGACAGAGCGATATCTCGCATCGACGACAGCTTGCGAAAAATCATGAAAACCGCCGCTCCCGACCGGCGCGAGTGCGGCCTTCAGAAGGCGACCCGCGATGCAACGAGGTGAATCCTCTTCTGTTTTCGTTCCAAACTACAAACGAGGCCCCGACGCAACAAGTCATTCGGCGCTCCCCGTTGCGGCATACCGGCGCGGCTTTCGTATCGGCGAGCCACGCTTGAACCAAGCTAGACGCTTTGCTACCCAGCGAAGGCGGCGGCTGCCGACGAGGGCCGCGCCGCGATTCGGCCCGACTCCACCGCTACTGCCTGCCGCCATGCTTTTGGCTCACATAAATCGCGCGATGCGGAAGGAAACCGGGCGGCCCGTCTGGCGCCACGCGGCAACGGCATACGTTGCGGCCTGCGCGTTGGCGCTTGGCTCTTTGCTCCTCGTCAATTCGGCGGAGGCGCAGGGGGTCGTGAAATCCAAGCACGGCGATTGGGAGCTGCGCTGCGAAACGCCGCCCGGTGCGAGCCGCGAGCAATGCGCGCTGCTGCAGAGCGTCGCCGCGGAGGACAAACCCAACGTCAACCTGGTCGTGATCGTCTTGAAGACGGCCGACGGCAAGAGCCGGCTTTTGCGCGTCATCGCACCGCTCGGCGTGCTGTTGCCGAATGGGCTCGGCCTCAAGATCGATCAGGCCGATATCGGCCGCGCCGGGTTCGTCCGCTGCTTGCCAACCGGCTGCGTTGCCGAAGTCATCATGGAAGACAAGCTGATTGACCAGATGCGGAACGGCACGACCGCGACTTTCATCATCTATCAGACGCCGGAAGAAGGCATCGGCATCCCGCTGAACCTCGCCGGCTTCAAGGACGGCTACGAAAAGCTGCCCTGAACCCTGCCTACGGATCAAAGACAGTGAAGCGATTCGCGTATCTCCTTCCCCTTTCTGCTGCGGCATTCCTCCTGCTCGCGAGCGCGGCGTCGGCGCAGAACAGCTCTAACGAAGGCTTCTTCAGTCGGCTGTTCAACCGCGGCTCGAGCGAATCGCCCGCGCCCGCCCCCCGGGATCCCAAGGAGCGCAAGGTGACCGATTGCCCGGAAGTGCGCGTCCCCTCGGGCGAGGCCGCGTTGCGCGTGGGCGGCCAGGAGTCGGCGAGCGTGCGCCATCAATTCTCGGTCGGACAGGTCGCGCGCGAATGCGGCGTTGCCGGCAACGATCTGACGATCCGAGTCGGCGTCAAAGGGAGGGTAGTGCTCGGCCCCGCGGGCTCGCCCGGCAATTTCTCTGCCCCGCTCAGCATCTCGGTCCGCCAGCAGAAGGGCGACAAAATCCTTGTCGGCAAGGTCGTCAATGTTGGCGCGTCAATCCCCGCGGGCACAACGGGAGCTGACTTCACCATCGTCACCGAGCCGTTCGCCGTGCCGTACACGACCGAACATGCCGCCGACGACTACGAAGTCGTCGTCGGTTTCGGCAAGGACGCGAAGCCGGCCCCTGTGGAGAAGCGTAAGCGCAGTCAGGCTAGACCCAAGGCGGCGGCAAGTCAGGATTGAACGGCGGGCATTGACTCGCTCGGTCCCGATTGTCAGGGTCCGCCCGTCAGATCAAGACCCCTAGCGGAAGAGACCGGCGACATGCCGGCGCCGAAGGCGCAACCGCCCCGGAAACGCTCAGGCATCAGGACCGCATGGGGATGACACTCTGGAAAGTGGTGTTTCGCTTTAGGCGAGACGCCCACCGACGGGGGTAACCCTGAGGCGTAAGCCGAAGGGGAAATCTCTCAGGTCCCGGGACAGAGGGGGCGCATGGGCGGACGGCAGCGCCGTTTGCTCCATGTCGCGCCACGCCCCGGAGTGTTCATGGCCGATTTCGCCACGGCTCAAAACGAGACGTTCGCCAGAACGCCTTTGTACGACCTGCACCTCCTGCAGGCCGCGCGCATGGTGCCGTTCGCCGGCTATACAATGCCCGTCCAGTACAAGGCCGGTATCATCGCCGAGCATCTGCACACGCGAGAAAAGGCCGGCCTCTTCGATGTCTCGCATATGGGTCAGGCGGTGCTCTCCGGGCCGGACGCGGCGCGGGCCCTTGAGGCGCTCGTGCCAAGCGACGTGGTCAGCCTCGCACCCGGGCGTCAGCGCTACACGCAGTTATTGGACGAGACTGGCGGCATTCTCGATGACCTGATGGTCACGCGGCTGCCGGGCGGCGAGGAGCGGCTTGGGCTCGTAGTCAACGCGGCGAACAAGGCGGCGGATTTCGCACATCTGCGGAAAAAGCTGCCCGACCTTCGCCTGGAGGTGCTGCACGACCGCGCCCTTCTCGCGCTACATGGCCCGAAAGCCGCCGAGGTGCTCACCAAGCTGCTGCCTGGTGTCGCGGCAATGGCCTTCATGACCTGGCGCGAATTCGATTGGAACGGCGTCCCGCTCTTCGTCTCGCGCTCCGGTTATACCGGCGAGGACGGGTTCGAGGTGTCCGTGCCCGCCGATGGGGCGCGCGCCTTCGCAGAAAAACTGCTCGAGGACGACCGGGTCACGCTGATCGGCCTCGGCGCTCGCGATTCGCTACGGCTCGAGGCCGGGCTCTGCCTGCACGGCCACGACATCGATGCGAGCACGACCCCCATCGAGGCCGGCCTTGCCTGGTCGATCCAGAAGCGCCGGCGCGAGGAGGGCGGCTTTCCCGCCGCCGAACGCATCCAAGCTGAACTGAAGAACGGCCCCGCGCGCAAACGCGTCGGCCTGGAACTCGCCGGCAAAACCCCAGCGCGCGAAGGCGCGGAGATCACCGCACCCGACGGCCGCAAAATCGGCCGCGTCACCTCCGGCGGCTTCGCGCCGAGTCTCGGGCGGCCAATCGCCATGGCCTATGTCGAAAGCGCTTTCGCTACACCCGGCACCGACCTCAATATCATCGTGCGCGGCACGCCCCTCGCAGCGCGCGTTTCGCAAATGCCTTTCGTTCCGCACCGCTATTTCAGAGGCTGAGACATGTCCGACATCCGCTACACCAAGGATCACGAATATGTGCGGCTCGACGGCAATGTCGCCACTGTCGGGATCACCGATTACGCGCAAGAGCAGCTCGGCGACATCGTCTTCGTCGAGCTGCCGGCAATCGGCAAAAAGGTTGAGAAGGGCGCGGAGGCTGCCGTGGTCGAGAGCGTCAAAGCGGCGAGTGAGGTTTATGCGCCGGTTTCCGGCGACGTGATCGAGGTCAACGGTGCGCTGGAGGGCGAGCCCGCGAAAGTCAACGACGATCCGCTCGGCGCCGGGTGGTTTCTGAAACTCAAGGTCAAGGACAGGACCGAGTTCGAGGCGCTGATGGATGAGCCTGCCTACAAGGCATTGATTGCGGCATTAAGCTGAGGGCGACGCGATGCGCTACCATCCGCTGACGCAAGAAGATCGCGCCGACATGCTGGCGCGGATCGGCGTGCAAAATATCGATGATTTGTTCGCCGACGTGCCCGCAGGCAAGCTGTTGCGCGAGCCGCTGCCGCTGCCGCCGCATAAATCCGAGCTCGAAGTCGAGCGCATCCTGTCGCAAATGGCCGGGCGCAATGTCGCCGCTTCATTGGTGCCGTTCTTCGTCGGTTGCGGCGCTTATAAGCACCACGTTCCTGCCGCCGTCGATCATCTGATCCAGCGCTCGGAATTCTTGACGAGCTACACGCCGTATCAGCCGGAAATCGCCCAGGGCACGCTGCAATATCTCTTCGAGTTCCAGACGCAGGTCGCCGCATTGACTGGCATGGATGTCGCCAACGCCTCGATGTATGACGGCTCGACCGCGACCGCCGAAGCGGTGTTGATGGCCCATCGCATCACCAAGCGGCGGAAAGCCGTGCTCTCCGGCGGTCTGCATCCGCATTATGCCGAGGTGGTGCGCACACTCTCGCAGATGGCGAACGACGATGTCGTCACCCTCCCGGCGGATGTGCGCGCGCGTGAAGATGTGCTCGCGGCAATCGATGCGGATACGTCCTGCGTGGTCATCCAGACGCCGGACGTGTTCGGCAATCTGCGCGATCTGTCGCGGATTGCCGACGCGTGTCATGCCAAAGGCGTGCTCTTAATCGCGGTCTTTACCGAAGCGATTTCGCTCGGGCTGTTGAAATCGCCGGGTGCCACGGGCGCCGATATCGTCGTCGGCGAGGGCCAGTCGATCGGCAATGCATTGTCGTTTGGCGGGCCTTACGTCGGGCTGTTTGCGACGCGCGAGAAATATGTGCGGCAGATGCCCGGACGGTTGTGCGGACAGACCGTTGACGCGGAGGGCCGCCGCGGCTTCGTGCTCACCTTGTCGACGCGCGAGCAGCACATCCGCCGCGACAAGGCGACATCGAACATCTGCACGAATTCGGGTCTCTGCTGCCTCGCCTTCACCATCCATATGACGCTGCTCGGCGAGACCGGACTGGAGCGGCTGGCGCGCGTCAACCATGCAAACGCGGTGCTGCTTGCGGATGCCCTTGTGAATGTGCCGGGTGCTGAAGTTTTGAACGAGACATTCTTCAACGAATTCACCATCCGGGTGCGTGGCGATGCCGGCGACGTGCTGGCACGCATGGCCGAGCGTGGCGTGCTCGGCGGGGTACGCGCCTCGCGGCTTCTGCCGGGTGCCGGGCTCGACGATCTCATCATCGTTGCCAACACGGAAGTGAACACGGATGACGACCGCGTCGCCTTTGTGGACGCGCTGAAATCATCGCTGCAAGCGGGAGCTCACTGATGCTGCACACGCAAGCGCGGCACGCCAAACCGGCCGAGCATTCGGCGCGGGCACGCCAGACGTTCACCGGCAATCGCGGACTCGATCTCGAAGAGCCATTGGTTTTCGAGATCGGCCGCGCCGAGGTGACCGGCATCGACATCGACGCGCCGGCGACGACAAAGACGCGCTTCGGGTCGCTTGAACGCACCGGCCGAAGCGGCCTTCCCGGCCTCTCCGAGCCGGAAGCGATTCGCCACTACGTGCGCCTGTCGCGCATGAACGCGGCGATCGATGCGAACACCTATCCGCTCGGCTCGTGCACGATGAAGCACAATCCGCGGCTCAACGAGAAAATGGCGCGGCTGCCCGGCTTCGGCGACATTCATCCGCTGCAGCCGCAAGCGACGGTGCAAGGCGCGCTCGCGCTGATCGCCGCTCTGGCCAAGAACCTGCTCGATCTGACCAACATGCGCGCCGTCGCCATGTCGCCGAAAGCCGGCGCGCATGGCGAGCTCTGCGGCATGATGGCGATCAAGGCAGCGATTATCGCGCGCGGCGAAGAAGCAACACGCCGCACAGTGCTCGTGCCGGATTCGGCGCACGGCACCAATCCGGCCACTGCGGCGCTGCTCGGCTTCGAGGTGAAATCCGTGCCGGCCGATGCCGACGGCGACGTGCATCTCGATGCGGCGAAGGCGCTAATGGGCCCGGACGTTGCGGCGATCATGCTGACCAATCCGAACACGTGCGGGCTGTTCGAGCGCGACATCGTCGAGATCGCCCGCGCCGTACACGAGGCCGGCGGTTACTTCTACTGCGACGGCGCCAATTTCAACGCCATCGTCGGCAAGGTGCGGCCGGGCGATCTCGGCGTCGACGCCATGCACATCAATCTGCACAAGACGTTTTCGACCCCGCATGGCGGTGGCGGACCGGGCGCAGGACCTGTCGTGCTGTCGCAGCGGCTCGCGCGCTACGCGCCGGTGCCGTTCGTCGTGCGCGACGGCGACGCATTGCGGCTGGTCGAGCAGACGGAAGGCACGCAAGCCTTCGGCCGCATGACGGCTTTCCACGGACAGATGGGCATGTTTGTGCGCGCCTTCGCCTACATTCTCTCGCACGGCTCGGACGGTCTGCGGCAGGCCTCGGAAGATGCGGTGCTCAGCGCCAATTACGTGCGCGCTTGTCTTGCCGATCTCATGTCGCAGCCCTTCGGCGAGCGGCCGTGCATGCACGAAGCTCTGTTTGACGATAGCTGGCTCAAAGGCACCGGCATCACCACGCTCGACTTCGCCAAGGCGATGATCGACGAGGGCTATCATCCCATGACGATGTATTTCCCGCTCGTCGTGCACGGCGCAATGCTGATCGAGCCGACGGAATCGGAATCGCGGGCGAGCCTCGACCTCTTTATCGCGACGCTCCGCGATCTCGTCTTCGCGGCAAAAGCGGGCAAGGGCGAGCGCTTCCACGACGCGCCGCGCTTCGCCCCGCGCCGCCGTCTCGACGAGACCCGCGCCGCGCGTACTCCGGTGCTGAAATGGACACCTCCTGCGCC
>DATAOB010000043.1:0-4372 GCA_036265935.1 Beijerinckiaceae bacterium
TGAGCCGCTGGCGCAGGTTCTGAAAAATCTCGGCTCGGAGCGCGTCTGGCTAGTGCACGGCTCGGACGGCATGGACGAGATGACGACGACCGGTTCGACCCATGTCGTCGCGCTGGAGGACGGCAAAATCCGCCGCTTCGAAGTGACGCCGGAAGAAGCAGGTCTGCCGCGCTCGGACATTACTTATCTCAAAGGCGGCGATGCCGCGCACAACGCGACGGCGTTGATGGCCGTGCTCGACGGCGCACGCATTCCGTATCGCGACATTGCCGTGCTCAACGCCGCTGCCGCGCTGGTCATCGCCGGCAAGGCGCGCGACCTCGGGGAAGGCGCAGCTCTCGCCGCTCGCGCAATCGACACGCGTGCTGCCCGGACGACGCTTGCCGAGCTCATCCGCGTCTCGAATCGCGGTTCGATCGCGAGTAACGTGACCGCCCTCGCGGCGGCGAGGTGAGTCGTGGCGGACATCCTGCGCAAAATCGAAGCTTACAAACGCAAGGAGATCAGCGAGGCGAAAGTGCGCATGCCGTTCTCGGCGCTGCAGCGCGCCGTGCGCGATCATGATCCGCCGCGCGGTTTCGTCCATGCGATCGAGACGAAGCGCGACGAGGGCCGGATCGCATTGATCGCCGAGATCAAGAAGGCGAGCCCCTCAAAGGGGCTGATCCGCCAGCATTTCGATCCGCCTTCTCTGGCGCGCGCCTATTACGAAGGCGGCGCGGCGTGCCTCTCGGTGCTAACCGACGGGCCGTCCTTTAAAGGCGCGCTCGAACATTTGGAAGCGGCGCGCAAAGCCGCGCCTCTGCCGGCGATCCGCAAGGATTTTCTGTTCGATCCGTATCAGGTCTATGAAGCACGAGCTTACGGTGCCGATTGCATCCTGATCATCATGGCCTGCGTGTCCGACGATGAGGCGCGCGCGCTCAACACCGCGGCGCACGATTTGCACATGGACGTGCTCGTCGAAGTGCACGACGAGGCCGAGCTCGACCGCGCGCTGAAACTGGAGACGCGGCTCGTCGGCATCAACAACCGCGATCTTCACACGTTCGAAGTCTCGCTCGCGGTCAGCGAGCGATTGGCGAAGCGCATTCCGAAGGACCGCATCATCGTCGGCGAGAGCGGCATCTTCTGCCACGACGATTGCCTGCGTCTCGGGCGCTGCGGCATCTTCACGTTTCTCGTCGGCGAGGCGCTGATGCGCGAAAAAGATGTCGCCTCGGCGACGCGTACGCTGCTGCAGGGCGAGCCGGCACGCGCCGCGCGAGCGGTGTGATGTTGGTCCACTTCCCCGGACGCATGGAGCGCAGTGGAATGCGATCCGGGGTGCAGGGCCGTGCGTATTGCTCTGGACCCCGGCTCCCGCTTCGCGCGGCCGGGGATGTCGCCTCTCACCTCCATGCCTAATCTTACGCATCTCTCCGACAGCGGCGAAGCGCATATGGTCGACGTGTCGGCAAAAGCCGTCACCGAGCGCGTCGCGACGGCGGAGGGCAGGGTAGTCATGCGGCCGGAAACCCTGGCGCTCTGCCTCTCAGGCCAGGCGAAGAAGGGCGATGTTTTTGCGACCGCGCGTATCGCCGGCATCATGGCGGCGAAGAAGACGCATGAATTGATCCCGCTCTGCCATCCGCTGTCGCTGATGAAGATCAGCGTGGATCTTGAGCCGGACGAAAGCCTGCCCGGCATTCGCGTGACGACCGAGGCGAAAGTCTCTGGACAAACCGGCGTCGAGATGGAAGCGCTGACCGCCGCCTCGATCGCGTGTCTGACGATTTACGACATGCTCAAAGCCGTCGATCGGGGCATGCGCATCGAGGGCCTCGCGCTTGTCGAAAAACGCGGCGGCAAATCCGGCGACTGGACGCGCGCCGCGCCGAAAAATGCGTGACATTTTGCTGCCGGTCGAAGCGGCGCTCGCACGCGTGCTCGCCGTGCCGCGCGGGCCGTTGCGCCGCGAAAGCGTGCTGCTGCCGCGGGCTTACGGCCGCACGCTTGCCGCCGATCTTGCGGCAAAACGCACGCAGCCGCCGAAGGCGGTCTCGGCCATGGACGGGTATGCGTTGCGTGCCGAAGATGCGCGCGCGCCGGGCGCGCGGCTGACCATCATTGGCACCAGCGCCGCGGGGCGCGGATTTGCCGGGAAACTCGGTACGGGCGAAGCGGTGCGTATTTTCACCGGCGCGCCGGTGCCGGACGGCGGCGACGCGATTGTCATCCAGGAGGACACAGAGAGCGATGGTACGGCTGTCGTGATCAACGCGCCGGCAAAGCCGCAGGCCTATATCCGCCCCGCCGGTCTCGATTTCCGCGAAGGCGAGGTGTTGCTGCACGCCGGCACGCGCCTTAGCGCGAGCGAGCTCGCGCTCGCCGCGGCGATGAATCATGCCACGCTTAATGTCGCGGCAAAGCCGCGCGTGGCAATACTCGCAACGGGCGATGAACTCGTCATGCCCGGCGATAAACCCGGGCCGGATCAGATCGTCGCGTCCAATCCGTTCGCGATCGCCGCTTTTGTCGAGCAAACCGGCGGCGAGCCCATCGATCTCGGCATTGCCACGGATGATTTCGCCGCGCTGGAGCGGGCGATCGAACGCGCCGAGCGCGAGCACGCCGACGTGCTGGTCACGCTCGGCGGTGCTTCCGTCGGCGAGCACGACCTCGTACAATCCGCGCTGGCGCGGCGCGGCATGCAGCTCGGTTTCTGGCGCATCGCGATGCGGCCAGGCAAACCGCTGATCCATGGCTCGATGGGCGCGATGTCGATCCTCGGCCTGCCCGGGAATCCGGTGTCATCGATCGTCTGCGCGATTTTGTTCCTCAAGCCGCTGATCCGCCATTTGCAGGGCGACCCGCAAGCCGGTGCGCCGCAGGACGAACCGGCCATTCTCGGCGCCGATCTGCCGATGAATGATGGGCGCAAGGATTATTTGCGCGCGCGCTTGTCGCGTGACGCGGACGGGCGGCCGGTCGCGACGCCCGCCGCGCGCCAGGATTCCTCGATGCTGCGCGTTCTGGCGGAATCGAATTGCCTTATCATCCGCGAACCGCACGCGCCGTCGGCGCGGGCAGGGGAGATTTGTAGGGTGCTGAGGATGCATGAGGGGCGGGGTTTGCAAATGCGCTAATCGGTTATATTTATCTCATCTGACCAGCTAGTCAGATAGGATAAAAGGCCATGGCAACGGGTACGTCTTTCGGGAAACGCCAGCGGAGTCGGCCCGCCCGCAATGGCCAGCGATGGAAGTTGGAGGATGCCAAGGCGCGGTTCAGCGAGGTTGTCCGCCTCGCTCGAAGCCAAGGACCGCAGACTGTTAGCGTCCGCGGTGAGGATGCCGTCGTGGTGATCAGCGTGGAGGAATTGGAGCGGCTAAACCCGGTCGCTCCCGACCGGCAGCCGCTCGTGCCGTTTTTGGAGGGCCTTCATCTCGGCGGCCTCGATGTTGCGCGCGATCCTGATCGCGGGCGAGATGTCGAGCTGTGAGGGGATGGCTGCTCGACACCAATGTTATCGCCGCGCTGATTAATCCAAATGGTGCGCCGATCGTGAAGAACTGGGCGGCGATGCAGGACGAGCATCGCATGTTTCTAAGCGTCCTCACGCTCGCCGAATACGACAAAGGTATCGCTAATCTTACCGCCGAACATCCTGAGCGATCGCGCTATATCGCCGCCCGCGATGCACTGGAGAGCCGCTTCGCTGGCCGCATCCTTTCCGTGGATGACGCCATTGTGCGGCGATGGGGACAAATTTCAGGCGCGACGAAACGGCAGTCCGGCCACTCACCCTCGGTGATCGACATCTTGCTCGCGGCAACTGCGGTAGAGCACGACCTCTTCCTTGTCACTCGCAATGCGAAAGATGTTCGGCTCAGCGGCGCCGCGATCTTCAATCCATGGAAAGATGATCCCGCTCAATTCCGCTAGTTTAAGGTTCTTTCGAGAAAATCCCTCACTCCCACTCGATCGTCCCCGGCGGTTTTGACGTCACATCGTAAACCACCCGGTTTATCCCGCGCACCTCGTTGATGATGCGCGTTGCGGCGCGGCCGAGCACATCCATGTCGAAGGGGAAAAAATCCGCGGTCATGCCGTCGACCGACGTCACGGCGCGCAGCGCACAGACGAAATCGTAAGTGCGCGCGTCGCCCATGACGCCAACGGTGCGCACCGGCAGGAGCACGGCAAAGGCCTGCCAGATTTTGTCATAAAGACCAGCCTTGCGGATTTCGTCGAGATAGATCGCGTCCGCCTTGCGCAGAATGTCGAGATTTTCGCGCGTGACGCCGCCGGGGCAGCGGATCGCAAGGCCCGGTCCCGGAAAGGGATGGCGGCCGACAAAGGCTTCCGGCAATCCAAGCTCGCGGCCGAG
>DATAOB010000044.1:0-72752 GCA_036265935.1 Beijerinckiaceae bacterium
CGGAGCTCACCTTCTTGCGCTCGCAGGCCTTTTTGGACTTGCTCTCCGCATCTCCGGCAGAGTTAACGCGCCTCTCAGATGCACTGCGATCGCGTTGGCTATGCGCGGCCGAGCGCGTGCCGAGTTTCGGGCATGACATTCATCACCAATAGAATTTCGATCCCGCTTCCCGTGGGAAACATGCGCGGCATTGTCTATGACGCGCTCGGCGGCCTTCTGGTGCTCGTCACCGTCGCCCTCCTCCTCTACGTGCTTGTCGCGCGGGTCACGGCCCCCTGGCGCAATTGACGGAAGCCATCCATAGCCTCGGCGCCGGAAATCTGTCGGTCGCCGTGCCCGGACGTGAACGCAAGGACGAGATCGGTGCGTTGGCGCGGACCGTCCAATATTTCCGCGACAGTCTCGCCGACCGGCAGGCCCTGCAGAAGGACGTCGACGCGCAGCGCACGGGTGCCGAAGCGCGCCGGGCAGAGCTCGAGACGCTGATCACCGATTTCCGCCTCGCCGTGCGGGAGGCGCTGCATCAGGTGAACCTCCACTCCGATCAGATGACGCTTGCGGCGGACAGCCTGAAGACGATCGCAACCGAGAGCAGCCATCGCGCTCAAGCCGCCGCGGCGTCGACGTCGGAGGCCTCTTCCAACGTGAATACGGTCGCCCGCGCCGCCGAGGAACTCTCAGCTTCCATCGCCGAAATCGAGAGCCAGGTTACCCGCACCCGGGGCGTCGTCCTCGACGCCTCGCGCGTGACCGCGCACACGACGCAAGCGATGGGCGGCCTTGCTGAGAAGGCCAACGAGATCGGCGAGATTATCGGGCTCATTCAGGCGATCGCCGCCCAGACCAACTTGCTTGCTCTGAACGCGACGATTGAAGCTGCCCGCGCGGGGGACGCCGGCCGTGGGTTTGCAGTGGTGGCGCAGGAGGTGAAATCACTTGCCGGTCAGACGGCCAAAGCGACGGAACGGATCGCCGAGCACGTCGAAGCGATCCAGAACGCCACCTCCGGCGCTGTCGAAGCGATCAAATCGATTGCTGCGACAATGAACCAGGCCGAAGGTTTTACCGCCGGGATCGCGGTCGCGGTCGAGGAACAGGCGGCTGCGACGAACGAGATTGCGCAGCGTCACCGAGGCGGCGCTTGGCACGCAATCCGCCGCCCGTCACATGGAAGGTTTGAAACTGGCGGTAGGGGAAACTGACCAGTCCGCCGCCCAGGTTCATCAGGCGGCAACCGACGTCACGCAGCAGAGCAAGAACCTCAGCGAGACGGTTGAGACGTTCCTTTTGGGGGTCGCCGCCGCTTGAGGCGGCGGCGGGGACGAGCACTCTCGCTTAGCGCGCCTCGTTCAGCATCTTCTCGACATGTTCCCAATTCACGAGATGGTCGAGGAAGGCCTTGAGGTAATCCGGCCGGCGGTTGCGATAATCAAGGTAATAAGAATGCTCCCAAACATCGACGCCGAGAATGGGTTTCGCGCCGTGCACGAGCGGATTTTCTCCGTTCGGCGTCTTCATAACCTCGACCTTGCCGTTCTTGAGCGCAAGCCACGCCCAGCCCGAGCCGAACTGCGAAACGCCGGCCTGGACGAAATCCTCCTTGAACTTGTCGAGCGAACCGACCCCGTCGACGATCGCCTTCTCGACCGCGCCGGGCATTTTGGTCCCGCCGCCATTCGGCTTCATCCATTTCCAGAAGTGGATGTGGTTATAATGCTGGCCGGCATTGTTGAAGAGCGGCTGGTTCTTGCCATACGAACCTTTGACGACTTCCTCGACTGATTTGCCCTCGAATTCCGTGCCCTTCATTAGGTTGTTGCCGGTCGTCACATAGGCTTGGTGATGCTTGTCATGATGGAATTCGAGGGTCTCCTTGGACATGTAGGGCTGAAGTGCGTCGTAGGCGTATGGCAGGGGCGGCAGCTCAAAGGACATCGTGACTCTCCTCCCGGAATTTCTGTATCGGCCCAAGGACATAGCCGCCTGTGTCGCGAACGCCGGGGCTCGGAGCGGCGGGACGGCGCCCCATAACTAGAGGCGGCTTGCGGCCTCGGCAACATTGGTGTCTGTTGCCGCGGGAGACCGACACGGCGTTAGCGCGTGGAGTTCGGCTATGAGTAGTCGTGTACTGGCCAATGCCGGCGTCTTTGCCCTTGGCTTTATTTTGATCATTGGGGGCGCCTGGGGAATCGGGCGCGGCTCGGGCTATGTGCAGCTCGAATGGGGCTGGACTTCCGTTATCTCGGGCGCCGTTCTCCTGACCGGGGGCGTGCTGACGCTGGCGATCGGCTTTGTGCTGCGCCGGCTCGATGCCCTGCATGGCGCGCTCCTGAATGCACTTGCCGGGATGGGCGCAGTCGCGCTGGCGGAGCGAACTCCTGCTACCGAGCCGGCCATCGGGCCGATACCGCTCGGGATTCAGTCGCCGCCCGCAGCACCTAAGACCGAGCCTGGGACGGCGACGGATCCCGCTTATGCCGAACCGGCCCTCGTCGCGGCTCAGGCGATCACCGTTGAGCTGCTCGGACATGAGGAACGCCGCCAGCCGCCGCTCGAACATGCGAAGGCGCCTGCGTCGCAAGAACCGCAGACTAGCGAACCGGCCGCGAGCGAGCCGCCGGAAATCATCCATGCGGCCGACCAGGGCCCGGCCGATGATATGGTCAAGGCGGCTGGTGTAAGCGCCGAGCCCGAACTCAATGAGGCCATCGAGCAGCTGCTCGCGGACGAGGGCGGCCGGGCTCCGCCGCAGATGGACGCAGCGCAAACGCCGCATGCTGTTCCGATCGAACCAGCCGCGGAAGCGCCGGAGCCGGCCCTTCCTGTTCAGCGTGACGAGCCGGAAAAGCCGCCACAGCGCGCGGGCGGTTGGCGCGGTCTGTTCTCCCGCAAAGAGCGCCGCACCGCACCCACGCGTGTTGAAGAGCTGCCAATGGAGCTGCCGAATAATGAGCCGGAGGAAAGTCCTGCGGAGGCCGAACCCGCGGCCGTCGCGCCGCCCGAACCCACGGTGGCGTCGAGCCCTTCCATTCACACCGACGCCATTCCGCGCACTGGCGACGATTGGTTCGATCGCGCGCTGTCCGGCCTGGACGAAGTTTACGATCAAGCCGGAGAGAGGCGACGAGAGCCGCGGCCTCACGTCGGCGAGCCCGAGGAGCACAATGAGGCGGAGCCGGAAGTTCACGTTCCTGCGGCGGAAGAAGCGCCGCAAGCCCCCGCACCGCCAGCCGAGCCCGCTGTCATCGGGCGCTACACCTCGGGCAATACCACCTACGTCATGTTCGCCGACGGCTCGATCGAAGCAGAGACGCCGACCGGCATCCTCCGATTTGCCTCTCTCGCCGATCTCAAGTTGTACGTCGAAGGCCAGTGATCAGAGCGCGCTCTTTGGAACGCGGGCGGGCCACGCGGCGATGTGCTTTGGCAAGTCGTTCTCCTCAACCTCCTCCTCCCGGGCGCCGATGCGCGCCCGCACCGAGACGCCGGCGTGGTGCACGCTCTCCGGATCCCCGGAGACGAGGGGGTGCCACCAGGCCAGATCGCGGCCTTCGGCGCGCAGCCGATAGGCGCAGGTCGGCGGCAGCCAGGGAATCGTCCGGACGTTCTGCGGCGTGAGTTTGACGCAATCGGGCACGCGCTCGCGCCGGCGGGCGTAATTGCTGCATCGGCAGGTGCCGGCCTCGAACAGGCGGCAGGCGACGTCGGTATAATGGATGCGGCCGGTATCCTCGTCCTCGAGCTTGACGAGGCAGCAGCGGCCGCAGCCGTCGCAGAGGCGCTCCCATTCGCTGCGGGTCAGCGCCTCGAGCGGCTTTTTCCAGAACGGCGCCGCGCCTTGCGGCGCGTCAGCAGCGGCAGGCCGCATCGGCGGTTTCGCGCTACCCCTGATCGACCCTGCTTTCGTCGTCATGTTCCGTTGTGATACGCCGATTCGAGGCACGCCGCTTGATTGGGGGACCCCCGGGGACTTGCGGCGCGGCGTCCCAGTCGTCAAGTAGCGTTAAATAATGCTAAGATTGCCGCCGGGGCGTGGCGGTTCGGGTTGGAGCTGAAGGTTGGAGCGTTTCCGCACGTCCGACATCCTGAAGCGCCTCAATCGGGCGCTGCTGGCGTTCGACGCCTGGGTCAACACCGCGGTCTACAATAGCGGCCGCAAAGCGCGCGCTGCCTATGCGAGCTTCTCCGCCTTCATGGACCGGTTCCATGTCCAGGGTTGGCGGCGGCTCGGCGTCGAATTTGCCTGCGAGACTCTGACGCTCGGCCTCGGCGGCGCCATTCTCGCCCTATTCCTGGCGATTCCGGCTTTCCAGGAAACCTCCGACGATTGGCTGAAGAAGCAGGATCTCGCCGTCACCTTCCTCGATCGCTATGGCAACGAGGTCGGCCGCCGCGGCATCAAGCACGACGATTCGATCACGCTCGATCAGCTGCCGGAATATCTCGTCCAGGCAGTGCTCGCCACCGAAGATCGCCGCTTCTACGAGCATTGGGGCATCGACGTCATCGGCACGTTCCGTGCGCTGACTGTCAATGCGCGCGCAACCACCGTGGTGCAAGGCGGCTCGTCGATCACGCAGCAGCTGGCGAAGAACCTGTTTCTGACGAACGAGCGCACGCTTCAGCGCAAGATCAAGGAAGCCTATCTCGCGGTCTGGCTCGAATTCCACGTGAGCAAACGCGACATCCTCAAGCTCTATCTCGATCGCGCCTATATGGGCGGCGGCACATTCGGCGTGCAGGCGGCGGCGGAATTCTATTTCGGCAAGAACGTCCGCGACGTGACGCTGTCCGAGGCCGCGATGTTGGCCGGCCTATTCAAGGCGCCGACGAAATTCGCGCCGCATATCAACCTGCCGGCGGCGCGCGCCCGCGCCAACGACGTGCTCAACAATCTCGTCGACGCGGGCTACATGACACAGAGCCAGATTTTCGCGGCTTTGCGCAATCCGGCGACGCCGGTCGACCGCCGCCGGGATGTCACGCCCGACTGGTATCTCGATTACGCCTTTGACGAGGTCAAAAAACTCGCCGACGCGAAGAAGCTCGGCGACGACCGCGTGCTGACAGTACGCACGGCTCTCGATACCGGCCTGCAGAAACATGCCGAAAGCGTCATCGAAGACCAGCTGCGGCAGAACGGCAAATCCTATCACGCCAACCAGAGCGCGACCGTCGTCATGGACTCGCAGAGCGGCGCGGTGCGGGCGATCGTCGGCGGGCGCGATTACGGCGCGAGCCAGTTCAACCGCGCGACCGATGCGCTGCGTCAGCCTGGCTCTTCGTTCAAGCCATATGTCTATCTCACCGCATTGATGAGCGGCAAATATAAGCCGACGACCGTCGTCGTCGACGGTCCGGTCTGTCTCGGCAATTGGTGTCCGCGCAATTACGGCGGCAAATATTACGGCGCGATTCCGCTCGTCGGCGCGCTGACAAAATCGCTCAATACGGTCGCGGTGAAATTGTCGATCGGCATCGGCGACAGCAAGGGCGGCGATTTCCAGAAAGCCAAACAGGGCCGCGCGAAGATCATCGACACGGCGCGACGCCTCGGCATTACCACTCCGTTGCCCGATACGGTGTCATTGCCGATCGGCGCCGACGAAGTGACGGTCATCGATCACACGTCCGCCTATGCCGGCTTCGCCAATGGCGGCAAACGCGTCAAGCCCTATGCCGCGGTGGAAATCTTCAACAGCCGCGGCGAGAGCATTTATCGGCACGATCGCGACAACCCGCCGCCGCAGCAGGTCGTGCCCGCTAAAAGCGTGATCGATCTCGTCTCGATGATGACCAAGGTCGTCGAGGAGGGCACCGGTAGACGCGCGCAGCTCGGCGCGAATATCCAGGTCGCCGGAAAGACCGGCACGACCAACGGCTACAAGGACGCGTGGTTTTGCGGTTATACCGGCAATTTCACCGAATGCGTCTGGTTCGGCAATGACGACGACACCTCGATGAACAACATGACCGGCGGCTCACTGCCGGCGCAGACCTGGCACGACATCATGGTCTATGTTCATAACGGCGTCGAGTTGAAGTCGCTGCCCGGAATGCCGGCACCGCCGCCCGGACCTGCCGTGGTGAGCAGCGGAACGGTGGCGCAACTCGGCGCTGCGCAGCACCCGGCGCAATTGTCGCGGCAGGCCTCGGATGCGATCGTCTCGATCGAGGATCTTTTGCGTACCGCCGACAATCAGCGCGCGGCGGCGAGTAGTTCGGGTGGCGTTCTGGCCGAGAGCGGGTCGAGCCCGGCGCTCGGCATTGGCGTGCGCGCAACGGGCGGACGGATAGAAGTACGCTAGCGATCGAAAAGGCGCGGACCCTCTCGTGTTGGCTTTCCTGAAAGGCGGTCTTGCGGCGCTGATCGGCATCGCGCTCGGCCTCGCGGTGACCTTCGTCACGCTCGAACGCGGTTTTGGCTTTGGCGCCGTGCAGGCCGGCCCATGGACGGCATGGCCGCGCGTCGGCGCCAGCGACATCGACCCGTATGCGCGCGCGGTTCTGTCGCGAACCGGCGAAATACCGCTTGCCGCGGCGCAGGGCATTGCGTTCTATGCGCGAAACGACGAATCCGGTGCGCCGCTCTCCGGCTCGTGCGACTACGTTATCTCGGGTGCCGTTCCTGCGTCGCGGTTCTGGACGCTCACCCTCACCGATCCGAACGGCAGACTCCTTGAGAATGCCGCGCATCGCTACGCATTCACGTCGGCGGAAGTCCTGCGGCGCGGCGACAATTCGTTTGCGATTGCCGTCGCCCCCGGCGCGCGACCAGGGAACTGGCTGCCCAGCGAGACCGGCCGGCGTTTCGTCCTGGTCCTGAAGCTCTACGACGCCATCGCCAGCGCTTCGCCCTCCGGTCTTGTCGGCGCGACCACGCCGCGTATCACGCGAGGGCGCTGCTGGTGAATTTCCACGACCGCCTTCTTGGAACGATTCCCTTCATCGCCGCGATTTTCGTGATCGCCGGCATCGTGCATATCGTGTCGGTGCTGGCGATGCCGGCGGTTGCGCCGCAGGATGCGCTGACGCGTCTTGCCGTGGTCGCGCCGCAGGGCGAGGGCGTGGTGCTTTTGCCGCCGGCAAGTCCGGGCCGCGAGATCATGCCCTATGAGGATCCTTCCGTTGCACTGGGCTTCTGCCGGTTCGATCTTTCGCAAGGGCTTTATCGCGTCCGCACCAATATCGACGGCGAGCACTTCATCGCGTTGTCGTTTCACACCCGATCGGGCCGGGTATTCTATGCGACGACCGATCGCTCGGCGTTGCGCGGCAAGATCGATGTGGCGATCGTCAATACCGGTCAGCTCGAGGCGCTGGAATCAAACGATCCGGAGGATCAACCCGCGCCTGAATTGCGGCTGCTGGCGCCGGCGCCGACCGGCTTCATCCTGGTTCGCGCGCTCGCCGAGCGGCCGAACGAATTGCCGCGAGCAGAGGCGCGCGTGACCGCCGTCACCTGCGCACCGGAACGTCCGCCGCAGAGTTAGCTCGCTCAGGGTTCGCGCCGGCGGCGTTTGCCGCGCGGCGTGCCATCATGGCTTGGCGCGACAGGCTCACTCGCCGTTTCGATTGCCGGCACATAACGCACCCCGGTAAAGAAAAGGATCTGCGCCTCTTCTCCTGCGCTTCGCGGCTGCGCCCGTCTCGAACTCGCGGGGGACTGGAACGCAATGACCTCGCCCATCGCATATTCCCCTGATTGGAAATCGACTTCGGGCGTGAACACAGCCCTCGCTGCCTAGTACGGAGGCCGCAAGGTTAACAGTGCGTCAACAAGTTCGCGATAAGTTAAAGGTGTTGCATTGTGGACGCGTTGGAATGACGAACGACTTGCTTTCCGGGCTCGAGGGGCTCGTTGCGCTTGAAAAGAACGGGGGGCTCAACATGAAGCCCATCCTGCTTCGGGTCGTCACCGACCAATTCGTCACCAAGCCCCGACATCCCGCCGCAGACATTCGTCAATACGAAGAGCTCGCGTTGCAGCTGATCCCCGATGCGGACATTGCTACCGCCGTCGCGGTGGCGAAGCGGCTCGCAACCCATTGCGATGCGCCGCAAAGCGTTCTCGATAAGCTCCTCGACAAATCCCCCGAAGCAGCAACCGCGCTTTTCGCAGCCGGCGCGGCAATCGATCGCGACCGGCTTGTCGCGCGTGCCGAATGGGGCTCGCTCACTGAGGCCGTCGCAATTGCCGGACGCAAGGACCTCGATGCAAGGACGGCGGCCGCTCTTGCCCGCCGGCAGGAGAGCGAAGTGCTCTGCGCGCTTGCCGCCAACCAGAATGCGCCGCTCGACGCGCACGCGATCTCTTTTCTATTGCAGCGTGGGCGCACCGATCGTGAGCTCGGCCGCGTCCTCTTGGCGCGCAGCGATTTGCCGATCGACAAAAGCGCGCTGTTCCTCCTCGCCAATTCGCAGCAGCGCGCCGCGATTCTGGCGGCCGCGCGTGAGGCTCACCCCGGTACGGTTCGCGGAGATAAACGCCCGCCGCACCGAGATCTCGATGCGCTTGCCGATCTCGCCGCAGCACAGAAATGGGGACTTTTCACCATCGAGGTCGCGATGCGGCTCGGCTGCGATCCGCGAGGCGTGCAGGAAATCATCCGTGATAAATCGGGCGAGCCGCTTGCAATCGCACTCGCCGCGCTCGGAATGGAGGCGTCGGACGCCGCCCGCATCTTTCTGTCGAGCGAGCCCGATATCTCGCACTCGGTCGATCGCATCCGGATATTGATGCGGATCATGAGCGAGCTTTCGTTGAACGCGGCTCGCCGCTTGCTCTCGACGATGCTGGGGCAGACCTTGGCGGGGGATGCGCCGCGTCACCGGCGCTACGAGCAAGCGTCCGACGCGACATTGCTCGCCGGCCGCGAAAACGCGCTGCGGCGAGCGGGCTTGGCTCAAGCCGGCTCGCTTGCGGCGCGCGAGCGCCTGGCGCAGCAGCGCTCTTAAGCCGGCCTCTTATTCCGCAAGATCGACGAAAAGACGTCCTTCGCGATCTTCAATCTCGACGATCCACAAATCGGGATCGAAATCGATCTCGCGCTCCAGCCGCCGCTCCGCTTCATGCGGCTCGACCCATTCGTCGCGGTGAACGCGCGTGAAGACGCGGTCGATGCCGCGCTCGACGCTTTCGGCGAGCTCGGTTTGCGGCGCCGGACCGAACAAAGCCGTGCGCCCGTCGAGACAATCGATTTTCACAAAAATCGCGCCGGCTTCCGCGGCGCCGCGCCGGCGCAGCACCGCAAACGCGCCGTCACTGGCGACGCGGCGGATCAGGGCGGCGACGAAAATATCGGCGCGTAAGCGCAAATCTCACTCGATCGGCAATCCGGATCGCGCCGAAATCTCACGCAGCACTTTCGGCGTCAACTCGCCGTGCGCCGGCCAGCCACGCTCGCGCTCGAATTTCTCGATCGCCTGGCGCGTTGTCGCGCCGATGACGCCGTCGGGGCGCAGCACGTAGCCGAGCTTCAACAGCGCCTTTTGCACGGTGAGAATGCGCGTGGCGTCGATCGCCGATGGGTTGATGGATGCGTTGTTTGCTTGGGGTTGCGACGTGTTGCGGAGCATCTGCCCGATCGGGTCGCCGGCGTTCGTCGCAGGCGGCTCCGCATCGTGCGGGATTGCGACGGGACGCGCGGGGATCGCGACCGGCGATGCGGGTGCGTTGGCGGTTGGCGCGGCGCTGATCGAAGCGGGGCGGGGGATTGGCTTCGGAGTTTCGACTTGTGGGACGAGTGTGATTGGCGTGCCGAACAACGGCGAGGGATGACGCGCGTTCTGAAAGATGAGCGCGTTGAAGAGGACGCCGGTCATCAGCGCCGTGAATATTGCCGCGGCAAAACTCTCGATCGGCCGCTCGGCCAACGCGCCGAAGAGACGCGCGTGCAATCGTCGCGGCGATGCCGACTTCATTGCATCGGCACGCTGACGCGAATTCGCAATTGCAGGCATATAGCGCAACTCGTTTGAGGGTGCGGCAATACTAAGCAATCTTCGCTACCGTTTCGTTGTCGCCCCGCTTCGGCGGCAGGGTGCGCGGACGGCGCGGGATCGTTTCGATTTTGGCTGCGCCTTCGCTGCGGCGCTTGACGCTCCGGCAATCGAGCGGCAGACGCACGCTGACCAGCGTGCCTTCGCCGGGCGCGCTCTCGAGCGCGATCGTTCCGCCGTGCAGGCCGACAAGGCCGCGCACCACCGACAGACCGAGCCCGGTGCCTTCAAAATGGCGATCGTAATTGGCGCTCGCCTGGAAGAACGGCTCGCCGAGTTGCGCGAGATCTTTCGGCGCGATGCCGATCCCGGTATCGGCAATGAGGATTTTCAGCGAATTGCCTTCGGGTTGAAGGTCGATCGAGATGCTGCCGCCGCTCGGCGTGAATTTCATCGCGTTCGAGACGAGGTTGATGAGGATTTGTTTGCAGGCGCGCTTGTCGGCGAGGATGTGTTCGAGCTCCGGCGCATAATTGCGCAGGACGGTAATTCCGGCGCGCTCGGCCTTGAGGCGGATCATGTCGCAGCAGGAATCGGCGAGCGCCGCCAGCGAGAAGGATTCCGGCGAAAGATCGAAAGCGCCGGCCTCGATCTTCGACATGTCGAGAATGGAATTGACGACCGATAGAAGATGCTGTCCCGACGTCTCGATGATGTGCGCATATTCGCGAATCTTCTCCGGATTTTTTGGCGACAGCTCCTCGTTGCCGAGCATCTCGGCGAAGCCGATGATGGCGTTGAGCGGCGTGCGCAGCTCGTGGCTGACATTGGCGAGGAAGCGGTCCTTCCACAGGTTCGTGCGCTCGGCTTCGGCGCGCGCGAGCTCCAGCTCCTCCTCGTGCAACTTGGCGCGCGTGATGTCGCGGACGAGCGCGAGCAGCACGCCCTCGGTCTCGTCGAGCGAGCGGCGGGCGCGAAACTCGATCCAGGCAAAGACCGGCTCCTCGAAGCCGCCGCGCGTCGCCTCGATCTTGCCGGTGCGCAGGCGCAGATTGGCGCAGGCGGTGTCGCTGCCGCCGAGCGCGTCGGCGATCGTCTTCAAAAACAGCGGGCGGTCGGCGACGTGGATGCGCTCGAACAGGCCGCGGCCGATGAGATCGTGCGGCGCCAGCGCGAACAGCGCGCGCGATTCGTCGCTGGCGAAGATGACGCCGCCGGCGCGGTCGTGGCGCAGCACCAGGTCGCCGATCGTGCGCGACAGCATTTCGTGGCGGCTGGCGCCGAGCCGCTCCAGGCGCACCCGCACTTTGTGGGTTCGCACCGCACTTATGCCGAGCGCGGTGACGTAGAGGATCACCGGCAAGATGATCAGCGATGCGGTGGTCAGCGAGACGCTCGCGTCGTGCTGCGAGGCCGGCTGCAGCCAGGCGAGGGTGAAGAACGCCGTCGCCGCGGCGAAAGCGGCGGGAAGCAGCAGCGCGATGTCGAGGGTGAAGGCGGCAACGAGCGGCACCAGCGTATAAAGCGCCAGCCCCGCCGGATCCAAACCGGGGATGCCGTAATCGAGCACCGTCGCGAGCCCGAGAATGGCGACGATCACCAGGATCTGCGCCTTGCGCAATCGGCCGGTGCGGCTCAACAGAAGGCAGGCGGCAAACGGCGCCTGCAGGAAGACGAAGGCGAGCACGTGCCAGGGCCGCGGCACACCGCCAAAGGCCAGGAACAATGGGCCTGCGAGCAATGCCAGGCAGGAGATGGCGAGATGCACGAAGAGAAAGCCTTCGTGACTCGTGCGCTTGAGATCGTCGGCGGTCGCTTCCGGGTGCACGAGCGCACTGACGCGGACAGCAAGACTCGAGAACACCGACACGCAAACTCTCCCGGAGCGGCTTCTCGCGCGCTCGCGGAAGGCAGCCTCGCAGCGCGCCCTTAAGTGAAACCTAAATCGGCAGGGAAACAGCTTTGTTTCGGCGCGCACATGCGCGCCATGGTTTCGCGAACGTTGCCGCGGCGGGTGCAGCCCGATTGTAAACGGGACGTGAATGAAACGCGTCAACGGGCCGTGAACGAAACGCCTCGACTGCGCCGCTCTGTCTTGAGCCCGCGTCAAAACGCTTTTGCTTAGAATTCGAACGATCGGGATTCCAAGCAAAAGCTCATGTTCTTCATTCGCTGCGCCTTCTGGCTCACTATCGTGTTTTCGGCGCTGCCGTGGCCGCAGCGCGCGAACCTGCAGTCGCAGAAGCTGCTCGCCGATGCGGCGGCAAGCCTCATCCGCGCAGCAGGCGGGGAGGCCAATCTCTCGGCGCAACAATGCCTCGCGACGCCGCAGGCCTGCGCCGAAGAGGCGAGGAAGTTGCAGGCTTTGTTTGAGGCCGCCGCCCAGGCGGAGTCGAAGCGCCCGCGCCCGGCTTCCTGAGGCCCGCCTTTCTGAAGTCCTTCGGCCGGTCCATATAGGACCCATGCAGATCGACGAGATCTTGGAAAATTTCGAATTTTTGGACGAGTGGGAAGACCGCTACCGCTATCTAATCGAGCTCGGCCGCACGCTCGAGCCGCTGCCGCCCGAGGCGCATAACGCCGCCAACAAGGTGCAGGGCTGCGCGAGCCAGGTCTGGCTCGAGACCAAGATCACCGGCGAGGCGGAGGGCGAGCCCGTCCTGCATTTCCGCGGCGACAGCGACGCGCATATCGTGCGCGGCCTCGTCGCGCTCACCTTGGCGCTTTATTCCGATCGGCCGGCGAACGAGATCGTCGCGACCGAGGCGGCGCCGATTTTCGACCGGCTCGGCTTTGCGCAGCATCTGACGCCGCAGCGTTCGAACGGCTTGCGCTCGATGGTCGAGCGCATCAAGGCGGAAGCCCGCGCCGCCGAGGCGGCGCAGCGCGTCGCCTGAGCCTCACTCCTCCGCGAAGACTTTCGGCCGGTAATCCTCGCTGCCCCAATGCAGGAGTTTTTTCGCCCGCGCCGGCCCGCGCGCCTCCGTCGCAAGCCCCTAATGCGCCGCAAGCCGCGCCAGCGCGATGCCGAGCACGACTTTTGCCGAGCGGGCCGGCCAGCGGTGCTCGGCCTCGACAATCTCCAGCCCTTTGAGGAAGCCGCAGACGTCGATGACGAGCGCGCCGAGCTCGGGGCCGAGCGCCTCCGAGCCACTGGCGCGCCGCGACCATGAGGTCGATCATGTGCATGCCGCGGTCGCCGAGCGCCGCGCCGCTGACCGGCGTCGACCAGTCGGAGGTGACGCGCGGCTGCAGGCCGGCGAGGGTGAAATCGTGGCGAAAGCGCTCGCCTGCCGCGAACGAAGCGGGATCGAGCATGGCGCGGCCCGCGCGATCCTTGCGCCGCGCGAGCCAGGCGAGCGGGCTCTCCGCCTCGTTGCGCTTCACCGGGCCATGCGGCTCGATCACTGCCTCCTCGACCTCGCGGTGCTGGGCCTGGAATTGTTCCGGCTCCGGTGCGGCGCCGCGCTTTAGTTTCGCATGACCAGCTGCGGTGATTTCGAGGACGGGGCGTCCGGGCGTCTCGCGCCAGCGCGCGAGGTCTTGCGCGACGAGATGCGCGCCGGCGGCGGCGGGGAAATGGCCGCTGGCGAGGCTGACACCCCTACGCTTGGCGCTGACGGCGAGGAGACCGGGGCGCGGAATGTCGGTCGTGCGTGCCGAGGCGCCGGGCTCGGCAAGCGCGCGCAGCACCTCGCGGTCTGGCGCTCGATATCGGACGCGGTGGCGCGGGCTTCGCATGCCGCGCCCTCATTGCGCCTCTCCCGAAGGTATGCATTGCGCGTGCAGCCGTAGCGCGCCTTCAAGGATGCTGAGCGCGCGATCGAGAGAAAAATGGTCGCGCGCGTCCTCGATGCGGAAGCAGGCGTGACGAATAGTCGTGCGGTCGCGGCCGAAGGCTTCGCCAAGATGGGTGTAGCTCAGGCCTAAGCCGACATGAGCGAGCTAGATCGCGATCTGGCGGGCGCGAGCGACTCGCTGGGTCCCGCGGCTTGCCGATTTCAACTTGCGGTACCCGCCAGTGACGCAGCGGCTGCGGCGCCGCAGAGCGCGGCGTGCGAGCGCTTCGGCAGCGCCGATGGAGAGGCAGGAAGGGGACTTGCTAGCATGCAACTGCTCCTTGAGACGCCCGAACGAAGCAGGAATAAAGTCTCTTGTAAAGGGATAAAAGACTAACAGCGTCGTCATTGCGAGCGCAGCGAAGCAATCCAGACGACGATGCCGCGAGTGGATTGCTTCGTCGGCTTCGCCCCCTCGCAATGACGTCGAAGCGGATTATTCCCCCCGGCGGCGCTGCTGGCCAAGCCCCATCTGCTTCGCCAAATTGGAGCGCGCCTGCGCGTAGGCCGGCGCGACCATCGGATAGTCCGCTGGCAGACTCCATTTCTCGCGATATTCTTCCGGCGACATGTTGTATTGCGTGCGCAAGTGCCGCTTCAGCGATTTGAATTTCTTCCCATCCTCGAGGCAGATGATGTAGTCGTTGTTGAGCGACTTCTTCACCGCGATCGCCGGGCGCGGAGCCTCGGACGAGACCGGCGCCGCGACGGCAGTGCCCGAGCTCACCCGCAGCAAGGCCGAGTGCACTTCCTGGATCAGGCCGGCCAATTCGTTCGCCGGCACGGGATTCTTGCTGACATAGGCCGAGACTATATCGGCGGCGAGTTCGATATAGTTGCTGCTCACTGATTCGCTCATCTATCGGACTTCTTTCGGGAACTGGCTAGCTGCAGGTAGCTGAGGGATTCGCGCGCATCTCATCTCGGCAGGAGTCGGTCTCGACCGTCCGGCCGCCCGTGAGAGAGGCGCGAATACGCGTGTAGCAAGCTTCCGAAGCGATTTCTACTGTCTTTTTACTGCCACGATCGGAGCTGTGCGCGGCCCGCTTAGGTCACGTCGGCGTGATCCGGGCTTGCGTGGGCCGCCCCGCCGCATAGGTTAGGGGCCAATCCCCGGAGGCGAACATGACCGACATTGCCGAGCGCGCCAAGGTGGCAAAGAGCGATGCCGAATGGCGGCGCGAGCTGACGCCCGAGCAATATCATGTGACGCGCGAGCACGGCACCGAGCGCGCCTTTACTGGGCCCTATTGGGACGAGAAGCGGCGCGGCAGGTATACCTGCGTGTGCTGTGGCGCCGAGCTCTTTCATTCGCGGACGAAATTCGATTCCGGCACGGGCTGGCCGAGTTTCTTTGCCCCCGTCGTGCCCGATGCGATCGCGGAGCACGAGGACCGCTCCTGGCTGATGCGCCGGGTCGAGGCGCGTTGCGCCAATTGCAACGCGCATTTGGGCCACGTCTTTCCCGATGGTCCGGCGCCCACGGGTCTTCGCTACTGCATGAACGGCACCGCGCTGAAGTTCACGCCCGACGACAAATGACCGCGCATCTCGATCTCGACGCGGCCGCCCCGCGCGCCGACGCGGCCGCCGGCCCGACTCCGCGCCTGCCCGCGCCGCCGGTCGCGCTGCGCCGGCCGCAGCGCCGGATCGTGCACGGCGTCGAGCTCGTCGATGAGTATGCCTGGCTGCGCGCCAACAATTGGCAGGAGGTGCTGCGCGATCCCTCCGCGCTTCCGCCGGAGATCGCCACGTATCTGCGCGCCGAGAACGCCTATACCGACGCGGTGCTCGCGCCGACGCGCGATCTGCAGGCGCGTTTGCTGCGGGAATTGCGCGGCCGCATCAAGGAAGACGACAGACAGGTTCCCTGGCCGGATGGGCTGTTCGACTATTATTCGCGCTACCGCGTCGGTGGCCAGCATCAGATCATCTGCCGGCGCCCGCGCGATAGCGAGGCCGAAGAGATCCTGCTCGACGGCGACGCGCTCGGGCAGGGGAAGCCCTTTTTCGAGATCGGCTGCGCCGAGCATTCGCCCGATCATGCTTTGCTGGCGTGGAGCGTTGACGCGCGCGGCTCGGAATATTTTTCGATCCATGTGCGCGATTTATCGAGCGGCCGCGACCTCCCCGACGAAATCGTCAACACCAGCGGGCGCGTCGTCTGGAGTGCGGACTCGCGCGCCTTCTATTATGTGCACGTCGACGAAAACCATCGCACCGACCGGGTGTTTCGCCACCGGCTCGGCACGGATGGCGCGCAGGACGAACTTATTCTCGAAGAGCTCGATCCGCGCTGGTTCCTCCATGTCCATCGTTCGCTCTCCGGCCGTTTCGCAATCGTCTCGATGCACGACCACGATTCGGCCGAATGCCACCTGATCGACTTGCATGACGATCATGCGAAACCGCGGCTCGTCGCGGCGCACGAGCCGGGCGTGCGCTACGACGTCGGGCATCGCGGCGACTGGCTCTATATGCGCACCAATGCCGACGGCGCCGAGGATTTCAAGATCGTGCGCGCGCCGCTTGCCTCGCCGGCTCGCGAAAACTGGCGCGAGGTCGTCCCGCATCGCCGCGGCCGCTACATCATTGCCGGTGCGGTCTATCAGGATTTCTCCGTCCGCCTCGAACGCGAGGACAGCCTGCCGCGCATCATCGTGCTCGACGACCGCAATGGCGAGGAGCACGCGATTGCCTTCCACGAGGAGGCATATTCGCTCGACATCCATTCCGGCTACGAGTTCGATACCTCGATCCTGCGCTTCACTTATTCGTCGATGACGACGCCGGCGGAAGTCTACGATTACGACATGCGCACGCGCGCGCGGGTTTTGCGCAAACGCCAGGAGATTCCGTCAGGCCACGATCCCTCGCGCTATGTCACGCGCAGGCTAATGGCGAAAGCCGAGGACGGCGAGCTCGTCCCGGTGTCGCTTCTCGTGCGCGCCGATCTCGCCGGCAAAGGCCCGCTGCCGCTTTTGCTCTACGGATACGGCTCTTACGGCACGTCGATCCCCGCCGCGTTCAATGCCAATCGCTTCTCGCTGGTCGATCGCGGTTTTGCCTATGCGATCGCCCATATTCGCGGCGGCACCGACAAAGGCTGGCATTGGTACGAGGATGGCAAGCTGCAACATAAGCCGAACACGTTTGCGGACTTTGTCGCTGCCGCGCGCCACCTGATCGCCGCGGAGTGGACCGACGAGAGGCGCATCATCGCGCAGGGCGGCAGCGCCGGCGGCTTGCTCATGGGCGCTGTCGTCAATCTCGCGCCCGAGCTTTTCGGCGGCATCATCGCCGACGTGCCGTTCGTCGACGTCGTCAACACGATTTTGGACGACACGCTGCCGCTGACGCCGCCGGAATGGCTCGAATGGGGCAATCCGATCACTGACGCCGAGGCGTTCAAGACGATGCTGTCCTATTCGCCTTACGACAACGTCGCGAAGAAATATTATCCGCCGATCCTGGCGATGGCCGGCGTGACCGATCCGCGCGTCACCTATTGGGAGCCGGCGAAGTGGGTGGCGAAACTGCGCGCCACCATGGCCGGCGGCGGACCGATTCTGTTGAAGACCAACATGGATGCCGGACACGCCGGCGCTTCCGGCCGCTTCGCGCGGCTTGAAGAAATCGCGCTGCAGCAGGCTTTTGCGCTGTGGTGCGTCGGCCTGGCCGATAGCGCCGCGAGACCCGGCGAGGAGCAGGGGCTGGCGGTGCGCGCGGCGTAGGGCGCGCTCCGGCATCGGCGCGTTGTCAGCGGCGACAGGCAACAATTGTGTCGCCGGCAATCAGGTAAGCGGGATCGACAGCGCACGAAAATAGTTTGCCGGAACGTGATCGCGGACCATGCGCGGCAAAAGCACCGTGAAACGGTCGAGCAGCCGCGGTCCTATCGCGCGAAACAGCCGAAAAGATGCGAGCGAACGGATATCCGCGATCGCGCTGTCCAGCGCATCGCTGACTAAGTCTTGCCTGTCTTCCTCGCTGGTCGACAGGGGCGTGTCCGCATCAAATATGCCATCGCTGGGGCATACCAGCGAGCGGCCCACGTGACAGAACAATCCGCCGAGCCGGGGTGGCACATGGGCCACGATGTCGTCTCCATCGACGAGGCGGAACGTGCGTTCGGTGAGCGGCGCATAGTCGGCCTTGAACTTGGATCCGCCGGTGCGCGGACTGCCGAACGTGTAGACCGCGGTCGCCGTCACGCCGAGTTCCGATTGCGCGCGCGCCGCGGCATTGATCGCCAGCGCGCCGCCGAGACTATGGCCGGTGAAGAACAGCGGCTGCTCGGGGGGCGGACGCGATTGAATGATCGCTTTCACTGTCGGCCATACGGTTCCCACGGCTGCGTGAAAGCCTTCGTGAAGGACATCGGGTTGGGGAAAGCCAACGGTGAAATCCGTGATCCAATCCTCAATTTTCAGCGGGTCCGTGCCGGCGAATGCGATGATTGTCGCATTGCGCCCGCCGGCAGCGACAAGACACGCACTCTTCGGCGGCAAACCCGTGACCGGATCGTTCATGGCGAATCCGCGTTTGATCATGCCCAGCTTCTCGATGATATTTTTGACCTTGGACTCGCTTGCGGTCTCATAGGCAAGCTGCGACATCCACATCATGGCTCGGGCATTGTCCAAGCTGAAATCGGAGCCGCCGGTGAACTTGTTGAGGGCGTCAGGCGGATAGGCACTCGCCAGGATTTCGACAAGAAAGCTCACGGGACGGTCCTCCCTGATCTGAACGTCGGTTGCGCTGGTCCCACGACAATCGGGGTCCGAAATCCGGATTGAAAGCGGGCCCGAGACTATCGGCGAACTTCGCCTGAAACACCAGCGCCGTTCCGGCCCGCGCTTTTCGTTATTTTCTGCGCTTTTTCGACGCGGCGGCCGAAGCCTTCTTGCGCGTTGCCGCGGTCGGCTTTTTGACCGGCGTACGCGCTGCCGGAGCGCGAGGCGGCGAAGGCTCGTCCCGCTTATAAAACTGCTTTAATCTAAACTCCTCGTATAGGTCCCACACGGCGTGACTGAGAGAGTTCATGCCCGAGGCGAGATCGCGAACGGCAACAATCATTGCCTCCTCGCGACTAAGCTCCGAATCCAATTCGGCTTCGATCTGGAGCCCGAAATGCGGATCGTAACTAAATTTCACCGGCATGCAGCGTTCTCCCCATGTTGATGGCGCAGCGACTAAATCGCCTCTTTTTAACCCTTTTTGCTGCTAGACATGCAAGGCAGCGAAGGGCGAGACATCGTATGCGCATCGAGCGAAGAAAGTTCTTGCGGGCCGGCTCTGTCCTTCTCGCATCTTCAGCACTTCCTGCCGCCGCACAGGACAGCCGGCCTTTCGACCTCATCGGTGACGATGGCAAGCGCGTCGCCAATTATCGTCTTCCTTCCGAGCCGTCGCTGACCGGATTGCCCGGCATCACCTGGGTGGGCTCTGCCAGTCCGGACGTCATCCTCGTCGAGTTCTCCGATTATAATTGTCCGTATTGCCGAAAAGCCGCGTCCGATCTCGACGCGCTTGTGACCAAGGATAGCAACTTCCGTTTGGGTCTCGTCAACAATGCGATCATCGGCTTGGGATCGGTGCAATCGGCCAAGGTGCAGCAGGCGGTCCTAAAACTCTACGGGCCGAAGCGCGCCTATGAGTTCCACAATGCAATGTTCGCGCATCGCGGCGGCAATGACGGTCCCGTCGCGTTGGAGGTTGCGCAATCGCTCGGATTGGAGAGGGCAAACCTCGAAGCCACGGCAGATAGCGACATCATCGCCTCGGTTCTGAAGCGGCAGGTGAAGCTTGCGAGCGATCTCGGCTTCTATGCGACGCCGTCCTTCATGCTGAATGGGGTCGGCATTTTGGGCTATCCCGGACCGCAGAGCACGAGTCGAATGATCGCTGCCGTGCGGACCTGCGACAAGCTTGCTTGCTGAGGAGATAGCTACCCATCTGGCGCAGGCGCACGGTTCCTTTATGTTCCTTCTTGAGGAGCATGATGGCTAGGCGAAGTGGCAGCGCCGATCTTCCGCTGCATGGCGGACGCGTGCCGGCATGGCTTGCCGTACGGATGGCGAGCCTTGGCGCGATTATCACGCAAGCGGTCGTGCACCATTACGGTCGCGATGAATTCCTTGAGCGGCTTGCCCATCCCTTCTGGTTTCAGTCGTTCGGTGCCGTCATGGGGATGGACTGGCATTCCTCCGGCATCACGACGAGCGTAATCGGCGCTCTGAAGCGCGGTCTCGTGCCGTTGCAGGACGAGCTTGGAATTTACGTTTGCGGCGGGCGCGGCAAGCATTCCCGCCGCACGCCGGATGAACTCACCGCGCTCGGCGAACGCGTCGGATTCGACGCGCAGGCCCTGACGCGCGCAAGCCGCCTCGTGGCGAAGGTCGACAGCGCCGCCGTGCAGGACGGTTTCGATCTCTATCTGCACGGCTTCTTCGTCACGCAAGACGGCAAGTGGACGGTCGTGCAGCAGGGCATGAACGGCGACAAGCGGCAGGCGCGGCGCTATCACTGGCATTCGCACGGGCTAGCAAGTTTCGTCGACGCGCCGCATAGCGCGATCGATGGTCCCGAGCAAGGCGAAATCGTCAATCTGACGGATCGCCGTGCCGACCGATCGCGCTCGGCACAGCTCGATTTGCTCACCGAGCGCGGTCCCGACGCAATCCTCCGCGACTTTGCCGCACTGACGAAAGCGCCGGCCGCGCAACCGGACCTGCCGTATCTGGACATGCCGGCGCATCATGACGTGCGTGCGAGCGACGTGTTCATTCGCCGTCTGCATGGTACGCTCGCCGCGGCGGCCGAGCGGGGCCCGGTGGATTTTCCCGAGCTTCTGCTGACGCCCGGTATCGGCGCGCGCACCGTGCAATCGCTTGCCATGGTGGCGGAGGTGGTGCACGGCGCGCCTTATCGCTTCCGCGATCCCGCACGTTTTTCGCTGGCCCATGGCGGCAAGGACCGCCATCCCTATCCCGTGCCGATAAAGGTCTATGACGAGACGATCCGTATGTTGAAAACTGCGATAAGCAACGGCAAGCTCGGACGCGAAGAGGAAATGAAAGCGTTGAAGCGCTTGGACGATCAGGCGCGGCAACTGGAGCGCACCGCAAACGAACCGAGCTTCGAGGCTGTCATAGCCGGCGAACGCGGCGCCTCGCCTGCGCTCGGCGGGCGCTCGGTGTTCGGGTGGGAGACAGAGGTCGCAAAGACCGGGCAAACGCGGGTGAGTTGATTGAACGATTGTCATTGCGAGGAGGCAAAGCCGACGAAGCAATCCAGGAAGCAAATTGCTCACTCTGCAGTGTGATGACTCCTGGATTGCTTCGCTTCGCTCGCAATGACGGCATTATCAAAGCGAGGAAGCCATGCTCGTCAATGAAATGATCCGGCGCGGGGCGCGCTATTTCGCCGATGATGTTGCGGTTTTGTTTGGTGACGAGCGTCTGACCTATCGTGAGGTCGACGAGCGCTCGAACGCGCTTGCGCATGCACTGATCGCGCAAGGACTAGAGCCGCACGACCGCATTGGACTGCTTCTCAACAATTCGCAAAACAGCGTCTTGATCGATTTTGCCTGTCTGAAGGCGCGTTTGACGCGCATGCCGCTGAACTCGCGGCTGGCGGTCGCCGAGCAGACGAAAATGCTGACGATCGCTGGGGCAAAGACGCTCGTCTATGGGCCCGATCTCGTCGATGTCGCGCGCGAGCTGCAAACGGCGCTTCCGTATCTAAAGCTTCTCGGCCTCGGCATCAATGCGCATGGCGAGGATTTACTGACGCTGGCGCAAACGCACCCAGACACACGGCCCGATGCGCAAGCCGAGCCCGATGATGTCGTGCTGGCGATTTTCACGTCTGGCACGACGGGCAAGCTGAAAGCGGTTCAGCACACCCAGGCGAGTTACGCCGGGATTGTTCTGAACATTCTTTTGAACCTTCCCGATATTCGGCGCGGCGACGTCATGCTGCATGCCGCCTCGCTCATTCATGCGAGCGGCACGTTCGTCGTGCCCTATTGGCTGCGCGGCGGCGCCTCGGCCGTGCTGCCCGGCTTCACCCCCGCGTCCTATTTCGATGCGATCGAGAAATGGCGGCCGGCCGCGCTCAACATGGTGCCGACCATGCTCGGCATGCTGTTAGAACAGAACCGCGCCGCCGACATCGACATGTCGTCGGTGCGCACCATCATCTACGGCGCCTCGCCGATGCCGCGGCCGGTGATCAAGCGCGCCCTCGATCTCTGGGGCCCGCGTTTCCTGCAATATTACGGGCAGACCGAGGCGCCGCTCTTCATCACGCATCTGCGCGCCGAGGATCATGTCGGCCAAAACGCCGACCGGCGGCTGCTCGCCTGCGGCCAGCCGAGCGAGGATTGCGAAATCCGCCTGGTCGATCCCGACGGAAACGACGTGCCATCAGGTGAGAGCGGCGAGATCGCGCTGCGTGCGCCATTCCAGATGAAGGACTACCTCGACGAGCCGGAGCTCAACCAGGCGACGTTCCTGCCCGGCGGCTTCATACGTACCCGCGACGTCGGACGCTTCGACGAAGCCGGCTTTCTCTATCTCGTCGATCGTACCTCCGACATGATCGTCACCGGCGGCTACAACGTCTATCCGCGCGAGGTCGAGGACGTGCTCGCGGCGCACCCGCACGTGCGTGAGGTCGTCGTCGTCGGGATTCCCGACGACAAATGGGGCGAGGCGGTCGCCGCCTTCGTTGCGCTCCGCCAAAACGAGAGCGCGGAGGAAGCCGACATCATCGCCTTCGCGCGGTCAAAGCTTGCCGGCTACAAGGTGCCGAAGAGCGTGCATTTCATAAACGAAGTGCCGAAGAGCCCGGTCGGCAAGCTCTTGCGCCGCGCCGTGCGCGACCCGTTCTGGGCCGGCCGCGAGCGCCGCATCGGCTGAGACTTTGCCGCGGCAGAGGCGCGCGCTCTGGACAGAACAAAACAGCCGGCTCAGACTGCAAGTTGCTCGGGCGCTCGCCTCCGATACGCGGGAGTACATCATGGCCGATTATGCCGTTTGCATTCCCAGATCTCTGGCTGGTGACAAGCTCATTGCCGCGGCGGACATGGCGGCGAAGATCAACCCGGTCAATCACGCACCGCTTTATCGGCTGGCGGCGATCGTCCCCGGCCTCGAGGTCACGCGCGAGCGCATAGCCGTGATGACCACCAAATATTGGCATACCAACGGGGTGAAGCTGACGGTCGGATTCCTCGACAATCCACCGGCCGATCTTCGCGCCAAAATCCTCTCGCATATGAATGCGTGGTCGTCGCGGCTGAATGTCAACTTCACCGAGACCAATACCGATCCGCAGGTACGGATCACGCGCACGCCAGGGGGCGGTCACTGGTCCTATTTGGGAGTCGATATTTTAACCATAGAGCCCTCGCACCCGACGATGAATCTGGACAGCTTTACCATGGACGCGCCCGACTCCGAGTTCTTCCGCGTGGTCAGGCACGAAACCGGCCATACGCTCGGCTGCCCGCACGAGCATATGCGGCGCGACCTCGTCGAGCGGATCGACGTCGACAAAGCCATTGCCTATTTCGGCGCGACGCAAGGCTGGGATCCCGATCAAGTTCGGCGGCAGGTTCTCACGCCGCTCGAGGATGCATCGCTTTGGGGGACGGACCGTTTCGATCAGAATTCGATCATGTGCTATCAGCTGCCGGGGACGATCACGAAGGACGGCCAACCGATTCTCGGCGGGTATGACATTGACGAGTCCGATTTCGCTTTCATGGCAAAGGTCTACCCAAAGACGCTGCAAGACGTCGACGGCGACGGCGAGCCGCAGCTGCTGCGGCGCTGAGCCGCGGGTCACGTTTGTGCGCCTCGCACGCGCGCAGGAATCGGAGCTGCCGCACGAATTGTCTCTTGCCTTCTCCGATTCCGATTCCGATTCCGAGCCGGCGAGCGTCCTGTCGCGGCATTTGCAGGGATCATCGCAGCGCGACGCGCAGAGCGAAGCCGCAATGATGATGAATCGCGCCGAAGCGCAGCGGCGCGCCGAAACCGCGTTGCAGGATTTGTGGGTCGCGCGCGAGAGTGTGGAGTTTTGTGTCCGGCCGAACCTGGTGGGGCACACCAATGGTGTAGTCATTAACGGCTCTGCGACCGGAGGCACTCCGTCCGGCCCCTGCTATGCCGTCGTAATAAACATACTAAACTCAAGCTTCTTCTACACCAGCGGAGGCATCGTGATCGGTCCATACGTGCAAGGCATTACCATTGACAAGACCAACTTTACCAACAGCAATTACGGCGTCTACGTTGGCTCACCCAGCACCGGAGGTTACCAGCTTTACGTCGCTCATTCACAATTCAATATGGCGATTGAGCAGATCGTCGTCAACGACTTCTACAACGAAGTGAATATCAATCTGATCTATGTTCCCGCGGGTCATACGGGCATAACGATCAATGCGTCCAGCAGCGGGTCGCAATATCTTATTCACGACAACCAGATCGCCGGCACGACCGGCGGTCCGGGCGGCAATACCGGAATAAGCTTCGGTGTAGCAGGCGATTTCTCAATCGTTCACCACAATCAGCTCCTGAACTTGACTACCGGCATCCGCGTTGCGGGTTCCGTTAGCAATGTAACGGGAAGCGGCAACGCATATAAAAACGTCAACACTCACACGGCGATCTCGTCCTCAGGCGGCGGTAACACCGTGAACTAACCAAAGACGCGGTAGCGGTGAGTCCAGCCAAATGGGCTCCCCGCGCGTCACCAGTGCTGCGGGAAGTCGTTCAGCCGGCATTCATGGTCAATGGCCAAGATTGGCGCTCGCATGCGCCTCGTCCCGCTCACAATTGTGGCTTCGCTGTTCGCCGCCACCGCCTTCCTCTTGCCGCCACGCTCCCTGGCTGCGCAGCTTGCGCCGCTTGAGTGCCTCTCCACCGACGAGACACGCGAGGAGATCGCGTCGGCCAAGGTCGTCCAGCCCTTCACCCTTATGAAACGTGCCGCCGGCGATCTGCATGCGGAGGCGGTGGACGGCCGGCTCTGCCGCTGGAACAACGAGCTGATTTATGAGATCAGTTTGCTGCGGCGCGACGGGCATATTGTCCGCGTGCTCTACAATGCGGCAAACGGCAAAGCCCTGGAGCGCCGCTGACCTGGAGTATTCGTGCGGCTTCTCGTTGTCGAAGACGACCGCGACCTCAACCGCCAGCTGGTGCAGGCGCTCGATCAGGCAGGCTACGCGGTCGACCGGGCCTACGATGGCGAGGAAGGTCACTTCCTCGGCGACACCGAGCCGTATGACGCAATCGTCCTCGACATTGGCCTACCGAAGAAGGACGGGATCACGGTTCTCGAGGAGTGGCGCCGCGCCGGCCGGATGATGCCGGTGCTCATCCTCACCGCGCGCGACCGGTGGAGCGACAAGGTCCAGGGTTTCGATGCGGGTGCCGATGATTACGTTGCCAAGCCCTTCCACATGGAGGAGGTGCTGGCGCGCTTGCGCGCGCTATTGCGGCGCGCAACGGGCCACGCCACCAACGAACTCACCTGCGGGCCGGTCCGCCTCGACACGAAAGCCGGACGAGTCGTTGTCGACGGTGCGCCGGTCAAACTCACCTCGCACGAATACCGCCTTCTCGCCTATCTGATGCACCATTCCGGCCGCGTGATTTCGCGCGCCGAAATCGTCGAGCATCTCTACGATCAGGATTTCGACCGCGACTCCAATACGATTGAGGTCTTTGTCGGCCGCCTGCGCAAAAAGCTCGGCGTCGATGTGATTCAGACGGTGCGCGGTCTCGGATATTTGATCGCTCCACCCGACGCGAGCAGCGCGCCTCAATCTGCAAGCCAGTAACGCGGAGATGACGCGCCTTCGCTTTGGCGAGCAATCGATCGCGGTGCGCCTGTTCGTCATGTCGGCGCTGTGGAGCTTTATCATCCTGCTCGTCGCGGGATTTCTGCTCACCGCTTATTATCGCCGGACCAGCGAGCAGGCTTTCGATGATCGCCTCGGCTCGTTCCTGCGCGCGTTGATCGCCGACATCGTGACGGCCGGGTCGAGCCGCATCGAACCAGGCGGCCTCGGCGATCCCCGCTTCGAGGTCGCGCTTTCGGGCTGGTATTGGCAGATAACCCGGCTCGATGCCGAAAAACCGGAAGTGCAGGCCTCGCGCTCGCTGTTTGCCGCAAGTCTGCCGCGGCTCGCCGACGCGCGCGTCCCCGCCGAAGATGGCGGACTGCGCCGCGCCTCGATCAACGGACCGGACGAGCGGCCTTTGCGACTTGTCGAGCGTGTCGTCGACACTGAAGGTAATGGCATCTATCTCGTGCAGGTCGCCGCCCCTGTAACAGATCTCGAGGCGCAAATCCGGCGCTTCGAATACGCTCTTGCCGTCACGTTTGGCCTGCTGGCACTGGCGCTGGTCGGCACGACCGCCTTCCAGGTGCGCTTTGGCTTGCGCCCGCTGCGGCAGCTCGAAGCCGGCATTGCGCAAATCCGCCGCGGTGAGACGGATCGCGTCGAAGGCGCCTTTCCGCGCGACATAGCGCCGGTCGCCGCCGAGCTCAATCTGCTCATCGCCGCCAATCGCGACATCGTCGAGCGCGCACGTACGCAGGTTGGCAATCTCGCGCATGCTCTGAAGACACCACTCAGCGTCATCGTCAACGAAGCGGCTGCGAGCAGAGGCGCGCTCGCCGAAAAAGTCGGCGAGCAAGTGCAGATCATGCGCGATCAACTCGCCTATTACCTCGATCGCGCCCGTGCGGCGACGCGTGCCGGCGCGCTCGGCACAGCGACGGAGGTCGCGCCGGTCATTGCGGCGCTGCAGCGCACATTCGAGAAAATTTATGTCGAGCGTGCGCTCACGATCAGGACCGATGTGCCTGCGGGTTTGCGCTTCTTCGGCGAGCGGCAGGATTTCGAGGAGATGGTCGGCAACCTCGTCGATAATGCCTGCAAATGGGCGCAGTCAGATATCGAGATCCGCCTGCAGAGCGAACCCGGCGCGTCGGCTGGCCAGAAGCTGCTGCGCATCGTCGTCGACGATGATGGGCCAGGCCTGACACCCGAGCAGCGCGAGGAAGCCACCCGCCGCGGCCGCCGGCTGGACGAGACGAAGCCGGGCTCCGGGCTCGGCCTGTCAATCGTCAGCGACCTCGCGGCCGGCTATGGCGGGTCGCTCATCCTGGCGACAAGCCCCCTCGGGGGCTTGCGCGCGGAGCTGAGCCTACCGGCGGCGTGACGCCGGACCGCGGTTGCGACACACATCCGCCTTTCGGCAGCCCGCCCGAGCCGCTAAAGCTCCGGCGATGACTCGCCGTGCGCGCAGACTGACGATTATCGGCTCCGCCCTGGGAGTGCTCGCGCTTGCGGTCGGCCTGGTCCTCTTCGCCCTGCGCGACAACATCGTTTTCTTCTACAGCCCCGCCGAAATCGAAGCGCGCCACGTCGCGCCGGGCACGCGCTTACGCATTGGCGGCCTCGTCGAACAGGGCTCGTTCAAACGCGAGCAGGGACGCTCCGTCGCTTTTGTGGTGACGGATGGGAAGGGCAATCTGCCGGTCACCTATACCGGTCTCTTGCCGGACTTATTCCGCGAGGGGCAGGGCGTCGTCGTCGAAGGCGCGCTCGATCAGAGCGGCACGTTTCGCGCCGACAACGTGCTCGCCAAGCACGACGAACGCTACATGCCGCGCGAAGTGGCCGATGCCTTGAAGAAGCAGGGCGTCTGGCAGGGCGGCAGTCCGACCACGAACAGCGCCACTCGTTAGGCATGATTTTGCGCGCGCGCGCCAAACCTTTCCAAGATTTCATCTAGCTGAAATGGCACGGTAATCCGGTCCATCCCATGTTTCTGCGAGGGCGGCAAACGCCCGCGCGAAATTCTGGAGACCGAGATACATGACTGAGCCGTTGAACCGGGATCAGCGGGACGACACGCCGTCCTCGACCCAAACCTCTCCCCACCTCCGAAAAACCCGCACGACGCGCGCCGCCCTCTTGGGTGCGGTCGCGGTCGTCGCGCTCGGCGGCGCCTTTGGCAACTCCCTCCTGCCGCATGGCGCGCTTGCTGAGGCGCCCGCCCTCACCGTTCCCGGCCAGTCCTCCGGGCCCGCCTCCTTCGCCGACATCGTCGATCGCGTGAAGGGCTCGGTCGTCGCCGTGAAGGTCAAAATGGTGGAGACGGCAGACGCCTCCGACGATAATTCCGCAGGCATCCCACAGCTGCAGCCCGGTGACCCCTTAGAAAAATTCTTCAAGCGCTTCGGCGGTGAAGGCCTGCCGTTCCAGTTCCGCGGCCCGCAGCAGCGCCATAGCGGCCAGGCGCTCGGCTCCGGCTTCATCATCTCTGCCGATGGCTACGTCGTGACCAACAACCACGTGGTCGAGCACGCGAGCGACGTCAGCATCACGCTCGACGACGGACGTACGCTTCCCGCGAAGGTCGTCGGCACTGACAAGAAGACCGATCTCGCCCTCCTCAAGGTCAACGACGGCAATAACCTGCCGTACGTCAACTTCGCCACCAAAGAGCCGCGCATCGGCGACTGGGTGCTGGCGGTCGGCAATCCCTTCGGCCTCGGCGGTACGGTGACCGCGGGCATCGTCTCGGCGCGCGGCCGCGATATCGGCGCCGGCCCCTATGACGACTTCCTGCAGATCGATGCGCCGGTGAACCGCGGCAATTCCGGCGGCCCCACCTTCGATACGCAGGGCAATGTCGTCGGCGTCAACACCGCGATCTATTCGCCATCCGGCGGCTCGGTAGGCATCGGCTTCGCCATCCCGGCAGAGGTCGCAAAGGACGTCGTCGCCTCGTTGAAGGAGAAAGGCACGGTGTCGCGCGGTTGGATCGGCGTGCAGATCCAGCCAGTCAATCCGGATATCGCCGACAGCCTCAACCTCACGAACACCAAGGGTGCGCTCGTCGCCGAGACCCAATCGGGGTCGCCCGCGGCGTCCGCCGGCCTCAAGTCGGGCGACGTCGTCGTTGCGGTGAATGGCGAGCGCATCGATGGCCCGCGCGAGCTCGCGCGCCGCATCGCCGCTCTTGGTCCGGACAAGCGGGTCGACCTGACCTATGTCCGCGACGGCGCCGAGCACACCGCCAATGTTCGGCTCGGCACATTGCCGGCCGAGAAGGAGGCGCGGAACGTCACGCCGGAGAGCGGCGGACGGACCTCGCTCGCCAATCTCGGCCTGTCGCTGGCTCCGGCTTCGGCTGTCTCCGGAGCCAAGGAAGGTGTGGTCGTCACGCAAGTCGATCCCGACGGCGTTGCCGCCCAAAAGGGCCTGCACTCCGGCGATATCATTCTCGAAGCCGCCGGCCGTCCGGTGAGCCGGCCCAGCGAAATTTCCTCCGCTCTCGACAACGCCAAGAAGGAAGGACGCAAGGCAGTCCTGCTGCGCGTCAAGACCGGAGATCAGACCCGCTTCGTCGCGCTGGCAACCAATCCGGCCTCCTAAGGTCTGGTTCGTCAGCCGGCGGGGAACGCCGGGCAACGCCCCCGTTCGGCGTTCATGGGCGGCAGGTCGGCATTTCGCCGGCCTGCCGTTTCTTTCGAGGAGCCGCTATATGAAAGTGATGCGAATCCTCGTCATTGAAGACGATGTCGAGGCAGCGAATTATCTGGTGAAGGCGTTCCGCGAGGAAGGACATGTCGCCGATCACGCTGCCGATGGCCTCGACGGCTATGCTGCCGCGCGTGACGGCGAGTATGATGTGCTCGTCGTCGACCGGATGTTGCCGAAAATGGACGGGCTGACGCTGATCGCCGGCTTACGGGCGCAGAAAATCGACACGCCGGTCCTGATCCTCTCCGCGCTCGGGCAGGTCGACGACCGCGTCAAAGGCCTGCGCGCCGGCGGCGACGATTACCTGCCGAAGCCCTATGCCTTTTCCGAGCTTCTGGCGCGCGTCGAAGTGCTGGCACGGCGCAAGTCATCGGCGTCCGGCGAGGAGACGCATTACCGGGTCGGCGACCTCGAACTCGACCGGCTGTCGCACAAGCTCACCCGCTCCGGCAAAGAGATCATCGTGCAGCCGCGCGAATTCCGGCTACTCGAATATCTGATGAAGCATGCCGGCCAGGTCGTCACCCGCACGATGCTTCTGGAGAACGTCTGGGACTATCATTTTGACCCGCAGACCAATGTCATCGACGTGCATATTTCGCGGCTCCGCGCCAAGATCGACAAGGGCAGGGAGGCGCCCTTGCTCCATACGGTGCGCGGCGCTGGGTACATGATACGTGACAGCGCTCGGTAAGCTCTTTCGTACGACGGTTTTCAAACTGTCGCTTGTGTATTTGTGTGTTTTTGCAATCGGCGCCGGATTGGTGCTTGGCGGCATCGGCTGGAACGTCAAAGAGCTGATCGACGAGCAGATCGCGCAGACGATCGACGCCGATATTCGAGGTCTCTCCGAGCAATATTCCGAAGGCGGCATCCGCCAGCTTGTCGAGGTGATTCAGCGCCGCACGCGGCAGCCGAGCGCCTCGTTATACCTTGTCACTACTTATGCGGGGATGCCGGTCGCCGGCAATGTTGCGTCGCTGCCGCAAGAGGTGGTTGGCAAGACCGGGCTGCTCGAAGTGAGCTACCAGCGCTCTGGCGAGGAGACGCCGCGCCATCGCGCCCTGGCGCGGCTCTTTGTGCTGCCGGGCGGCTTTCGTCTGCTCGTTGGGCATGACATCGAAGATCGCGAGACCTTGCGCGACATTTTGGGTCGCGCGCTGGTCACGTCATTATTCTGGCTCGTCCTGATCGGCACGCTCGGCGGCATTTTCGTCGCGCGCCGTGTGCTGAAGCGCGTCGACGCGATTTCCGATTCGGCGCGAGCGATCATGACCGGGGATTTGACGAAGCGCCTGCCGCTCGGGGGCACGGGTGACGAGCTCGATCGCTTGGCCGAAAGCGTCAACGTGATGTTGGAGCGGATCACCGCCCTTATGGCCGGCTTGAAAGAGGTCTCCGATAACATCGCCCACGATCTCAAGACTCCGCTGACACGGCTGCGCATGGACGCCGAACAGGCGTTGCGTGCCAGAACCTCGCCCGGGGAGCAACGCGCAGCGCTCGAAAAGATCATCGAAGAGTCGGATGGGCTCATTCGCATTTTCAACGCGCTTCTGATGATCGCTCGCGCCGAGGCCGGAACGCAGCCGGAAGGGATGAGCGATTTCGACGTGAGCGAAATCGCGCGCGACGTCGGGGAGCTCTACGATGCGCTGGCCGAGGAACACGAGGTGAAGCTCATCGTCTCGACTGACGAGCCGATGATGATTCACGGCAATCGCGAGCTTGTCGGCCAGGCGCTCGCCAATCTGATCGATAATGCATTGAAATACGGCGTGCCGGAGAACGCCGGGCCCGAGGCACGCGCGGTCGCGCTCGAAGCGCGCCGCAATGGCGAAATGGCCGAACTGATCGTCGCCGATCGTGGCATCGGCATCATGCCGGCGGATCGTGCTCGCGTTGTCGATCGCTTCGTCCGATTGGAGAATTCTCGAACGCGCCCGGGGTCCGGTCTCGGGCTTTCGCTCGCCGCCGCCGTTGCGCATCTGCATGGCGGCGAGTTGCGGCTCGAGGACAATGCGCCGGGATTGCGGGTTGTCATTTCGCTGCCGCTGTCGCATGCAGCCCCGGTGCTGCAGCCCGCAACCGAGACGTTGAAAGCGCCGCCGGAATTGCGCAAGGCGTCATGACGCCGCGCGAGGTGCTTGTTCCCCAGCTCCATCAGCGTGCGCTTGCCGCCAGACTCAATCCCATTCCGCGGGTCGCCGATGAAGCGCGGGCGCGACAGCGCCTCGAGGATTTTCTCTCGGATATTGATGTCGCGGAAGCAAGCGCCCTGAACCTCCTCCAGGGCGAGCGGGTTCGGGCGCTGCTCCTCGCAATTGCGGACCACTCGCCTTTCCTTTGGCGGCTGGTCACCAATGATCCCGCACGACTGATTCACCTGCTCCGCACCGCGCCGGAAACGCGCCTTGACGAAGTGCTGAGCGAACTGGAGCGTGCTTGCGAGGCAACATGCGAGCAGGCGGAGCTCATGCGCGTGTTGCGGAGGGCGCGGCAGGAGATCGCGCTTTTGATTGCGCTCGCCGATCTCGGCGGCCTCTGGTCGCTGGATGACGTGACAGGCGCTCTGTCGTGCGCCGCAGATGTATTCGTGCGTTGCGCGCTGCGATTCCTGCTGCGTGAGGCGCGAGCGCATGGGCGGCTCCATTGTGAGGATTTACGTCTTGAACAGGACTGCGGCCTCGTGATCCTCGCCCTCGGCAAGCTCGGCGCCGGCGAGCTGAATTATTCCAGCGACGTCGATCTTGTTGTTTTCTACAATGCCGATTGCACATGCCTGGCTGAGGGCGTGACCCCCGGGCCCTTTTATGTGCGTCTTACCCAGGCGCTCGCACGCCTCCTGTCCGACCGCACCTCGGATGGCTACGTGCTGCGCGTCGATCTGCGGCTGCGTCCCGATCCCGGCTCGACTGCGGTCGCGATCTCGGCGCAGTCGGCCCTAAACTATTACGAGGTAGTCGGGCAGAATTGGGAGCGCGCCGCGATGATCAAGGCGCGCCCCATCGCCGGCGACATCGCTCTTGGCGAATCGTTACCGCACGATCTAGCCGCTTTCATTTGGCGCAAATATTTCGATTATGCCGCGATCGCCGACATTCATGCGATGAAGCGGCAAATCCATGCCGTGCGCGGGCACGGACACGTCACCGTGCCCGGCCACGACTTGAAACTCGGCCGCGGCGGCATTCGCGAAATCGAGTTCTTCGTGCAAACGCAGCAGCTGATCTTCGGCGGCCGCCGTCCGAACCTGCGCGGCCGGCGCACGCTCGACATGCTCGCCGTCCTGCACGAAGAGGGCTGGATCACCCGGCAAGCGGTCGACGATCTCTCGGCCGCCTATATTCATCTGCGTACGCTCGAACATCGCCTGCAGATGATCGCCGATGAGCAGACGCAGCGATTGCCGTCCGATACAGACGAACTGGAGCGGTTTGCGCGTTTCTCCGGCTATTCCGGATACGCGGCTTTCGAAACGGCGCTCACAAAGACGCTGCTTCGCGTCGAAGACCATTATTCGAAACTGTTCGAGCACGCCGCCGGCCTCGATGCCGAAAGCGGCAATCTCGTCTTTACCGGCGTGAGCGACGATCCCGAGACGCTCGAAACCTTGCGCGCGCTGGGATTCCGTAAACCGGAACTCGCGGCTGAGACCATCCGTGGCTGGCATTTCGGCCGGCGGCCGCCGGTGCAGTCGGCGCGCGCGCGCGAAGTGCTGACGGAACTCGTGCCGGCGCTTCTCGACTCGCTTGCCGGATCGGGCGATCCCGATGTGGCGCTTGCCGCGTTCGATCAGGCGCTGGCGCGCATGCCGGCAGCGGTTGAGCTTTTCTCCATTCTACGCGCCCACAAAGCCGTACGCGATCTATTCGGCGACGTCCTTGGCTCGGCGCCGCGGCTTGCATCTATCGTCGCACAGCGGCCGCACCTCTTGGATGCAGCAATCGATCCGCGCTTCCTGCAGGCCGCGACCGACATAGCGTCCTACGAGGCGCGCGCGCAGCGCCTGCTCGAAGCGCCGACATTCGAGTCGTTTCTCGATCAGGCACGAATTTTTGCGCAAGAAGAAGCATTTCTTATCGGCGTTCGCATCCTCTCCGGCGTGCTCGATTCGCTCGAGGCGGGTCCGGCGTATAGCGCCCTTGCGGAAAGTGTTGTCTCTGTAACGCTCACGCGCGTTGAAACGGAATTTCAAAGAGAGCACGGCCGGATTCCGGGCGGCCGTGCCTGCGTGATTGCCATGGGCAAGCTCGGCTCGCGCGAAATGACCGCGGCTTCCGATCTCGATCTCATCCTGTTGTACGATTTCAATCCCGAGCAACCGCAATCCGACGGCGCGCGTCCGCTCCATGCATCCGTCTTTTATACGCGTCTCACCCAGCGGCTGATCTCCGCGCTCACCTCGGCGACGCGGCAAGGGCGGCTGTATGACGTCGATCTACGCCTGCGCCCTTCGGGGCGGAGCGGACCCGTGGCGACGCAGCTGCGCAGCTTTGTCGAGTATCAGTCAAAGGAAGCCGAGACGTGGGAGCACATGGCGCTCGCGCGCGCGAGGCCGATCGGCGGCGATGCTACACTGCGCGAGGACGCGCGCGCGGCGATCGAGGCCACACTGACGCTTGAGCGCGACCCGCGGCAGGTTGCCCGCGACGCGGCGGAAATGCGCGCGTTGATTGAGAAGGAGAAGGGAACCGGCGCCGAATTCGAGCTGAAACTCATGCAGGGCGGCATCATCGATATCGAATTTGTCACGCAATATCTCACGTTGGCTTACGCGCATTCGTGCGCCGATCTCCTGCAGACGGAGACGGGCGCGAAACTCGCGGGAGCCTTGCATAGCGGATACCTCGCTGCCGACGATGCCGAGGCGCTCATCCATGCGCATCGGCTTTATGCGCGATTCACGCAGATGCAGCGGCTGACGCTTGGCTCCGATGCCGACCCCTCAATTGCGGCCGAAGGCGTCAAACGGCGTTTGGCCGAGACGGTGGACGCACCCGATTTCGATCGCGCCGAGACGCAGATTGCCGAGACAGCACGGAGCGTCCGCGCAATCTTCAATAAGGTGCTGAAGACCGCGTAACGTCAGGCCGCGGCGACGATGCCGGCGCTTTTGTCCATATCCGCCGGAATCGGCAAATGCACGAGAACGACGGTGCCGCTGCCGACGCTCGAGCGGATGCGCATCGAGCCGCCATGCAATTCGACGAGCGAGCGCGCAATGGCAAGGCCAAGGCCCGAGCCTTTCATGCCGTTGAAAGCCGGCCCGCGCTGCTCGAACGGCCGTGCGATGCGACGCAAGGCGCCCGGCGCAATGCCGATCCCCGTATCCTCGACATAGAAGTTCGTCGCCTTGCCGACGCGCCGTACGCGTATCGTGATGCGTCCGCCCTCCGGGGTGAATTTCACGGCATTGGCCAGCAGGATTTTCAGGATTTTCTCGATTGCCGGCCGGTCCGCGAACCAAACCGGGTTCGAGAACGTTTCACGGCGAATCGTAATGGTCTTTTCTCTTGCCGCACTTTCGACCCGTTTGACCGCCTGATCGATAATCGGCTCGACATTCAACCGCGTCTTGTTCAGGCGCGTGTAGCCCGCTTCGAGCTCGGACATCGCGAGAACGTCGCTGATCACGCCGAGCAGATATTGACCGCTTTCATTGATACCGCGGCAATATTCGACATATTTGTTGCAGCCGAGTGCGCCGAACGTCTCTCTCTCCATAGTATCGGAAAAGCCGATGATGGCGTTGAGCGGCGTGCGCAATTCATGGCTCATATTGGCGAGGAATTCGGATTTGGCGTGGTTTGCGAGCTCCGCCTCCGCCTTTTGCTCCAGGTAACGCTCGGCCAGGTCGGCGAGCTGCTGCGCCTGCACTTCGAGAGCTTGCCGCGACTTCCGCAGATCGGCGACGGTCGCCATCAGGCGCCGCTCCGAATCCATCAGCTGCTCTTCGTGTTCCTTCAATTTCGTGATGTCGGTTCCAACCGACACATAGCCGCCATCCTTCGTGCGCCGCTCGTTGACCTGTAACCAACGGCCGTCCGCCAGCTGCGCCTCGTAGGTACGGGCGTCGGAAGAGGGCCGCTGCTCCAGCGCGAATTCGGCCTGCACGGCGGGCAGCCGGCCGTTTCTCATCAAGTCCGCGTACGGCAAGCCCGATCGGAGAGGCTCGGCCGGCAGCCCATGCAACCTGCGAAATTTTGAATTACAGGTGACGAGGCGATTGTCCGTATCCCACAGAACGAAGGCCTCCGAGATCGCCTCGATGGCATCGGCGAGACGCATATCGGCCACTTCGCTGCGCTCTGCCATCAGCTTTTGTTCGGTGATATCGATCGCAATTCCGATGAGACGGGGCGTCGCCGTACCCGCCTCCTCGACAAGCTCGGCGCGCGCCCGCAGCCAAATCCAGTTACCGGCGACGTCGCGCATGCGGAATTCGTGATCGATGGCGCAGGCGGCGGACCGCAGCAACGCGCTCGCAGTCTCGGCCAAATCGGCGTCCTCAGGATGCAGCAGTGCGCGCAACTCGTCGAACGACAGCGAGCGCGGCTCCGGACTCATGCCGAGCATCTCGAACATCGATTGCGACCAGAAAACCCGGCCGCGCGCGAGATCCCAGTCCCACAGACCACAGCGACCGCGGCTGAGCGCCAAGTCCATGCGGCCGCGGATGCGATCGCAAGTCTTCTCGGCGCGTCGAGCGCGCCCCGTCTGCCAGATATAGGCGGCGGCAATTGCGAGGAGCACGAACCCCGTCGATAGAACGAGCAGGGCCCAGCGCCACGTCGCGAAGCGCCATTCCGCCAAAGCTTCGTCGAGCGGGTGAATCACGACAACGCTGCCGAGGGGTTCGGCCAGGGTGTGCTGCGTCGCGAGTGCTTCCGTGCCGTCGGCCAGAAAAACTCTATTGTTCTTGGCCGGAGCTTCTTCCGACCCGCGCGCCGTCCCCTCCATATGCTCGGCGACCGTCCGTGCGGTGGCGAACGGCAGATTGCTGCCGACGATGCGGCCTTCGCGATCGCTGATCAGAATTTGGCGGCCATGAGCCAGCGCGCCTTCGGGCAAATGCCCGGTGAGCGTCCGCAAGTCGCCCTTCCAGGTCGCATGATCGAGTTCGCTCGCAGCGAGCGATGCGATGAGCTCGATCTCGGCAATTGCGCTGCCGACAGCTACGTCATAGTTGCGGGAGGCGAGAGTTACGCTGAGCGCGCCGAGTGCTGCGAGAAAGAGTCCCGACATCCCCAAAACGGCGTGCCGGACGATGGGTTCGCAATGCAAAAGCAGCGTCGACGCGGTTGCGTTCCGGAATGAAGACCTGGCCGAGAATCGCGCACGCGCAAAATTATCGGCCGCGTTCGCACGCGCCATTCCGAGGCCCCCTCGAACCTGACGAGCCGGAGCTTTGTGCCGCATCGCTCCGAATCAGTGTCATGAGAATCCCGGACTTTGGCTTTGTCTAGTTCTTCACGAAGTCTTAACCAAATTATTTGCGTCCGATGCAGCCAAACCACAAGGCTCAGGCGAGCGAACGGTCCACGATATCGCGAACATCTGGCGAGAGACTCGCGACCCCCTGGATGCGCCGCAGCATTGCCTCGGCAAGCCGGCACCGTCGCGGTTCCATCATGCGCCAGGTTCGGAAAGCCGAGAGCAGCCGCGCCGCCACATGCGGATTTTTCGGGTCGAGAAGAAGCACACATTCCCCGATGAAGTCGTACCCTGACCCGTCAGGTGCATTGAACTGCCGCTGGTTTGCGGCAAAACCTCCAATGAGGGCGCGCACGCGATTTGGGTTGGCCATCGAAAATTGCTCGGTTCGCATCAGTCCGCGAACCCGGTCGAGCGTCCCCGGATGCGGCATCGTCGCCTGCAGGCTGAGCCATTTGTCGATGATGAGAGCGTCACCGGCGTATCGCTTGTAGAATTCCTCCAGCGCATCTTCGCGCGCCGCGCTCTCGGTGAGGCACAGCACGGTCAGCGCTGCGATACGTTCGGTCATATTGCTCGCGGTATCGAACTGCGCCCTGGCAAGCGGCGTTCCCGCGGCCTCGTCGGCCGAGGTCAGAAGGTCGAGGGCGGTGTTGCGCAGTGCGCGCCGGCCGGCGCTTGCCGCATCGGGCGAGTAGGGCGCGTCGGACGCGAGATCACGATACAGTCTCAAGAGTTGCGTTGAGAGCGCGCGTCCGACATCTGCGCGCAACCGTTGCCGGCCATCATAGATCGCATCCGGATCGACGTTGTCGCCGATCTCGCGCGCGATGTCCGTCTCACTCGGCAGGGTGAGAAGTTGGGCCGTAAACGCGGGGTCGCCACCGGCGCTGACCGCCTTCCGGAGCGCCTCCGTGAACGATGCGATACCCGAGTGATTGCGGCCGCTTGCCGGAGCGCGCGCGGCGGCAACAAGAAGCCGCGTCGCGTAGGTCTGCGCCGCTTGCCAGCGCACACACGGATCAGGGTCGAACGCGCATTGCAGCGACAAGTCCTCGTCGCTTGCGGACTGCACAAGCTGCACAGGCGCGGAAAAACCGCGCAGCGCCGAGATCACCACGCGCTCGCCGAGATCGCGGAACACGATATGACGGCGTGCGCTAGTCAATTCGATTAAGCCGCGCTTGAGTTCCGCGGCGCTTGCGCCATCGAAAGCATCGATCTCGGCTTTCAGAGGCAGCTCGGTTCCGCTCTCTCCGATCAGCCCAATGGCAAGCGGAATGACCAGCGGCTTCTTGTCGGGCTGACCGGGCGTCGGCGGCGTTTCCTGCGAAAGCTCGAGGCTCAGCGTTTTTGCGTCTTGGTCGTAACTCGCAGCGATCGTGACGCTCGGCGTGCCCGCCTGTTCGTGCCAGAGGGCGAAATGCTGGAGATCGCGCCCGGAGCTTGCCTCGAAGCAGGCGAGAAAATCTTCGACCGTTGCCGCGGTCCCGTCGCAGCGCTCGAAATATAGCTGGATCCCGCGGGAGAAGGCATCATCGCCGATCAGCACTTTCAGCATACGGACGAGTTCCGCACCTTTTTCGTAAACCGTCGCGGTATAGAAATTATTGATCTCGCGGTATGTGTCTGGTCTGACGCTATGGGCAAGCGGACCGGCGTCTTCGCTGAATTGCTGAGCGCGCAAGGTTCTGACGTCTGCGATCCGCTGTACGGCGCGCGAACGCTGATCGGACGTGAACTCCTGATCGCGGAAAACCGTCAGACCTTCTTTGAGACACAGCTGAAACCAATCCCGGCAGGTGATACGATTCCCTGTCCAATTATGCAGATATTCATGCGCAATGACGCGTTCGATGCCGGCGTAATCCGCATCGGTTGCCGTCTCGGGCAAAGCAAGCACATATCTATCATTGAAGATGTTCAGGCCTTTGTTCTCCATCGCGCCCATATTGAAGTCGGATACGGCGACGATATTGAAGACGTCGAGATCATATTCGCGCTTGTACGCTGTCTCGTCCCATCGCATGGCACGCTTCAGTGCATCCATGGCGTAGGCCGCGCGCCGCTCATTGCCATGCTCGACATAGATCGCGAGGTCGACCTTGCGGCCCGACATCGTGGTGAACGTGTCGCGGAGGGACCCGAGATCGCCGCCGACCAGGGCGAACAAATAGCAGGGTTTTGGGAACGGATCGTGCCAAACGGCATAATGACGATTGCTCTGCGGAACATCACCACGCTCGACCAGATTGCCGTTACTGAGCAAGATCGGCGCTTCCGCGCGATCAGCCTCGATGCGCGTCGTATAGATGCTGAGCACATCGGGTCTGTCGAGAAAGTAGGTGATGCGGCGGAAGCCCTCCGCTTCGCACTGCGTGCAATAGGCCGAGCCCGAACGGTACAGCCCCATCAGCTTTGTATTCGCGGACGGATCAAGCTCCGTTTCGATTTCCAACCCGAAATTTCGCCGCGGCGGTGCGGCAAGCGTGAATCCGTTCGCAGTGACGGAATAGTCTGACTCCTGCAGCGGCTCTCCGTCGAGCTTGACGCCAAGCAGAACGAGCTCGTCGCCATCGAGCACCAATGGCACGTCGGCCCGACCGGCCGGATTCGGGCGAAGCGACAGCCTGGAAATCGCTCGCGTCTTTTTCAGGTCGAGCTTGATGTCAAGGCTCACCCGATCGATAAGAAAATCAGGCGGCCTGTAATCGACGAGTCGAATGATCTGCGGATCTTCGGTTCGCATCATGCCTCGGGATGGCTTGCTGAGCTTTGCCGATCATAGGCACTGAAGGCCGGCCGGCCAACTGCGCTATATGGTCCTCAGATCGGCGGCAGCGCGCGGCGAATGGCTTGAGGAAGAGCGCTATGGGAGAGACAGGACCAGTCGGTGGGTCAACCGAGCTGCGCCGCTTTGCCGATGACGGCCGCATTCCGAACAACCCCAGTCTTCCGCTCGTCATTTATCGGCTGGCTTTGCCCAAGTCGCAGCATCTCGCGAAGGATTTTGAAGCAAAATTCGCGGCGAATGGCTGGCGCAACAGCTGGCGAAATGGCGTCTTCGATTATCATCATTATCACAGCAATACGCACGAGGTGCTCGGCGTTGCGACCGGCGAGGCGCGCGTCTGTTTCGGCGGCGAGCAGGGCGAGGTGCTTGCGCTCGCCGCCGGCGACGTCGCGATCCTGCCGGCCGGCACGGGCCACAAATGCGAGTGGGCGAGCGACGATTTCCTTGTCGTCGGCGCCTATCCCGAAGGGCGCGACTACGACATCTGCCGTGGCGACCCGGCCGAGCATGATCGTGCCGTCGCGCGCATTGCCGGGGTGCCGCTGCCGAAAAAGGATCCGGTCTTTGGCCGGGACGGCGTCGTGGTCTGGCAGGCGCGCTGAACGGCGTGCGATTCCGCACGGAAATTGCGGAGCTTCACACTTAGGAAGGCGGCATGTCCTTCCTTCACTTCGCATATGCCGCCCTTCTCGCGGCACTTATCGCCCTCCGCCTCGCGGGTGCCGGTGCGCCGGTGAGCGCGGCCGACCGGGGGCGGAGCATCGATGCGCCAGCCGAGGGAAGCGCGGTGCAGCGCATATTAAGTGCAGAAGACGCCGCCCCGCTGATGAGCGGCCGCAGCGTAGCGGTGTCCGTGCCGACAGCCAGCGACACAGCTGACCTTGGCGAGCGGCGATTACACGAGAGCATCGGCGCGGCGGGATTCGCCCGCCGCTAATTCGCGCCGTCGATCGCTGTCTAATCTTGAACGCGCGTTTCCCACCGAAGGGTGAATGCGGATTTTGCGACGAGCTTCGCGCGATAACCGCACCGAGCGTATATAAAAACATTCCTGAACATCGCTTCATAAAACGTAAGATCGCGTGTGCTTCGCCCCACCGAAGCGAACACGGGGAAACTCTAAGGTCTGCTCATCCGCCGATTTGGCGGTACTCAGGCCCGGAGAATCGTCATGTTCACCCGCAGTCAAAAAGGGCAAAGCGATCCGCTCGCAGCAGCGCAATCGCCTCTTGTCCAGCGCAATCGTATTCGGCCTTGCCGTCTCGTCCTTCGGCGGCATCGCCGTTGCGATGCCCAATCCGGGCGCGCAGCAACAGCAGGCCGTCACGCTCGACCAGCAGAAAGCGATCCTTTCACAATATGGGCAATTCACAACCCTGCCGCAGTACGGCGAAGTGTGGGTGCCGAGCGGGCTGCCGCAAGGCTGGCATCCTTATCCGCCGTGCAACTGGGTTTTCGAGAAGACGCTCGGCTGGTACTACGACGACAAGACGGCGTGGGGCGCAATCGTCCATCATTACGGCCGCTGGACCAGTGATCCGCAGCTCGGATGGGTCTGGGTGCCGGGTAAGGAATTCAGCCCCGGTTGGGTCGTCTGGCGCGCCAGCCCCGACTGGGACGGCTGGGCTCCGCTGCCGCCCGATGCCGATCTTCAAACGATCTCGGCGCAGAGTTTCGACACGGACAAGGATTGGATCTTCGTCACCGCGAAGGACTTCGGCAAGTGCGGGACGCAGGTGCAGGCGACCCCGCAAATCTTCCGCGACACGCAGGTCGTGCGCGAAGTGCGTTATGTCGGCGGCATTTTCGTGCCGATCTTCCCGACTTACATTGTCGCGCCGATCGTCGTCGATCTCAACATCGGGTGGTTCCCGTGGGGGCCCGGTTTCATCGGCGGCATCTTCAATGTCTGGAACTTCATCTGGAACAATATCGAGATCAACGTGGTGGTGAACGTCTGCCACCCAAACAACATCCAGCCGATGCAGAAGCCGATCACGCCAATCAATTCGAATCCGCCACCCGCGCCGGGTGGCGGACCGAAGCTCCCGCCCATAACCATTCCGCCGAAACTGCCGCCGCGGGTGGACAATAACCCGCCGCTTCTGCCGCCGGTCGTCAGCAATCCGCCGACCCGCGTCTTCAACCCGCCTCCCGTGGTGATCGACACGCCGCCGCCGCGCGTCGTGAAGATCGATCCGCCGCCGGTAATCAAGCCGCCGGTCATCGACCGATGCTTCGGCTGGCGCTGCCGTCCTCCGGTTCTCGGCGGCCCGGTAAAGCCGATCGACGGGGGCATCGGAGCGGTCGTACCCGGCCCGAAGCCTGGCCGCACGCCACCCACCTTCGGCCGCGGCAACGGGCCGGTCTTCACGAATATCGGCCGTCAAGCTGACGTCGGCGGCGGCGCGATCCGTCCAGGTCCGGTGTTCACCGGCCGCAGCGTCGCCAATCCTGTCCTGGCGCACAGCGGCCCGGGCTTCGGCGGTGGCGCCCCGATGCATCCCGCCATGGGCTTCGGCCGCTTTCGCTGAGCATTCGCTCCTCGGCCATAAGGGGCGTCCTTGCGGCGCCCCTTTTTAGTTGCGCAACGGCTCGGCGTGACCGACGACGCGGGCCACGCCCGGAATGTCGCTGCGTAATTTGTGATCCAGCTCGTCGACGGCTTCATGCACCGCCAGAACCGGCAGCTTCGGATCGACGCGACAATGGTAATTGACGACGAGCCCGACCGGCGTCTCCCGCACGCGGAGATTATGTACGTTCGAGATCGTGCCGCCCTCTGCGGCGCGGCGCTGCAATGCCGAGAGAATGTGCTCGGCCACCGCGGGACTTATGTCGTGGCCCGGAAGCTCCTGCATTTGCAACGGCTCGATATGACTCTCGACCTCGATGGACCCGCCAAGCTCCTTCTCGAGCGCGTTTTCAAGATCGGTGGCAATCTCGTGGGCCTTGCCGTGCGGCATGCGGCCATCGAGCTCGAGGTCGAAGCTGACCGAGCGGCGCCCACCAATCTCTTGCACCGTGACATGGTGGACCGGCAATCGTCGCCGCGCGGAAACTAGAAGCACGCGCTGCAGAAGGGTCTCGTCGTCGAGCGCAAGCGGTGTTGCGGTGACCGTGAGATTCGAATCGGGGAACGCACGGCCGGCTGCGTCGCGCACGGCTTCACGGATCGCACTCACGCGCTCGATCGAGGATGTGCGCGCAACGCCGATGTCGACTTCGCCGAGAATTTCCGCTCCGGCGGCCCGCAACTTGATGTGCTCAATGGATTCCACGCCTGGCACCCGGCCGATGATCCGCTCGAGCCGATCCGCCATTCCTTGCGGCGCCCTGTCGAGAAGCGTGTCGATCGTTCTTCGTGCGAGCCGGAACCCGGCGATCGCGATGAAACCAGCGACGCCGAACGCCGCGAACGTGTCGCCCTGCGGATATCCGTAGCGCGCTGCGATCAGTCCGAGGAGCACCAGCGTCGAGGCAATAAAATCGCTGGAGAAATGCAGAGCGTCCGCCGCGAGCGCATCGCTTTTCGTGTCGCGCGAGACTTTCGACAGGGCGCGCCAGCGCGTGATATCGACGATGATCGACACGACGAGGACGGCGAAAACCGGCCAGCTCGCATCGATATGCGGTTCCGGTCCCGAAAGCCGGCGCACGGCTTCGATGACAACGAACGCGGCGAGCGCGAAAAGGAATCCGGTTTCGGCGAGGGCGGCGAGCGCCTCGAATTTGCCGTGGCCGTAATGGTGCTCTTCGTCGGCGGGCCTGCCCGCCGCCCGCACGGCGAAATAGGTGAGGATCGTCGCTCCCGTGTCGAGCAAGGAATGACCTGCCTCGGACAAGAGCGCGAGCGAGCCGGAGAACAGGCCGGCAGTGAGTTTGGCGAGCGTCAATGCGGCGCTTGCGCCGATCGAAGCGAGCGCGGCCATCTGTTTCAGCGCTTGTGTATCCGACACGTCGGCACCCCGTGAGGCGCCGCTCTAGCAAGAAGGGTGCTCTATTCCAAGCAATCCCGCAGTAGCGGATGCGGCGAGGGATGCGCTAGAAGGTCCCATCAGCCTGAAGGCCGACGGAGGCTTCCTTGGAATATCTGCACACGATGATCCGTGTGAGCGATCTCGATCAGTCGCTCGATTTCTTCGTCAACAAGTTCGGACTGGTCGAGGTCCGTCGCGTCGAAAACGAGAAGGGACGCTACACGCTCGTCTTTCTGGCTGCCCCCGACGATGTCGAGCGTGCCAAGGAGACGAAAGCACCGCTCGTTGAGCTCACTTACAACTGGGATCCGGAGGTCTATACAGGCGGCCGCAATTTCGGCCATCTCGCCTATCGCGTCGATGACATCTACGCGCTTTGCAAGAAGCTGATGGATGCCGGCGTGACGATCAATCGTCCGCCGCGCGACGGCAACATGGCCTTCATCCGCACACCGGACGGCATTTCGATCGAGCTCCTGCAAAAAGGCAATCCGAAGCCGCCGCAGGAGCCCTGGGCCTCAATGCCGAATACCGGGACTTGGTAGCGGCATGGCTGCTTCCAGTCGCGACCGCCTGGAGGCGGCGCTTACCCGTATCGACGATCCGAAAGGGGAGGGGAGCCGCGCCTTCCGCAAGCTCTATGTCGATGAAGCGCGCGCCGCCGCCGATGCCGCCGATCAGCGGGCGAAATATGGGCATCCCTTGGGGCCGCTCGACGGTCGCATCATCTCGCTCAAGGACCTGTTTGATGTCGCCGGCGAGCCGACGACCGGCGGCGCCAAGGTCTACGAGAAGGCCCCTCCCGCAAAAGCCGATGCACCTGTCGTGCAGAGGCTCCGCGCCGCGGGTGCGGTGATTGTCGGCAAGACCAACATGACCGAGTTCGCCTTCTCCGGCATCGGCATGAACCCGCATTACGGCACCCCGGGCAATCCGGCCGACCGCAAACGGGTGCCGGGCGGCTCTTCCTCCGGCGCCGCCGTCGCGCTCTCAGACGGCATGTGCGAGATTTCGATCGGCTCCGACACCGGCGGTTCGGTACGCGTGCCTGCCGCGTTCTGCGGCGTCACCGGCTTCAAGCCGACGCAATCTCGGGTGCCGCGCACCGGCGCGATGGCGCTGTCGCTGACCCTCGATTCGGTGGGGCCGCTGACGAAGTCGGTCGCCGATGCGGCGATGACGGATGCGATCCTCGCCGGGGAGACGCCGGCGCCGCTGCCGCGCCGTGAAGCCGGCGGTCTTCGGCTCGCGCTGGCGCGCGGCCGGCTTCTGACCGGACTCGACCAGGCCGTCGAGGCGGCCTTCGATCGGGCAGTCTCGCTCTTGAGAACGGCTGGCGCTTATCTCGCCGAGACCGATATCGAGCCGCTGCTCGATCAGCTCGATCAGATCCACGCCATCGGCTCGATTTCGGCTGTCGAGGCCGCTTATGTGCATCGCCATGCACTGGCAAACCGCCCAGGGGAAATCGACCAGCGCGTGGTCCGCCGCATCCAATCCGGCTGCAAGGTCTCAGGGGCCGATTACGTGCGGATGATCGAGATTCGCCGTGCCGCGGTCGAGAAAGCAGCTGAACAATTCGCGCCTTACCATGCCGTCATCCTGCCGACGACGGCGGTCGTTGCTCCCGTGATAGACGAATTGGGAAAAGACGACGAATTGTTCGCGCGCGTGAATCTGCAGGTTCTGCGCAACACGACGGTGTTCAATTTGCTCGATTGCTGCGGTCTTTCGCTGCCGATTCCCGATGCCGGCGCCATGCCGGTAGGTTTCATGATGATGGGCGCGCGCGGAACGGACGCGAATGTTCTTGCGGCCGGGGCCGCCGTCGAAAGGCTGTTTGCGGCTTGAGCAAAGAAAGAGCGCGCTGGGTGGCGCGCTCTTCAGGTCACTCACTGCTCAGCTATGCCGGCGACTTACCACCAGTAGCGGCGACGCCAGCCCCAGCCCCAGTAACGGCGGCGCCAATACCGGCGGCGCCAATACCGGCGACGCCAACGCCACGGCCGATAACCCCAGCGACGATAACCCCAGCGACGATACCCCCAGCGGCGATAACCCCAGCGACGGCGCCAGTAGACGTTCTCGACTTTCGCCTCGGCAATGTCTTCCGGCGTTGCAATTGCGGCGGCGGGCACCTCGCCGGGCTTCGGCCCGGTTTTCGGCACCGGCGCTATGCGCGGCATTGCTTCGGCGGGCAGGGTCGCCAAAGCAGCGGCCGCTCCGGCGACGCCGAGTGCCACTTTCAAGAAACCACGTCTATCCATTGGATTCCTCCGATCCTCGCACTGCGGCCCCCTCGTCTCCCGTCCCGAGAGAAGGATTAATCTTGGGCGGAAGGAAAGGCTTGGCAAGGACTCCGAAAGTCGACGATTCAAATTGGTGAATCGCGGCTCTATTCCGGATGCGTGAGCAACTATTCCCTAGTCATTTCGTTCGGTTGACAAGCCCCAGCGGCGTGTTGTGTGTTGCCTGCAATGCTCGGAGTACTTGAGCGAATCGGGAGGTTTCAATGATTTCACGACGCCATGTTCTGGCGGGCGCCATCGCCGCGCCGGCTCTGCTCAAAGCTTCACGCGGCCAAGCAGCCCAGACGCTCAAAATCTCGCACCAATTCCCCGGCGGCACGATCGATCAGGGCGACTTTCGCGACCGCCTTTGCCGCAAATTCGCACAGGAAATCGCCAAGCGTACCAACGGTGCGCTTGTTGCCGAAGTCTATCCGAACTCGTCGCTGATGAAGACGAACGCGCAGTTCTCGGCGATGCGCAAAGGCGCGCTCGACATGAGCCTTTATCCGATGCCGTATGCGGGCGGCGAGTTGCCGGAACTCAACATCGGTCTCATGCCGTGCCTCGTCTCTTCCTATTCGCAGGGCGCGGCCTGGAAGAATTCCGATATCGGCCGCGAGATGACGAAATTCCTCGCCGACAAGGGGATCATCATGGTCTCCTGGATATGGCAGGCGGGCGGCTGCGCGACGCGCGCGAACAAGCTCGTCGGGCCGGAAGACGCCAAGGGACAGAAGGTCCGGGGCGGCTCGCGCGAAATGGACATGATGTTCAAGCAGGCCGGCGCCGCCGTCGTGTCGATGCCGTCGAACGAGACCTACGCGGCGATGCAGACCGGCGCCGCCGATGCCGTAGTGACGTCATCGACGAGCCTCATCTCGTTCCGCCTCGAAGAGCTGTCGAAGCACCTCACCACCGGCCACGGCAAATCCTACTGGTTCATGTGCGAGCCTTTGATGATGTCGAAGGCGATCTTCGATGCGCTTCCGAAGGATCAGCAGAATGCGATTATGGAGATCGGCGCATCGCTCGAGAGCTTCGGAACCAATGCGGCGAAAGCCGACGACGAGGAAGTCGTCAAGGTCTACAAGGCCAAGGGCGTGACGATCGACGGTCTCGATGACGCTTCTCTTGCCAAGTGGCGGGACATCGCGCGCGACACCGCCTGGAAGGACTATGCCGGCAAATCCGAGACGACAGCACGCTTCATGAAGCTTGCCGAAGCCGTGGCGGAGAAGAACGCCTGATCACGCGTCATCAGGGCGATGCCGCGCTCGACATCACGGCATCGCCCGAACCGGAACATTCCAGCCTCCCCGGTCTTCGGCCGGTTGAATGGCTGCTTGAGAGCCTCAACCGGCTGATCGTTATCGCGGCTTCGATCGCACTCGTCGCGGCGGCTGTCGTGCTGAGCGAGAGCGTCTTCGTCCGCTATTTTCTGCGCGCGTCGACGGATTGGCAGGACGAGATCAGTGTCATCCTGCTGGTTGGCGCGATTTTCATGTCGACGGCCTATGTCCAATCAGTGCGCGGACACGTGGCCATCGAGGCGGTTGCGGAGCTTCTATCGCCGGCGGCAAATCGCTTCCGCGTCATCTGCGCCGACGGCACCAGCCTCGCCTTCTGCGTTTTCTTTTCGTGGAAATCATGGACGCTGATGCACGAAGCCTGGGTCGACGGACAAGTCAGGGACTCCACCTTCGCAACGCCGCTGTGGATTCCGTATTCGCTGATGGGTGCGGGGATGAGCCTGCTCGCGCTGCAAATCCTGCTTCAGCTGATTGCCGAATCCGTACCGCAGCCGGCGCGAAGGCCGGCGCGATGAGCACGCTCGCGATCGGGCTGCTTTACGGCGGCGCGACTCTCGCCGCGATGTTCGTGGGTATTCCGATCGCCTTTGCGCTCGGCACGGTCGCGATCATTTTCATGTTCTTCTTCATGCCGCATGCGTCCCTCGATACGGTGACGCAGAACGTCTATGAAGAGATGGCGTCGATCACTCTTCTGTCGATTCCGCTGTTCATTCTGAAGGGCGCCGCGATCGGGCGCTCGCGCGCCGGCGCCGATCTTTATTCTGCGCTGCATGTGTGGCTCTATCGCATTCCCGGCGGCCTTGGTATCGCCAACGTGTTTGCCTGCGGCTTGTTCGCGGCGATGGCGGGTTCGTCGCCCGCGACCTGCTCGGCCATCGGCTCGGCCGGCATTCCGGAAATGCGCAAACGCGGTTATTCGCCGGGGTTCGCCTCGGGGATCATCGCGGCCGGCGGCACGCTCGGCATCCTGCTGCCGCCGTCGATCACCATGATCCTTTATGCCGTCGCATCGGAACAATCGCTCGGCCGGCTTTTCCTTGCCGGCATCACGCCCGGCCTGCTTCTCGTCGGCTTGTTCGCAATTTACGCGACGTTCCGTTACGCCGCGGAACGCCGGACCGCCGTACGCGACTTTGCGGCGCACGGCCGCACGTCGAGCCTTCTGACGGAAGAGCGTTACACGCTGCGCGAACGACTCGCATATGCGCCACGCGTCCTGCCATTCGTGCTGCTCTTAACCGGCGTCATGATTGCGCTCTATGGCGGCTATGCCACGCCGTCGGAGACGGCAGGCTTGGGTGCGATTCTCGCCCTGGTCCTCATCGCAATCATCTACTTTGTCTGGAAGCCGAGCGACCTGCAGCCGATCCTCGCCGCGACGCTGCGTGAATCAACCATGCTGATGATGATCATCGGCATGTCGCTCCTCTACTCCTACGTGATGAGCTACCTGCACATTTCGCAATCGGCGGCGGAGAGCATTGTTGCGGCAGGTTTCTCGCGCTGGGTCCTGCTCGCGATGATCCTGCTCTTCGTCGTGGTGCTCGGCTTCTTTCTGCCGCCGGTCTCGATCATTCTGATGACCGCGCCGATTATCCTGCCGCCGCTGAAGGCCGCGGGATTCGATCTCGTCTGGTTCGGCATTGTCATGACGATCGTCATGGAGCTCGGCCTCATTCACCCCCCGGTCGGGCTGAACATATTCGTCATCCGCAACATCGCGCCGGACATTCCGCTCGGCGAGGTCATCTGGGGCATCATGCCTTTCGTTGGCCTGATGATCTTTGCAATCGTGCTCCTCTGCATCGCGCCGCCGATTGCGACCTGGCTGCCGGATGTGATTATGGGTGCGCGGTAACGGTGTGACGCGGCAACTTTCGCCGCGCGTGCGTTGTTGAAGATCCATGCCAGCCGATGAGCTGATCGAACCCGCAAGCGCGCCTCCTGACGGGATCGTCGCCGATCTCATCGAAATCGCGCCGCCGGAGTCTTCCGCCTATTTCTTCGACGTCGATGGCACTCTGCTCGAGCTGCGCCGCCGGCCCGAGGAGGTCGTCGCCGACGAGCATCTGCGCGGGCTCCTGACCCGCCTCCAGGCCGCGGCGGGCGGCGCCGTCGCGCTTGTGAGCGGCCGGTCGATCACCGACCTCGATCGCATCTTCGATCCGTTGACGCTGCCCTCCGCCGGCTTGCACGGCGCAGATATCCGCTTCCCCGACGGGTCCCGCCGTACCGCGCGCGCCGATCTCATGGATGAAGTGCGGCCACTCGTCGCCGCCTTTACCGCGTCCCACGACGGCATCTGGCTCGAGGACAAGGGCGCGACGCTTGCCGTCCATTTTCGCGAGCGCCCGGAGCTTTCCGGCGAGGTCCTGGCTTTTCTCTCGCACTTCCAGCAGGGCCGCGATCTTGCAGTGCAAGAAGGAAAAATGGTGGTCGAGCTCAAGTCTGCCGCCCACGACAAGGGCACTGCCATCAAGACGTTGCTGGCGCAGAAGCCTTTCGAGGGGCGCCGTCCCGTCTTTGTCGGCGATGACCTGACCGATGAGCACGGTTTCGCTGAAGTTCAGCGCTCCGGCGGCATCGCGATTCGGGTCGGCGTGCCCGATATACCAACGCAAGCTCGGCTGCACATGCCGGACCCCTCTTACCTGCGCGAGCGGCTGCGAGAATTGGCCGCCCACCACGTCGTTATCGGCTGAAAAGCGCGCTTCAACGCATTTCCCGCGCGATTGGTTTCGCCAAATCGCAAAAATATTTCGCTTCTCATGAAACGGCGAAGTCACGATATTGTCAGCATCCACTCGTAATGTGCGTTTCGTCACCGGCTTGCGTAGCAGTTGGCCCTAAGAGGCCTGCATGCAGAATGCGGTGCCTCCGACCCGAAACGGACGACAGAGGAGCAGCTCCATGCTGATGGACGACATCTTTCATTCGTGTTCGCACGAAAAGGTGGCGCAGGCAGCTGTTGCCAGCATAGGCGGTGCCTTTGCCGATCGCGTGCGCCAAGTGGCCGCGGTGCGCGGCTTGACGCCGGGCGCTTTTGCAGCGAGTGCGGTGCGTCGCTTCGACCGCACGGCGAGCGGCGACGCCCGCGATATCCTCCGGCGTGCGCTGCGCGGTACCGATCAGCCCGTGTTGCACGGTCTGCGGCTCATTCTCGAGCCGTCGCTCGAGAATGCGGACGCAGACGAGAAGGCCGAGCTAGTGGCGCATTAGCGAGAGCCGCCGGCGTGACAAATCGCCCGCGACACGTAGCGGTCCGAGTTAGAGTCGGCCTTTTTCAAAATCTTCGCACGACAAGTCGAAGGCCGAGAGGCCATCTTCAAGCAAATCGCCGAGCAGTGGTTCGCTCAAGAGAAAACGCGCGGTCGGCGGATCGCCACGATCACGGGCTGCCGCCATCGCGTCGCTCCATTCATCGGCTGTATAGTCTCCGCGGCCCACGAACAGAAGCGCGACCAGCTCTGTTTGCTCATCCTCGTCCAGCGCATTGATGAAGGCGGTGAGTTCGCGCCGCGTCGTTTTTTCGTTGGCGGGTGTGAACGCACTCACAAATCGATCATCGCTCGGGTTTGACGCATCGTCGCTGGGTTCGCCGCCAGCCGCGTCGTACTCACGAGCTTTGACGATAATGAAACAGACTTTCTCGACGGCGAGTTCGGATAGCATGACGATCCCGTTCAGCGGCAAAGTTCAGGTAGCCATAACCGGAGCGGGCCAGCCGAAGTTCCACCAAGGAACCTCGCCAAACGCAGGGCGTTTGCCGCCAGAACCCATTGATCGGCAAGGGAAAGCCGGGCAATTCCGGTTCCTTCGGACGTCTCCGAATGCCGACCCGCTATGCCGCGTTCGGCCCTTGCCACGTCTACCGTGACGGTGAAATGACGGACGCGCAGTTTGAACTTGACGCTCTCTATGATCATTCCGTCATCGGTCTGGCGCTAATCGATCGGGACGAACGGTTCCAGCGCGTGAACGCTCGGCTCGCGGATCTCTTCGGCGTCAAACATGATTACCTGATCAACCAACGCACCGCGGACGTTTTGCCCAAAGCAGCGGCGCCGCTTGCCTCCGCGATCAGCGCGGCCTTACGGGCCGGCGATACGGTCGAGCGAGTGGACATCGAGTTCGAGTCGGCAGGCGATAAGATGCAAAGGCGCCATCTGGCGGGACGCGTGCATCCTGTTCGGGACGCGGCCGGAAAGATCGTCGCGGCCGGCGCCATGGTCGAGGAGGTGACGCAGCAGCGCGAAGCCCAGGAACGCAACGCCCACTTTGCGGCGGTGATCGAATCCTCCGGCGATCCGATCGTCAGCTTTTCGCCCGACGGCATCATACGCAGCTGGAATCCCGCGGCCGAGCGCTTGTATGGATACGGCGCACACGAGGCCGTCGGTCGTCACGTTACCGACGTTTATATGGCGCATGCGCGGGAGGAGGCAGAAAAGCTCATTGTGCGCGCGCTGCAGGGCGAGACATTCACGATCGAAACGTCGCGTATGTCGCGGCATTCCGACGAGATTGCTGTGTCGGTTACGATCGCCCCGATTCGTTCCGCGGATGGGAAGATCACCGGATTATCGGCGATCACCCGCGACATCCGCGATCGCAAACGTGCGGAAGCGGCGCTGGCGCAGAGCATGGCGCAGCTGAACTCGCTTCTGACCAACGCGCCGATCGGCTTCGCCTTTTTCGATCGCGAACACAAGTTCGTGCGGGTCAATGAATATTTTTCGCGGCTCGATGGACTTCCTGTCGAAGCGCACCTCGACAGTAAGATTGAGGACGTGCTGCCGCGCAACGCGGCGATTTTTACGCCCCTTCTCGATCAGGTTTTCGATACCCGAAGGGCGATTACGGATGTCGAGCTTTCGGCAGAGAGTCCCGGCGAACCCGGTAGCGAGCGGCAATGGCTCATCGGCATTTATCCTGTCATGAATGCGCAGGAGCAGTGCGAGTTTGCCGGCGCCGTGGTGCTCGACATTACCGAGCGCAAGCAGCGCGAAGATCACATCCATTATCTCCTGCGGGAACTGACGCACCGCTCCAAAAACATCATGGCGATTGTCCAGGCGATGGCGCGCCAGACAGTTGCCGAAGCTTTATCGGCTCGCGATTTCGAGGAGAAATTTTCAGCCCGCTTGCAGGGCTTTGCTCATTCGCACGATCTGCTTCTCAAAGAGAATTGGCAGGGCGTCGCAATCGACGAGCTTGTGAAGTCGCAGCTGGGTGCTTTTGCCGAGCTCATTGGGAGCCGAATCGAGATCAAGGGCCCCAACCTCCTGCTCACTCCGGAGGCGACGCAGAATCTGGGCCTCGCGCTGCATGAACTCTCGATCAATGCGGCCAAACACGGCGCGTTGTCGACGCCCGAGGGGGCCGTGCTGGTCCACTGGTCGACATTCGCGACCGACGAAGGCGAGCCACAATTCCTGTTGAGCTGGTCGGAAATGAACGGACCGGAGGTGAAACCGCCGCGCCACAGGGGCTTCGGACAATTGGTTCTCGAGCGCATGTTGCCGCGCGCCCTCGAGGGTGACGTGCGCCTCGATTTCGCCGAGGCGGGGCTGAAATGGAGCGTCACCATGCCCGGCCGCTACATCCGCGAGGTGCAGGGACGCTAAACGCCTCTTGGACAGCCAGATTCGACCCAGCGGAACTTCTCAGATTGCTGCGCTTTTGCGATGATGCCGCATAGGCGCGGCTTTTCAGTGCGAGGTTTGCATTGCACTTTTTCGACATGGAGCACGTCCACCAGCTCCTCGCAACGTACGGGTATTGGGCCGTGCTGGTCGTCGTCATGATGGAGAGCGCCGGCATACCGGTTCCGGGTGAGACGATCCTGGTGAGCGCTGCGATCTACGCAGGCACGACGCACAGGATGCAAATCGAATGGGTGATTGCGGCGGCAGCCTGCGGTGCGATCATGGGTGATAATATCGGCTTCTGGGTCGGACGCGAATTCGGGCGGCACGTGGTCGAGCGCTTCGGCTCACATGTCGGGCTGGACGAGAAACGGCTGAAGCTCGGGCAATATTTGTTTGACCGTCATGGCGGGAAGATCGTCTTTTTCGGACGCTTCGTCGCGTTTCTGCGGGCTTTCGCGGCGCTGCTCGCGGGGATCAACCGGTTTCCACCAATGCGTTTTTTCGCATTCAACGCGGCGGGTGGAATTGTCTGGGCGACCTTGTTCGGCCTCGGCGGCTACATCCTGGGTGAAAGCATCCACAGGATTGCCGGCCCGATCGGCTGGATCGGACTTGCCTGCGCACTGGTTGGGTGCGTTATCGGTTGGCGCTTTTTCAAAATGCATGAGGAGCGCCTGCTGGCTCAGGCCGAGGCAGCGGCTAATCGCCGGCAGAAGGCCTGAGATCCGGCATCTTCGATGTTCCTCGCCTATGTGCAGCCTCTCGTCGCGCAGTACGGGCTCTATGCGGTCTTCGTCATTGTCATGCTGGAGAGCGCCGGCGTGCCGTTGCCGGGCGAGACCGCTCTCGTCCTCGCCTCGATTTACGCCGGAGCGACAGGCGACCTGCACATCGCGCAGGTGATCGCCGCGGCCGCCGCCGGGGCGATCATCGGCGACAATATGGGTTTTTGGGTCGGCAGGCACTTCGGCATGCCGCTGCTGAAGCGCTACGGCCGTTTCATTCACCTCGACGAGAAACGGCTCGCCTTCGGCGAGGCGATGTTCCGCCGCCACGGCGCAAAGATCGTGTTCTTCGGCCGGTTCATTGCGATCCTGCGGATTTTCGCCGCTCTCCTCGCCGGGGTGAACCGCTACGGTTGGGGCTCGTTCCTGTTCTACAACGCCGCCGGCGGAATCGTGTGGGCGACGGTCTTCGGGCTCGGTGGTTATTTCTTCGGCGAGGCGATCCATCGCTTCACTGGGCCGGTGGGGCTGATTGCGCTTGCCGGCGTCATCCTCGGCATCGGCGTCTCCTGGTGGGTGGTGCGGCGGCAGGAGGCACGGATGGAACAGCGCATTCTCGCCGAGGAGCAGGAGAAGCAGAGGTGGGAGGACTAGAACGGAACTCCGGAACGATGGCTCCTGGGAGGCGTTGCCAAGCACGCGAGAGCCGAGGATAGGGACATGAACTCCGCCACTCTTTTCCTTGCGGCGGTGGTTGCCGGCATGGCGGCGCCGGCGCTGGCGCAGACGACGCCGGGCGCCCCCGGAACCGATCAGGTCATCCCGGAGAAAGACCGCAGCCGGCCGCAGGACCAGCCCGGCAATTCCCAGCAGAGTCTCAGCGACAAGCTCGACAAATCCGGCGGCGTCATCAAACCGCCAGCCGACGTCGATCCGAAAATGGCGAAGCCGGCCCCCGTGCCGAACCCGAATTCGACGCCGGTGATCCCTCCGCCGGGCAGTCCGGGCGGCAACCCCGATGTGAAGCCGAAATAAGGCTACAGAGACCGCTTAAAGAAGTGCGCGATCTCGCCGACGATGCCGCGGCGGAAGGCGAGCACGCATGCGACGAAAATCACGCCCTGAATGACGGTCACCCACTGGCCGAATCCGGCGAGATAGTTCTGCATCGCGACAATGACGAAAGCGCCGACGACCGGCCCGAAAATTGTGCCGAGGCCGCCGACAAGCGTCATCAGCACGACTTCGCCGGACATCGTCCAATGCACGTCGGTAAGTGAAGCATTCTGCGCGACGATGGCTTTAGTTGCGCCCGCGAGGCCGACCAGTGTTGCTGAGAGCACGAACGCCGCAAGCTTATAGCGGTCGGTCTTGTAACCGAGTGAGATCGCGCGCGGCTCGTTTTCGCGGATCGCCTTCAGGATTTCGCCGAAGGGCGAGTTGATGATGCGGTGAATCGCGAGAAAACCGAACAGGAAGATCGCGAGCACGACGTAATACATCGTCATCTGGTTCGACAGATTGATAAAGCCGAGCATCTTGCCTTGCGGAACTGCTTGGATGCCGTCTTCGCCGTGCGTGAACGGCGCCTGCAGGCAGAAGAAATAGATCATCTGCGACAACGCAAGCGTGATCATCGAGAAATAGATGCCTTGGCGGCGGATCGCGAGCGCCCCAGTAATGAGACCGATTACGCCGGCGCCGAGCGCTGCCGCGATAATGGCGAGTTCGGGCGGCCATCCCCAGACTTTGGCGATGTGGGCGCTGAAATAGCCCGCCGAACCCAAAAACATCGCATGGCCGAAAGAGAGCAGGCCGACATAGCCAACAAGCAAGTTGAAGGCACAGGCAAACAGCGCAAAACACAGCGCCTGCATTAAAAAGAACGGATAGGCGAAGAGCGGCGCAACCAACAGCGCCGCCGTCATGATCAAGAAGACGACCTGCTCGTCACGCGGATGCGCCGCTTCGACCGGCGCAGTGATTGTTTCGGAAGCGGTATCGACGGACATATCAGGCGGTCCTTCCGAAGAGCCCGGCTGGCCTTACAAGCAGCACGATCGCCATGATGACAAAGATCACGGTGTTGGAAGCCTCTGGATAGAATACCTTTGTCAGGCCCTCGATGAGCCCGAGCATAAAGCCGGTGACGATCGAACCCATGATCGACCCCATGCCGCCGATGACGACCACCGCGAACACCACGATGATGAAGTCGGCGCCCATCAATGGGCGCACCTGGTTGATCGGCGCGGCGAGCACGCCGGCGAGCGCAGCGAGAGCGACGCCGAATCCGTATGTCAGCGTCACCATGCGCGGCACGTTGATGCCGAAAGCGCGCACTAGCGCCGGATTCTCGGTGGCAGCACGCAGATAGGCGCCGAGGCGCGTCTTCTCGATCATGAACCATGTCGCGAGACATACGATCAGCGAGAAAATGATCACCCAGCCGCGGTAATTCGGCAGGAACATGAACCCGAGATTGGTGCCGCCCGTAAGTTCGCGCGGGATGGCGTAAGGCAGGCCGGACGAGCCGAAATAATTCTGGAACACGCCCTGAATGATGAGCGCGAGACCGAATGTCAGCAGGAGTCCGTAGAGGTGATCGAGCCCCGCAAGCCGCTGCAGCATCGTGCGCTCGATGACAATGCCGAGGAGGCCGACGACGAGAGGCGAGATGATCAGCGCAAACCAGTAGTTAAGGCCGAGCAGATTCAACAGGAAATAGGCGCAGAAAGCGCCGACCATATAAAGCGCGCCATGCGCGAAATTGATGATGTTGAGCATGCCGAAAATAACGGCGAGGCCGAGGCTCAACAGCGCGTAAAAGGCGCCGTTGATCAGACCGAGCAGCAACTGGCCAAATAGCGCCTGTGTGGAAATTCCGAGAAGAGGGATCATCGCACCTGCCGGTCAACCGAGCAAAATGGTGCGGCTCAAAAGAGCCGCACCAAAATGCAAATTTTACTTCTTCACAAGGGGACACTCGCTTTCCGACAGCGGCCGGAAAGCTTGATCGGCCGGAATCGTCGCTTTGGTGATGTAGTAATCCCAGGGACCCTTCGATTCCGATGGCTTCTTCACCTGGAACAGGTACGCGGGATGGATGTTGCGCCCGTCTTCGCGAATATTGCCCTTGCCGAAGATCGCGTCGTCGACCGGCATCTCCTTCATCTTCGCCACCACTTTCGCGCCATCATTGGGGTTGCTGCCCAGCGCGTCGAGCGCCTTCAGGTAATGCAGCACCGCCGAGTACACGCCGGCCTGGACCATCGTCGGCACGTTGCCGTTCTTCATCCGCGAGGCGAATTTCTTCGAGAACGCCCGCGTTCCATCATTCATGTCCCAGTAAAACGTCTCGGTAAAGGTCAGACCTTGCGAGGCGTTGAGGCCGAGGGCATGGACGTCGGTGATGAAGAGCAACAGCGCCGCGAGTGTTTGGCCGCCCTGGGTGATGCCGAATTCCGAGGCCTGCTTGACCGCATTGGTCGTATCGCCGCCGGCATTCGCCAATCCGATGACCTTCGCCTTGGAATTCTGCGCCTGCAACAGGAAGGACGAGAAATCCGGCGAGTTCAGCGGATGACGCACCGTGCCGAGCACCTTGCCGCCGGCCTTTGTGACGGCATTTGTCGTGTCGCGCTCGAGCGCGGCACCAAAGGCGTAGTCGGCGGTCAGGAAGAACCACGTGTCACCACCGCCCTTGGTGAGTGCGTTGCCGGTTCCGTTGGCGAGCGCGTAGGTGTCGTAAGTCCAATGGATCGTGTTCGGCGTGCAGGCTTTGTTGGTCAGGTCGGATGTGCCGGCGCCGGAATTGAGGAAGACTTTGTTCTTCTCCTTGATGACGTTGTTGACCGCGAGTGCGACGCCGGAATTCGGCACGTCGACGACAACGTCGACCTTCTCCACATCGAACCATTGCCGAACTATGCTGACGCCGACGTCCGGCTTGTTCTGATGGTCGGCGGCGATCACCTCGATCTTCCAACCCTTGGCGGCCATGCCGGAATCTTCGACCGCCATCTGCGCGGCCACGGTCGAGCCGGGGCCGCCGATATCCGCGTATAGACTGGATTGATCAGACAAAGAGCCGATCTTGACGTTCTTGTTTTGCGCGGCGGCTGATCCCGCCCACGCGAGTGCGGCAGCAAGTGCCACGATTGCAACCGATGTTTTCATGCCTGACTTCTCCCGACTAAGTTTGTTAGACACCCAGATATTCGTGCAGCTTGCTCATGTTTGCCTGCAATTCGCTGTTGGCGAACGTGTCGATGATCTTGCCGTGCTCCATCACGTAATAGCGGTCGGCAACGGTCGAAGCGAAGCGGAAATTCTGTTCCACCAGCAGAATGGTGAAACCCTGATCCTTCAGCCGCGCGATAGTCTTGCCGATTTGCTGGATGATCACCGGAGCCAATCCTTCGGTTGGCTCGTCGAGAAGCAGAAGGCGCGCGCCGGTGCGCAGGATGCGCCCAATCGCCAGCATCTGCTGCTCGCCGCCGGATAGCTTTGTCCCTTGGCTGGTCAGGCGTTCCTTCAGATTCGGAAAGAGCTCGAAAATCTGCTCGAGCGTCAAGCCGCCCGGCTTCACCTGCGGTGGCAGCAACAGATTTTCCTTAACGTCGAGGCTGGCAAAAATGCCGCGTTCCTCCGGACAAAACGCGAGGCCAAGCCGGGCGATACGGTCCGAACTCGAGCGGATCGTTTCCTTGTTCTCGAATCGCACCGAGCCCTGGCGCTTGCCGACAATTCCCATGATCGATTTGAGCGTCGTCGTCTTGCCGGCGCCGTTGCGTCCGAGCAGCGTCACGACTTCGCCGGGCCGGACTTCGAAGTTGACGCCATGAAGGATGTGCGACTCGCCATACCAGGCCTGCAATCCATCGATCGTGAGCAGCGCGCCGTTCGCCTCAGGCATGACCCGCCCCGAGATAAGCCTGCTGCACTTCCGGATTCTTGGACACCGTCGCGTAATTGCCCTCGGCAAGAACGTGGCCGCGCGTCAAAACAGTGATCGTGTCGGAGAGATTGGCGACGACATTGAGATTGTGCTCCACCATTAGAATGGTGCGGTTGGCGGAGACGCGTTTCACGAGTTTGGCGACGTTGTCGATGTCTTCGTGCCCCATGCCAGCCATCGGTTCATCGAGCAGCATCATTTCCGGATCGAGCGCGAGCGTCGTCGCGATCTCCAGCGCGCGCTTGCGGCCATACGGCATCTCGACTGCGGGGATGTTTGCAAACTCTGTCAGCCCGACATCGGCGAGGAGCTGATGTGCGCGATTGTTGAGCGTCTTGAGAACTTTCTTCGAGCGCCAGAAATCGAAGGAATCGCCGCGTCCGCGCTGCAAAGCGATGCGCACATTCTCAAGCGCGGTGAGATGTGGAAACACGGCCGAGATCTGGAACGAGCGCACAAGACCAAGCCGCGCGATGTCTGCTGGCTTGAGCGCCGTAATATCACGATCTTTGTAGACGATCCGCCCGCGCGTCGGGTTGAGAAATTTTGTGAGCAGGTTGAAGCAGGTCGTCTTGCCCGCGCCGTTCGGCCCGATCAGCGCGTGAATCGATCCGCGCTTGACACGCAGATTGACATCGCGCACCGCTGTGAAGCCGGCAAATTCCTTCGTCAGGCCCTCGGTGACGAGGACATATTCGTCACTCACGCTGAACTGCCTCCCCGAAACCGGCACCGGTTGAAATCCGCGCTCGTTGTTGTCGGCAGCCTAATCAGGCGCCGCGCGCATAATCAAGGGGCCGGCCCTCAGATGACCCAATCTTCGCGAACGACGGTTTCGGCGAAAAGGACATCTCTGATCCGTGCCGAAAGATTGCGCAAATGTAAGTCATCGCGGCGCCGCGGATGCGGGACATCGATGGTGAGCGATATCTTCACTTCGCCTGGCCGCCCGCCGAGCGCAACCACGCGGTCGGCGAGATAGACCGCCTCATCGATGTCATGCGTAACGAAGAGAACGGTCTGACCGGACGCTTTCTGCACGCGGATGAGCTCGTCTTGCAGGCCCTCGCGCGTTTGTACGTCGAGCGCGCTGAACGGCTCATCCATTAGTAGGATGGCGGGCCGCACCGCCAGTGCCCTGGCGAGCGCAACGCGCTGGCGCTGCCCGCCCGAAAGCTGATGCGGGAAGCGGCGGGCGACATCGCGTAAGCCTACGCCCGCCAGCGCGGCAAGCGCGCGTTCGCGGCGCTCGGGGCGCGAGAGATGCGCCTTCTCCAGGCCGAAACAGACGTTGGAGAGGATGCGCCGCCAGGGCAGGAGGCGCGAATCCTGGAAGACCAGCGCCATGGCGCGCTCGGCGTTGACGTCCGGATTGAGCCGCACCGTTCCGGAGGAGGGCTTGGCGAGGCCGATCAGAACGCGCAGCAGGGTCGACTTGCCGACACCCGATGGCCCGACGATCGCGACGAACTCGCCAGGCGCGATTTTAAGATCGAGCCCGCGGAGCACTTCGGTACGCACACCGCCCTGGTCGAAGGCAATGCCGAGCCCCTCGATATCGATCACGCTTTCCACGTCAGGTCTTCCATGCAAGGAGCCGCGACTGGAGAAACACGAAAGCGGTGTCGACGAGGCCGTAAAGCGCTGCCATGGTCAGCATGTAGACGACGACGATATCGGTCGCGAGCAGGCTTGAGGCCTGCTGCATCCGCTGGCCAAGACCGCTGATGCCGAAGAGCTCCGAGGCCACGACCGCCATCCAGGCCTGACCAAGCGCCGTGCGAATGCCGATCAGGATGCCCGGTAGCGCCGCAGGAAACAGCACCTTCACGAGCTTTTCCGGACCGGAATGGAAGCCGAAGGCTTCAGCGACCTCGAAGAGGTCGCGATCGACACCGCGGATCGCACCTTGCGCGGCGAAGAAGACGATCCAGAAACAGCCGATGGCGATAATGAATACCGCCGCGGTCTGGTCGATGCCGAACCAGAGGATCGCGAACGGCACCCAGGCGAGACCGGGAATCGGCCGCAGCACGCGCACGATCCAGGCAAGTGCCCACTCGAAGGGACGGTACATGCCTGTCGCCACACCAAGAACGACACCAAAGCCCGTGCCGCAGGCGAGCCCGATCGCGTAATGCCAGAGGCTGAAGAGAACGGACTCGCCCCAAATGCCGCTCTTCACTTCACGGACGAGCGCGGCCGGAAGTTGGCTTGGCGCAGGAAGCAGGGTCGGCGGAAGCACGCCGAGGCGCGGGATGAGTTCCCAAACGCCGAGGAACAGCGCCAGTCCGATCGCCGCAAGGAAATAGGGCGTCGCGGCCCGCATCGATCAACCCACTATTTGCCGGCCGCCGCCTTCACATAGAAGGAGGGGTCGAACAAGCTTTCGAGCGGGTATTCCTTGTCGAGCGTGCCGATCTTGACCTGGTAGGCCTGCATCTCGCGCGTCGAGTCGATGATCACGCGTGGGTCGGCGGTGAATTTCGAGGCGGGCGAGGACAGCGATTTCAGGATCGTCGCCTCGTCGATAATGCTCTTGCCGAGCGCCGCCTCGATCGCCGGCACCGCCTTCTTCGGCTCCTTCTGGATGATCCCCGTTGCCTCAACGATCGCGTCGACCAGCTTCTGCACTCCCTCCGGGTTCTTGGCGAGAAACGCGCCGGAGACGGCGACCACGGTGCCCGGCTGATCCTTAAACATCTCAGCGCCATAAGCGACGACCTTGATGCGCGGGTCGCGCTGCTCGGAGACGGTGATTGCCGGCTCGCGCAGGGTCGAACCGTCGACCGCCCCCGCAAGCAGCGCCTGCTGCGTGGCGTCGATCCCCATCGTGATGATCTCGTAGTTCGCCTTCGGCACGTGGGCGACTTCGTCGAGCCAATGGACGAGCGTCGTGTGCGGAACCGAGCCCGGCGGCTGCGTCGCCATCCGCGCCACCTTGCCGGTTGCTGCGTGAAAAGCCTTGAAAGCCTCGGCAGATGAGGTGCCTTGCTTAAAGTAAGGCGCGAACTTGCCGCCGATCGTCACCGTCATCTCGTCAATCGCGGTGGCGGTGACGACCTTGACCTCGACGCCCTTGGAGCGGGCGACGGCGAGTGGCGCAACGCCGCCGACATAGACATCGAGCGTGCCGGAGGCGAGCGCCTGGATCATCACCGGGCCGGACTCGAAATTGGTGAAGCGCGGCGTGAGCCCGGCGGCTTTGAGCATGCCGAGCTGGTCGGCGACGAAAATCTGCGACGTGCCGAGAACCGGGATGAAGCCGATCCGAAGCGGAATCGTCTGCGCTGCCGACGTTTGCGCGCCTACGGCGGCAAATAAGGCCAAAAAGAACTTTAGTTTCATGCTGTTTCCTGAAACGGCTCACCCGAAATGGAAACAGCCGAAGTCGGCGACAAATGCCGGAACTTCGGCTGTTCGGGGTCAGTCGTCGACTAGAGCCGGCGCCCAGGCCCGCCAGGCCCGTCGACATAACCTTTGCCGGCGATCAGGTGGTAGATAAACAGCACGATCACCGCGCCAACGATGGCGCCGATAAACCCCGCGTTGTCATTCGGTCCATACCACCCGACCAGTTGGCCGACCCAGGTGGCGACGAACGCACCGATGATGCCGAGAATGCAGGTCAGGATGAAGCCCTGCGGATTGTTCGGCGCCGGTGATATCCAGCGCGCAATGAGGCCAGCGAGGAAGCCGATAATGATGATCCAGACGTAGTGCATGCGATCCCCCTTGAAGCTCTGCCGAGCGGAGGTGAGAATAGGGCTGCCGGCGTCAGGATAAAGCGGCTTAGGTGCGCTTCAGCGAAATTCCTCTTCCGGCGGCTTCGGGCCAGGGCAGGTCGGCGGTCGCGGCGTGAAGCTCCGCGATCGCAGTTTGCTGCTCCGACAGGAAAGATGCGGCGCGCGGTTTCTCGCCGGATTGGTCCACGCAGAGATAGACCTGCTCGCTCGACGCCACCAGCGTGCCTTCGGCGTTGCGCATCTCGAACCAGATGCGCAGGCGCTTCCGATCGGTTTCGAGCAGGCGGGCGGATGTGGTGAGCACGTCGCCGGTCGTGACCTCGTGGTGATAGTGGATGATCAACGAGGTCGTGTAGATTGTCCGGCTGGTCCGTTCCCGGCCGTGCGTCTCGAGCCCGATCGCCTCCAGAAGCTTGTCGCCGGTGCGGCTGAAGACGAGCGCGTAATAGGCGTCGTTCATGTGGCCGTTATAATCGATCCAGGCGGGATCGACGGGGGTGGTGAGAAGCGGAGACAGCGCCTTTTCAACCGAACTCATTTGGCCTTCCCGTAAGAGGTGGATTCGCCGAAAAGCGGCGCGACGGTCCCGCGCGGCGGGGCTGAGCTGCCCTCGGATCGCTACGGTCAGCCGGACGATTTTCTCGCGTCCGGGCGCCAAATGGAACCAATCGTCGTGCGGCCGGTAGGCGGGATCTTCGATGCGGACAGATGAGGCGAAAGAATCGGCTTTGAGCCGGAGCCGCCATCCCCCGGGGCATCGCTCGAGGCTTGCCGCGATCGTGGCCGGCGGCGGCAAGGCAGCGCGGCCGAGCGAGAAGTGAAAAGCCTCGGCAATCGGTTCGCCCTCGGGCGCGCGGAGCGTCGCGATCGTCACATCGTGCGAAGGAGGGCCGAAGCGATAGGCGTAGCTCGTATCGAAGAAGGCGCCCCAGAATTCCACATCGGGATTGCGGTCGTGCTGCGCGGCGCAAGCGTCACCTGCTTTTCCGCACGCATCACGCCGATCCGCCCATCCCTGAGGCATTCCAGCATCACCACCGCCGCGATCGGATGAGCCGTCTCGTTGACGAGATGCAGCATGAGACCGGCGACGCCCTCGTCTGACAGAACCAGTTGCACCGGCCGAAAAGCGCGCTTCAGCGCATAAAGCGCGGATTTCGGCTCGCCGCGCCAATCGAGCACGCCCCAGCCGGGGGATGGCCAGAGATCTTTGAAGAACCAGACCAGCCCGCCGCGCGTCGGCGATCCGGCCCGGCGCCACTCCGTGAAGGTTGCTTCCATCACCTCAGCGACGGCGGCGCGGCCGAGATCGAGATAACCGCCGGATTATTTTGCCGGAGTTCCTGCGGGTCGACCGCATAGAGCTCGGCGACGTAGTGGTCGCGGACTTGCTCGAAATCCTGCGACGCGACCCAATCGCGGGGAATGCGTGCGTCCCAGAGCGGATTTTTAAGCGGCGCCTCGCCGAAATCGCGCGCGACGCTCGCGGCGTCCGGCACGTTGGCGAAGCCGAGACATTCGGAAGCAAAGCGCACGTCTGCGCGACGCGCATCTTCGAGGGGGCGGCGATAGGCGCCGACGCCGTAGTAATGCGGGACGCCGGCGTTCGCATGAAAGGGCAGGGCGCCGCCGGAGGGCGAGTTCTCGACGTAAGCGCAGTCGGGCCACATCTCACGCGCGATGGCGGGAAGAATCTCGTCGAACAGAGGCGAGCGCCAGCTCTTCTCCGACACTCCCATCATCGCGACCTGCTGAAAAACTTCGCTGCCGCCGCAAAGGATCGCGAGGGCGGGCGAGGCTTGCGTGCGGTCGAGAAAGGCGCGTGCTTCCTGCTCGACAAGATTGCAGAAATCCGGATCGCCGATCGGATGGTCGAAATTGGCGAACTGAAAATCGTGCCAGATAAGGATTCCGAGTTCGTCGCATAGATTGCAGAAAGCGTCGTTCTCGTAAACAACGTGCCGCCGACGCGCAGCATGTTCATGCCGGCATCGCGTGCTTGCTGCAGCAGCGGCAGAAGCCGCTCGCGCGAGCTGTTAAGACCGATCGGGTCGGCGGGTGTCCATACGGCGCCGCGGCAGAAGATGGGCTCGCCGTTGATGACGAGTCCGAAGCCGCGCCCGTCCGGCCCGCGATCGATTTCGATGCGGCGGAAGCCGGTGCGGCCGAGATCGATCTTTGTTGAGCCGATCTGCGCCGCGACTTGATGCAGGTGCGGTTCGCCATGCGTATGCGGCCACCACGGCGCGACATTCGGAGTGCGCAGCGTGCCTTCGTAGACGTCAGCGCGCGTTTGCCGCAGGGTCGTTGTTTCGCCGGCGCATGTCAGCGTCGCCTCGCTGTTTTGCGCGCCTTGCGTTTCGATCGTGACATCGAGAATGCCGGTCGCATCTTCGAGCCGCGGCTTCAGATCGGCGCGAAGGACACGGACTTTTCCGTGCGATACAAGCTCGATATCGCGCCACGGGCCGACCGGCGGTGCCGGCGGGGCGAACCCAGGCATGCGGCCGAGCGCGGTCGTGCGCACGTTGCGCAACCCGGAGGGCTGGATCATGCGCGGCCGCCAGCGCGCGCGGCTTTTGTTTTCGAGATACGGCGTCAGCGGGCGAAAGCGGATTTCGAGGCGATGCTTACTGCTGAGATTTACGTTGCAGCTCAGCGGCACGAACATGTCGTGCGAAGAGGCGATGTGCTCGCCATCGAGAAAGATGTTGAAGATCGTCGCCAGCCCGTGAAACTCGATGTAGTGCGATCCGTTCGCTTCGAAATCGCAACGGTACCAGACCTCGCGCTGATCGAGCGGAACCGGATCGTCCCATGACCACTGGCGCGATCGGATCAAAATCTCGGCTGCCAATTTGAGCCTGGTGCGAGCTCGTTGAAATCGGCGTCCACAATCACGCGCCCTTGTTGCAGGACGACGGCGCTAAAGCGTCCGCGCAACGGTGTGCGCACTTCCCCGGTTATGCTACTGCGCGCCATCGGCGCTATCTCTGAAACTTGCCACCTTCCCGGAGCCGCAAGCAGCCAAGTGTACGCAGGCTGCCTAAACTGCCTGCCTTGCGGCGTCCGGGACCCAGAGCAAAAGCGTCTGCTTCTGGACCCCGGGTCGCCTTCGGCGCCCGGGGATGTGGCTAATGTTCATGGGACGTGGGCCGCGGGTTCACCGCCGACCTTACGCGATTCGCGCGATAGTCTCGAACAGCGCGTCGTAGGCGTCGGCGACCGGCGTCAGCGCCTCCTGCAGGCCGGAAAAGCGCTTGCGGGCAACCGCGCGGGCGAGCTGGAATTGCAGGCTCTTGACGCCGCCGGAAATCGCTTTGCAGGCGGCGATCGCGTCGGCCCCTTTGCCGGTCGGGACCAGCCATTGGAGATGGCTGCCGCAGAGCTCGAAATTGGCGCCGAGCTGGCGCAGCGTGTTGAAGGCATAGGCGTGGAAGAAATCCGGCGGGCGCTGCGCGACCGCTTCAGCCTGGAAACTGATTGCTTCGCTAAAAGCGCGAATCGGATTGCGGCGTGGGCCGCCGTGCGAAATACTGACGAAGGCGTGTCAAGGCGGCGAGGCGATGCGCCTCCCCCTTTAATGCGCTTCCATCGAAGCGAACGAATTCCACATAAGGGAAAAGAATGTCGTCACGCTGCTGCTGCGGCAGCTTGGCGAAAACGCCGTCATAATCCTCGCCGCCAAGTGCGAAGAAACCGTCATTGTGGAAATATTCGAGCGAGCGAGACGCGGGATCGATGCGGTTGACCGCAATCGTCGTCTTGGTGTGCTGGCGGCGATAGGAGACGCCGCGCGTATCGGGAAGGTAGAAGCCGTCGACTTCGATCAGCACCGGGCGGCCGCGCGCGGCTTGCTCGATCGTGTGCGTTTCGACGGAATCGTAGATCGAGAGTTCCTGCACGACAGTGCCATACAGCGCCTCGAGATCCTGCAGCGGGAACTTGAAGAAGGTGAACTGGTCCCCTTCGAAATCTTGTGTCAGCGTAAAACCGAGCGCCGCTTCCGGCGCAAAACCGCGCGCGGCCAAAAGCTCGATCCACAGATCGACATAGCAATTCGTCTCCGGCCACGGCTCTCGTCATGCAATGCACGGCGCGTACGCTGGAAGGCCAGGAGGCGACATCGAAGCCGTGATGCTTGAAGAGCGCGAGCGTCAGGCGCTCGAGAACGAAGCCGACGCAGGCGTCGGAAAGCTTTTTAGATAGCCGCTTTTTTCAAACAGCGCGCGGTTCATTGCCGGGCGGGAAGCGCACCACCTCGGCATTGTCTTCATCGCCATAGCGCGAAATCAGGTTTTCGAGCCCGGTGACGACGCGCTCGAATTGTCCGCCGCGGCCGTAAAGGCCGTCGACGCCGGTGTCGGTCAAGAGCCCGTGCTCGAAGAGCCCGTCAAGAAAGGTCTCGCATTTGACGCACATGGGGATCAGCTCGCGAGGTGCGGATCGAGGCGATGCACAAGCAGCAGGTTCGACATGTTGCCGAAGATGCGGTCATTGCTGATCATGATCGGCGCCGAGAGGACATCGCGCATGTGGCGGCCGATGCTGAACGGCGTGTCGTTCTTGTAGCCGAGAATGCCGCAGACGAGCATTGCGTGGTTGATGACTTCGCCGGCAAGTCGCGAGGCGCCGAACGGCGAAGCCGACGGAGGTCAGCTCGTCGCTGTCGGCCTGGGCGCGGGCAAAGCGGCGCAGCCCGTCGAGCGTGTTAGCGCGCATGAGCTGCAGCATGCTGGCGGCTTCGGCGACGCGCAGCGCGCCGGGTGGGGTGACGTTGGGGCGGCCCTTGGCCTGGGCACGCACGAAATTCTGCGCGCGCGCGAGCGCATCGTTGGCGACGCCGAACCACACCGCACTCCACAGGAGATGCGATGTCGCGAGCATCGATTGCGTGGCGATTTCGGCGAACGGTTTCGGCAGGATTTGTGCGGCGGTCGCTTCGGCCTCGAGGCGGAGGCCTTCGCTGCAGGTGACGCGCAGGCCGAGCGTGTCCCAGCCGGTGGTGCGATTGAGCTTGCACTGACCTTTGAGAACGACCGCCATCACCTGATCGGAGGAGGGCGCATCCGGCGCGCGGCGCGCGGTGACGAGGATCGCATCGGCATGGGCGCCGTAGGAGATGACGGTCGCGTCCTTGCCGAGCTTGAAATTGTCGCCGTCGATTTCGACGGCGCAGATGCTGTTCCTGAGATCGCCGCCGATGCCACCCTCGGTTGTCACGAAGGCAAGCAGGAGCTGCTCGTCTGAGGTGCGCTGCATGAAGCCGCGATGCCCAGTCGCTGTCGCTTCCGTGCGAGACTAGGCTCGAGACCTTGATGTTATGCATCGCATACATCATCGCGCTGGAGGCGCAGTTCTAGCCGATGAGCGAGCAGATTTCCGCAACGTCGGCGAGCGTGGCGCTCTCGCCGCCGAGCTCTTCCGGGATCAGGATCGACAGGAGCCGTGCATCTCTAAGCGCTGCCGGCGTCTCGCGCGGGAAGCGCGCCTCGCGGTCGACGTCGTCGGCATGTTGCGCGGCAATGGCCGCAACTTCAGCCGCGCGATTGGCGAAGGCGATCACGAGGCAAGCCGCGCCGGTTCGATTTCGTTAACGCAGGCAGCGATCGCCGAAGGCTCGCGAAGGAGCGGCGGTTCAGCATCCGCTCGGGGAATTCGATGTCGAAAGCTTCCTCGATGGCGAGCATGAGCTGCACGGTCGCAAATGAGGTGAGCCCGGCGGCGTAGAGATCCTGATCGGGCTTGAGGCTCGCGGCCGGCACCGGCATGCGGCCGTGTTCGTCGACGAGCTTACGGATTGTCTCGATCATGCAAATCTCCGCGGAGGCAACCGGGCTCAAGGGGCCGTGCTCGGCGACCCTAATGGCGGAGAGGTAAAGCAGGACTGAATGTAAACGGCGAGAATCCGGCAGATACGACTGGATTTGCGTGGCATTTGAATCAGATTGTATGCAGGGTTAACGCCCATCCCATGATTTGGAGTGCGCCGCGCATGACCGTTTATGTAATCGCGCAACTGAAATTTAAGGATCGCCCGCGCTACGACCGCTATCAATCGCGCTTCATGGATGTATTCCGCCAATTCGACGGACGGCTGCTTGCGGCGGACGAGCATCCGGTCGCGTTGGAGGGCGCGTCCGACTGCGACAAGGTTGTCGTGATGTCGTTCCCGAGCGAGACATCGGCGCGCGCTTTTCTGGGTTCGCCGGCTTATTGGGAGATCGCCGAGGACCGCGTCGCAGGTGCGGACGCGATCGTGCTTCTCGCGCACGGGCTTGGTTGAGATGAGTCTGACACCTTTCGCCACGCTCGCCCTAGGCGACTCGCCGCTCGTCAAAGCTCCGGACGGTGCCGACGTTCGGCCGCTGCTTTCGCTGACTGGCGGCAGCCTGGCACATTTCGAGCTCGCCGCAGGCAAGACATCGCGCGCGGTCGCGCACCGCGGCGTCGAGGAAATCTGGTTCGTGATCGGCGGGCGCGGCGAGATGTGGCGAAAGCGGGCGGAGCTGGAGGCGGTCGTGGCGCTTCACGCGGGCGTGGCGCTGACCATCCCGCTCGGCACGGCATTCCAATTCCGCTCGTTCGGGCCGGAGCCGCTCGCCATGGTGGCGATCACCATGCCGCCCTGGCCGGGTGCAGAGGAAGCTTATCCCGCGCAGGGCAAGTGGCCGCCGAGCGTCTGAAGGGACGCGCCGCGCCTAGAGGCAGGGAAATGCCTTCGACAGCGCCTCGAACGCGGCGCTCGCCGCATCGCTGTTCAACAGGTCCTGATGCTCGGTGAGATATTTCGCCGCTGCTGCTGCGGCCTGCGACTTGAGCAGCCCGTTCGTCAGACAAATGCGCAGGCCCTTATCGGCGCGGGTGCCGGCGAGCGAATTGTGCGCGTCGATCACGCCGATGATGTAGCCGACGCAATAAGCACGCTGCTGCGGATTGTTGCAGCTGACCATGAGCGAGTAGCCGGTCTCGTAACTCTGGATTTTTTCGGGCGAGGAGGGCTGGAGGTTGTCACCCGTCGCTGCTTGCGATCCGTTTGGCGCAAACAGAGCGTATAAGAGAAAGACAATACCAACGATGTAGTTCGTCACCGTTCGCCCCCGTATCATTTTGCCCAAGAACCTTGCTCGACAGGGTCAATGTCGGCTTCGCCGCACTGCACTGTCGCGGAGCCGATCCTCCGCGTGAGATCGCCGGCCGGAATCTCGACCACTAACATCGCGTACGGTGGGCCGGACAATGCCACCCTCTTCATCACGGAATCCGAGACGGGCAGCATCCTCATGACCCGCATGCCTGCGTCTGGTCAGACGCTTTATTCGCACGACTGACACTGGAGAAACTCATGAACAGCTTGATTACACGCCGCGAGCACCTCGCAATCCTCCTCGCCGGCGCAGGCGGGACTCTAGCTGCCGGAACGCACCGCGCGTGGGCCCAGTCCGTACCATGGTCGTCCGGTACGGAACGTCCCTCGATCGCGGTGCCCCCAAATGCGACCGACTGCCACCATCACATCTATGACGCGCGCTTCCCCGCCGCGCCAGCGTTGAAGATTATCGCAAGCTGCAGCGCCGACTTGGCCTAACCCGCAACGTCGTCGTGCAGCCGTCTACCTATGGAACTGACAACCGGCTCCTGGTCGAATCCGTCAAGGCGTTCGGCGAGAATGCGCGCGGCGTGGCCATGCTCGACGCTTCGGTGACGAGTGCCGAATTGACCAGCCTGCACGCTGCCGGTATCCGAGGCGTGCGGTTCGGCACCCGCTTGCCTGGGGGCGCCCCTATGGACGATATGACGCCTGTCGCTCGCAAGATCGCGGATCATGGCTGGCATATCCAGCTCGTGTCTGAAGGCGACAAGATTGTCGAGTTGAAGGAGGTGCTGGAGCATTTGCCCGTGCCGGTCGTGTTTGACCACATGGGGCACCTTCCCGAACCCGCCGGACCCGATCATCCCGCATTTCGCGTTATTGCAGACCTGATCCAATCCCGCGGCGCGTGGGTGAAGCTGACCGGGGCCTACATCCTGTCCAAGGTCGGTCCGCCACCTTATGCTGACAGAAGCAAGCTCGCACACGCATTCGTCCAGCTCGCGCCCGAACGCATGGTTTGGGGAAGTGACTGGCCGCATCCCACCTCGCCCGCCGACGCCAAGCCCGATGACGCTGTGCTGCTCGACTTGCTGGTTAATTGGGCGCCCGATCCCAAGCTGCAAGCGCGAATTCTGGTAGACAATCCCGCCAAGCTCTACGGCTTCTGAGCCCGGTCGCGGTAATCAAGCAGCTTCACTAGCCGTGATTGGACCGTTGTGCGGCTGTTGAGTAGAAGAGAAAAGGGGAACCGATGCCCAAGGGTTCAGATCTTCTGGTTCGAGCTTTGGAGAACGAGGGCGTTGAACGCGTATTTGGCATACCAGGCGAGGAAAATCTGGATGTCGTAGAATCGCTTCGCACGTCGAAAATCGAGCTTGTGCTGACGCGCCATGAGCAGGCCGCCGGCTTCATGGCTGCGACGCACGGGCGCCTCACGGGCCGGCCGGGAGTTTGCATTTCCACGCTCGGTCCGGGCGCGCTGAATTTTTCGACGGCCGCCGCATACGCGCATCTTGGCGCTATGCCAATGATCATCCTGACCGGACAGAAAGGCATCCTCTCGTCCCGACAGGCGAAGTTCCAGATCGTCGACGTGATCAGCTCGATGCGGCCGGTCACCAAGATGGCCAGGCAGATCGTGTCGGCGTCCTCGATTCCGACCATCGTGCGCGATGGGTTCCGCGTCGCAACCGAGGAGCGCCCCGGCCCGGTTCTGCTCGAATTGCCGGAGGACATCGCCTCGGAGGAGGGCGAGGCCGAGATCGTGCCTTCGCATCCGGTCGAGCTACCGGTCGCACAATCGCGGGCAATCGAGCGCGCCGCCGAGATGATCCTGCAAGCCAAGCGCCCGCTGATCATGCTTGGCGCCGCGGCCAGCCGGCCCCGCTCCACTAGCGATCTCGGCGGCTTCGTGTTGCGTACGCGCATTCCGTTCTTCACCACGCAGATGGGGAAGGGCACGGTAGCCGGCGGCTCCAATCTCTACATGGGCACCGCGGCTCTCTCGGAGCGAGATTACGTGCACGAAGCGATCGATCGCGCGGACGTGATCATCGCCATTGGTCACGACACGATCGAGAAGCCGCCCCTAATAATGGGGCCGCGTGGACCGAAGGTGATCCACATCAGCTACACGCCGGCCAATGTCGAGGAGGTCTATTATCCACATTGCGAAGTGGTCGGCGATCTCGGCCCAAGCCTAAGGCTGCTTGCCGAGAAGCTCGAAGGCAAGCTGCCGAATGCGGGCGCGCTGCTGCCGTTGCGCGAACGCATTCTCGAGCACATCATCGATCGCTGCGACGAAGACCGCTTTCCGATCACGCCGCAGCGCTTGGTGCGCGACGTGCGGCGCGTCATCCCGGAAGACGGCATCGTTTGTCTCGATAACGGCATGTACAAGATTTGGTTTGCCCGCAATTACCGCACTTACGTGCCGAACACGCTGCTCCTGGACAACGCGCTTGCGACCATGGGGGCGGGGTTGCCGTCGGCGATCATGGCGGCGCTTTTATATCCGAAGCGCCGCGTCATGGCGGTATGCGGCGACGGCGGTTTCATGATGAACAGCCAGGAGATCGAGACCGCGGTGCGGCTCAAGGTCAATCTCATCGTCATCATTCTGGATGACTCGGCCTATGGCATGATACGTTGGAAACAGGCGGTCGACGCCTTCCCCGATTACGGCATGACCTTCAACAATCCGGATTTCGTCAAATATGCCGAGTCCTACGGCGCGCGCGGTCATCGCGTGAAAGCGGTCGAGGACCTCGTGCCGATGCTCGACAAGGCATTCAAGCAAGGCGGCGTGCATCTCGTCGCGGTGCCGATCGACTATTCCGAAAATACGCGCGTGCTTGTCGAGGAACTCCGCGCGAAAGTAAAAAGCCCGGAACTCGAGCCGGCCGAGTAAATTCTAGTAGGCGAGGAGCTCCCATGAATTCTTTCACCTTCCAGACCTGTCCTAACATCGTGTTCGAGACGGGCGCCGCGGGGAAAATCGCCGAGATTGTGAGCTCCTATGGCGCCAAGCGCGTCATGCTCGTCACCGACAACGGCGTTCGCAATGCCGGGCTGACGCGCGGCGCCGAAGACGCGTTGAGCAAAGCCGGCGTATCGCTCTCCGTGTTCGAAGACGTCGTTGCGGATCCGCCCTCGCACGTCATCGAAGCCGCGGCAAAGCGCGCGCGTTCGGAAAAGATCGATCTCGTCTTGTCGATTGGCGGCGGCTCGGCGCTCGATACCGCGAAACTCGTCGCGTATCTCACCAAGAGCGACGAGCCGCTCGATGCGATCTACGGCGTCGGGCTCGCCAAGGGACAAAGGCTACCCCTCATTCTCGCGCCGACGACGGCCGGCACCGGATCGGAAGTGACGCCGATCTCGATCGTGAC
>DATAOB010000045.1:0-52666 GCA_036265935.1 Beijerinckiaceae bacterium
GCGACCATCTTCTTGACCTCGTCAGCGACGATCCAGGTTAGCCCATACCCATTGCTTCGACGACGGGAACGCGCCGGACGCCGAATTCGGCGGCGGTGAAACGTGCGCCCTCATCGATAAGATCGGAGACGGAGATGCAGGGTGGCGGAATTTCGCGACGTAGCTCGCGAATGATTCGCCCATACCCGCAGCCGATCTCGAGACAGGATTTGATGTCGCGCCAGTCCCGGCCGCCCTCGCGTAGCGACTGGCCGAGTATGCCCACGAACTCCACCGCACCTCGTCGATAGCTGCCGATGTGGTCGGCCGAGGTCGAGGACAGCATGAAGTCGTGGTAATGGGCCCTGCTGGCGAGTGCCGGGACATATCAGGAACCAAACGCAAATCGTGCTTTGCGGCCCACCTGGTAAACCAGCCGCGTACGCTTGACGTATTGAGGACGTTGGTCGGGAGTAGCTTGGTGTGCACGTGCTTTCCGGCTCAAGGGACACTTTTCGCCGGAAGTTAATTGAACCGGTTCGCGGGCGTATTTTTACTTAGTGGTAGGCTTAACGCCGCCGCGGGACTGGGCTCTTGCATCAAAAATCGCTGGCGATGCCCTTCACCTCCCAGTCGCCATAGCGCGTCGGCTCCGGCCCCTCGCGGCCGGCGATTTCCTTCGGCCGCGGGGCATCCTCCCGCGCCTTCCGGCGCGCGGCTGCTTCCGCCAATGCGCGCTCGGCCTCTGGCGTTAGTTTCCGTGGGCTGGCCGGCGACTCTGCGGCTGCTGGTTGTTGCGAGTGCTGTTTTTCTTCCACCGGCCTGTCCGCCCGCCTTGCGTTCGTCGCGATCCTAACCCCACCTATATGGGATGCTAAGGTCCGGCACGGCGCCGGAGGAGGCCCCTATGCAATTCATGCGTACGGCGGTGTTGCTTGCGGCGATGACCGCGCTGTTCCTGGTCGTCGGAGCGGTGCTCGGCGGGCGCGGCGGCATGATGATCGCGCTCGTCTTCGCCATCGGCACAAACCTTTTCGCCTATTGGAATTCCGACCGCATGGCGCTGTCTGCCGTCGATGCGCGCGAGGTCGATTACGCTGCGGCGCCCGATCTCGTCCGACTCGTCGGTGATTTGTCGGGCCGCGCCGGCCTGCCGATGCCGCGTGTCTTCCTTGTCGACAGCCCGCAGCCGAATGCCTTCGCAACGGGCCGCGATCCGACGCACGCCGCGGTCGCTGTGAATGCCGGCCTCATTCAGATGCTGTCGCGCGAGGAGCTGGCGGGGGTGCTCGGCCACGAGCTCGCCCATGTGCGAAATCGCGATACGCTGACCATGACCATTACCGCCACCCTCGCCGGCGCTATCTCGTCGATCGCCCATTGGGGCTTCTTCTTCGGCGGCGGGCGGCGCAGCCTCGGCTTCTTCGGGTCGATCGCCATGGCGATCCTTGCGCCGATCGCCGCCATGATCGTGCAGATGGCGGTGAGCCGCGGCCGCGAATACGAGGCCGATCGCGACGGCGCTGAGATCTGCGGCAATCCGCTCTGGCTTGCCTCGGCGCTGGCCAAAATCGCCGATGCGGCGCAGCGCATTCCCGACGAGGTGGTCGAGGCGCATCCGGCAATGGCGCATCTCTTCATCGTCAACCCGCTGACCGGCCGCGGCATGGACAGCCTGTTCTCGACCCACCCGGCGGTCGAGAACCGCATTGCCGCCCTCGAGGACCTCGCGCGCAGCACGGGGGCGAGCTGGCAAGCGGCGCCGCCTCCCGCCGCCGCGCCGCGCGAGCCGGCTTACGAAAGCGCCGGCGGCTGGCAGCCGTTCCGCCAGACCGCAGAACCGCCACGTGAGCCCGGCACATTCCTGGGTGGCCGTGGGCTCGCCGATTCGCGCTGGAATCGCGGCCGTTCATCGTCGGCTCAGGGGCCGTGGGGTTGAACTGAGGCAACACGGTTAAGGACGCGGCGTGAGCAAACCGACCCGGCGCACCGGGCAGCGAACCAAGCCCAGGCAGGGTCAATCGGCGGACGAGATACGTGCGCGCGAGATGGCGAACGTCCCGGGTCTCGCGGCACGTGTCGCCGCGGCACGTGTCATCGCCGACGTGCTGACCGGCCCGCACGCGCTCGACGAGCGCTTCTCGCCGTCCGCCGTGCCCTCTCGCGTCGCGGGGCTCGATATCCGCGACACGGCGCTGGCGCGCTCGATCGCGACGGTGGCGCTGCGCCGGCTCGGGACGATCCGGCATGCCCTCGCCGCGCTTCTGGAAAAGGGCCTGCCGCGTCAGGCCGGCCAGCTCGAATGGCTCTTGATCGTCGCGGCGGCGCAAATCCTTTTCCTCGATGTGCCCGACCATGCGGCGGTCGATCTCGCCGTTCGCGAATCGCGGCTCGATGCCAAGACCGCGCCCTTCGCGGCGTTGATCAACGGCGTGCTCCGCAACCTCGCCCGCCGCCGCGAGGAATTCCTCTCCGCCTCCGACCCGCTCGATCAGGACACGCCGGCTTGGCTCGCCGCGCGCTGGCGCAAGCATTACGGGCAGGAGACGGCGCACGCTATCGCCGCGGCGCATCGCGAGGAGCCGCGCCTGGATCTCAGCGTGAAAAGCGATCCGCAGGGCTGGGCCGAGCGCCTCGGCGGCATGCTTCTGCCGACCGGCTCGGTGCGTCTGCGCAGCCACGAGCCGGTCGCCGAGCTGCCCGGCTATTCCGACGGCGAATGGTGGGTGCAGGACGCCGCCGCCGCCCTGCCGGTACGGCTGCTCGCGCCGCGGGCCGGCGAACGTGTGCTCGATCTTTGCGCCGCGCCGGGCGGCAAGACGGCCCAGATCGCCACCGCGGGCGCGCAAGTGACGGCGCTCGACCGCTCGGCCGAGCGGCTGCGGCGGCTCACCGAAAACCTGGAGCGTTTGCATCTCCACGCCGAGGTGATCGTCGCCGATGCGATGTCCTATTCCGGCGGGCCGTTCGATGCGATCCTGCTCGATGCGCCGTGCGCCTCGACCGGCACGATACGCAGGCACCCGGATGTCGCCTGGACGAAGCGGCCGGGCGACATCGAGACGCTCACCGCGTTGCAGACGCGCATGCTCGACCGCGCCGCGACCCTGCTCGCGCCGGGCGGGCGGCTCGTCTACTGCAGCTGCTCGCTGGAGCCCGAAGAGGGCGAGGCGCATGTCCCGGCGCTCTTGCGCCGCAATCCCGATCTGCGCCTCGCGCCGATCACGGAGGAGGACCCGATACCGGCGGAGTTCGTCACATCAGACGGCACGCTGCGCACGCTGCCGAATGCCTGGCCGCATGACGAGCCGCGGCTCGCGGGGCTGGATGGGTTTTTTGCCGCGCGGTTCCAGCGGGTGGTGGGGTGATCGAGGGCGGATTATCTGTTCGTTCTTTGTTCCCTTAATTGAAATATCGGATAATCTCCCGATCAGGGAGCGATTTGCTCTCGACCAAAGGCGGAAGTGCATGGGCAGTCGATCGAAGATTGAGTGGACCGATGCGACCTTCAACCCGTGGGTTGGCTGCACGAAAGTGGCCCGGGGCAAAGGAGTCCCGTCGGCGTGCGACTTCTGCTACGCGGAAAAATGGGCCAAGCGGAGTGGTCAGGTCGAATGGGGCAACTATCCGCGTCGACGCACCACTGAATCCTTTGGCGAGGTCCCTTGTTGTGGAACAGCCGAGCAAGGTTGTTTCAGGTCGAGCATGGGAGGCGGCAGCGCGTCTTCTGCGCGTCCCTTGCGGATGTGTTCGATAATCAAGTCGATCCCACATGGCGCGCTGATCTGTTCAATCTGATTCGTGAATGTGACCAGTTGGACTGGCAGCTTCTGACAAAGCGGCCGCAAAATATACGAAAGATGCTGCCCTCTGATTGGGGCGAGGGATACCCGAACGTCTGGCTAGGAACGACAGCGGAAGACGCAAGTGCTTACAAGCAGCGAGCGCCGTTCCTTCTCAAAGTATCAGCTGCAATTCATTTCGTGAGTTACGAGCCCGCTATGGTCCTCTTGGGGGATTAGATATTGATGGCCGCTCTCCCGATTGGGTAATCATTGGCGATCGGGGCCTCCTAGGACGAGGCGCTGTTCACTCCGTGCGCGCCAAGACCTGCTCCAGGTTGGCGAAGAATTTTTGCCAACCGAACTTGGCACCCTGGAAGGCCTGCTCTTGGTCGCGGCGGACGCCCGCCTGCTCCATGCGCAGATGCGTTCCCGTGCGGGTCGGCGTGAGCGTCCACGTGACGATGCTTTCGAGTCCCATCGCGTCCCATCTCTACGACAGCGTCTTGTGCGGCTCGATTTCAAGCACCTGGCAATCGACGGCGCCCCAATCGCCGCGCAGATTGAAGCGGTGATCGACGACAGGCTGAAAATCGTTCTGCATCAGCCATTCCTCGATCAGGTGCGGCTCAGTCAGCGCGCGCCAGATCTTTTCCGGCAGATGCGGGATGTCGCGTTCGACGATGACGGAACGCGTCTCGGTCGCGATATTGTTCATGTGCTTCGGCCCTTGGCGATGCTTAAGCGCTCTTCGATTTCTTCTGCGCGCGCGCCGATGTGTTCAGTGCGACGGCGCCGCGAACGAGCGCCTTCAATGCCTTCTCATCGATCTTGTCGCCCTCATGGATGTCGATGGCGCGCCGCACATTGCCGTCGAGACTGGAATTGAAGAGGCGCGAGGGATCGTCCAAGGACGCGCCCTTGGCGAAGGTCAGCTTCACGAGGTTCTTGTAAGTCTCGCCGGTGCAGATGATGCCGGCATGCTCCCAGACCGGAACGCCGCGCCACTTCCATTCCTCCACAACTTCGGGGTCGGCCTCTTTGATGAGACGGCGCACGCGCGCGAGCATCTCGCCGCGCCAATCGCCGAGCTCCTTGATCCGCGCGTCGATCAGCTTGGAGGGGGAGGCGCCCGCTTTTGCTGGCGTCGCGCCGGCTTTGCTCATTGGTCCATCCTTTTCAGGACATTTTCGAGCGCATCTAACCGGCTCTCCCAGAACGTCGACATCTCAGCTGTCCAGTCGATGAGCGGCGCAAGCCCGCGGGGCTGAGCGCTATAGTGCGTCTGGCGGCCATGGTGGCGATCGCGTACCAACCCCGCCTGCTTCAGGATGCCGAGATGCTTGGAGACGGCCGGCTGCGAGACGCCGGCGCGCGCCTGCAAGGCGCCAACCGTCTGCTCGCCGTCGCGGCAGAGGCGCTCGAAGATCGCCCGCCGCGTCGGATCGGCAAGGGTTCGGAACAGCACATCCTCGGCGCCCGGCATCGGGGATTCATAAACCAGGGGTTATCAATTTAACTCATAACCGACGGGATATGAATGCGTCAAGCCCGCAGGGGCGCCGCCGAGGGTATGGTTAACGCCGTCTAAACGTTTGCCGTCTGATAGTCTGCGCCCCGCCGCGCCGCGCTTGAGCGTCTTGCGGCTGTTGCCTTTCTCGAGGAGACCCTCCTCTGTCCGTCGTCGCCGAACGGCTGAAGCTCGTCGGCATGCTTGGCCGCCGCGGTTTGCGCCGCGCCTTCCGGATCGCCGCCGAACCGCTGCGGCCGTTGCGCAGCGTGCGCGCGAAGGCGCCGCAGCGGCTGTTGATCGCGCCGCAGGATATTCGCACCGTCGATCCGACGATCGCCAGCGAAATCCAGGACGGCTATTTCGCCTTCGGCGGGAAAATCGTGAATGCCGGTGCCTTGTCGCCGTTCGAGATCGAGGCGCCGTCGAAATCCTGGGCGCGCGCGCTCGGCGGCTTCGGCTGGCTGAAGCATCTGCGTGCCGCCGATGCGCAGACTTCGCGGGCCAACGCGCGCGCGCTCGTCGCGGACTTCCTGAAATTGCGTGGCCGACCCGCCGCCGACGATCCGATGTGGGAGCCGCGCGTCGTGTCCCGGCGCATCCTGGCTTTCCTCTCGCAGTCGCCGATGCTTCTGCAGGACGCGGAGCCGGACTTTTACCGGCGCTTCATGCATCATTTCGCCCGCGCGCGGACGCAGCTCCTGCGCGCGCTCACCGAAGATGCGCAAGGCGAATGGCGCCTCTTCGCGGCGATCGCGCTCGCCGAGCTCGCGGTTTGCAGCGATGCCGATCAGCGCACGCAGCGCGCGGCGACACAGCTTCTCGGGCGCGAACTCTCGCGCCAATTGATGGCCGATGGGGGCCATATTGCGCGAAATCCGCAAACGATCGTCGATCTCCTGCTCGAGCTTCTGCCGTTGCGTCAGGCTTACGCGGCGCGCGGAACGCAAATGCCTGCGTCGTTGCTTAACGCCATCGACCGCATCATGCCGATGCTGCGGCTCCTGCGCCATGGCGACGGCACGCTCGCGCTGTTCAATGGCATGAGCGTCACGCAACCGGAATTGATCGCGACGCTGCTCGCCTACGACGACGTGCGCGGGCGCGCGCTCCTCAACGCGCCGTATTCGGGCTATCAGCGGATGGAGGCGGGTGGCGCCGCGCTGATCGTCGACACCGGGCGCCCGCCGCCACCCGCCTATTCGACCGAAGCGCATGCCGGCTGTCTGTCGTTTGAGTTTTCGTTTGGAGGCGAGCGCATCATTGTCAATTGCGGCGCGCCCGGTCCGAACCGAAATGCGGCGCGCGAGATGGCGCGCACGAGTGCCGCTCATTCGACGCTGATCATCGACGACACATCCTCATGCCGCTTCTCTTCGAGCGCGGGTCTCGACCGGTTTTTCCAAGGCCAGATTCTATCCGGCCCGACGCGCGTAGAGGTCGCGCGCAGCAACACGGCAGACGGCGAGCGTCTGGCGCTGTCACATGACGGCTATGCCTCGCGCTTTGGTTTTGTTCATGCGCGGACGCTCACGCTTTCACCGGATGGCGGCCGGCTTTTAGGCGAGGACAGCCTGACGCGCGCACAGCAGCCCGGAACCGCTGCGGCGCATCGGTTTGCCTCGCGCTTTCACTTGCATCCTTCGGTCGCGGCCACGTCGATATGGGAGGGCCAGGGCGTCGTTCTCGATCTGCCGAGCGGCGAGCGCTTCACCTTCGACGCCGGCGGCCGCGCGGTCGCGCTGGAAGACTCAATCTTCTTCGCCGCTCCGAACGGCCCGCGCGGCAGCCGTCAGATGGTGATCGAAGGGCGGATCGAAGGCGATGTGACGATCGCCTGGACCCTGGCGCGTGTCGTGGACTGACGCGAGCGCGGAGCGCTCCCCCTTCGGGCAAAACCGTGCTAAGCGCGCGCGCCCGCAGTTGACGAGTGACCGATGCCGCTTGACCTTCGCCGCGTTTCGCGCGCGCTTTTGTCCGTCTCAGACAAGACCGGGCTCGTCGATTTCGCCCGCGCGCTCGCTCGCCGCAACATCGAGCTCGTCTCGACCGGGGGAACGCGGCGGGTGCTCACCGAGGCCGGGCTTGCGGTCAAAGACGTCTCGGAACTGACCGGCTTTCCCGAAATGATGGATGGGCGCGTCAAGACGCTGCACCCGAAGGTGCATGGCGGTCTCCTCGCCATCCGCGACAATCCCGAGCATCAGGCAGCGATGTATGCGCACGGGATCGAGCCGATCGATCTCCTGGTGGTCGATCTCTATCCCTTCCAGCAAACCGTCGCACGCGGCGCAGGCTTCGACGAATGCGTCGAAAATATCGACATCGGTGGGCCGGCGATGATCCGCGCTGCCGCGAAGAACCACGCGGATGTGGCGGTTGTCACCGATACCTCGGATCTCGCGCGCGTGCTTACCGAACTCGACGCGCATGACGGCCAGACGACTGGCGACTTCCGCCGCAAGCTGGCGCAAACGGCTTATGCGCGCACCGCCGCCTACGATGCCGCGATCTCGAATTGGCTGGCGGCGACGCTGAACGAATCGGCGCCGCTTTATCGCGCGCTCGGCGGGCGCTTGTCGGAGCCGATGCGCTACGGCGAGAATCCGCATCAGGCGGCCGGCTTCTATCTCACCGGGGAAAAGCGGTTTGGTGTCGCGACGGCGCGGCAGGTGCAGGGCAAGCAGCTCTCGTACAACAACGTCAACGACACCGACGCGGCGTTCGAATGCGTTGCCGAATTCGATCCGCATCGGATAGCGGCGGTGGCGATCATCAAGCACGCCAATCCGTGCGGCGTTGCGGAAGGCGCTTCGCTCACCGACGCTTACGAGAAGGCGCTTCGCTGCGATCCGGTGTCGGCGTATGGCGGCATTATTGCGGTGAACCGCACGCTCGACGCCGCGGCGACGGCAAAAATGGTTGAGATTTTTACCGAAGTGATCATCGCCCCCGATGCCGACGAGGAAGCAATTGCGCTGATCACTGCGCGGCGGAACCTGCGGCTGCTGCTGACCGGCGGTCTGCCCGATCCACGTGCGCCGGGACTGACGCTGCGCACTGTCGCCGGCGGTTTTCTCGCACAGGCGCGGGACAACGCGACTGTCGACGATATGAAGCTCGAAGTCGTCACTAAGCGGCCGCCGACAAATCGTGAGCTCGGCGATCTGCAGTTTGCGTTTCGCGTTGCCAAGCACGTGAAGTCCAATGCGATCGTCTATGCCAGGGAAGGCGCGACCGTCGGTATCGGCGCAGGGCAAATGTCGCGTGTCGATTCCTCGCGCATTGCCGCATGGAAGGCAGAGGAGGCGGCCAAAGCCGCGGGTTTATCGGAAAGCCTGGCGAAAGGCTCGGTCGTGGCGTCCGACGCGTTCTTCCCGTTTGCCGACGGCCTGCTCGCCGCGGCGGAGGCTGGAGCAACTGCTGTCATTCAGCCGGGCGGATCGATGCGCGATAAGGAGGTCATCGCCGCCGCCGACGAAGCGGGGCTCGCGATGGTGTTCACCGGCCATCGACATTTCCGGCACTAACGCAGGCCGTCCTCGCCTTTGATCTCGTCTTTCTTCAAGCCGCCGACGCGCGGCAGCGGACGGCCGGAATCAGTGACCGCCACAGCGACCATGATCTCGTTGGCGCGCGGCGCGTCGGTGACGCGCACTTCCATCCCGTCGAAATGCGAGCGCACGAACGCCGCGTCTTTGTGACCGAGCGGAATGTCGAGCGGCACGCCTGGGCCGCCGCGCTTTTTCGATGAAGGAATAAGCGCGGCGCCTTTGCTCAGCGCCTTGCGCACCGGCGCACCCATTTTCGGATGCAAAAGGGCGGCGGCATGTTCGAGCTCGCCGTTCTCGCCGACCGCGGCCGCCTTGCCGTAACCCTCGGCGCGCGCGCCTTCGATGCCGAGTGCTGCGACCGCACGCTCTGCCAGTAATGCGCCGAGTTCCTCGCCGATGTCGATCAACTCGGAGAGATCATCGACATATTTTCCAGCGAATGGATTGTCGATGACCGCAATGGCAGCCGCACGGCGTGTGGGGGGAGTGATATCGCGCCCCATCTCGGTGCGCGTTTCCTCGACCACCGTCACGATTTTGCGGATGCGAGCTTTCATCGATCACCCTCATGCTGAGGAGGCGCGAAGCGCCGTCTCGAAGCACGTGACGCCTTGCGATCCTTCGAGACGCGCGCCGATGGCGCGCTCCTCAGGATGAGGCGGCGTTACTCCCCCGCAACAGCGCGCTGCTCGCTCTCGCGCTCCGCCTTCTCCTTGGCTTCGAGGTCCTCGCCGGTCTGCTGATCGACAACCCGCATCGACAGGCGCACCTTGCCGCGATCGTCGAAGCCCATGAGCTTCACTTTCACCTTGTCGCCTTCCTTGACGACGTCGGTCGTCTTGGCGACGCGGCCCTTCGACAGCTGCGAGATGTGGACGAGCCCGTCCTTCGAGCCAAAGAAGTTGACGAAGGCGCCGAAATCGACCGTCTTCACGACCGTGCCGTCGTAGATCTGGCCGACTTCCGGATCGGAGGCGATCGACTTGATCCAGTTGATCGCCGCCTTGATCGAGTTCGCATCGGAAGATGCGACCTTCACCGTGCCGTCATCCTCGATGTTCACCTTGGCGCCGGTCTTCTCGACGATCTCGCGGATGACCTTGCCGCCGGTGCCGATCACTTCACGGATCTTGTCGGTCGGAATCTTCAACGTCTCGATGCGCGGCGCGAATTCACCGAGCTCGGCGCGCGCGCCGGTGATCGCCTTCGCCATTTCGCCGAGAATGTGCAGGCGACCGTCGCGCGCCTGACCGAGCGCGACGCGCATGATCTCTTCGGTGATGCCGGCGATCTTGATGTCCATCTGCAGCGAGGTCACGCCTTCGGCCGTGCCGGCGACCTTAAAATCCATGTCGCCGAGATGGTCCTCGTCACCCAGAATGTCGGAGAGCACCGCGAAGCGCTCGCCTTCCTTGATCAGTCCCATGGCGATGCCGGCGGTCGGCCGTTTCAACGGCACGCCGGCATCCATCAGGGCCAACGACGAGCCGCAGACCGTCGCCATCGAGGACGAGCCGTTCGACTCGGTGATCTCGGAGACCACACGCACCGTGTAGGGGAATTCCGCCGGGCTCGGCAGCATCGGACGGATAGCGCGCCAGGCAAGCTTGCCGTGACCGATTTCGCGCCGGCCGGGCGAACCCATGCGGCCGGTCTCGCCGACCGAGTAGGGCGGGAAATTATAGTGCAGCAGGAAGCGCTCCTTGTAGGTGCCTTCGAGCGAGTCGATGTACTGCTCGTCCTCGCCGGTGCCGAGCGTGGCGACGACCAGCGCCTGCGTCTCGCCGCGGGTGAACAGCGCCGAGCCGTGCGTGCGTGGCAGGACGCCGACTTCCGCGAGGATCGGGCGCACCGTCTTCACGTCGCGACCGTCGATGCGGCTGCCGGTATCGAGAATGTTGTTGCGCACGACCTTGCCCTGCAGGTCGTGGAAGGCGTGGCCAACCGCTTCCTTCGAATAGGCGCCCTCGGCGCCTTCCGGGAATAGCTGCTCCTGGACCTTCGTCTTGACCCGATCGACGGCGGCGTAACGGTCGGCCTTTTGCGTGATCTTGTAGGCCTCGCGAAGGTCGGCTTCGGCGACGGCGCGCACGGCTTCGTGGACGGCCATCGTATCCGCCAACGTGAGTTCATGCGGCTCCTTCGCAGCGCGCTCGGCAAGCCGGATGATTGCGTCGATCACCGGCTGGAAGCCACGATGACCCATCATCACGGCCTCGAGCATCACCTCTTCCGAGAGTTCTTTCGCCTCGGATTCGACCATGAGCACTGCGTCACCGGTGCCGGCGACGACGAGGTCGAGCAATGAATCCTTCATCTCCTCGATCGTCGGGTTGAGCTTCAGCTTCCCGCCGACATGGCCGACGCGCGCCGCGCCGACCGGCCCCATGAACGGAATGCCCGAGAGCGTCAGCGCCGCCGAGGCGCCGATCATCGCCAGCACGTCCGGCTCGTTCTCGAGATCATGCGAGAGAACGGTGATGATCACCTGCGTGTCATTGCGATAGCCTTCGGGGAAGAGCGGCCGAATCGGCCGGTCGATCAGCCGCGAGATCAGCGTCTCGCGCTCGGACGGCCGGCCCTCGCGCTTGAAATAGCCGCCGGGAATGCGCCCCGCCGCGAACGCCTTCTCCTGGTAATTTACGGTCAGCGGGAAAAAGTCCTGGCCCGGCTTCGGCGCCCTGGCGCCGACAACCGTCGCCAGCAGCGTGGTCTCGCCCCAGGTGGCGAGCACGGCGCCATCGGCCTGGCGGGCGATCTTGCCGGTTTCGAGCACGAGCTTGCGGCCGGCCCAATCGAGTTCTTCGCGATGTATCTCAAACATGTCTGTCTTTCTTGAGTGGAGCGGCAATGCGGACAGCCATGAGCAAGATGGCGAGACGCTGAGCGGCGCCGCAAAGCGGAACCTCTCTCTCAGCGCCCGGCGATCCTGCCATGGCCATTGGACTTGCCGCTTTCAGCTTCGCGACGGCCCCATCGCCGCCGCCGGATGAGGCTTGCGGATGCCGCAAGTCTCGGAGAACCGCCTAACGGCGGATGCCAAGCCGCTCGATGAGCGTCTTGTAGCGCGCCTCGTCGCGGCGCTTCACGTAATCGAGAAGCTGGCGACGCTGCGAGACGAGCTTTAGCAGCCCGCGGCGCGAATGGTTGTCTTTGACGTGGGTCTTGAAGTGTTCGGTCAGGTTGGCGATGCGCTCAGTGAGGATTGCCACCTGGACCTCGGGCGAACCGGTATCGCCCGACTTTGTCGCATAGTCCTTGATGAGCGCGCCCTTGCGCTCGACCGTGATCGACATCGAACTTCCTTTCTGAATCAGGGATTTAGGACCATTCCGGTCCGCTCGGCCAAGCCGGGATGTCGTCCAGCAGGGTCGCTTTGAGCGCCGGCCGAAGCCGACGCTGGCGCGCTTATACATGACTGCGTCGGAAAGGCCAGCGGAGCTGGTGATCCGAGTCTATCAGGGCACCGACGTCAGGACACCTTTCTGCAGGCTGAACTCCGGCATGCCCTCGGCGCTGGCTAATCGACGCAATGTGGCGCGGAAAATCACGCTGTTGCGGCCGACGAGCCCGGTGCCGTTGAGCGTCGCACTCGTATCGGTGAATTGCCCGGAAAACCCGATGCCGACCTCGACGCCGGCAAAGATCGGATTGGCGTCGAGACTCGGCGTGTGCTGATTGACGACGACCTCGCCGCGCACGGTCGAGCCCTCGGCCGAATACTTGCCGGTATAAAACAGATACGCGTCGCCGCCGAGGATCACCCCGCCCTTGAAAACGAGGATGCCGCTGCCCTTGCCGTCGCGGCCGTCGCCGAGCTGGACGTGAATGGAATAGAGGCCGTTTTTCATCGGTTCGCCCGCTTCGATCCCGCAATTCAGCTCAGCTTCTAGTGACAAGCAATCACGCACGCGGTGTGTTTGAGCACGTTTTGCAATTGCTCGTGGCGCAGACGCATTGGTTCAAGGCGCTGGAACCGCGACCAAAGCTGGCAGTTTCGGCCACACCGAAAACCACGTCTCATGGAGTTAACCTATGATAAAAACAAGCGTTTTCGCCGCCTTTCTCATCGGGGCCGCCGTCCTCGCCGCCCCTGCTTACCAATCCGTCGGCGAGAAGACCGGCGTGAATTCGGCGCTGGGCATCAGCTGTTCCAGCGCTATGGCAAGGGCGGCGACAATCCCGAGCTGAAGAACTGGGCGAACAAGAACCCTGCCGACGCTGCGCGACCACCTGAAAATGGCGCAAGACCTCGACAAGTGATGCAACCGCGCATCGCTTGATCGGAAAATGCACCGGAGCGGGCGCGGCGCCTTGACCCTGCCCGATTGCGGATCGAGCCTTGGTCCGTTGAGGGGGCGTCCAACGAGGCGCTGGAAAGCCATGATGCAAATCCGCAAAGCCGCGCCGCTCGCGGCAATGTTCGCCGGTGTCGCCGTGTGGAGCTTGGCGCTTGCCGGCTGCAAGTCCGCCAGTCCCGTGGCGAGCAACGCGCCGGAAACCGGCGTCGCCCAGTTCGCCTCGCAGGGTAGCCAGGGCGGCGGCTGCTCCGGCGAGATCGCTCGCTATAGCGCGGTGATGAAGGGCGACTTCGACACCGGCAATGTCAACAAGTCCGTCTACGCGCAGTTCCAGAGCGAGATCGCGCGTGCGCAAGCCGCCTGCTCTGCGGGGCGCGACAGCGAAGCTAGTGGCCTAGTACGCGCCAGCAAAGCGCGCCACGGATACCCAGCTTAGCGCGTCCGCGGGTTTAGCCGAGCTCGCGTTCGAGATAGGCCTGGATGAACGGCGGCATGCGTTCGGCGACGATGTCGCCGCGCGACGCCGCGACATGGATGCCTGCAAGTTCCGGGTGCTCTTCGCTGGCGATATGAGCCGCGATGCGTTGAAGCGCCGTGGCGCGATCGAGCTTCAATCGCATCGGCTTGAGGCAGGCGATCATCTGGCGATCGAACACGATCGTCCAGCCGGGCTCGGGCGCGATGTCTTCGGCTCTCAGGCCAGTTTCCTCCGTGAGCTCACGCATGACGCTGCGATCGAGATCGACGCGGCCATCGATCGCGTCGCTCGGATCGGGCGTCCCCGCCGGGAAATAAATGCGCCCAGCGTTCGCGGTATGCGCCGCCATTTCGCCGAGGAAAAACGCGCCGTCCGGCGCACGCAGCGCACCCTGCGCAAAACAATTGAAGACCGCCTTGTCGGGGTGACCGAAATCGCGCGCGGCGATGAAGGATTTGAACTCGACTTCAAAGCAGGCGCCGGTCAGACAGCGATTGTCGATCTGCATGTTGCGGAACAGAAAGACGCGGCCGTTGAACAGGTTTGGCCGCGCCGCTCGCAGTTCCTGCCAATGCTTGTCGCTATCGGCAGCACGTTCGCGCGCGAATGGCCAATCGTATGCCTCGACACGAACGTCGATTGCCTCGACGGTCTCAATGCGCAGAGCAGGAGTCAAACGTCGATCGTTCCCTGCGAGATGATCACTGCCGATCCGCCGATCTCGCCGGCAATCAATCTGCCGCCCGCAATTTCCATTGTCAGATGGATGAAGCTCGGGCGGCCCATTTCAAATCCCTGCTCGATGGTGATCGCGTGCATGCCGTCTTCGGGGGCCTCGAACTCTCGCGCCACGCCGGCGAAAGCCGCCGCCGCCGATCCCGTCGCGGGATCTTCGATGATGCCGAATTGCGGCGCAAACATGCGCGCATGGACGGCATTCTCCGCGTTTACGGTCTGGCGCGTATAAAGAAAGACGCCCATTTCGCCGAAGGTTTGCCGAAAGCGCGCAATATCCGGCGCCGCTTGTGCGATTGCCTCGAGTCCTGCGATTGGCACGAAAGTGTAAGGCGTGCCGCAGGAATAACGTGAGAGGCGGTGACGATCGAAGCCGATATCTGAAAGCGCGAGGCCGAGGGCGGCGGCAGCGTCCGCCGTGCTGGGTGTGTCAGGAAGTGTGAAGGGAAGCGTCGGAAGTGCGAACGAGGCGAAATATGCGTCTCCTTTGCGCCGCACATCGCAGCGGACGGGGCCGACTGCCTCTTCGAGAACGATCTGCAAATCGCCGCGGCCGAGCATTTCCGGGGCGCGCGTAACGGCGACCATAATCGCGCTGCCGATCGTCGGATGCCCGGCGAACGGAAGCTCCCGCGCCGGCGTGAAGATGCGCAACGCCGCGGTGTTCACCGGGTCGCCCGGCTCGAGAAGGAATGTCGTCTCCGAGAGGTTGAACTCGCGTGCGATCGCCTGCATGCGCGATGCGTCGAGACCGCCGCCATCGAGCACGACGGCGAGCGCATTGCCGGCAAGCGGCCGCTCCGTGAACACGTCGAGCGTATAGAAATGTCGCTTCATTATCCTGCTGCGGCACGGGTCGGACGGTGGGCAGCTCTTTAGCCCGTGCTCATTCCCTCGTCGTCTGGATTTTGCTCATAGCAGACCGCCGCGCAGAACAGGGGGCATAGGATCGCCTCGGGGCTTTTTTGACTCGGCTTTGTCTCGGCAGGGCACCCCGGCATAGCGATCGATCACATGCCAGATCATTTTGTCGTTCGCATCCGCGATATATCTTGAGTGGGGCGGCGTCCAGATCGCCGCGTCGAGGCCGGCCGGCAAGGGTTTGTTCTTTTCAAGCGGAAAGATGATCGCAACGGGTGCATCGCGTGCAGAAAGAACCCAGGGCTGCTCGCGTGACGTCAAGGATAGGACTGTCGTCAATCTGCTTGCGCGGCGGCAAGCGCCATGATCGGATGCAGCGCGGCACCGACGAGAACCAAAGCGATCGCAGTGCGAGGCCGTCCTGATATCAAGGCGGCGAGCGAAAGCAGGACCGCCGCCTCGGCAAAGGGGCGCGGCACTGCCATTGTCTCTGCGATTTGAAAAACTTGCGATCCGTAGGCGTGCGGGAGAACGCACGCGAAAACCAGCATGAGCCAGACCGCGCGGCCTTTGACGAGCTGCATCGCAAGAATAGTGGCCGCAGCGAAGGAGCAGAGACAGCCGAGACCGCTGACGATCCTTGCGGCTGCGCCGGGGCCGAGATGGGCGACAAGCCCGTGGATCAAGAACGGGAAGAGACTGAAGCCGAATTGTCCGTCATGGACAAACATCATGTCGCGGCCGATTCCCGCCGGATCGAGATCGGCCATGACGCGGCCGATATAGATGCGGGCATCGTGAATGATGCCGACATAGGGATGCGAGAGGCCCAGAGCGCCGCGCAGACGAACAGCGGAACGGCGTTCCCTTGCAGCGCCGACCATATCGCGGCGAAGCGAGCCCGCGCACGCGCGGCCGCGACATTCGCCTGCGGCGCGGAAACGCTGTCGTCGGTAAAAAGCAGACTCACGGCTCGTCAGCGATTGTAGGGATAAAAATCACGCCGCGCGCGTCGCGGCGGCGCGATGTGGCACGAGCCGCTCGCTTTGCAGCGCATGTTCCGCGCCGGAGAAGCCGGCTTCGGAATATTCGGCATCCTCGTTGACCTGCCAGACATCATAGAGCGTCTGGCCGGCGAGGATGTTTGCCGCCGTCAGCATGCCGGTCATCATTGCGTGATCCTGATTATTATATTTGTGCATGCCGTTACGGCCGACGAGATGCAGGCTGGGAAAGCGCAAACAAAGCTCGCGGCGGATCACCGCGACATTGTCGGCATATTGCTCGTCATAGACTGGATAGGCCTTGGCCTGACGCACGACGCAAGCGTCGCGCACGTCCTCGGCCCGCATGAGGCCGATCTTGGCGATCTCCGATTTCGCAAGCACGATTAAATCGGCATCCTCGGCGGACCAGAGGCCGTCGCCTTCGAAGCAGAAATATTCGAGGCCGAGGCAAGTGGAGACGCCGTCCGGAATCATGTCCGGCGACCAGGAGCGGAAATTCTGCACGCGGCCGACCTTCACCGTCTCATCGTGGATGTAGATCCAATTGTCGGGGAGATCGCGCTGGCAGCGGCCGATCAGGACCACGGTGAGAAAATCGCGATATCTCAGCTCGCGCGCGTGCAGAAGACTCAGCGGCGTCGGCTTGAGCGCGCTCATCAATTCGCGAATGGGCGCGGAGGAGACGATTTCGTTGGCAACAAGCCTCTCGCGCGTGCCGTCGCCGCGCATTACTTCGATCGTCCAGAGTGCGCGAGCTTCATCGTAAGTCAGGCGCTCGAGCGCGTGGTCCATGAGGATGCGGCCGCCCATCGCTTTCATCTTTTTGGCGGCAGCTTCCCACATCATTCCGGGACACGGCGCGGATAGCGAAAGGATTCGATAAGCGTCTTTGGGCCGTCTTCGGTGCCAACGTTCTTCCTACGGCCGAGCGAGCGGCGCAGCCCGTCGAGAATCGCTGCGCCGAGGCTCAGCCCTTTGATGCGCTACGCCGCCCAATCGGCGGAAATTTCATCGCAGCCCATCCCCCACACCTTTTCGGTGTAGGTCTTGAAGAAGATCGAGAACAGCCGCTCACCGAACTGGTTGCGCACCCAATCGTGAAAGGTTTTGGGATTTTTGACGGGGAAGGCTTTGGCCAAGCAAAGGAAGCCATGCAGGCAACGCTCTGCAGAAGCCCGAGATTGCGCAGCGCCTCGAACGCTTTCAGCGGATACGAATAGAACTTGCCGCGATAGAATATGCGTGAGAGGCGCGGCCGCTCGATGAAATCATCGGGGAGGATTTCATCCCATAACGCGACGACTTCCTTCGATTTCGAGAAGAAGCGATGGCCGCCGATGTCGAAAAGAAAGCCCTTGTAATTGACAGTGCGACTGATGCCGCCGACATAAATCGGATCACGCTCGATGACCGTCACGTCGCGGCCGGCTTTGGCGAGCATATAGGCAGGGGTTAAACCGGCGGGCCTGCCTAACGACCAAAATATCGGTAACGCTGCAACTGACCTGCTCCGCCGGAAAACTCCGGCGGAATGAAGCCACGCAAAGGTTAATGGCGGCTTCAATCGATGTGGTGAGATTGGCGGAGGACGTGAATTAACGAATCGTTTGCCTTGTCGTCCGCTTAAAGCGGCAGCGCTTCGAAGCGGCGCGTCGGAGTGACGAATTCGTCTTGTGCGGCGATCAGCATGAGCTCGCGCGACTTCGCCGCGACGCTACGCGCGAGGATGCCGAACACGGAGGCAACCGCCCGCTCCAGCGCGGCTTTGACGGAGCGGGTCGTCAGCCAGTGGACGAAAAACAAAGCCGCCACGCAGTCGCCGGCGCCGTTCGGCGCGACGTCGAGGCGCGGCGTACGCACGCGCCAGATCGCGCCTGCTTCGGAGGCAGCGACGTCGATCGCCTCCGCGGGAGTGTCCTCGAGATGCAGTGAGGTAACGAGGATCACCTTCGGCCGGCGTCCGTGCAACTTCGCCAAGCCGGCGCGCACCTCGCCCGCGTTGCCGACTCGGCTGCCGCTCAGAAATTCGAGCTCGAAATGGTTCGGCGTGATAATGTCCGCGGCCGGCAGCGCGAGCGACGCGATCAGCTCGGGAATACCCTCGCGCACGAACACGCCCCGCCCAATATCGCCGATGACCGGATCGCAACAATAGAGCGCGTGTGGGTTGGCCGCCTTGACGCGCTGAACCGCGCGCAGAATCGCCGCGCCGGTTGCCGCCGAACCCATATAGCCGGAGAGGACGCCGTCGCATGTGGCGAGCACGCCGCGCTCGGCAATGCCTTCGACACATTCGTCGATGATCGAGGCCGGCAAAACCTCGCCGCGCCAGGCGCCATAGCCGGTGTGATTCGAGAATTGCACCGTGTGGATCGGCCACACTTCATGGTCGAGCCGCTGCATCGGGAACACCGCCGCCGAATTGCCGACGTGGCCATAGGCGACATGCGACTGGATCGACAGAATGTTCACGGCGCGGGCTGCCCGCGCTAGTGGGTCATCCCCGCCGCCCGCTGTACGAAGCGCGGATCGAACGTCTTGGCGAGATCGACCTTCGCCGCCTTGAGCTCCGGTTCGAAGCGCACAAGCATGTCGTTGGTGCTGCGCATGCCGTCGGCGTCGATCATGCCAGTCTGCGAGTAAGAAGGCTTCGAATGCTCTAGCGCCGCAATGTAGAGCGCCTTATCGCCGAGCAGGTAGTTTTCCGGCACGATCGCCGCGATGTCCGCGGCGCTCGCACTCTTCATCCATTGCAGCGCTTTATACAATGCGTCGACAAGCGCCTGCACCGTATTCGGATTGGCTTCGATGAAACTCTGTTTCAGGTAAAGCACGGCCGCGGGATTCTCGCCGCCGAACAGAGCGCGGGTGCCTTCTTCCGTGCGCGTCTCGACGATCACGCGGATATCTCCGGACTGCTCCAGCATGGTGATCGCCGGCTCGAGATGCGAGATTGCGTCGAGCTGCCCGTTGCGGATCGCCGCGACCGCGGACGCGGAGCTGCCGACGCCTATGAACGACACGTCCTGCGGCGTCAGACCGGCTTTGGCGAGCACAAAATTCATCAGCATGTTTGTCGAAGAACCCGGCGCGGTGACGCCGATCTTCATGCCCTTGAAGTCCGCGGGCGAGTCGAACTTCACGCCCTTCTTCACCGCGACGACGATCGCCGGAAAGCGGCCGAGCTCGATGACGGCGCGGATATCCTGACCTTTGGCCTGCATGCGGATCGTGTGCTCATAGGCACCGGTCACCACGTCGACCGAGCCGCCGACCAGCGCCTGCAGGCTTTTGGCGCCGCCGGCAAAATCCTGAATTTCGACATCGAGGCCGCGCTCCTTGAACAAGCCCTTCTGCTCGGCCACCGTGAGCGGCAGATAATAGAGCAGCGACTTGCCGCCGACACCGAGGATCACTTTCGGCTTTTCGATCGCGCCCTGTGCCAGCGCTACGCCAGCGCTCAGCGTGACGGCGAGCGCCGCGCCGATGAATTTCGTGAGCTTCATTCGTTCCTCCCGATCTTTTCTTCAGAAGCGCTCCGTGGCCCGCGGCCGCCAGGCAAGCAATCTATTCTCAATCAGCGTCACCAGCCAGTCGATCACCAAAACGACGACGGCGAGCACGATCATTCCGGCGAAAACGCCAGCGACGTCGAACACGCCTTCCGCCTCCTGGATAAGATAGCCGAGGCCGGCGGCGGAGCCCAAATACTCGCCGACCACCGCCCCGACCAAAGCGAAGCCCACGGACGTGTGCAGCGACGAGAACATCCAGGAGAGCGCGGCCGGCCAATAGACGTGGCGCATCAGCTGGCGATCGTTCATGCCGAGCATCCGCGCGTTGGCGAGGATCACCGGGTTCACCTCTTTGACGCCCTGATAGACGTTGAAGAACACGATGAAGAAGACCAGCGTGACGCCGAGCGCGACTTTCGACCAGAGGCCAAGCCCGAACCACAGCATGAAGATCGGCGCCAGCACGACGCGCGGCAGCGCATTGGCGGCCTTGACGTAAGGATCGAGCACGGCGGCGACTGTGGGCTTTCGCGCAAACCAGAAGCCGATGACGATGCCAAGGCCGGAGCCGATGAAAAAGGCGAGCGCGGTCTCCGTCAGCGTGATGTAAATGTGCCGCCAGATCGAAGCAGTCGAGAACATCTTTTGGATACGCGCTAGCACTTCGGCGGGCGTCGAGAAGAAGAATTTCGGCAGCAAAAATTTGCCGCCGATCGGGACGCTGGAGCCGACATACCAGACAAGGATGAGCGCCGCCGCGATGGCGATCTGCATCAGCAGCAATGCGCCGCGGTTCTTCATGCGGCAGCGCCGGCCGCGCCGCTCGCATAGGCGCGCATCACCTCGTCGCGTAGATCCGCCCAGATCGCCCGCTGCAGCGCGTGAAAGCGCGGCTCGAGCCTGATGTCGGCGCTGACGCGCGGGCGCGGCAAGTCGATGCGATGCTCGGCAATGATCCGCGCGGCAGGACCCGCCGACATGACGACAACGCGATCGGCCAAAGAAATCGCCTCGTCGAGATCGTGGGTGACGAAAATCACCGCCTTGCGGTCCGCCGACCACAGCGAAAGCAGGAGATCGCCCATGAGCGCGCGCGTCTGTGCGTCGAGCGGGCCGAACGGCTCGTCCATGAGCAGGATTTCGGGATCGCGGATCAACGTCTGCGCCAGCGCGACCCGTTTGCGCTGCCCGCCCGAGAGCTGATGCGGATAGCGATCCATAAAATTGGCGAGGCCGACGCGCTGCAGCCATTCGCCCGCTCTGTCGCGTGCTTCGCCGGCGGACACACCCGCCGGTTCGAGCGCCACCGCCACATTGGCGAGCGCGGTCTTCCACGGCATCAGCGCGTCTTGCTGGAAGAGATAACCGGCGCGCCGGTTCAATCCGGCGAGCGGGCTCCCGAAAATGCGCACCGCACCGCGTACGGAGACGAGGCCGGCAACCGCGTTGAGCAGCGTCGATTTCCCGCAGCCGGTCGGCCCTACGATGGTGACGAACTCGCCCGGCGCGATCGCAAGATCGATGTCGCGCACGGCGCGATAATCCGTGCCGTCTGCGAGTCGGAATGCGACTTCGACGCCCCGGAGCTCGACCGCGGGTTTGGCCTGATCAGGCGAGGCGGTCGATACGTCCGGGCGCATTCAATGCGCGCGTCAGTTCTTGGCTTTGTCGACCAGCTTGTTCTGGCCGATCCACGGCATCATGGCGCGGAGCTTCTCGCCGATCTCCTCGATCTGATGGGCGTTGTGCTTGGCGCGCGTCGCCTTGAACGAGGTCTGGTTGACCCTGTTCTCGAGCATCCAGTCGCGCGTGAATTTGCCCGACTGGATATTGGCGAGAATGCGCTTCATCTCAGCCTTTGTCTCAGGGGTGATGATGCGCGGGCCCGAAACGTACTCGCCGTATTCCGCGGTGTTGGAGATCGAATAATTCATATTGGCGATACCGCCCTCGTAGATGAGGTCCACGATGAGCTTCACCTCGTGCAGGCATTCGAAGTAAGCCATTTCCGGCGCGTAGCCCGCTTCGACCAGCGTCTCGAAGCCGCCGCGGATGAGCTCGACCAGTCCACCGCAGAGCACGACCTGCTCGCCGAAGAGATCGGTCTCGCATTCTTCCTTGAACGTCGTCTCGATGATGCCGGCGCGGCCGCCGCCGATCGCCGAGGCATAGGAGAGGCCGAGATCGTGCGCATTGCCGGAGGCATCCTGGTGGATCGCAAGCAGGCAGGGCACGCCGCCGCCGCGCTTATATTCCGAACGCACGGTATGGCCGGGCCCCTTAGGCGCGACCATCAAGACGTCGATGTCTTTGCGCGGCTCGATCAGATTGAAATGCACGTTGAGGCCGTGCGCGAACATCAGCGCGGCGCCGTTCTTCATATTGTCGGCAAGCTCGCGCGCGTAAATATCGGCCTGCAATTCGTCCGGCGTTAGCATCATGATGACGTCGGCCCACTTGGCGCATTCGGCGACGCTCATCACTTTCAGACCTTCGCCCTCGGCCTTTTTGGCCGAGGCGGAGCCGGCGCGCAGGCCGACGGCGACATCCTTCACGCCGGAATCGCGCAAATTCAGCACATGCGCGTGGCCCTGGCTGCCGTAGCCGATGACGGCGATTTTCTTGCCCTTGATCAGATTGATGTCGGCATCTCGGTCGTAATAAACGCGCATTTGATTTCATCCCTTAGACGTTCGTCGGATTCAGCGGGCCTGCCGCAGCAAAGAGCGCGCTTTGGTGAAGGCTTGGTTTGGCGGGGTCAAGTGCCGATTGTTTGTGTCCGGACGCCGAGGATCGCGCCGAGCACACGCCGAACCGCGATCAATGAGTCCTCAGGAAGCCGCTCGATGTAACCGAACAGCCGAGCGCGGCGATCGATCGCTCTTACCTGATCGCAGAGGATCACGCCCCGTGTGCGGAGCAACGATGGCATGGGCACCACGACCGGCCATTCGACTGGCCGGCTAGTGATCGGACACACGACGATTCGAGACGAGCGCGCATTGAAGACGTGCTCCGAGACTACAAGCGCCGGGCGCCGGCCTGCCTGCTCTGTGCCAAGCGTCGTACCGAAGTCGGCCCAATGGATATCGCCTGCCTCCGGCAGGTTCATTGGTCTCTCTTACGGACAGGCGCCCCGTTGGGACCAGGGACGATCTCCCCCCGCGAATACTCGTCATCGATCATTTCTGTCCCGACATCTGGTCCCCAGTCGACCAGTGGGGGCTCGTTCTCCCAGCCGATGCGGTCGGCCTCGGCCATCAGCTCTTCCAGGAATGCGTCCGGGCGGCGCACCGGCTTCAGCCGCGCCTCGCCGCCCTCGACGACCACCTCCACCTGCTGACCCGGCCTCAGGTGCAGCTCTTCGACGACGGTCTTGGGCAGACGCAGGGCGGTGCTGTTGCCCCAGCGGGCGATTGTGGTGCGCATGACAGGCCGCCTTTCGGATATCCAATGTATATCCGGAACGCCTCCGCGTCCAGGTCAGGTCTTCTCGATTCCTTCCAGTTCAGCCTGGCCCGGCACCGGGTCGGGCATGAAGAACAGCGCCGGCACGATGAGGAAAGCCACCATGGAAAGGTAGACGGAGATGAAAGCCAGCGGGATAGACAGGCCATAGACGGCAGCGCCGATCAGGCTTTTGCGCATGACGCGGTTGTGCAGGTCGCGGAGACGCTTGTCGGGCTCGCCCATGCCGGCGACGCTGCGCCGCAGTAGCGCGAAGCTCGATGCGCAGGCGAACAGGACGAAGCCATAGATGGCGACCGCGATCGGGGAGATCGGATTCTCGCCGATGTAAGCCGTGGCGAACGGGATCAGCGACATCCAGAAGAGCAGGTGGTTGTTCCACCAAAGCAGCGGCCGCGTCGCGCTCGGCGCGGTGTCCATGAGCTGGTGGTGGTTGACCCACATGATCGCGACGACGAGGAACGACATCGCGTAGGAAATGAGCTTCGGGGCGAGCGGCACGACGAAGGCGCTCCAGAAGCGCGTGTCGCTCGTATGCTCCGGCTTCAGCTCCAACACCATGATGGTGATGATGATGGCGATCACGCCATCGGAAAATGCCTCGATGCGGCCCGTCGTCGGCCCGGGTACGTTACGCTGTTTCGGCCCAGCGCCGCCGGTTGCAAGTGCGTTGGCCGTCGCCTGATCCAGCGTATCGCTCACATCCGCTCCGGCCCGCGCGAAATCGCCGCGACGCCGGTGCGCGAGACCTCGACCAATCCAACCGGACGCATGAGCTCGACGAATTGGTCGATTTTGTCCGGGCGGCCGGTGAGCTCGAACACGAAGCTTTCGATTGAAGCGTCGATGACGCGAGCGCGGAACGCTTCGGCAAGACGCAGCGCCTCGACGCGGATTTCGCCTTTGCCGCGCACCTTGATCATCGCGAGTTCGCGCTCAATCGCGCCGCCGGCAAGCGTCAGGTCTGTCACCGTGTGAACCGGCACCAGCCGGTCGAGCTGATGCGAAATCTGCTCGATCGCCTCGGGCGTGCCGGAAGTCACGATCGTGATGCGCGACAGGTGCTCCGCATGCGCGACCTCGGCGACCGTCAGGCTCTCGATGTTATAGCCGCGGCCGGAGAACAGGCCGACGACGCGCGCGAGAACGCCGGGCTCATTATCGACAAGCACGGAGAGCGTATGCGTCTCGACATTCGATTTGCTCAGCGCCGAGGAGTAAGGCGAGGGCGGCGACATTGGTGGTGTGACAACAGCGTTCATGGATTTATCTCTCTTGAATCAGTTTTCACATCCCCGGACGCGCAGAGGGCGATCCGGGGTCCTGGGGCAAATGCATTTGCTCTGGGTCCCGGATGCGGCTTCGCCGCTCCGGAAATGTCCTCACACCAGCATCTTGCCTTTTTCATCGATGACGGCGCCGAGCTCGACTCCGGCATCATCGGCGAGCTCGGCCAAGATCATCTCATTATGGGCCTTCCCCGACGGGATCATCGGGAAGCAATTTTCGTCCTTGTCGACGACGCAGTCGAAGATCACGGCGCCGGGATGGTCGACCATCTCGCGGATTGCATCGTCGAGCTTTGCCGGGTCGCTGCAGCGGATGCCGTGCGCGCCATATGCTTCGGCGAGCTTGACGAAGTCGGGCAACACCTCCGAATAGCTCTCGGAATAGCGCCCGCCATGCAGCAATTCCTGCCACTGGCGTACCATGCCCATATATTGATTATTGAGGATGAAAATTTTCACCGGCAGCCGGTACTGCGCTGCGGTCGACATTTCCTGCATGTTCATGAGGATCGAAGCTTCGCCGGCAATGTCGATGACAAGCGCTTGCAGATGCGCGAGCTGCACGCCGATTGCCGCCGGCAGGCCATAGCCCATTGTGCCGAGGCCGCCACTGGTCATCCAGTGGTTCGGCTCGTCGAAATGATAGTGCTGCGCCGCCCACATCTGGTGTTGGCCCACTTCGGTCGTGATGAAGGCCTTGCGATCGCGCGTCAGCTCATAGAGGCGCTGAATCGCATGCTGTGGCTTGATCTTGCGGGTCGAGTTCTGGAACGCGAGCGACTTGCGTCCGCGCCATTCCTCGATCTGCCGCCACCAAGCGACGAGCGCGCCTTTGTCGGTCGACAGCGCTTCAGTGCGCCAGAGCCGGACCATGTCTTCGAGCACGTGCGCGCAATCGCCGATGATCCCGAGATCGACCTTGACGTTCTTGTTGATCGAGGAGGGATCGATGTCGATGTGAATCTTCTTCGATCCCGGCGAGAACGCGTCGAGCCGCCCCGTGATGCGATCGTCGAAACGCGCTCCGATTGCGATCATCAGATCGCAGCCATGCATCGCGTTGTTGGCCTCGTAAGTGCCGTGCATGCCGAGCATGCCGAGCCAGTTCTTGCCGGAAGCGGGATAAGCGCCGAGCCCCATCAACGTCGACGTGATGGGAATCCCGGTCAGGCCAACGAATTCGCGCAACAAAGCGGACGCCGCCGGGCCGGAATTGATGATGCCGCCACCGGTATAAAAGACCGGCCGCTTCGCCGCCGCGATAAGCGCCAGCGCCTCGCGGATCTTGGCCATGTCCCCTTTGAGCTTCGGCTGATAGGTCTTGTGCTGCACGTTCTTCGGCCCGGTATAAGTGCCGAGCGCGAACTGCACGTCCTTCGGAATATCGATGACAACGGGACCGGGACGCCCCGCTTTCGCCACGTAAAACGCCTCGTGCAGGACGCGCGGCAAATCCTCGATCCGCTTCACGAGATAATTGTGCTTGGTGCAATGGCGGGTGATGCCAGTCGTGTCGCATTCCTGGAAGGCGTCGGAGCCGATCAGATGCGTCGGCACTTGGCCGGTGATGCAGACAAGAGGGACCGAATCCATCAACGCGTCGGTGAGGCCGGTCACCGCATTTGTCGCGCCGGGCCCGGAGGTAACAAGCAACACGCCGACCTTGCCGGACGAACGCGCATAACCTTCCGCCGCATGAGCCGCGCCCTGCTCGTGGCGGACGAGGATGTGACGGACCGAATTCTGATGAAAGATCGCGTCGTAGATCGGCAGAACGGCGCCGCCGGGATAGCCGAATACGACGTCGACGCCCTGATCCTTCAGGGCTTCGACCACCATTTCGGCACCGCTCAACTGCTTCATCATGGCCCGTCTCCGTCGCGGGAATTTGAGCAACAAAAAAGGCCCGGGTGAGGGGCCTTGGGTTGAGCGCCATCGAGGGAAATCGGGTTTTAGACCCGTCCCATCTCCGGCGCTCGGCATACGATAAGGATGTAACGCAAGGCTCTCGCCCTCAATTTTGGCAGCGCGCACCGTAATTGCAGCGTGCCGCGCGGTCAAGCAGGCAAGACTGGCCACCTTGACCGAGCATGATCACCCGGCACACTTGCGGCCAATGAAGGCAAGAGCACCGCAAACAACAAAGGTCCGCGCGCGCGGCAAGAGGGCAGGTGCGAAATCCGCGCAAACGCCTCCCAAGAAACGCCGCCGGCGGATCCTCAAACCTGTCCCACGCCTCTATCATCCCGGCCCACTGATCGATGGCGAGGCAACGCTCGCGATCGGTGTCGCCGCGCTCGCCGCGCAGGACGCCGAGACGATCAGGCACATGCTCGAAGTCGGCGGACCGACGCCTTTGCGCCGGCGCGAGCCCGGCTTTGAAGGCCTCGCCGCCATTATCGTCTCGCAGCAGGTCTCGACCGCCAGCGCCAACGCGATCTTCGGCCGTTTGCGCGCCATGGTCGCGCCTCTCAATGCGCGGAACCTTCGCGACGCATCCGACGAACCGCTGCGTGCCGCCGGTCTCTCCGCGCCTAAAATCCGCACGCTGCGCGCACTCGCCGACGCAATCGTCACCAACTCGCTGGATATCGACGCGCTCGCCTCGATGACGGCCGAGGAAGCGCACGAGAAGCTCATCGCGGTCAAAGGCATTGGTCCCTGGACGGCGGATATCTTCCTTTTGTTCTGCCTCGGCCATCCCGACGCGTGGCCGGCCGGCGACCTCGCGCTACAGGAAGCCGCGCGGCTCGCGCTCAATCTGAAAAAGCGCCCCGATACCGCGCGGCTGGAAAAGATCGGCGAGCGCTGGCGGCCATGGCGCGGCGTCGCCGCGCGCATGCTGTGGGCCTATTATCGCGCTCGCAAGGAAGGGCGCTCGGGCATGTCGCTGAGTTAAGCCGTTACTCCGCCGCGATGCGTATGGTCGGCGCGGCTTCCTTCACCTCGGCGTCGACATGCGGCTCGAACTTCACAAAGTTCTCGCGGAACATGTTGACGAGCCGCTTCGCCGTCTCGGCGAACTCGGACTTCGACTGCCATGTCTTCACCGGATTCAAAATGTGCGGCTCGACACCGGGCACGGAGCTCGGCACGGCGAGACCGAAATAAGGATCGGTGCGGAAGCTCGCGCGATTGAGCGAGCCGTCGAGTGCCGCGGCGAGCAGCCGGCGCGTAACCCGGATCGGCATGCGCCGGCCGGTGCCGAACTTGCCGCCGGTCCAGCCTGTGTTGACAAGCCAGCAATCGACGTGATGTCGCGCGATGAGATCGCGTAGCATGTTGCCGTAAACTGAGGGGTGCCGCGGCATGAATGGTGCACCGAAGCAGGTCGAAAATGTCGCCTGCGGCTCGGTCACACCCTTCTCCGTGCCGGCGACTTTGGCCGTGTAGCCGGAGAGGAAGTGATACATCGCCTGGCTCGCATCGAGCTTGGCGATCGGCGGCATGACGCCGAACGCGTCCGCTGTCAGCATGACGATGTTCTTCGGATGGCCCGCGCGGCCGGTCGGCGACGCGTTCGGAATGAAATCTAAGGGATAGGCGACGCGCGTATTCTCGGTTTTCGAATCATCGTCGAAATCGGGAAGCCGCGTCAGCGGATCGAGGACGACATTCTCCATGATCGAGCCGAAGCGCTCGGTCGTCGCGTAAATTTCGGGCTCGGCTTCGCGCGACAACCTGATCGCTTTGGCATAGCAGCCGCCCTCGAAATTGAAGATGCCCTCGCGGCTCCAGCCGTGCTCGTCATCGCCGAGAAGGGTGCGGTTCGGATCGGCGGAAAGCGTTGTCTTGCCGGTGCCAGAGAGGCCAAAGAATAGAGCCGAATCGCCGCCCTTGCCGACATTCGCCGAGCAATGCATCGGCATGACTTTCTCGGCCGGCAACACAAAATTCAGATAACCGAAGACCGACTTCTTCATCTCGCCGGCATAGCTGGAGGCGCCGATCAGCACGATGTTGCGGGTAAAATCGACGGCGATTACCGTCTCCGAGCGGCAGCCGTGGCGCTTCGGATCGGCCCGGAAAGACGGCAGGTCGATGATCGTCATATCTGCCGTGAACGAGCGCAGATCCTCGACCGGCGGACGGATCAGCATGGTTCGGATGAACAGCGAATGCCAAGCGAGCTCGTTAAAGACGCGCACCTTGACCCGATGCGCCGGATCGGCGCCGCCATAAAGGTCCTGCGCGAAGAGATGCTTGCCCTTCGCGTGCTCCAAAAAATCGTTGTAGAGCACGTCGAAATGCTCGCAGCTCATCGCATTGGAATTGTCCCACCAGATCGTCTTGTCGGTCACCTCGTCGCGGACGATGAACTTGTCTCGGGGCGAGCGGCCGGTATGGACACCGGTCTCGGCGACCAGCGGCCCGCCATGGGCGATCTCCGCCTCGCCGCCTCTGATCGCCGCCTCGTAGAGGATCGGCGCATCGAGATTGTAAGAAACGCCTTTGAGGTGCTTGAGCCCGAACGCTTCGGCCGTGAAGGCCGGGTTGAAATTGCCCACCTGTTTCATCGCGCTTCCTCGGAGCCCGCCGATTCGGCGGATATATTTCCCGTAAACCGGGAGGGGTAAAGCGAAGGTTCCCTGCTTTAATCTTGAGCAGGCGGCGGGGCAAGCGCTGGCAACTTGCGGCGGCGCAAGAAGAAGCCTGACGAGCTGCCGAATCGCTTGATTTTCATATCAAATGTTAGTGGCTGGAGAATTGCCGGGTCGGCGCCCGTCATGCCAGCCCGGCACCAACGCGCGTCGGCAAATCAGTTCGAGCTGGGCAACCCAGTCGGTCTTCTCCGCGGCCGGGCCAACGAGCAGGACGTAGCGCCGCGAGGCCCAGAGCGCGAGGGCGAGCGCGCCGATCGTCTCGGGCGACGCGCGGCCAGGCATGTCTTGCCATGCGCCGACCGCTTCGCGCCATTTCGCCGTCAGTTCCTCGAAAACGCGTTTGTGGTGCTTATCCTCGGCGATCGCACTGACATGCTTCAGCATGTCGCGATCGAAATACGGCGCCGCGTCATCGGCGCCGCACGTGATCGCCACCAGGCGATGCAAGCGCGTGCGCCAATCGGCGCCGCCGTCGGGCGATGACCTCGCGATCGATCCGCGAAAGCATGTCATCGAGCGTGTAGCGCACATATCCTGAGAACAAGGCGCGCTTGTCCGGAAAATAATCGTAGAGGGTGCCAACGGCGTACCCGGCTTCTGCCGCGACATCTTTCATCGTGACCGCGCTCAATCCGTCGCGGCGGCAAATCCGAACGAAAGCGTCGTAAACCGCCTGGATGGTGAACTTAGCGCGCTCCTGCGTCGGCCCAGATCAAGAAGCGCAGTGCCGATTGGGGCGCAGCCGAACTCAACCGCCGCATCGCCGACGCGCAGAAGCGATTTTTCACGCGCGCGGCAGCGCCTGCAAATCCGATGATCTCAGGCGTGGAGCAAGTCGGATTTGAATCGGCCCAGGAGATCATCGCCTCGCTCAGCAAAGGCGAGGGCAATCCACGCGAGTGCCGTGTGGTCCGTCCAACCGGGGGTCCTGGGCACAAGTACGCATGTTCCTGTAGCGCACGGCCGCCAACTCGCCACTCGCTCCTCCTGATCACGCCTCCGATCTCGCCTTTGCTGCCAACGTCACAAGCACAGACCGCAATTCGCCCGGCGTCTTGATCGGCTGCTCGAAGGTCAGCCGCGCGGTGCGGTCGCCGGCGGCAAGGTCCATGCCTTCGGGATCAATGCCGGTCGCGCGCCAGGGTCCGTCCGCTTCGCCGAGCAGCTTCGTCGCATAAAGCGATAACGCCTCGCGATGATCGTCATTCATGTGCTCGACCGCGCCCGCTTCCGCCGCGATGAGCGCGTCGGCGCCGTCGAGCGGCGTCAAAACCGCATGCCCCGGAAAATCCGCAGCGCGGGCGAAGCCGCCGTTGAGATGCGCGCGTGCGACCTTGATCCGCCAAAAGGAGAAATCGGCGAAGCCGGCATAAAGCTCCGACTTCAGATGGCGGCGCAGGAAGCGGCCGCGCACGTGCTCATCCTGCGTGCGCATGGCGCTGCCGATCACGGTCAGCCGCGGATGCGCCAGCGGATCGCCCTTGCCGGTCTGCGACAAGAGCAACGAGCAAAGAGGGTCGCGTTCGAGATTGAGCGTGTGCGCCGCTAAGCGTGACAGTAAGAGCAGCGGCGACCCGTCATGATCGGTCGCGACATTGACGAGGCTCGCGAAGGGATGGCCGTCTTCAGTCAAGCTTGCCAATGCGCCGGCGCGGATCACGCGTAGCAAGCGTTTGGCCTCACCGATCGCGTCGTATTCGCTTTGCGGCGGCACCTGCGTTTCCCCAGGCAAAGCTTCCGCTTGCCGCCGGAATTGTGGCGAGGGGGTGATTTCCTTTTCTTCCACGGCTATAAAGGCCCTCCGCGCCGGTGCGACTCGCCCGGCAGCTGTGGTCCCGCCAAACGTGCGGCGCCACGTTCGGCGGTCAACGGTTGCAATGATGTTGGCTTTGGACGCAACTTGTTGAGCTCCATCCACCCTGCGGATCATGACGCGATCCGCGCCTCGTAACCGACGCCGCCTCGTTCAAGGGTAATTTCTTCATGCCGACAATCGCGCTGGTCGACGACGACCGCAACATCCTGACCTCGGTCTCCATCGCCCTCGAGGGCGAAGGCTACCGCGTCCAGACCTATACAGATGGCTCGACCGCGCTCGACGGTCTCAAGACCAATCCACCCGACCTGGCGATCTTCGATATCAAGATGCCGCGCATGGACGGGATGGAGCTGCTCAGGCGTCTGCGCCAGAAATCCGATCTGCCGGTGATCTTCCTCACCTCCAAGGACGAGGAAATCGACGAGCTGTTCGGCCTCAAAATGGGCGCCGACGATTTCATCCGCAAACCGTTCTCACAGCGCCTGCTCGTCGAACGCGTCAAGGCGATCTTGCGCCGCGCCAATCCGAAGGAAGCGGCGGCGCAGAAAGAGTCGGAAGCCAAAATCCTCGAGCGCGGCGATCTCAAGATGGATCCCGAGCGCCATACCTGCACCTGGCGCGGCGAGCAGGTGACGCTGACCGTCACGGAATTCCTGATCCTGCAGGCGCTGGCGACCCGCCCCGGTGTGGTCAAAAGCCGCAACGCTCTCATGGACGCGGCTTACGATGATCAGGTCTATGTCGACGACCGCACGATCGACAGCCATATCAAGCGGCTGCGCAAGAAATTCAAAGTGGTCGACGACGATTTCGAGATGATCGAGACGCTCTACGGCGTCGGCTATCGCTTCAAGGAAGCGTGAGCGCGATCGATGCCGGAGGCCGGTCTTGGACCGCGCACCTCCTGGTGCGCAACCGCATGCCGTAGGTCGCGCGCATCAGGAGATGCGCGATCCTTATGAGCGTCGAAGTTCAAAAGACATCCGACATCGAGGTCACGCGCCGGCCGCCGCCCCGCACTGTACGGGCGATGCGTGTGCGTGCGCGCAAGTTCTCGCGCGCCGTCGAGCACCGGCTGTCCTCGTCGCTGACGCGGCGCATCGTCGTGCTCAATCTCGGCGGCCTTGTCGCGCTGCTCGTCGGTTTCCTCTATCTCAACCAGTTTCGCGCCGGACTGATCGATGCGCGCGTGCAAAGCCTCGCGACCCAGGGCGAGATCATCGCCTCGGCAATCGCCGCCTCGGCGACGGTCGATTCCGATGCGATCACGATCGATCCCGAACGGCTGCTGCAGCTTGCGCCTGGCCAGAGCTACGACGTGGCCGAGGAAGCGCGGCCCTCCTTCGAATTCTCGATCAACCCCGAACGCGTCGGACCATTGCTGCGCCGGCTCGTCTCGCCGACCCGCACCCGCGCGCGGATTTATGATCGCGATGGGTACCTCTTGATCGACTCGCGCTCGCTGACCAGCCGCTCGACGATCCTGCGCTCGGATCTCCCCGCGCCGAACCAGGAGGAATCGCAGTCCTGGCTCGATCGCCTTTGGGCCGGTCTCAAAGGCCATCTTGGTCGCCGCGAGCTGCCGATCTACGAGGATATCGGGGCCGCCAACGGCAAGGCCTATCCCGAGGTCAGCGCCGCGCTTTCCGGCGGGGCCGATTCCGTCGTGCGCATGAATGCGCAGGGCGAGACGATCGTCTCGGTCGCAGTGCCGATCCAGCGCTTCCGCACCGTGCGGGGCGCGCTGCTTTTGTCGACGCAAGGCGGCGACATCGACCAGATCATCGCCTCGGAACGGTGGGCGATCATCCGCATCTTCGTTGTCTCGGCGGGAGTCATGTTGCTGCTCTCGCTGTTTTTCGCCGGCACGGTCGCCGAGCCGATGCGCCGGCTCGCAGAGGCCGCCGATCGCGTGCGCCGCGGCATCATTTCCCGCCAGCAGATTCCCGACTTTTCCGATCGCCCGGACGAGATCGGCCATCTCTCTGCTGCGCTGCGCGACATGACGAAGGCGCTCTACACCCGCATTGAAGCCATCGAGAGTTTCGCCGCGGACGTCGCGCATGAACTTAAGAACCCGCTGACCTCATTGCGCAGCGCCGTCGAAACCCTGCCGATCGCCAAGACGGAGGCGTCACGCGACCGGCTCCTCGCCGTCATCCAGCACGACGTGAGCCGTCTCGACCGCCTGATCAGCGATATCTCCGACGCCTCTCGCCTCGACGCGGAACTCGCGCGTGGCGCGATGGAGCCGCTCGATCTTTCGGTGATGCTCGAGGCGGTCGTCTCGATGGCCAATCAGGCAACGAATGGCCACAACGTGACGGTCACATTGAAGGTCGAAGAACCGCCGGAAGAATTTCCCGATGCGCCCTGGGTAATCCAAGGCCACGATTCGCGGCTCGGCCAGGTCTGCAACAATCTGATCGACAATGCCCGCTCCTTCTCACCCGAGGGCGGTAGCGTGCGCGTGACCTTGCGCGCCGCGGAGCTGCCAGGGAACGAAGATGAAATGCAGCCCGGCTACGAGATTATCATTGATGATAATGGTCCCGGCATTCCGGCCCATGCTTTCGAGCGCATTTTCGAGCGCTTCTATACCGACCGGCCGAACCATGGCTTTGGCCAGAATTCCGGCCTCGGCCTCGCCATCTCGCGCCAGATCATCGAGGCGCATGGCGGCCGTATCCAGGCGACGAACCGCACCGCTGCGCCGACCGGCAACAGCCTGGAAGGCGAAATCCTCGGCGCCCGCTTTATCGTGTGGCTTCCGATCGCCCGGTGACTCCGCCCGCGGCCAGCGGCGGAGATCGCGACGCGGCCCCGGGCCCCGGCACTTACATTCACGCGACGGCGCTGGCGATCGGCGAAGCCGGCATTCTCATCCGCGGCGCCTCCGCATCGGGTAAGAGCCGGCTCGCGCTCGGACTTATGGCCGAGGCAAGCCGCCGCGGGCTTTTTGCCCGGCTCGTCGGCGACGACCGCGTGGCCCTCGCCGTACACGGCCAGCGGCTGATCGCCCGCGGCCATCCGACCATCGCCGGCCAGATCGAGAGCCGCGGCGAAGGCATTCTCAAGCTTGGCCACGAAGGCGCCGTCGTGATCCGCCTCTTAGTCGACCTCGGCGGCCAATCGCGTACTGCGCCGGAACGCCTGCCGCAAGCCGAAGCCACACGCTCCTCCCTGTGCGAGCTGGATCTGCCGCGCCTCACACTCGACGGACCCGAACCCCACCACGCGGGAATCGTCCTTGATTACCTGTTGCGTATGGGGAACGGCTGAGCCCATTCGGCTATCCAAGCGATCTTCGCACTTGCCAACTTCTTCGCGCTGCACAAATGTCTGCCGCAAAATGATGAACCGGCCCGCAGGCGAAGCCGAATCCGGCACGAATGCCGCGGAGCCGCGGGGGTTGCGCTCTTGAAGGTTCAGCTTCCAGCGTCGGGCGGGGCGGCATTGGCCTCGCAATGGAGTGGCCGCCGCCGATGATCGGAATGGTCCTCGTCAGCCACGGCCACTTGGCCGACGAATTCCGCGCCGCGCTGGAGCATGTCGTCGGTCCGCAGCGGCAATTGCAAGCGATCAGCATTGGGCCCGACGACGACATGGAGCAGCGGCGCAAAGAGATCATCGATGCGGTGACGAAGGTCGATTCCGGATCGGGCGTGGTGCTGTTGACCGACATGTTCGGCGGCACGCCCTCCAATCTCGCGATCTCGGTGATGACTGAGGGACGTGTCGAGGTTGTCGCCGGGGCCAATCTCCCGATGCTCATCAAGCTCGCCTCGGTGCGCGAGAGCGCGAGCCTGTCGCAGGCCGTCGCGCAGGCGCAGGATGCCGGCCGCAAATACATCTACGTTGCGAGCCGGATTCTCAACGGGAAATGAGCGACGATCCTTGCGAGGACGATTACGCCGAACCGCAATTTCCGGACGGCGCGATCGTCCGTGACATGCCAATCGTCAATCGCAAAGGGCTGCACGCGCGCGCGACGGCAAAATTCGTACAATGCGTCGAAAAATTCGATGCCGAGATCATGGTGTCGCGCTGCGGCGAGACGGTCGGCGGCACATCCATTATGGGCATTCTAACGCTCGGCGCCGGCATGGGCTCGACCATCACGGTCGCCGCGACCGGCGCCGAGGCAGAGGAAGCCCTCACCGCACTTGAAGCGCTGGTCGCCGACAAATTCGGCGAGGATGAATAGCGGTCCAGGGACGCACGGACTTACAGCGTCTTCAGATAGGTGACGAGAGCCTCCCTGTCCGACTTCGCGAGACCGGTGCCATATTCATGGCCGACGTTGGAATTGCCATCGATGATCTTACCGGATGCGTCGCGAGTTTGAAACAAGAATGAATTCTCCGGACTCTCAGTCGTCACGAACCCAACTTTATTCGGATATCGGGGGGATTAGCTACAAGCAACACTTTGTTGAAGATATGCCCGAACGCATCCAGCCGGCTGGTCCCGCGTCTGAATCAACGAGCGGTTCAACGTTTCGATCAAGCCTTGGAAATCGGCGAGAGCGGGGCCGCCCTCGACGCGCATACGAGAACCTCGATAGGTAATTTCGCCGTATGGCACGCGGCGCAGTTCAGGCCGATCCAGTTCTCATTTGCTTTCTGAGCGCTCTTCCACCGCAGCGCAGTCATCGCCAGTTGGTCAGCCGGCGTGTCGTCCCTGGCGAAACCGACCGGCAGCTGCCCCGGGCGAGGAAGATAGCCAAATTTTGCAATATGCTCGTCGGCTAGGAAGCGGCTTGACGAGTCCGGCTGCTCCAGCGCCAAAAACCAGTCCAGCGGCATGAGCCGCGAACCTTGCGTAGCATCGTACCAGGTCTTTATGTCCTTACCCGACCAATTCTGATCAAGATTTACGAGCGGCGCGGCGGCGAGGTTGACGGCAAATGCACTCAAAGCAATCGTAGAGACGACGGCCGCCCGCAACCCTTTCATTCAGTCCCCTATTGCCTTTCGCAAAGCAGTACACGAAGCAATTTTTCTCATGCAACCATGATTAGTTCCAAGCGTAAAGGGACATCGCGCCGCGTCGCGCACAAAATGGCGAGCGGCCCGGCGGCAGAAAAGAGTCCTGGACGAACGCTTAGCCGATAGATTGCAGCGGAGGGGAATAGCGGGATTATCGCCGATGCGGACGCACCATGACGGCGCGGCATGCCGGGCTCAGCGCACGCCGGTTGGCGTTCAGGCAGGCGACGATGCGATCGACGTCGGGAACATAATCGTTGCAGAGCCGGTACACGTCGGGCTCGCAGGCCTGTTGCTCCGCCTGCGACGCTTCGGAGCGATCGTATTGTTGCTGCGCCAGGACCGGCAAAGGCAGCGTGAGCACAAACGTCAGAATTGCAAGTCGCAGCATGAGCACCGATCCGTTCACGAAAGTCCCAGATGGATGGAGACCGCCGGAGGCCCTCGTCCACTTTAGCGGAACCCCGCTATCAAGCGCCGCAGGGCCAAAAGTCAATGCCTTCGGTGCGGCGCCGTGGTAGGAGCGCCGCATGTACCAGCCGCCGCATCACCGCGAGGACCGGCTCGCAGTTCAGCATGAGCTGATCCGCGCCCATCCGCTCGGCCTGTTGATCACGGCGGGCCCCGGCGGACTATTGGCCAATCCGGTGCCGTTTCTCATCGATTCGGAGCGCGGCGAATATGGCACCCTACGCGCGCATGTCGCCCGCGCCAATCCGCAATGGCGCGAGCTTGGCTCAGTCGACGAATGCCTCGTCGTTTTCCAAGGCCCGCAGGAATATATCACGCCGTCCTGGTATGCGACGAAGCGCGAGACAGGAAAGGTCGTGCCGACCTGGAACTACGCGACCGTGCATGCCTGGGGAAAGCCGTGCGCCCTCGAAGATGCCGCGTGGCTGCGCCAGCAGATCGGTGAGTTGACGCGCTCGCAGGAATCCGGGCGCGCCGCGCCGTGGCATGTCGAAGATGCGCCGGAGGATTTTGTGGCGATGCAAATCCGTGCCATCGTCGGCATCGAAATTCCGATCGCGCGTATCGAGGGTAAGTGGAAGGTTAGCCAGAACCGGCCGATTGCCGACCGCGAAGGCGTTGTCGCGGGATTGCGCGCGCAGGGAGACGAGGCGAGCGCTCAGATGGCGGATTTGGTGGCGGAGCGCAGCGGGAAATGACCATGGCGGGATATAGTTTGTTTCTAAGCTCTGCCGGCCCGCCAAGTTCGATTCTAATGCGCGGGTGGGCCGCCAATGAAGTCCTTTGGATTAACACTCACATTCAGATTCACGCCAATCCGCTGAAGCAGTTTTACAAGCAATCCTTCTCGAGGTCGAACCCTAACGGTGCCGCGCACCGTCTCACCCGCAGGCGAAGTCTCAAATCCATACTCAGCTTCGGCGATATAGCTTTTAGTCTCAAGCTCCGAAAGCATGAAAGGAAGATCGGAAAGAGACGTGACTAACTCCCGGTCACCCAACGGATGACCTATATTTGGTGCTGTTTCTATTGCATCAATGACTTGCCATCCTCTCGCTGAGGCCACTTTCAATCACAGCGAGAGCCAATTGATCAGGCGCAGGAAAGAAGTACTGAAATATGCCCAGCTCTTTCAAGCGTTGCTGAACGCCGCAAGACGTGTGCCCGACTTGAACAACTCCCAATCATTCTCCGACAACTCGTATAGAGGCAAAGCACAAATGCCGTGTTGCCGGTCGATGGCCATGTTATCCATCTCACGAAGTTTCGCAAATGAGAGCTTCGGAGAGTCCGTGCCGACGTTGGTGGCCTCCAGTACTTGCGTCCAATCAAGATACCCCTAGCCGTTGAATAACTCCCGTGATCTGTGTGAGGGCAGGCTGCAGTGAGATTGCTTAAACGTGTGGCTTACAGGTTCCAAAATGGCTTTCATCTGTTCTGCAAATTGGTCCTGCGCGAGTTTTTTTCTTTCGGCCCTTTTGTTTTTGCAATACGCTCAGGTCGATCTGTGCCGCCTCGGCTGTAGGGAAAAGCGTTCGAGCGATTTGACCCAGATCGACAACCAAGGGACGGGCGACAAGCACATTTGTGCTCGGCATGGTTTGTTGAATGTCAAACTGCATAAGGGCCGCCGCGCGTGGACTCGCTTCCGCGGAGACAAGGATAACTCTGTTGGTTTTGTCATCGACTGAAATGGCTTGCACGGAGTGGTCTAGGCCAGACGCTCCCCTGAGTACAAGCTCGTCGCGCGAATCGGCGCCCAACGCGCGGGTGAAAGTACGCCAAAAGCTTCTGTCGTCCCATAACGTTCTTACCCTGGCGCTGCGAATCGTCGTCTTGCAAGGGTCTGCAGCTTAGAAGAATGTGAATAATTGGAGAAACGAATGAGCCGTGCGGCTGAGCCAAGCAAGGTCTCGGCGGGCCGCTAACCGGACCGCCGACGAATCTCATCTGCGGGAGGTCTTTGCCACTGCTCACCTCCAACGTGCCCCAACGTCCGCCGCGCGACAATGCCGAGCGTCGAGCCCTGCACGACGATCGTAAACAAAACCACCGCGTAAGTCGCCGCAAGGATCGCCGATTTCCACGGGCTCTCCGGCAGCGCCAAGGCGAGCGCAACGGAAATGCCGCCGCGGAGGCCCGCCCAGGTCAGGAACGGCACATTGCGCGCCGACAATTGATCGCACCAGCGGAACAGCGCGAGCGGCGTCAAAACCGCAATGACGCGCGCGAACAAAACGATCGGCACGGCCGCGGCGGCGAGGCCGAGCACGCTCGGGTCGAAAGTCAGCACCAGCACTTCGAGCCCAATCAGCAAAAACAATACCGAGTTCAACACTTCATCGATCAGCGTCCACAGCGCCGAGACATAGGTGCGTGTCCGCTTGCTCATCGCATAACGCGGCGCACGCTCGCCGATCAGCAATCCCGCGGCGACGACGGCGAGCGGACCGCTCGTGCCGAGCTTTTGCGCCAATGCATATGTGCCGGCGACGAGCGCCAGCGTGATCAACACTTCGACGGGGAAATCGTCGATCGCGCGCATGGCGCGGTAGGCGACGTAACCGGTGAGACAGCCAAGCGCCAACCCGCCGAACGCCTCGCGCAGCACGCTTTCAAAAAACCTTTCGAAGGAATTGGCGTGAGCACCCGAAGCGCTCGCATAGGCAAGAAGGGCAGTGAACAAAACGACGCCGACGCCGTCGTTGAATAAAGCTTCGCCTTGCATCTCGACTTCGAGCGCTTGCGGCACTTTCACGTTTTTGAGCGTGCTCAAGACCGCGACAGGATCGGTCGGGCTGATCAATGCTCCGAATACGAGCGCCCAAGGCAGCGGCAGCGGATGGCCAAGCGACCACGCCGCGCTGAAGAACGCGCCGCCGACCAGGATGGTCGAAATGACCGTGCCGACGAGCGCCAGGATCGCCACCGGCCACGCGCGGTCGCGCAGCGCGCTCATGTCGAGATGGAGCGCGCCGGCAAACAGCAGGAAGGCGAGCATGCCGTTCATCAGGATTTGGGTGAAGTCGATCTGCTGCAACGGCTGCTTCACCTGATCGTAGAGATGCTGGGCGGGAAAGATCAGGTCGAGCAGCACGAGCAGGAGGGAGGCGGCGAGACCGAGAACCAGGAGCCCGATCGAGTGCGGCAGGCGCACGATCCGGTGGTTCAGCCAGCCGAACAGGGCCGAGAGGGTGAGCAGCAGCGCGGCGAGGTCGAAAAGGGACACGAAGGCTTGCCTTTCTCACGCGACGCCGATGTCAAGCCCGAGAAACCGCGTCGCCGCAAGAAGGTGGCGGAGCATGCGAGAGAGCTTGATCTCGCGCGTGCCACGGGCGACACCCACGCCCGAATGCCACCGCCCCTCCTCGACCTGCAAAACATCGCGCTGAGGCTCGGCGGCAAGCCGCTGATCGAAGCCGCCTATCTGTCGATCGGGCGCGGTGAGAAAATCTGCCTCCTCGGGCGCAACGGATCAGGCAAATCGACGCTGCTCAGGATCGCCGCCGGCGCGCTGGAGCCTGATCGCGGCACTCGCTTCCTGCAGCCCGGGATCAGCCTGCGCTATCTGCCGCAGGAGCCGGACCTCTCCGGCTTTGCCAGCGTGCTCGCCTATGTCGAGGCCGGGCTCGATCCGGAAGCCAATGCGCACCGCGCCGGCATGTTCCTGGGCGATCTCGGCCTCACCGGCGCCGAGGACCCCGGAAAGCTCTCCGGCGGCGAAGCGCGCCGTGCGGCGCTCGCCGGCGTGCTCGCCGCCGATCCCGACATCCTTCTGCTCGATGAGCCGACGAACCATCTCGATCTGCCGACGATCGAATGGCTGGAGGCGACGCTCAAAGCCTCGCGCGCGGCGCTGGTGCTGGTGAGCCATGACCGGCGTTTTCTCGAAAACCTGTCGGAGGCGACGGTGTGGCTCGACCGCGGCCGCACGCACCGGCTCGACCGCGGCTTCGCGGGCTTTGAAACGTGGCGGGACAAGTTCCTGGAACAAGAGGAACGTGACGCGCACAAACTGGAACGAAAAATCGCCGCGGAAGAGGATTGGGTGCGCTACGGCGTCACCGCGCGGCGCAAGCGCAACATGCGGCGCATGGCCGAACTGGAGGGCCTGCGGCAACAAAAGCGCGAGGCGCGGCGGCAGACGGGCGAGGTTGCGTTCTCGATGCATGACGGCCGCGCCTCCGGCCGGCTCGTCATCGAAGCCAGGCGCGTTGCCAAGAGCTTTGGCGAGCGCGTGATCGTACGCGATCTGTTGCTGCGCATTTTACGCGGCGACCGGCTCGGCATAGTCGGCGCGAACGGCGTCGGAAAGACCACGCTGATCAACATGTTGAGTGGGGAATTGCCGCCGGATTCCGGCACTGTGCGGCATGGCGCCAATCTCGATATCGCCAGCCTCGATCAACGCCGCGCCGCGCTCGATCCGCAGGCGACACTCGCCGACGCGCTGACCGGCGGCGGCAGCGATTACGTCGAGGTCGGCGGCGCCAACAAGCACGTGATCGGCTATATGCGCGATTTCCTGTTTGAGCCGGAGCAGGCGCGAAGCCCGGTCGGGAAGCTGTCCGGGGGCGAGCGCGCCCGGCTGATGCTGGCTCGGGCGCTGGCGCTGCCGTCGAACCTGCTCATCCTCGACGAGCCGACGAACGATCTCGATCTCGAGACGCTGGAAGTTTTGGAGGAAATGCTCGCCGATTACCCCGGCACGATAATAATAATAAGCCACGATCGCGATTTTTTGGATCGCATCGCGACCTTCGTGCTGGCCGCGGAGCGCGACGGGCGCTGGATCGAATATGTCGGCGGCTATTCCGACATGCTGAAACAGTGCGGCTCGCCGCTTCTCGCGCCTGCTCCTGAGCAGCCAGTGAAAAAGAGCGTGTCGCGTGAGCCGCAGAAGCGGCGTACGCAAAGCAGCACACGGCGCCTGTCTTTCAACGAAAAGCACGCGCTCGAAAAACTGCCGGCGCAAATCAAGGGCCTGCGTACGCAAAGATCGAGCCTGCAGGTCTTGCTGGCCGACCCGCTTCTTTACGCCAAGGACCCGAATGGCTTCGCCGAGGCAAGTGCGGCATTCACGAAGACCGAAATCGATCTCGCGAAAGCAGAGGAGCGCTGGCTGGAGCTGGAGATTCTACGGGAGGAAATCGGAGGTTAATCACTTACCGTCTGCAGCCTCGATCCGCTGCCTGACAATGATCGAGGGGCGGGTGCCGTAGCGCCCCTTCGCTGTCACTGCGAAGGCCAGTACCGCGAGGCCGACCAGCGTCAGCCACCACACCTGCGCGGTTCCGAGACCGAGAACGGTTACCGTGAGCCCGGCCGTGAAGCCGGCGAGCAAATATGGCGCAGTCGGACGCGGCGCGCGGCCGAGCGCCATGAAAATGCGATACGTGAACAACGCGGCGAACGCCGCACCGACAATGCCCAGCTCGTACCAGAGCTCGAACAAAAGACTGTGTGGCGTGCGCGCCGGTAAATACCCGTAGGCGATGCCGCGGGTCGCGGTGTCGAGCCCGTGGCCGGTGAGAACGCGCGCGCCGTCTGCGGCGAGAATGCCGCCCCAGATATTCAGCGGCGCGAGCATGTCAGGGACTTCGTTGCCGCCGATGAGCCGCACCGCCAGCGGAATGAGCGGGCAGAGCAAGATCAGCGCGGCGAAAGCAATTCCGAGCGTAAAACGCGTTCGGCCGCGCCGCAACCGCGCCGCCGCGAAGGCGAGACCGCCGGCGCCGAGCGCCAGGATGCCGACCGGCAGGCGCGCCGCAAACACCGAAATCGCCGTCGCAGCGGCGAGAGCGCCCGCGGCGGCGAGCAAGCCACGCAACGCCAACACCGCGAGCGCCGGCCAAGCTAGGAGCACAAGGCCAATTGCGGCGCGGTCGAGGCTCGAGGTGCCGTCCGGCTCGATTTGCACTGGGCCGGACGCGCCGAGCAGGCTGACGAGCACCACCACGCATGCCGCGGCGGCGACGCCGCCGGGCAGCATGAGCGCGTCGGGTCCGACGCTGCGGGACGCCAGGACGGCGGCAGCGCCAATCACCAGTAGCGTGGTCACGAGTCCTTTGATCACGCGCACTCCCGCTTCGGCCGGGAAGGGTGTCCAGACGATCGAGAGCGCCGCCCAGGCTATGAGGCAGAAGCCGATCCCTGCCGTGAGCGTGGTCAGCCGCGCGCTTACGACCTCGCTTCCGCTTGTCTCAATGGAAAGACTCGCCGCGACGAGCGTCAGAACCGCGCCGATCGGCAGAAGCGAATAGATCGCCTGGCGCGACACTGCTGCCGCAACCGGCGTCGCGACGAAAAGGATCGCGAACGCGACCCAGAAAAGCAGCCGCGCCGCGTCGGCGGCGGGATCGTTGAATCGTGACGGAGCTGTCAGCTGCATGTCTGCGGCGAATCCCAAGCGGCACATTAGACGTGTGTTGACTTATGGATGTGGGCGGCTGCTGACAATCAACAATGATTTGTTGCTTATGATTACGATTATTCCGGCTCCAAACCGCTTCTGCTTCGCCCCGCCTTGCGTTCGGCGCGTTTGCGTTTGTCGGCCAGACGCTGACGCTTTGCCGCGGGGGGCACTCTGGTCGGGCGCCGGACGAGTTGCGGCTCAGCCGCCCGCCGCAACAGCGCTGCCAGTCGCTCGCGGGCATCGGTCCGGTTGCGCTCCTGGCTGCGGAAGCGCTGCGCAAGGATGACGATCTGCCCCTCGCGCGTCAGGCGGCGCCCAGCGAGGCGGGCGGCGCGTTGCTTGATCTCCGGCGGCAGCGACGGCGAGCCGAAGAGGTGGAAGCGCAGCTGGACGGCGCTCGACAATTTATTGACGTTTTGGCCACCCGGGCCGGAGGAGCGGACGAAGTGCTCTTCGAGTTCGCCCTCGTCGATGCTCAAGTCAGGCGAAATCGTCAGCATAACCAAAGCTGCGCAAAGGAGCCAACGAATATGCCTAACTCGTAGGCAGGCAATGCCGCCCGGCGATGATCTCTGCCTGCGTCGTGAGCACCTTCGGGGCTTTTGTCGTCCATTTTCATGCCACTCCGCCCGAAACTGAATCGGCTTTGCGCAACCGCGCCCGCGGCTTAGGCGCGGTAGTGCCCTGGCACAGGCATTGCAAACCGTCTCCTGTCCATAGCACGAGGCCGGCACGCTCCGGCGACAAGGATGGGAACGCGTATGTCTCTCTCACGACGACTATTATTGCGCGCTACGAGCGCGCTTGTCGGCGGCGCCATCGCGCTGTCGGCGTTTGGGGCGCAGGCCGCCGACACGATCAAGGTCGGCATTCTGCATTCGCTTTCCGGCACGATGGCGATCAGCGAGACCACGCTGAAGGACGTCATGCTGATGCTCATCGACGAGCAGAACAAGAAAGGCGGTGTCCTCGGCAAGAAGCTCGAAGCGGTGGTCGTCGACCCCGCGTCCAACTGGCCCCTTTTCGCCGAAAAGGCGCGCGACCTCGTCTCGAACCAGAAAGTCGCCGTCGTCTTCGGCTGCTGGACCTCGGTGTCGCGGAAATCCGTGCTGCCGGTCTTCAAGGAGCTCGATTCGATCCTCTTCTATCCCGTGCAGTACGAGGGTGAGGAAAGCGAGCGCAACGTCTTCTATACCGGCGCCGCGCCGAACCAGCAGGCGATCCCCGCCGTCGACTACCTGATGAAGGAAGAGAAGGTGAAGCGCTGGGTGCTCGCGGGCACCGACTACGTCTATCCGCGCACGACGAACAAAATCCTCGAAGCTTATCTGAAGGCGAAAGGCGTCGCGCCGGACGACATCATGATCAACTACACGCCGTTCGGACATTCCGACTGGCAGACGATCGTCTCCGACATCAAGAAGTTCGGCTCGGCCGGCAAGAAGACCGCGGTCGTGTCGACCATCAACGGCGATGCTAACGTGCCGTTCTATAAGGAACTCGGCAACCAGGGCATCAAGGCAACCGACATTCCCGTCGTCGCCTTCTCGGTCGGCGAAGAAGAGCTCGCCGGCATCGACACCAAGCCGCTCGTCGGCCATCTCGCGGCTTGGAACTACTTCGAATCCGTCAAATCGCCGGAGAACACGAAGTTCATCAAGCAATGGCACGAATTCACCAAGAATCCGAAGCGCGTGACCAACGATCCGATGGAGGCTCACTTCATTGGCTTCAATATGTGGGTAAAGGCGGTGGAGAAGGTCGGTACGACGGACGCCGATAAGGTGATCGACGCGCTGCCGGGCATCAAGGCGCCGAACCTCACGGGCGGCATGTCGGAAATGCTGCCGAACCACCACATCACCAAGCCGGTGCTGATCGGTGAGATCAAAGGCGATGGTCAGTTCGATGTCGTCTCCAAGACCGGCATGGTGCCGGGCGACGCCTGGTCCAAGTACCTCGAAGGGTCGAAGGACCTGATCGGCGACTGGAAAGACAAGAAATGCGGCAATTACAACGTCAAGACCAACAAGTGCGGCGGCACTTCGTCCTGAGCGGCGTCCGCTCGCGATGACAGACGCGGGCGGCCAAGCGCCGCCCGTTTCTTTGTGCCGCCCGCTTCTTTCTCAAAGCTCGGCTTCCTCAAATGCGCACCCGCAATATTGCCCCCCTTCTGTTTCTGGTCCTTTGTTTATGCGGCGGGTTGATTGCAGAGGCCTACGCCCAGTCGTTTGAAGAGGCCCTCGCCGGCTTCACTGCCGACGAATATTCCGATACGGATAAGGCGATTACCGATCTCGCGGCGGGCGGCAATCCGCGCGCTGCCGACATCATCAGCGCGCTGCAGGAAGGCCGGCTTTACTTCGACGCAGACGCCAAGAAGGTTTACATCAAGGACAAGTCGGATGTGTTGCAGAACGCGGCAACCGGCGCGCCGGCGAGCGGCGTGTCGGCAGACGACCTGCAAGCGGTGCGGCTCAACAATCGTCTGCGCCGCACGGTCGACGCGGCGCTCGGCGGATTGACGCTGCTTTCGAACGATCCCGCCCGGCGTTTCGATGCGGCGCAATCCGTCTTCAAGTCGCGCGAAGAAAGCGCGCTGCCGACGCTCGAGACGGCAATCGCCAAGGAACCCGATCCGCGCATCAAACGTGCGCTAAATGAAGCACGCGCCGCCATTCTCGCCAGCAAAGAAGAGGTTGCCGAAAACATCCGTCTGAGTGCGATCGAGACGATCCGCGCCCGCGGTGACCAGGACGCGCTCGGGCTTCTTTCTGGCATTGCCGCCTCGAGCGAAGGCTCGCTGCGCAACGCCGCGCAGGCCGGCATGAGCGCCATCCAGGCAAAGCTCGCGCTCTGGAACAATCTACAGAACGTCTGGTACGGTCTTTCACTCGGCTCGGTGCTGCTGCTCGCTGCGATCGGGCTTGCCATCACCTTCGGCGTCATGGGGATCATCAACATGGCGCATGGCGAGATGGTCATGATCGGCGCCTACACGACGTTTGTCGTGCAGGAATATATCCGCTCGCACAATCCCGCTTTGTTCAGCATGTCGTTGTTCATCGCCATCCCACTCGCCTTTGTCGTGACCGGCATCATCGGCATTGCGATCGAGCGCTCCATCATCCGTTTTCTCTATGGTCGGCCGCTCGAGACGCTGCTCGCGACCTTCGGCCTGTCGCTGATCCTGCAGCAGGCGGTGCGCACCATCTTCGGTGCCAATAACCGCGAGGTCGGCGCGCCGGCTTTCATGTCCGGTACGTTCGATTTCGGCGGCATCGCGATCACCTACGGACGCATGTGGATCATCGCGTTCGCGATCATCGTCTTCATTGCGCTGCAGCTCGTCTTGCGGCTGACGCCGTTCGGACTGCGCATGCGCGCGGTCACGCAGAACCGCCGCATGGCGTCGGCGATGGGCATCGACACCAACCGCATCGACGCGCTGGCTTTCGGCCTCGGCTCCGGCATTGCGGGTATGGCCGGCGTGGCGCTGTCGCAGATAGACAACGTCTCACCGAATCTCGGGCAAAGCTACATCATCGACAGTTTCATGGTTGTCGTGTTCGGCGGCGTCGGCAATCTCTGGGGTACGCTCGTCGCCGCGATGACACTCGGCGTCGCCAACAAATTTCTGGAGCCGTTCGCCGGCGCGGTGCTCGGCAAAATCGTTCTCCTCATCTTCATCATCCTCTTCATCCAGAAGCGGCCGCGCGGCCTGTTCGCGCTCAAAGGCCGGGCGGTCGAAGCATGAGCCCGCTTCTCGCCCGCCTCGACGGGCGCGCCCGTATCGCCATCCTCCTCCTGATCGCGGTCGCGATCGTCGTGCCGGTTCTGGCACTCGCGACCCCGGTACGTTCCACGTTCCACGTGCCGCCCTATCTCGTCGCGTTGTTCGGCAAGTATCTCTGCTTCGCGCTGCTCGCCGTCGCGCTCGATCTCGTCTGGGGCTATTGCGGCATTCTGTCGCTCGGCCATGGCGCGTTCTTCGCCCTCGGCGGCTACGCCATGGGCATGTATCTCATGCGCCAGATCGGCACGCGCGGCGTCTATGCCGATCCGATCCTGCCCGACTTCATGGTGTTCCTGAACTACAAGGCGCTGCCCCTCACCTGGTGGGGCTTCAATCATTTTCCTTACGCACTCTTGATGATCGTGCTCGTGCCGGGCGTGCTCGCCTTCGCCTTCGGTTGGCTCGCCTTCCGCTCCCGCGTCACCGGCGTCTATCTCTCGATCATCACGCAGGCGATGACCTACGCGTTGCTGCTCGCCTTCTTCCGCAACGATATGGGTTTCGGCGGCAATAACGGCCTCACCGACTTCAAGGACATTTTGGGCTTCAACGTGCAGGCGGACGCGACACGGGCGATCCTGTTTGCGATCACCGCGATCGTGCTCGCCGTGACGGTGATCGTCGCGCAGCTCATCGTCACCTCGAAATTCGGCAAGGTGCTGATCGCCATCCGCGACGCCGAATCGCGCACGCGCTTCATCGGCTATCGCGTCGAGAATTATAAGCTCGCGGTGTTTACGCTCTCGGCGGTCATCGCTGGCATTGCGGGCGCGCTTTACGTGCCGCAGGTCGGCATCATCAACCCGTCGGAATTCTCGCCGGCGAATTCCATCGAGGCGGTGATCTGGGTCGCGATCGGCGGGCGTGGCACCCTGGTCGGCGCGGCGCTCGGCGCCGTGATCGTCAATATGGGCAAGACCTATTTCACCAGCGCTTTGCCCGAATATTGGCTTTTCGCGCTCGGCCTTCTCTTCATCCTCGTCACGCTGTTCCTGCCGCAGGGCATCGTCGGCCTCATCTCCCGCCGCCGGACGATCCCGCCGGCACCGAAGGGCAGCGACGTCGAGGAAGGCAAGATCGATCAATCCGACGTGCCGGCGGCGGCGAGGTAGACCATGGATCAGGCGACCCTTACCCGCTCGCTGCTTTATCTCGACGGAATCGACGTCTCGTTCGACGGCTATAAGGCTTTGCGCGGCCTGTCGCTGACGCTGCAGCCCGGCGAGATGCGCGCCATCATCGGCCCCAACGGCGCCGGCAAGACCACGATGATGGATGTGATCACGGGCAAGACCCGGCCCGATGAGGGCGACGTCTATTTCGGCGGTTCGCACGATCTGACGCAACTCGATGAAGCCGCCATCGCCGAGCTCGGCATCGGCCGCAAATTCCAGAAGCCGACGGTGTTCGAGAGCCACACCGTCGAGGACAATATCCTATTGGCGCTGAAAGCGCCGCGTAAGGCAACCGCCACGCTGTTCGGACGCGCCGCGCGGGACCAGCAGGCCCGCATTGATCGCATTTTGGAAACCGTACACTTAACCGATCACCGTAATCGCTACGCCGCTGATCTTTCCCACGGTCAGAAGCAATGGCTCGAGATCGGTATGCTGCTCGCGCAGGATCCGAAACTGTTGCTCGTCGATGAGCCGGTCGCCGGCATGACCGACTCGGAGACGGTGCAGACCGCGATACTGCTCAAGGCCATCGCCAGGGATCATTCGGTCATCGTCGTCGAGCACGACATGGATTTTGTGCGCGAGCTCGGTGTGAAGGTCACCGTTCTGCACGAAGGTTCGGTGCTGGCCGAAGGGCCGATCGATGCCGTCAGCGCCGATCCGCGCGTCGTGGAGGTCTATCTTGGACGCTAGCCCGTCATGCCCACTTCCCCGGAGCCGCGAAGCGGCGTCCGGGGTCCAGGGCAGATGTGTTTGCTCTGGATCCCGGATTGCGCAACGCAGGCACGTTTACGCAGCCTGCGTACACTTGGCTGCGTGCGCGTCCGGGAAAGTGAATCCCTTTCGTGGAACGCGCATATGCTGAGCGTCGAATCCGTCGATCTCTTCTACGGCGCGGCGCAGGCGCTGCGCTCGGTGTCGCTGACCGCCCGGCCCGGCCGCGTCACCTGCGTTCTCGGCCGCAACGGCGTCGGCAAGACCTCGCTGCTCCGCGCCATTGTCGGCCATCAGCCGATCCGTGCCGGCAAGATCTTTTGGGAGGGGCAGAACATTGCCGGCCTCGCGCCGCATCAGCGCGCCCGCCGCGGCCTTGGTTATGTGCCGCAGGGGCGCGAAATCTTTCCGCTGCTCAGCGTCAAAGAAAATCTCGAGACCGGCTACGCACCGGTCAAGCGCAATGAGCGATACGTCCCCGACGAAGTCTTCGAGCTGTTCCCTGTGCTAAAGAGTATGCTCGGGCGCCGCGGCGGCGATCTCTCCGGCGGCCAGCAGCAGCAGCTGGCGATCGGCCGCGCCCTCGTCACCCGGCCGAAACTGCTGGTGCTCGACGAGCCGACCGAGGGCATCCAGCCCTCGATCATCAAGGATATCGGCCGGGCGATCTCCTACCTGCGCTCGAAGGGCGACATGGCGATCGTGCTGGTCGAGCAATATTTCGATTTTGCCCGCGAGCTCGCCGACGATTTCCTGGTGATGGATCGCGGCGCCGTGGTGGTTGCAGGCGACAGGGGCTCGATGGTCGAATCCGAGGTGCGCAAGCGCCTGTCGGTGTAGGGACCGCTTAAGGCCGGGCGCTTTCTCAAAGGTTCCGCGCGGCGATCGTCGCCTGCGCAAGCCGTTCCAAGAAGATTTGGCCCCCATCTCTTGGCGTTAGATGAGGGCCCGAAAGGCGTGCGTTATGAAACGCGGTGATTGGAGCGCAAACTGCGCCGCGTGATGGTGTGATTTCACACAGTTCATGGAAGTGTCATGGTTGAACGCCAGCGTACAGCCGGCGGCTTTTCCCGACCCGAGAGACATGCTCTAAGCTCCTGCCGATCAGGGAGATAAGACCATGAAGTTTCCGCGTCGTGCCGCGCTCCTCGCAGTCGTTCTGATGGCCCTCGGCCTCGCGGGCTGCGGCTACAACACGATCCCGGCCTTGGAGGAGCAGGCCAAGGCCAAATGGGCCGACGTGCAGAACCAGTACCAGCGCCGCGCCGACTTGATCCCGAATCTGGTCGCGACGGTGCAGGGCTACGCCAAGCAGGAGAAGGACGTCTTAACCTCGGTGGTCGAGGCGCGCGCCAAGGCGACGTCGGTTCGCGTCGACGCCTCGCAGCTGACCGATCCCGAGAAGGTGAAGCAGTTCCAGGATGCCCAGAACCAGCTCTCCGGCGCGCTCGGACGCCTGCTCGCAGTCTCCGAGGCCTATCCCGACTTGAAGTCGAACGCCAACTTCCTCGCCCTGCAATCGCAGCTCGAAGGCACCGAGAACCGCATCGCGGTGGCGCGGCGCGACTATATCGACGCGGTGCGCGAGTACAATCTTTCGCTGCGCACGTTCCCGACAATGATCTGGGCAAAGACCGTCTTTGCCGGCAACAAGCCGATGGCGGAATTCACCGCGACCGATGCGGCGCAGGCACCCCCGCAGGTGAAGTTCTGACCTCGCGGTGATGCACGTCTGTAACGCACCACATTCCCGGAGCAAACGCATCTGCCCCTGGACCCCGGATCGCCTTCGGCGTCCGGGGATGTGGGTAACCATTGTCAGCTTCTGCTTAGTGACATTCGCCGCGCTCGCCGCGCTGCACTTCCCCGAGCTCACTGGCCGCGTCGTCGATCAGGCGAACGTGCTTCCCCCCGCAACACGCAGCGCGCTTGAGACCAAACTCGCCGATCTCGAAAACAAATCCGGCATCCAGCTAGTCGTCGCGACCGTTGCCTCGCTCGAAGACAGCGACGTCGAGACCTATGCGAACCACCTCTTCCGTAACTGGAAACTCGGCGAGAAGCCGAAGAACAACGGTGTCCTGCTGCTCGTCGCGCCGAAGGAGCGCAAGGTGCGCATCGAGGTCGGCTACGGCCTCGAAGGCGTGCTGACAGATGCGCTGTCGAACGTCATCATCACCAACCAGATCGTGCCGAAATTCAAAGCCGGCGATTTTGCCGGCGGCATAGAGCGCGGCGTCGACGGCATCATCGCGGCGCTGACGACCGACACCAGCGATTGGCAGAAGAAGAAGCAAGTCCGCACCGACGAGCAGGACTCGGCCTTTGCAGCGCTCCTGCCCTTCCTTATCGTCGGGCTGTTCCTCTTCGTCTTCTGGATGATGCACCGCCACGCGCGCGGGCGCGGCGGCTGGGGCGGCCCGGTCTTCATCCCGATGGGTTCGACCTGGGGCAGCGGTTCGTCCTGGGGAAGCGGCGGCTCCTCGTGGGGAGGCGGCGGTGGCTTCGGCGGGTTTTCCGGCGGTGGCGGCTCGTCGGGGGGCGGCGGCGCCTCGGGGAGCTGGTGATGGCGATATCTCCGGAAGACCGCGGCCGCATTGCCGCGGCAATCCGCCAAGCCGAAGCGAGCACGTCGGGCGAGATCGTCTGCGTGCTGGCGCGCTCGTCCTCCGAATATACCGCCGCGCCGGTTCTGGTCGGCGCCTTATGTGCGCTCGTCCTGCCATGGGCGTTGGTTTTGCTGACGCAATGGAGCGTGCAGCGCATTCTCGTCGCGCAGCTGATCATCTTCGTGCTGGCGACATCGATTTGCGCGCTGACGCCCATCGGCGTGGCGCTGGTGCCGCGGCGGATCAAACGCACGCGCGCGCATCGCGCCGCGATGGAGCAGTTTCATACGCGTGGTTTGGCGCGGCTCGAAAATCGCGCCGGTGTTTTGATCTATGTTTCGCTCGCCGAGCGCTATGCGCGCATTCTCGTCGACGATCATCTCGCCGCGAAAGTGCCGGCGAACGAATGGCGCGCCGCCATGGATGCGCTGACCGCACATATGAAGGACGGGCGCATCGCCGACGGCTTTGTCGCGGCGATCGCGCGCTGCGGCGCGGTTCTCGCGGCGCACGCACCGGGCGCGCCGGGCGGCAAGCTGCCGGACCGGATTTACCTGATGTGAGGGGGCGGCCGGGCTCGCTAAGTCGTTGTTACTACACGTGACTTCCGGACGTGGCATCACGTTCGTTCACGCCGATTTGTACGTGCGACAAAGTCGCTCGGGTTGCGGCGGGCGCTGCTGAACCCCACATCTCGCTCACGAGACACGCCTAGCCGCCCGGCCTGATCACCCGCGAGCGGCGTAGCCCAAACGGGCGGGCGTGTCTTTATTGCGTTTTGGACGCTACCATGCGGCCCATCGAGGGTCCGTCATGGCAGACGAAATCTCAAAAAATTCGAAACGCTTCTCGTCGCGGGGCTGCTGGCGGTCGCGCTCGGCGCGGCGGCATTCGGCGCAATTGCTATCGGCGCAATCGCAATCGGCCGCGTTGCTGTCGGACGGCTTGCAATCGGACGAGCGCGCATCGGCACGCTGGAAGTCGAGGATTTGCGAGTGCGTAAGCTAACCGTCGTCGAAAGAAGGGAATCGACCGACTAAGGTTTGTTCCCGCTCGCTTCCGCGTTCGCCGCGACAGTCTGCGGCGTCACGATATTCATCTCGCGCAACTCGTTTGCGGAAAAATGAACAGCCGGTCCTTCGGCGTTTCCATCGCGTGCACCCACATTTTTAGGTCGACGCCCATGTCGGCGAGATAGCGCTGGCAGCGCGCCGATACACGCTGCGCCTCGCTCATCGTGTCGTAGCGAGCGGCGTCCGCGGGATCGGGCGCAAACACCTGATGCACGCCACCTGGGGCTCGATCCACAGACCGAAAAGATAGAGGCAAGAGCGCAGGCCTCGATTACCTTGGGTGCGGTCGTGGACGCGACTATCTCAGCCGCCGGGCCGAGAAGCGACTGAAGCCTCGTGAAAAGCGGCCGGTCTGACGCAGACCTACAGGACTACCACGGGTGTGCCCTTTGCGACGCGCTGATAAAGATCGATCACGTCGGCGTTGAGCATCCGGATGCACCCGGACGAAACGGCGCGCCCGATCGTCCCGGGCTCGTTGGTTCCGTGAATGCGGAACAGCGTGTCCTTCCCAGAC
>DATAOB010000046.1:0-32211 GCA_036265935.1 Beijerinckiaceae bacterium
CGCCCACCAGTCCTTCGGCCATGCAGCGTTTCACCGTCGTCTCGAACAGTCGACGCAGCAGGTCGCTCTCACGAAAACGCCCATGTCGGTTCTTCGAGAACGTCGAATGGTCAGGCACTTCACCATCCAGCCCGAGGCGGCGGCGCGAAGCGCACTCTATCGCCTGAAGTGAAACGCCCCCTCACCCGTCGCGACTACGTCGCGACACCCTCTCCCGCGAGCGGAGAGGGGGAGCTAGCGATCGGCGCGCGCCCTAGTTCCCCCGCTTCCGCGGACCCGGCTCCGGCGCGGGTTCGCCTTCCGGCGCCGGCACGATCTTCACCGAGTTCAAATCCCAGCTCCTGTCCTTCAGCGGATCGATCGCGGTGCCTTCCGAGGCGTCGAGCGCGACCGCGCGGCCGTTCGCCAGCATCTGCGCGTGCTTCACCGGAAATTTCGGCGCACTGAGCCCCATATCGTCGCGCGGCGGCGTGTCGGAGCCCAGGGGGAGCCCGAGTTGCGCGGCGCGCGTGCGCTGCTCGGCGCGGCGCTCGGCCGACACCGGCACCAGCGCGGGATCGACGAGCTCGGCGCCGACGTCCGCCATCGGTCCGTCGAGAATATCATTGCCGGCATTGACGCCGCGCACCTTGATGCCGCGCTCCTCGAGGCCGGGCGACATGGCATAGGCGAGCGGCGCCGCCGACGTCGCCGCGGCGGCCTGTTGTGGTTTCTCCGCCGGCTTCACCCCGTCGGTGACGGCGGCGAGTGCGCTCTCCTCTTGCGGATGTATGAGCGAGGCGGCGAGCGCGTTGGTCAGCGTCGTTGCCGCCGCCTCCTGCACCGCGCCCAGGAATTTTTCCGGCGCGATCAGCCGCGGCAGGTTTTGCGGCGAATAATCGAGCCGCGCTTCGACAACGATCGGCGGCGCCGAGCCGAGCGGCTGCAGCGCGCCGAACATCCGCAGATTGTCGCCGAGCGCGCCGCGCTGGCCGGGTTTCGGCGCCGGCTGCTGCCCGACCGGGCCGGGCTGGGGGCGGCCGGGAGTGCTGGGCTGATCGGGGACGAGCGGCGCGGCGCGGTCGACCTCGGCCGCCGCCTTGTCCTTCTCGATCTGGCGCCAGCGCGTGACGTTCGCGGCATGCTGGGCGAGCGTCTCGGCGAAGACGTGCCCGCCGGTGCCGTCGGCGACGAAATAGAGGTCGTTCGTGCGCGATGGGTTCGCCACCGCCTCGAGCGCGGCGCGGCCGGGATTAGCGATCGGGCCCGGCGGCAGGCCGTCGATCGTGTAGGTGTTGTAGGGCGTCGGCTTGTCGACCTCGGAGCGCAGGATGCCGCGCCCGAGCGTGCCCCTGCCGCCGACAAGGCCGTAGACGATCGTCGGGTCGGATTGCAGCCGCATGCGCTTGTGCAGGCGATTGACGAACACGCTAGCGACATGCGGGCGCTCGTCGGCCTTGCCGGTCTCCTTCTCGACGATCGAGGCGAGGGTGACGAGCTCGTAGGGCGTGCGCAACGGCAGATCGGGCGAGCGGCGCGCCCAGATCTGGTCGAGGAGCTTCTTCTGGTCGTCCTGCATCGTCCGGATGAGGCCGGAGCGCGACGAGCCACGCACGACTTTGTAGGTCTCGGGCAAGAGCGTGCCCTCGCGCGGCGGCTCGCGGACGTCGCCGGAGAGCACGTCTGAGTCTTTCAGCCGCTGCACGACCTGCTCGCTGGTCAGGCCCTCGGGAATGGTGATCGCGTGCAGGATCTGGCGCCCGTTGATGACGGTATCCATGACATCGCGCAGGCTCGCATGCTCGTGGAAGAGATACTCGCCGGACTTGAGCTTCGAGCGATTGCCTTCGATGGTGAGCACCGCGTGCATCATCATCGGGCTGTCGATGATGCCCTCGCGCTCGAGCTGGGCGATGATTTCGGGGACATCGGTTCCCGGCGCGATGAACAGGACCTTGTCGGCGGGAAGCGGGCCGGGCTCGCGGATGCGTTGGTAGCCGGCAATCAGTGTCAGCGCGCCGGCGACGCAGGCGACGAGCAGGAACGACAGGAAGCCGCTCAAGCCGGCGAGCAGGCCCTGCCGCCGCCGGCGGCGCGGCGGCGGCAGCGGAGCCGGCTCCGGCTGTAGCGCTTCGTTCGGGCTTTGCAGCCCCCGATGTGGAATCAACGTCCGCTCCTGAGCGGCTGGACTGGCGTGCTGACTTGGCGCTCTTTGTGGGCCGCGCCTCAGCCGTCGCCGAGGCGCTTTAGCCGCAGCGATACCCTAGCATTGAATGTGGCGAATTGGGGCCGCTCAGTGCACGCGGCGAAAGACCAGCGAGGCATTTGTGCCGCCGAAACCGAACGAATTGGAAAGAACGGTATCGATCTGCCGCTTCTTAGCGACGTGCGGCACGAGGTCGATCGTTGTGTCGACGGAGGGGTTGTCGAGGTTCAAGGTCGGCGGGGCGATACCGTCGCGGATGGCCAGCACCGAGTAGATCGCCTCGACCGCGCCGGCGGCGCCGAGGAGATGGCCGATCGCCGACTTGGTCGACGACATGGAGAGCTTCCCCGCGGCGTTGCCGACGAGGCGCTGCACGGCGCTGAGCTCGATCTCGTCGCCCATCGGCGTCGAAGTGCCGTGCGCGTTGATATAGTCGATGTCGGAGACGGAGATGCCGGCTTTTTTGACCGCCATCTGCATGCAGCGATACGCCCCATCGCCATCCTCGGCCGGTGCGGTGATGTGATAGGCGTCGCTGGAGAGGCCATAGCCGATTACCTCGGCATAAATTTTTGCGCCGCGCGCTTTGGCATGGTCGTAATCCTCCAGGACGACGCAGCCGGCGCCCTCGCCCATGACGAAGCCGTCGCGATCTTTGTCGTAGGGACGCGAGCCTTTGCTCGGCTCGTCGTTGAATGACGTCGACAGCGCCTTGCAGGCGGCAAATCCGGCAAATCCGATGCGGCAGACGGCCGATTCGGTTCCGCCCGCGACCATCACATCGGCATCACCGAGGCCGATCATGCGCGCCGCGTCGCCGATCGCATGAGCCCCCGTCGAACAGGCGGTCACGACGGCATGGTTTGGGCCGCGCAGCTTGTGCTGGATCGAGACGTAACCGGAGGCGAGATTGATCAGCCGGCCGGGAATGAAGAAAGGCGAGACACGCCGTGGCCCTTTTTCCTTGAGCGTGATCGAGGTCTCGTAGATGCCGTTCAGGCCGCCGATGCCGGAGCCGATCAGCACGCCGGTCGCAGTCTGATCCTCATCCCTTTCCGGATGCCAGCCGGCGTCTTCGAGCGCCTGGGTGGCGGCCGAGATCGCGTAGAGAATGAAATCGTCGACCTTGCGCTGCTCCTTCGGCTCCATCCATTTATCCGGATTGAAGGTGCCGTCGGAGCCGTCGCCGCGTGGAACGATCCCGGCGATCTTGCAAGGCAAATCCGAGACGTCGAACGCCTCGACGCGGCCGAATCCGTTCTCGCCGGCGACGAGCCGCCGCCAGTTCGTGTCGACGCCACAACCGAGCGGCGACACCATGCCGAGGCCGGTGACGACAACTCTTCGCATCAGGTTTGTTCAACGGCCGCGAGTGCGCGCGCGTTTCACGCAGCCGTGGCCTTTTCCAGGAACTTCACCGCATCGCCGACCGTGACGATCGTCTCGGCAGAATCATCCGGAATTTCGACGCCGAATTCTTCCTCGAAAGCCATCACGAGTTCGACCGTGTCGAGCGAATCCGCACCCAGATCGTCGATGAAATTGGCATTCTCGGTCACCTTGTCGGCTTCGACGCCAAGGTGCTCGACCACGATCTTCTTCACGCGCTCGGCAACATCGCTCATTTGTTCATACCCTCATTCGATGAGATTTTGGAAACCGGGCCCCTGAGCCTCGCCCGACGAATCCTGCACGAACAATCGAGCGGTACGTCTCGGCAACTTCCGGCGGGGTGGTAACACATCTCCGTCATGATTGCGAGAGGCGGAAGACAGCTTCGTCGAAGCTGCGGCAAAGCCTCGCAACGGTTTCAAATCATTGCCATTCCGCCATTCACATGGATGGTCTGACCGGTGATGTAAGCGGCCTCGGCGCTGGCCAGAAACACAACGGCCGCCGCAACATCCTCGCCACTCCCAAGCCGCCCCGCGGGCACATTCGCCAGGATAGTCTCTCTTTGTTTCTCATTGAGCGCATCGGTCATCGGGCTCGCAATAAAGCCGGGCGCGACGCAGTTCACTGTCACGGTACGTGAAGCAACTTCCGCGGCAAGCGACTTGGTCATGCCGATCATGCCGGCCTTGGCGGCAGTATAGTTCGCCTGCCCCGGATTGCCGGTCACGCCGACAATGGAGGTGATGTTGATGATCCGCCCGTAACGGCGGCGCATCATGCCTTTGATAGCTGCACGGGAAAGCCTGAAGGCCGAGGTCAAATTGACGGCGATCACCTCATCCCACTCCTCGTCCTTCATGCGCAGGAACAGGCCGTCGCGGGTGATGCCGGCGTTATTGACGAGAATGTCGAGGCCGCCGAGCGCCGCCTCCGCTGCGGGGACGAGGGCTTCGACTGCATCCTTGTCGGCGAGGTTGCAGGGCAGGACGTGGACGCCTTCGCCGAGTTCGCTCGAGCGCTGGTCGAGCGCCTCACGACGCGTTCCGGAGATGCCGATAACCGCCCCCTGCCGATGCAGCGCCATCGCGATCGCGCCGCCGATACCGCCGCTCGCACCGGTGACCAGCGCCTTCTTTCCAGCAAGGCCGAACATCGGAAATTCCCGGTGTCAGGCGGCGCGTGCGGTGTAGGCGGCAATGTCGGCCGGCGTGCCGATGGCGATCCCCGTCGCGCCCTCCGCGATGCGTTTTAAGAGGCCCGTCAGTACCTTGCCTGCGCCAAGCTCAAGAAAACGATTAACTCCGGCGCTCGCCATGAATGCAACGGATTCGCGCCAGCGAACGGTGCCGGTCACTTGCGCCACGAGGCCGCGGCGAATTCCCTCAGCGTCGGTGACGGGACGCGCGGTGATATTGGCGACGACGGGGATTTTTGGCGCGGCGATGTTCACCCTGGCGAGCGCCGCTTCCATCGCTTCCGCCGCCGGCTGCATCAACGCGCAATGAAAAGGCGCGGAGACGGTGAGAAGCATTGCCCGTCGCGCGCCTTTGCCTTTGGCAATCTCGATCGCCTGATCGACGGCTTTCTTCGTGCCCGAAGCGACGACCTGGCCGCCGCCATTGTCATTGGCGATCTCGCAAATTTCGTTGTCGCCGCTCGCGGCGCTTGCTTCGCGCGCCACCGAGACACCGGTCTCGTAATCGAGCCCGAGCAACGCCGCCATCGCGCCCCTGCCGACCGGCACGGCTTTCTGCATTGCCTCCCCGCGCAGCCGCAACAGGCGTGCCGTATCGGCGACGGTGAGCGCGCCTGTCGCGGCCAAAGCGGAATATTCGCCGAGCGAATGCCCGGCCGCGAACGCGGCGTCGCGCGCAACATCAAGCCCGGCTTCCGATTCAAGGACGCGCAATGCGGCGAGGCTCACGGCCATCAGCGCCGGTTGCGCGTTCGCCGTCAGCGTGAGCTCGGACTCAGGCCCCTCGAACATCAGTGCCGAGAGCTTCTGCCCGAGCGCCGCATCGACTTTATCGAATACGGCGCGCGCCGCGGCGAAATCTGCCGCAAGCGCCTTGCCCATGCCGACCCCCTGCGAACCCTGGCCCGGAAAGACAAGAGCCATGCTCATGTCGTGCTCCTCCCCCGTCTACGTTGGCACTGCATCGGCGCGGGCTGCTCGTCAAGCGCGGACGGCGAAACATCGCGAGGGAGCTGCAAGCGCTAGCTTCAGTTCCCGGGCCTCAAACGTCAAGCCGGCGTGACCGCGGGGGCGGCGAGCGTGGCGCCACGACGGGTGTCGACGCGCGAGGCTCGCATAACGGCAGTTTTGAGGACCCGCCCTTTCAGGCGGGTCCTTTTTTCGTGGACGCGTGTCATACGCCCAATTGCGCAGCGGGTGCGGTTCTTTCAGAGTGGCGGCGATTCTGTCTCGTTCCTCCGCGCGTGCCCGATGCTGAAAATTCCAGGTAAAAGCTGCGGCCCCTGCACGCATTGCTGCAAGGTGCTCTACATCGAGGAACTCAAGAAACCGGCCGGACCGCTTTGCAGCAATTGCATCGCCGGCGGTGGCTGCGGGATTTACGAAACGCGGCCGGGCGTGTGCCGCGAATATGAATGCCAATGGCTTTGGGATCGCAATCTGCCGCCGACGATGCGGCCTGACAAGGTCGGCACGCTGCTCATGGACGATCCCGATTCCGACGAATATCACGCCGTCTGCGAGATCGAGAAGCCGTTCGCCTGGCGCAACCCGCTGGTCTTCAAGCATCTCGTGTCGATGGCCAAAGGCGGCCGCATCGTCGTCGCCAAATCGGGTTTACGCGCCTGGCGCATCTTCGACGACGGGCGCTGGGGCGAGTGGGCGTGAGCAAAGCGCGGTTTGCTCCTTAGGATTCTCCTCGGCATCCTTGTCGTTGCGGCGGTCCTTGCCGGAGCGATTGCCTACGCGGCTTTCCGCCTGCCACAGCCGATCCAGATCGACATGTCCGGCAACCGGCGGGCGCTGTTCTATCGGCTCTCCGGCGGCCCGCGTCCGACGCTGATCGTGCTGCACTCCTATTCGGGCGATGCGCTGACAACCGCCAGATATAGCGGCTTCCTGCAGGCCGCTCTTCCACGCGGCTTCAACGTAGTTTTTCCCGAGGCCGTCGGCCACGAATGGCACGATAGTTCTGAAGGAAATCCGGCGCATGCAGATGACGTCGCGTTTGTCGCCGCGCTTGTCGAGAAACTCACCGCGGAACAAATCGCCGATCCGCATCGCACTTTTGTCACCGGTATCTCCAACGGCGGCATGATGGCCTTCGCCCTCGTATGCGCGAGACCCGACCTTTTCGCCGGGATCGACACGATCAGCGCCGGCATGCCGCAAGATGCGTTCGCGAGCTGCCGCCCGACCAAGCCGATGCGACTTCTTATAATCAACGGCGATGCCGACGACCTGCTGCCCTACGCCGGCGGGGATGTCGGCGATCCGGCCAACTTCTTTCGCCGTACCGCGGGCGTAGAAGAAACGGCGAGGCTGTTCGCGCACGCGAATGGCTGCGAGGCGGCAAACGAACCGCGACGCACTCAGATGCGCGACAGCAGACGTCTTATCGAGCAGATAGAATGGAATTGCCCTTCGAATGTGACCGTCACTGTCATCTCATCGGCGGCGGCCATGATGTCATCGGCTGGCGCGCCCCGTGGCAGGCGTTTCTCGGCGTTCCGCCGCGCGGACCGGCAAAGTGCCGCTGCGATCGTCGATACATTTGCCGACGCGAGCGACCGCGCTCGATTGGTGCGGCTACCGAGCGATCGTCCGCCTTAGGGCTCGACACCGAACGACACGACAAACTCCGTCCCCGGCGCGTGCCGCTTCACCTCGACCGACCCGTTGAGCTGCTTGGCGAAGGCGCTCACAAGCCGCATCCCGAGCCCGGTGCTGGTCGTCTCGTCGATCTCAGGCGGAAGTCCGATGCCTTCGTCGCGCACGGATAAAACGATTGTGCGTCCTTCACGCGCGACGTTCACCCAGGCGCGGCAATTGCCCTCGGGATAGGCGTATTTCGCAGTGTTCGTGATCAGCTCGTTGATCAAGAGGGCGACGGTTATGGCCCGATCGGTCGAGAGAACGATGTGCTCCGGTGCGGATACGAAAATCTCGCAGCCGGGTGTCGCTTCGCAGAAATCGGCACAAAGATCCGAGAGATAGGCGCCGAGGTCGAGCGTCGTGAACTCCTCGGTGCGATAAAGCCGGTTATGCGCGCGCGCGATCGCGGTAACGCGGCTCGAGGCTTGCGTCAACTGATGCTGCACTTCGGTATTGCGAGCGCGCCTGCTTTGCAGATGCAGCATCGAGCCGACGATCTGCAGGCTGTTATTGACGCGATGGTTCACCTCGCGCATCAGCATCTGTTGGCGATCCAGCGCGCCGCGAAGATCGCGCTCCATGCGTTGCCGTTCGATCGCCATGCCGAGCAGGTTGGCGGCGCCTTGCAGGAAGGTGATGTCCTGCTCGGAGAATTCACCCTGCGAGCGGCTATCGACTTCCAATACACCGAACGGCGTGCCTTCGCCTTGCAGAATCACGTTCATGGCGCGGTAGATGCCGTATTCGAGGAGCAGCTCCGGGGTCCTGAACCGCTCCTCGTTTTCAAGATGGTTGGAGATGACGGGCACCCCGGTGCGCAGCGCATAGCCGCCGGGCGATTCGAGATCGGCGCCGATCGTTGCGGAGCCGACAACGCCCGGCTCCCAGCCCACGCCCGCACGCACCAGGAGCCGGTTCTGATCCGGCAGATATTCGAGCACCTTGGCGAACTCGGCGCGCAGCCCCTCGGCGGTCAATCGCGCGGTGTGATCGAGGAGGTCGGGAAACGGCGTTCCCTTGAGCGCGAGCACGCCGAGCTCGGTGAGAATTTCCTGCTGCCTAACCCGCAACTCGTAGGCCGCGCGATTCAACTCCTCGGCGTCCGTGGGTGCCGGCCGCGGTTCCACGACGGCGCCGGTCGCCTTCTTTTTGAACTGAACGACCTCGGTCATTTGTCGATCCCCTCCACCGATGGCTTTCGCCAAGGCCGTCGGCGTTGTTTGCGGCGACGCTAGCCCGAACGCGCCCACAGCGCTATGCCCTAGGTCTATTCTCCTCAAAGATTTACGATCGCGTCGGAGGTAAAGCGCGCCAATGGCTGATCGCAGTCCGAACCCCTCGTCGCTGACTGCCACGCCGATCCAGCCCGGCGTCCGGATCGGCCATGTGCACCTGAAGGTCGCCGATCTCGATCGCGCGCTCGGCTTCTATTGCGGCGTGCTCGGCTTCGAACTGATGCAGCGTTACGGCTCGGAAGCGGCCTTCATTTCGGCCGGCGGGTATCACCACCATATCGGCCTCAACACTTGGGAAAGCCGCGGCGGATCGCCGCCGCCGCGGGGCACGACCGGCCTGTTCCATCTCGCAATTCTGTATCCGAGCCGGGCGGCATTGGCCGACGCGTTGCGGCGTCTGATCGCAGCCGGGATTGCGCTAGACGGCGCCTCCGACCACGGCGTCAGCGAGGCGCTCTATCTGCGCGACGCGGACGAAAACGGCGTCGAACTCTATCGCGACCGACCGGAAGCCGAGTGGCCGCGCACGCCCGACGGCCGGCTCGCGATGTTTACACGGCGGCTCGACGTCGATGATTTACTGCGCGAGCCGCCGCTGGATGGAATGGGCGCCGCCTGAAGGATCCGGAGGACAGTTCACGCTCGTTTGGAATGGGCGTCACTAATATTTGGGATTCCCCGTGCACTTTCCCTGATGCGCCTTTTGCGCTTGTGCCATGACGCGTTCGCAGTCGTTCGAATAGGTTTTGTTGTCGCACCCGCAGACCGGCCTGACCACATGGGGGCAAACCGTCGGCACCTTTACGCCGCAGCTTTTTCCGAAGCCCACCGCGTTTGCGGAGACCGGCGCGAATTGCACAATGAGCAGGCTGAAAACAGGGATGAGTTTCGAATACTTATCGATCGCTCCCGTCAAAATCGCAATGGGCGCTCTTGTTCAAAGAGCGGTTGACTATCTCCCAGGCCCAAAGCGATGACAAGCTGCAATCGCTGACCTGCACCCGTGTGATGGTCAAGCTTTGCTGAATCGGCTGAGGTGGGTAGCGTCTGCGGCGGTTGCACTCGCCGGCTCCCTCCGCTAAAAGCGCGCCTTCGCGACGCTCCGGCCGGGGGCTGAACGGAAGACCCGCTCTCGCGGGCAGGGTTTACCCGCCTTCCCGTGTCTCCGCCTTCGTTGTTCTTGTTCGGGCCGCTCGGCTCGAAGGGCTACGCGCCGGACATCGCTTTGGAAGAAAGGCCCACATCATGTCTCTTTACGAGCATGTCTATCTCGCGCGTCAGGACCTCTCCACGCAGCAGCTGGATGCCCTGACCGATCACTTCAAAGGCGTCATCACCTCGAACGGCGGCAGCGTCGGCAAGTCAGAATATTGGGGCGTGAAGTCCCTCGCCTATCGCATCAAGAAGAACCGCAAGGCGCATTTCTCGCTGATGAATATCGACGCGCCGCCGGCGGCGATCACCGAAGTCGAGCGGCAGATGAGCATCAACGAAGATGTGCTCCGCTTCATGACGATCCGCGTCGACGAGCACGAGGAAGGCCCCTCCGCCATGATGCGCAAACGCGACGACGACGATCGCGGTGATCGTGGCGACCGCCGCGGTGGCCGCGGTGGCGACCGCGACCGTGGTGATCGCGGCGATCGCGAGCGGCGTCCGCGCCGCGAGGAAGCCGCACCCGAGGCAGGAGCACTCTGATGTCGACCGCTCCCCGCCGTCCGTTCTTCCGCCGCCGCAAGAGCTGCCCGTTCTCCGGGCCGAACGCGCCGAAGATCGATTACAAGGACACGCGTCTTCTCTCGCGCTACATTTCCGAGCGCGGCAAGATCGTGCCCTCGCGCATCACTGCCGTCTCCGCCAAGAAGCAGCGCGAGCTCGCGCACGCGATCAAGCGGGCGCGCTTCCTCGGCCTGTTGCCTTACGTGATCCGCTAGGACTCGACACTTCGACAAAAGGCCGCCGGAAGTTTTCGGCGGCTCGGCTGGCGGTGAACCGCCTAACCGCAAACGCGGGACAGCTCGAATGAACCAACAATCTCTGCTCGCTTCCTCTTTAAGTGCCGGCGTCGCGATCGGCGCCGGGCTTGCGAGCGCGCTCTTATTTATCGTCTCTGCGAAGGGCTCGCTGCTTGCGCTTGCCCTCGCCTATTTCGCGCCGCTGCCGCTGATGATCGCGAGCCTGGGTTTTGGTCAGTGGACCGGATTGGTCGGCGCGCTTCTCGGCTCGGGGCTCGTCGCCACGCTGCTCTATCCGATGGTGGGGCTCATCTATGCCGTCGGCATCGGGGTTCCTGCCTGGTTTGTTTGCGTCGCCGCGTTGCGCGGTGCGCCGCCTGCCGAGCCGCAGCCGACGCGTCCTGCGCGGGCAAAGACCATTGCCCCTGCTGTGCCGAACCCGAGCCCGATGCGCGCGCTTGCGATAGCTGCATTGTACTTCGCTGTGGCGATCAGTGTCGGTGCATTACTGCTTGCTGCGGCGCATGGCGGCTTGGCGTCCGCTCTCGGCAAGCTTGCCGATGAGCTCGCGCCGCTCATTCGCGATGTAAAAGGGGCGACGACAAGCCTGCCCGAAGGCTTGGATCCCGATCGTCTGGCACGGGTGATTGTCCGGGTCATGGTTCCGGCGATGGCCGGGTCCGGACTGCTTCTCGTCATGGCGAACCTCTGGCTTGCCGCACGCATCGTGCAGATTTCGGCACGGCTGCCGACGACCTGGCCCGACATTCCCTACAATTTGCGTCTGCCGGTTCCGTTCGCCGCCGCGCTGATCCCGGCAATTGGATTGATGTTTGTCGGGCACGAGATCGGCTTCGTCGCTTCCATCGTCGCGACGGTGCTTGCGACCGCATTGTCGCTGCAAGGTCTTGCCGTGATGCACGATCTCACGCGCGACATGTCGGCGCGATCGCCACTTCTGTTCGGCGCTTATCTCGTCATGTCCTTTATCCCACCCTGGCCGATGGCGGTTTTTGCACTTGTCGGCCTTGCCGATGCGGCGCTGGGCCTACGCGAGCGCAAGCGCCTGCGCCAATCGATTCCCCCCATCCCACCTTGATCAAATCGGAGAAGAAAAGATGCAAGTGATCCTGCTCGAACGCGTTCCGAAGCTCGGACAGATGGGCGAGACCGTTCGCGTCCGCGATGGCTTTGCTCGCAATTTCCTGCTGCCACGCGGCAAGGCGCTGCGCGCAACGGAAGCCAACAAGAAGCGGTTTGAAAATCAGCGCGCCGAACTCGAAGCGCGCAATCTCGAGCGCCGCAAGGATGCAGAGAAGGTTTTGGGCAAGCTCGAAGGCAAGACCTACACGGTCATTCGTCAGGCTGGCGAAGCCGGCCAGCTCTATGGTTCGGTATCGCCGCGCGACATCGCCGAGACGATCGGCAAGGGCGGCGTCAAGCTCGATCGCTCGCAGATCGCACTGTCCAATCCAATCAAGACGCTGGGCTTGCATCCCGTGCCGATCTATCTCCATGCGGAGGTCGAAGTGAAGGTGACCGTCAATGTCGCTCGCTCGCCGGAAGAAGCCGAGCGTCAGCTCAAGGGCGAAGTAATCGTGACGCGTGAAGAGAGTTCGATCGACGATCTCGGCCTCGAAGTCGGCGCCGCGCTCGCGGAAGCCGGCGGCGAGGAGCGCTGATCGCCTCGCGTTGACAGCCGGAATGGCGGCCCCTAGCCTTTGTTTCTGAAGGGGATGGAGTTCCCCAAAATCGCCCTTCCGGGCTGATGACTCCTACCGCGTGGCGACATGCGGTGGGGTCGTCTTATGACCCGCCGCACGGCAGGTTTTTCATGCCGCCACGCATAACGTGGAGAGGCGGCCTATGCTTTATCTGTGGGTGATGCTCGGCAGCGCGGTCGGAGGCGGCGCACGCTATTGGTGCTCGGGGTTTTCCGCGCGGCATTTCGGCGAGACGTTCCCGTGGGGCACGATTATCGTCAACGTCGCGGGCTCTTTCATCATCGGCTTTTTTGCAACGCTGACCGGACCGGATGGCCGCGTGATGGCAAGTACCGAGACCCGGCAATTCGTCATGGTCGGAATTTGTGGGGGTTACACGACCTTCTCCTCATTCAGCCTGCAGACGCTTGAACTCGTGCGGGAGGGCGAGATGCTGCGTGCCGGCGGCAATATCGCGCTTTCCGTCATCTTGTGTCTGCTCGCGGTGTGGCTTGGTCACATCGCGGCGGCCTCACTGAACAAACTGAAAGGAGCGTGACATGCAGATTCCGCGAAATGCGATGCTCCTGCGCATCTTCATCGGCGAAGACGACAAACATCGCGGCCATCCGCTCTACGAAGCGATTGTGCTGAAAGCCCGCGAGCTGCAGCTTGCCGGCGCAACGATCCTGCGCGGCCCGATGGGCTACGGACATTCGAGCCGGCTGCACACGGCGAAAATCCTGCGGCTATCCGAGGACCTGCCGATCATCATCGAGATCGTCGACAGCGAGGAGAAGATAAATGCCTTTCTGCCGCAGCTCGAGGAGATGATGTCGAGCGGGCTCGTCACGCTGGAAAAAGTACAGGTGCTGCAGTACGGAAAGAGCAGGCAGTAATTCCACCTGCTCCTTGGTTCGCGTGATTACTCCGCGGCGCGCAGTTTCGGCGCTGCGACGGCACCGCCGATATAGCCGTGCCGCATCGGCTTTAGCACGAACAGCGCAAGCAGCGCGGTGATGATATCCATCGCGATCGCCAGACCGAAAACCGGCACCCAGCTGCCGGTCGCATCGTGCAGCCAGGCGGCGGCGGGACCGCCGAGGATCGAGCCGATGCCCTGCGCCATATAGAGGAAACCGTAATTCGTCGTGGCGTTCGCGGTGCCAAATGTGTCGGTCAGCGTCGAGGGGAAGAGCGAGAAAATCTCACCCCAGCCGAAGAAGACCAGACCGGAAAGCACGACGAAGGCCACGGCATCATGCCGATAATAAAGCAAGAGCGCGATGGCGCAGCTTTCGAGGAAGAAGGCGAGGCCCATCGTGTTCTCGCGACCGATATGGTCCGACACCCAGCCGAAGAACGGCCGCGTCAGTCCGTTGGTGATCCGATCGACGGTGAGCGCGAGCGGGAGCGCCGCCATGCCGAGCAGCACGACGTCGGCGACGCCGAATTCGCGGGCGAACGCCGCGAAATTCGAGATCACCATGAGGCCGCCGGTCGACATCATCGTCATCATAATGAAGAGCAGCCAGAAAATCGGCGTCTTCAGCATGTCCTGCGGCCGCGTATCCCGCGCCGCGGTCTCGACCTCCGTGTGACGCGCGGCTTCGGCGACTTCGCCCGGCGCCGGTTCGCGCAAGCCCAACGCCGCGGCGAGACCAACTACGCCAAGAATGATGCCGAAGACGATCAGCGTCGTCTGATATCCCGAGCTCTTGATCATTGAGTCGATCGGGAAGGTCGTGAGGATCGCGCCGAAGCCATAACCCGCCGCAACCACGCCCGCCGCGAGTCCGCGGCGATCCGGAAACCAGCGCACCATCAAGCCGATGATGCCGACATAGACGATGCCGGTGCCGATGCCGCAGAAGAGACCGTAAGTGAGATAAAGCGCGGTGAGGCTCGTCACGTAAGCGGAAAGCACCCAGCCGAGGCCGGACAAGGCCGCGCCGATCGCAATGAGCAGCTTCGGACCGAATCTGTCGATGAGCCAGCCCTGCGCCGGCGAGAAGAACGTCTGCAGGACGATCAACAGCGAGAAGGTGATCTGGATCGCCGGCAGGCCCGCGCCGGTCGTTGTCTGGAATGGTTTGGTGAACAGTGTCCAGGTGTATTGCGGGCTCGAGATTGTCATCATGACGATGAGCCCGAGCACCAGCTGTATCCAGCGCGTGTTTGAAGTCGTCTGAGCCATTTTCTTCCTGCCTTACGCCTACTCTGCCCCACTAGAGCGTGGCATAGCGTATGCAACGAGCGTGCCTAAGAAAACGGCGACTTTCGGCTGGGCGGGCCTGTACACACGAGAATTGGACGCGGCTCGCCTCCGCGGCTGCCTCGTGTAAGAAGCCCGCATGGAAGAGACCGGCGCCTCCGCCCTTCGCTCGATCCCGCGCGCGCTTTGGGCGACGATCACGCTTCTCGGCATCGGCCAGATCTGCGCGTGGGGCACGCTCTATTATTCCTTCGCCGTCACCGGGCCGCTGATCGCGCGCGAATTCGGCATTTCGCTGCCGAGCGCGGTGCTCGGGTATTCCGCCTTGCTCGTCGCCGGCGCGTTTGCGGCGCCCACGGTTGGGCGCACCATCGACCGGCTTGGCGGTCGCGCGGTTTTGGCCGGCGGCGCGGTCGTCGGCGCGCTTGGGCTCACCATGATCGGTCTCGCCCCTGGCCCTTTGGTGTACGCGATCGGCTGCCTGATCCTCGGCATCGCCGTCGCGATGTCGCTCTATGACGCCGCCTTCCCGGCGCTCGTACAGGTCGCCGGCCCCCACTCCAATCGCGGCATCACACTGCTCACCCTCTTCGGCGGGCTTGCCTCGACCTTCTTTTGGCCGATCGCTGCGGCAATTGCGGCCCGGTGGGGCTGGCGGGCAACTTACCTCTCGTTCGCGGCGGTCAATATCTGCGTCTGCCTGCCGATCAGCCTGATCGCCCTGCCCCGCCGCCCGCCGCTCCACGTCGCAACCGACGGCGCACTTGGCAGCGGTTGGTCGCGCCCACCGCTGCCGCTGTCGCCGGAAGCGCGGCGCGCCGCCTTCATCTGCTTCGCGCTGATGGTCGCAGCCGGCAATTTCGTCTTTGCCGGCTTGGCCGTGCACCTCCTTACCATCCTCGGCGCGCTCGGCCTTTCGGAAAGTGCTGCGATTATTATTGGTATGATTGTCGGCCCGGCGCAGGTCATCGGCCGCATCGGCGAGATGAGCCTCGGGCCGCGCGCGAGCCCGATCCTGGCGGGGCGCATCTCGGCGGCGATGCAGCCGGCCTCGATCGCCGTCCTGATCTTCGCGCCGGTCGGCATCGCCACCGGGGGCATCTTCGCCGCGCTCTACGGCATGGCCAACGGCATTCTGACGATCGTCAAAGGCACCGTCTCGCTGTTCCTGTTCGGCAGCGCCGGATATGGCGAAATCCTCGGCAAGCTGTCGGTGCCGAGCCTCGGGGCGCGCGCCGCCGCGCCGCTTGTCTATGCCTATGTGTTTACTGCCGCCGGGCCCATTCCGACGCTCATCCTTTCGGCCGTGGTCAGCCTCAGCGGGACCGTGGCGATGGAGCTGGTCGCACGGATCGCGAGTCAAGCAAATACGCCAGTCGGCGATGTCGATGTGGAGATGGTGGACAGCGGCGATATCTAAGCCGCGCTTCAGAGAAGGCTTACGCTTTCGATTCGCGCGTGCCAGAACGCGAGCCCGGCGCACGCGGCGCGAATCACTTCCGGAGCCTTCGCCCGATGGCAAATGTCGAAGCTTTTGGCGGACGCCGCAATCTTGCGGTGGCGGCACCCCAGGGCGAGACCAATTACCGCATCCCGCCGCACAATATCGAGGCGGAGCAAGCGCTGCTCGGCGCGATCCTCGTCAACAACGACGCGTTCGATCGCGTCTCCGACTTTCTGCGGCCGGAGCATTTTTCCGAGGCCCTGCATCAGCGCATTTATGAAATTGCGTCGCAGCTCATTCGCGCCGGCAAGGTGGCGACGCCGGTCACGCTAAAAACCTTCCTGACCGAGCAGGATGTCGGTCAGGGCGTCACGGTCTCGCAATATCTCGCACGCCTCGCCGCGGAAGCAACGACGATCATCAACGCCGAGGATTACGGCCGCACGGTCCATGACCTCAGCGTGCGCCGCGATCTCATTGTGATCGGCGAGGAGATCGTCAACAGCGCGTTCGACGCGCCGGTCGATTCCTCGCCGCGCTCGCAGATCGAGGAAGCCGAACGCAAGCTCTATTCGGTGGCCGAGACCGGCCAGTATGACGGCGGGTTCCAACGCTTTTCCGAAGCGCTGACGACCGCGATCGACATGGCCGCGCATGCTTATGAGCGCGACGGCGGTCTCTCCGGCACGGCGACGGGTCTGACGGATCTCGATCACAAGATGGGCGGCCTGCAGCGTTCCGATCTGGTGATCATCGCCGGGCGGCCCGGCATGGGCAAAACCGCGCTTGCCACCAACATTGCCTTCAACATCGCGCGATCATATGAGGGCGAGGCGCTGCCCGATGGCACGCACCGCACCAAGAACGGCGGCATTGTCGGCTTCTTCTCGCTCGAAATGTCGTCCGAGCAGCTGGCAACGCGCATCATTGCCGAGCAATCCGGCGTCGCATCGTACAAAATCCGCCGCGGCGACATCAACGAATCCGATTTCTACCGGATCACCGAAGCCGCCCGCCAGATGCAGACAATTCCGTTCTACATCGACCAGACCGGCGGCCTTTCGATCGCGCAGCTCACCGCGCGCGCACGGCGCCTGAAGCGACAGCGCGGGCTCGACGTGCTCGTCGTCGACTATATCCAGCTCTTGTCCGGCTCGCGCTCCCGCAGCGAAAATCGCGTGCAGGAGCTCACCGAGATCACCACGGGCCTGAAGGCGCTTGCGAAAGAGCTGAACGTACCGATCCTGGCGCTGTCGCAGCTCTCGCGCCAGGTGGAATCGCGCGACGACAAGCGTCCGCAATTGTCGGATTTGCGCGAATCCGGCTCGATCGAGCAGGACGCGGACGTGGTTCTCTTCGTCTTTCGCGAGGAATATTACCTCGCGAATAAGAAGCCGCGCGAGGGCACGGAAGAGTTCCTGAATTGGGAGCGCGAGATGGAACGTGCGCACGGCCGTGCGGAAGTCATCATCGGCAAGCAGCGCCACGGTCCGACAGGCACTGTCGATCTGTCGTTCGAAGCGGAAGTGACCCGCTTCGGCAACCTTGCGCGCGAGGAGAATTTGCCGGCGCGCATGTGAGCGTGAGGTGTTGCGTCCTTGAGTAGCATCGACGAAGCGACGGCCGGCGCGATCCTCACGATCGATTTGTCTGCGCTCGCCGCCAACTGGCGTTTTCTTCGCGACAAAGCCGCCCCAGCCGAATGCTGCGCGGTGGTGAAGGCGGATGCCTACGGCATCGGCCTCGAACCGACGGTGCGCGCGCTTACGGCGGCAGGTTGCCGCACGTTCTTTGTCGCGCAGGTTTCGGAAGCGCTCCGCGTCCGTGCGATCAACAGGGATTGCGTCGTCTATCTCTTGAACGGACTAACGGCCGGTGCATCGGAAGCGCTTGCGCGAGAGAACCTCCGCCCGGTCCTGTCCTCTCTCAGCGAAATCGAGGAATGGGCGACTTTTTCGAGCGGCCGCGGACGCAAGTTGCCGGCGGCCGTCCAATTCGACACCGGAATAAACCGCCTCGGCATTCCTTACGATCAGCTCGAACGGGTACGCCCGCTGCTCGATGCATTCGAGCCGGCTCTCCTGATGAGCCATTTCGCCGAGTCGGAGGTCGTCAGCACGCGCAACGCCGCGCAGATTGCCGCGTTCGAAAAGATCCGGGCGGCTTTTCCGAAAATCGCCGCCTCCCTTTGCAACTCGTCCGGCATTTTCCTGCACGAGCGCCCCTTCCACGATCTCGTTCGCCCCGGCTACGCGCTTTACGGCGGCAATCCGACACCGAACGCGCCGAACCCGATGCAGAGCGTCGTCAGCCTGCAAGCACGCGTCCTGCAGGTGCGCGAAATGGCGGCCGGCGAGCGGGTCGGCTATGGCGGTGAATGGACGGCGCCGCGGGTAAGCCGTCTCGCAACTTTGTCGATCGGCTATGCCGACGGTCTGCCGCGCAGCGGCACCGCTATCGGACGCACCGGCATCGAAGCCATCGTCGCCCACCGCCGCTGCCCGTTCGTCGGGCGGCTGTCGATGGACTTGAGCATTGTCGATGTGACCTATTTGCCGGATGGCGCAGTGCAGCGCGGCGAGTACGTCGAAATCTTGAGTAGCACGATCGGCATTGACGAACTCGGGCGGAAATCGGGTACGATAGGCTACGAAATCCTGACGCGGCTTGGGCAGCGTTACGCCCGCCGCTATGTCGGGGAATAAGGGGGGAAGAATGGCTTTAAAGACCGCCCTGGCGGGCCTTTTCCTGTCGTCCGCTGCATTCACCTGCGCCCATGCCGAGATCTCCGACAACGTCGTGAAGGTCGGTGTGCTCAACGATATTTCCGGCGTGTTCCAGGACACGAACGGAATGGGCTCCGTCGAGGCGGCGCGCATGGCCGCGGATGATTTCGCCGGCGGCGGCAAGAACTTCAAGGTCGAGATCGTCTATGCCGATCATCAGAACAAGGCCGACGTCGGCTCCTCGATCGTGCGCCGCTGGCTCGATCTCGATCAGGTTGATGCTGTCGTCGACGTGCCGAACTCGTCAGTCGGCCTTGCGATCAACGCGCTCATGCGCAATTCGCGCGCGACGTTCCTCGCCTCCAGTACCGCCTCGGCCGATCTCACCGGCAAGGAATGCTCGCCGAATCTCGTGCAATGGGTGAACGATACCTGGGCGGTCGGCCACGCGACGGCTGCGGCGATGATGAAGCGCGGCGGCGACAACTGGTATTTTTTGACGGTCGATTACGCCCTTGGCAAAGGCATCGAGGCGGAAGCGACCGATTACATCCACTCGCATGGCGGTAAAGTGCTCGGCTCGAGCAAGCATCCGCTCGGCACGGCGGATATGTCTTCGCTGCTTTTGCAGGCGCAATCGTCGAAAGCGAAAGTGATCGGCCTTGCCAATGCCGGCGCCGACACGATCAATGCGGTGAAACAGGGTGCGGAATTCGGCATCCGCGGGTCGGGCCAATCGATGGTGGCGTTTCTGGTGTTTCTGAACGACGTGCACGCGATGGGGCTCAACAATGCGCAGGGCTTGTTGCTGACCGAAGCGTTTTATTGGGACCTGAACGACGAGACTCGCGCCTGGGCGAAACGTTTCACCGAGCGCTTCAATGGCAAATATCCGAGCGCCAATCAGGCCGGCGTCTATGCCGCGACGCTCGCCTATCTCAAAGCCGTTGCGGCGACCGGCAGCGACGATGCGAAGGACGTCGTGCCGCAGATGAAGAAAGCGGCCTTCCACGATGCGCTGTTCGGCGACATGCAAATTCGTCCCGACGGGCGCGGCACCCACGCAATTTACCTTTTCGAGGTGAAGAAGCCCGCCGAGAGCAAGTACCCCTACGATTATTACAAGCTGCTCGAGACAGTGCCCGCCGACCAGGCGTTCCGCCCGATTGCACAGGGCAATTGCCCAATGCTGGGGAGCAAGTGAGCCCGGTCCTCGACTTACACCGGGTGGTCAACTAAACGCGGGCATGGCCCGTGCGCGCGCAACCTTCGTCTGCCAGAACTGCGGCGCAGTGACGAATCGCTGGCAGGGCCGCTGCGAATCCTGCGGCGAGTGGAACACGATCGTCGAGGAAGCGCCCGCCTCCGGCATCGGCGCGCGCGCCGCACAAGGTGCCGTCCCTGGCCGGGTTCTCGATGTTGAGGGCCTTGTCGGCGAAAGCCGGCCCGATCCGCGCGTCGAGACCGGCGTCGCCGAACTCGATCGCGTCACCGGTGGCGGCTTCGTGCCGGGCTCCGTGCTGCTGCTCGGCGGCGAGCCTGGTATCGGCAAATCGACGCTGCTGCTGCAGGCCTGCGCCGCCATGGCGCTTCGCGGTGAGCGCGTCGTCTACGTCTCCGGCGAAGAGGCGATCCCGCAGGTGCGTTTGCGTGCCGTGCGTCTGGGCCTTGCGCAGGCGCCGGTCGAGCTCGCCGCGGCAACGAATGTCGAGGACATCGTCACGACGTTGAAAGAAGGCCGGCGCCCGGCGCTCGTCATCATCGATTCGATCCAGACGATGTACTCGCACGTCATCGAATCGGCGCCGGGCACGGTCACGCAGGTGCGCGGCTGCGCCCAGGCATTGATCCGCTATGCCAAGGTGAGCGGCGCCTCGGTGATCCTCGTTGGCCACGTTACCAAGGATGGGCAGGTCGCGGGGCCGCGCGTCGTCGAGCACATGGTCGATGCGGTGCTCTCCTTCGAGGGCGATTCGAGCCATCATTTCCGCATGGTGCGGGCGATGAAGAATCGCTTCGGCGCAACCGACGAGATCGGCGTCTTCGAAATGACGGGGCTCGGCCTCACGGAGGTTGCCAACCCCTCCGCTTTGTTCCTCGCCGGCCGCGATGCCAGCGCGCCCGGCGCCGCCGTTCTCGCCGGAATGGAAGGGACGCGGCCGCTGCTCGTCGAAATCCAGGCGCTGGTCGCGCCCTCGCCGCTCGGCATGCCGCGCCGGGCCGTGGTCGGCTGGGACGCCAATCGCCTGTCGATGATCGTCGCTGTGCTCGAAGCCCATGCCGGGTTGCGCTTCGGCACGCACGACATCTATCTTAACGTCGCCGGCGGCCTCCGCATCGCCGAGCCCGCAGCCGACCTTGCGGCGGCGGCGGCTCTGGTCTCGTCGCTCACCGGCGCCGTGCTGCCGGCCGACGCTGTCTATTTCGGCGAGATCGGCCTTTCCGGGGCGCTGCGGCCGGTCATCCATTCAGGTCTGCGGCTGAAGGAAGCCGCCAAGCTTGGCTTTCGCCGAGCGATCATTCCGGAGAGCGGGCGCGACGCCTTCGAGAACACCGCGCCGGGGATGCGTCTCTCGACCTGCGGCCATATTGCAACACTCGCGTCACAAATCGCCCGCGCCGCCGAGGAGAATGGTCTTCCGCGGCAACCGAAGCGACACTTGGCTGGATAGTGCCACAGTTGGCAGCTAAAGCGCGCCGCGATGCACCGTGGCCGCCGCCCGCCGGCCGGCCCGAAGAGGCGGTGCGTCGAGAGGCTTGGGCTCATGCCGTCCTATCTTGATCTGGGTTTGCTCGGTGTCGTTCTGATCTCGGCGCTGCTGGCGTTGCTGCGCGGCTTCACCCGCGAGGTTCTGGCGATCGCCTCCTGGGGCGCCGCGGCGATTGCCGCAATCTATCTGCATCCGCTGCTTCTGCCTTACGTGAAGCCCTACATTTCAAAGGACGTGGTGGCGATGGCCGTCGCCGCCGGTATCGTTTTCTTCGTCACCCTCGTCGTCGTCTCCCTGGTGACAGTCCGCCTCTCCGATGCGATACTCGACTCGAAGGTGGGCGCGCTCGACCGCTCGCTCGGTTTTGTCTTCGGCGCGGTGCGCGGCCTCCTCCTCTGCGTCGTCGCCTTCGTCTTCTTCGGCTGGCTCGTGCCAGACAAATCGCAGCCCGAATGGGTGCGCACGGCGCGGATGAAGCCGATCCTGCAGGCGACCGGCGACCAGCTCATGGCCATGCTGCCCGACGATCCCGAGGGCCTCCTCAATAAGCTGAAGAAGAAGGGCGGCGCGGTGAGCGAGGAGCAGCCCGCCGAAGGCGATGACACCAGACCGGCGATACCGACGCCGCCGCCAAAGCCCGTCCCGGGGCGCCGAACCTGACCCGTAAGCGATAAGTTTGGGAAAACAGCGGCCGCGGTAGGCATGTGGTGTTTCGCCCGATGGAAGTTTGGCGCGTTCGCGCCTAAATACGCTTTAAGGCCGGGGAAGCTGAATGACGCTTGGCTCAGCGGATCGCGACGACAGCGGGTCCGACATCGAAAGCTTCGATCTCGACGGAGACCGGCTGCGCGAAGAGTGCGGCGTCTTCGGCATCTACGACCATCCGGACGCCGCCACCATCACCGCGCTCGGTCTGCACGCGCTGCAGCACCGCGGCCAGGAAGCGGCTGGCATTGTCACCTTCGACGGCAAGCGCTTCAACTCCGAGCGCCGCCTCGGCCTCGTCGGCGACCATTTCTCCCGCGTCAGCACGATCGAGCAATTGCCCGGCAATTCGGCCATCGGCCACGTTCGCTATTCGACGACCGGCGAGACGATCCTGCGCAACGTCCAGCCGCTCTTTGCCGAGCTCGACAAGGGCGGCTTTGCGGTTGCGCATAACGGCAACCTGACGAACGGGCTGGCGCTGCGCCGCGGCCTGATCCAGGAGGGCGCGATTTATCAGTCGACCTCCGACACCGAGGTCGTCCTGCAACTCGTTGCCCGCAGCCGCAAACGCCGGCTGATCGAGCGCTTCATCGAGGCGCTACGCCAGCTCGAAGGCGCCTACTCGCTGGTGGCGCTGTCGAACAAGAAGCTCATCGGCGCCCGTGACCCGCTCGGCATCCGCCCGCTTGTCCTCGGCGAGCTCGACGGCAAGTTCATCCTCGCATCGGAGACCTGCGCGCTCGACATTATCGGCGCGCATTTCATCCGCGACATCGAGAACGGCGAGGTCGTTGTCATCGACGAGAACGGTTTCGAGAGCCTGAAACCGTTTCCGCCGCAGCCGGCGCGGCCCTGCATCTTCGAGTACATCTACTTCTCCCGACCGGATTCGATCGTGCACGGCCGCCCCGTCTACGAGGTGCGGAAAGCGATGGGCGCGGAGCTGGCGAAGGAAGCGCCTGCCGATGCCGACGTCGTCATTCCCGTTCCGGATTCAGGCGTGCCGGCGGCGATCGGCTACGCGCAGGCTTCCGGCATTCCGTTCGAGCTCGGCATTGTCCGCAACCATTATGTCGGGCGCACCTTCATCCAGCCGACGCAAACGACGCGCGAACTCGGCGTGCGGCTGAAACATAACGCCAACCGCTCGGTCGTTGCGGGGCGGCGGATCGTGCTCATCGATGATTCAATCGTGCGCGGCACGACGTCGGTAAAGATCGTGCAGATGATGCGCGAGGCCGGCGCGCGCGAAGTGCATTTCCGCATCTCCTCCCCGCCGATTACGCACCCCGATTATTACGGCATCGACACGCCGGTGCGCGAAAAGCTGCTCGCCGCGACGCATACGCTCGAGCAGATGCGCGACTATATCGGCTGCGACAGCCTGCAATTCCTGTCGGTCGACGGCATCTATCGCGCGATGGGCGAGACGGGCCGCGATCCGGTCCGGCCGCAATTCACCGACCATTGTTTTACCGGCGATTACCCGACTTATCTCACCGATGTCACGGGCGAAGGCCCGCGTCAGCAGCTGTCGCTGTTGGCGGAGGTGGGGTGAACGGCGCTACAACAGCGTCCCCCTCAAAATCAGCGACGCCACACTGAAATAGATGACAAGCCCCGTCACATCGACGAGCGTCGCGACGAAGGGCGCCGAGGCGCTTGCAGGATCGAATCCGAGCCGCTGCAGGATGAACGGCAGCATCGAACCGGTAAGCGAGCCGAACATGACGATGCCGACAAGCGCCGCGGCGACCGTCAGCGCCACCAAAACCCAGTGCTCGCCGTAATCGTAGAACCCGAATTTCTGCCAGATCGTGATGCGCAGGATGCCAATAACGCCAAGCATCGCACCAAGCGCCATGCCCGACGGAAGCTCGCGCAGCGCGACGCGCCACCAGTCGCGGAGCTCGACCTCGCGCACCGCCAATGCCCGGATGATCAAGGATGTCGCCTGCGAGCCTGAATTGCCGCCCGAGCTCATGATTAGCGGAATGAACAGCGTCAGCACGATCGCTTTCTCTAGCTCGCCCTGAAACCCCTGCATCGCGCTCGCGGTCAGCATTTCGCTCAAGAATAGCGCCGCCAGCCACCCGCCGCGTGCGCGTATCATCTCAAAGAAACCGATCTGCATGTAAGGCTCGTGCAGCGCCTCCATGCCGCCGAAGCGCTGCACGTCTTCTGTCGTCTCCTCGACGATCGCATCGATAATATCGTCGACCGTGCAAATGCCTAGCACGAGACCTGACGCACTGACGACGGGAACGGCAAGAAGATCGTATTTGGAAATCAGCCGCGCTACGTCCTCGCGATCAGTGAGCGGCGCGACGGTTACGGGCCTGCGATGCGCCGCGACCGTAAGCACGCAGGCATTCGGGTCGCCGGAGATCAGCCGGCGCAGCGACACCGATTGCACGAGCTTCTTGGTCTTTGGATCGAGAACATAGATCGCATAGACCGTCTCGCGCGTGCGCTCGACCTTGCGGATATGTTCAAGCGTCTGCGCGACGGTCCAATTGGCTGGCACGCTGACGAACTCCGTCGTCATGATGCTACCGGCGGTGTCCTCGGGATACGCGAGCAGCCGCTGCAGATTGAGGCGCGTCTCGGAATCGAGCCGGCTCAGAAGATGGGCGCGGCTTTCCTCCTCGAGATGACGGAAAATATCGGCGACGCGGTCTGCCGACATGCCGGAGAGCATCGTTACCGCAATTTCGCGCGGCATTGCGTCGATGATTTCGGTCGGACATTCGAGCCCGGACTGATCGAGTATGTCGATCGCGCGGTCCGGCGGGAAATGCAGGACGATCGCCGCCGCCTCTTGCGGCGTATGATCGTTCAGGGTTTCGACGATGTTGGCGGCGTGCTCGTCGGCGAGGCTCGCGGCGATCGTCGCCGGATCGAACTCAATGTCGGAGAGGTTCTCTGCTTGGCTCATGGCTCACCTGTTCCGATCCGCCAGGGCGATCGCGGGAGCCGATGAAGCGGATCAATCCACGAGCGCCGATGACGGCAAAAGCAATGGGCTGCTACTGTCGCTTGGCATGGGGTTGAATTCCGGAGAAGCCGCGAGCTGAGGGCTCGCAGCCGAGGCTCCATGCGCTCAAACCCGCATACGGTCAAGCACCGGACTTGCGCCGCCGCCGAATTTATCGGAGGGCTCCGGCCAGGTGAATTTGCAGGCTCATATGGCGCCTCCTCCGAAAATTTCGCGCGATCTTATCGGCCGCATCGCTCTCGTGACCGGCGCATCGCGCGGCATCGGACGTGCGGTGGCAGTCGAACTTGCCCGCGCGGGGGCTCATGTGATCGCGCTCGCCCGCACACAGGGCGCCCTCGAACAGCTTGATGACGAGGTCCGTGCGCTCGGCAGCGAGGCGACGCTCGTCCCATGCGACGTGAAGGATTATCCCGCGCTCGACCGGCTTGGTGCAGCGATCTACGAACGCTGGAAGAAATTGGATGTTTTTGTAGGCAATGCCGGGATATTGGGACCGGTCACGCCCCTTGCGCACGTCGATCCAAAGCAATGGGACGATGTTTTTGCCGTGAACGTCACGGCAAACTGGCGGCTCATGCGCTCGCTCGACGTGCTGTTGCGCGCATCCGACGCAGGCCGCGTCGTAATGATCTCATCCGGCGCCGGTCACAAGGACAAGTTCGCGCCATACTGGGGACCCTACGCCGCATCGAAGGCCGCGCTCGACGCGATCGTACGCACATATGCGGCAGAGACCATGAACGTCTCCCAGGTAAAGGTCATGGCGACAAATCCCGGACCGTTGCGGACGCGCATGCGAGCCCAGGCTATGCCCGGCGAAGACCCGGAGACGCTGCGAACACCGGAGGATTTTGCGCCAAAGGTGGTCATGATGTGCCGGCCCGGATGGAAAGAGACCGGCAAGCTCTATGATTTCCCTGGGGATCACGTTCTCGAATTCCAGGCGCCGCGGGCGGTGTAACTTTCGTCACTGAGCGGCTTGCGACAAGCTCATAGGATCGGACAAGAGGGGACGATGGGTTCGCATTCGTCAAACAGTGTCGAGCGGCGCCTGAGTGAACTCGGGCTCGTTCTGCCAAAACCTGCCGCGCCCGTCGCGGCCTACGTGCCTTACGTGATCACCGGCGATCTGTTGGTTGTCTCCGGCCAGTTGCCGCTTGGGGCCGACGGCAAGATAGATCCAGCACATCGCGGCAAATTGGGCGACGCAATCTTCAACGAAGCCGGGCAAGCGGCGGCGCGGGTTTGCGCGCTCAACGTGCTCGCGCAGGTAAAGGCGGCCACCGGCAATCTCGATCGTGTCCGCCGCGTCGTGCGGCTCGGCGGCTTCATCAACTGCGTGCCCGACTTTAACGCTGTGCCGGCAATCATGAACGGCGCGTCGGACCTCATCATCAAAGTGTTCGGCGAGCGCGGACGTCATGCGCGCTCGACAATCGGCGTCGCGCAATTACCGCTCGATGCCGCGGTCGAAGTCGAAGGTATGTTCGAGATCGACGCGTGAGCGCACCGGCCTGGTTGACGGCGCGGCCGATTGCGCATCGCGGCCTGCATGCGCGGGATACCGGCATCGTCGAGAACACGCTATCGGCCGCGCAGGCGGCAATCGAGCGCGGCTTCTCGATCGAATGCGACGTGCAGCTCAGCGCCGATGGCGAGGCCGTCGTGTTCCACGATTCTACACTGGAGCGGCTGACCGCGAACCGCGGCAGCATTGCCAAAAAGACGGTCGCCGGTCTCGCCCTCTTGGCGCTGAAGGGCACGGACGATCGCATCGCCACCTTCCCCGCTTTTGTCGCGACGATTGCCGGACGGGTACCGCTGATCGTCGAGATCAAGAGCCATTACGATGGCGATTGGCGGCTGGCGGAGCGCTGCGCCGCCGTCATTGCGGAGTATCAAGGCCCGGTTGCGCTGAAGAGCTTTGATCCACAGGTCATTGCCCATCTTCGCGACAATGCTGACCGGCTCGGCAGCAACCGCTATCCCCTGGGGATCGTGGCGCAGGCCCGTTACGGCGACAAGGAATGGCAGCGCCTGCCGCAGGCCTTCTGCGAGAACCTCGCCGCCTTTCTCCATTACCCGCAGACGCGTCCGGACTTCCTCTCATGGCAGGTGGACGATCTGCCGCACGCGGTTCCATTCCTCCTGCGCAGCCAGCTGGATACGCCGGTGATCACCTGGACGGTGCGGCGCGAAGAGCAGCGGGCGTTGGCGACCAAATGGGCCGACCAGATCGTCTTCGAGGGTTTCGCGCCTTGACGTTGCCGGGCCGGTCAGGCCCGCTAAGTCTTGCAACGCAGCAAAATCGATGAGTCTCGCCGAAATCAAAATCACCGTCCGCCGTTCGATCGCCGATATCCCCGCGGCCGAATGGGATGCTTGCGCCAATCCCGCGTGGCTGCAGACAAGGTCGTCCGCTGCGCCGGACGCGCTCGGTCAGGGCGAGCGCCACAACCCTTTTCTGTCGCACGGCTTTCTGCATGCGTTGGAAGCATCGGGCTCCGTCGGCCCGCGCGCCGGCTGGGCGCCTTTTCATTTGGCGATCGAAGATGAGTGCGAGAGGATCGCCGCGGTCGCGCCCTGTTATCTAAAGTCGCATTCGCAGGGCGAGTACGTTTTCGATCATGCCTGGGCGGACGCCTATGAGCGCGCCGGCGGTGAGTATTATCCGAAGCTGCAGGTTTCGGTACCGTTCACGCCAGTGAACGGGCGCCGCCTTCTCGTCGCCGGCGAGAGCGATACGGGCTCGCGTGAGGCGCTGATCGCCGGATTGCGCGCGCTGCGCCAGCAGACGCGCGCGTCCTCGGTCCACATCACTTTTCCCACAGCGGAGGAATGGCGCGCGCTAGGCGAAGCAGGTTTCCTGCAGCGCACGGGACAGCAGTTTCACTTTTTCAATGCCGTCTACGCGAATTTCGACGAATTCCTCGCCGATCTCACCTCGCGCAAGCGCAAGACGATCCGCAAGGAGCGCGAAGCAGCGCTGCGCGAGGGCATCACTGTCGAATGGATCACCGGGCGTGATATTAGCGAAGCGCATTGGGATGCGTTCTTTGCCTTCTACATGGATACGGGCTCGCGCAAATGGGGACGGCCCTATCTCAATCGAAAATTCTTTTCGCTGGTCGGTGAAGCAATGGCCGATCGCATCCTGCTGGTGCTGGCAAAGCGCGCCGGACGCTACATTGCCGGGGCGCTGAACTTTATCGGTGACGATGCCCTTTACGGCCGCAATTGGGGTGCGATCGAGGAGCACCCTTTCCTGCATTTCGAAGTCTGCTATTACCAAGCGATCGAGTTCGGCATCGCGCGTGGGCTGAAGCGCGTCGAGGCCGGTGCGCAGGGCGAGCATAAGCTCGCGCGCGGCTATCGGCCGGTCACGACATATTCGGCGCACGATTTCGCCGATCCGCGCATGACCCGCGCCATCGGCGATTACCTCAAAAACGAGCGCCGGCACATCGAGGCGGCGATCGATATTTACGGCGAGCATGTGCCGTTCCGGAAAGTGCCGGAGCCGCAATGCAGGTGACCGGGTGCCCGGAACGGGGTATGCAGCGCGCATGACGCGAATCCCGAAAATCCTCGTCTTCGATTCCGGCCTCGGCGGGCTCACCGTCCACGGTGAGATCGCGCGGCTGCGGCCAGACGCCGATTACATCTATCTCGCCGATGACGCAGCGTTCCCCTACGGTGCGCTGAGCGAGGACGGGCTCGTTGCGCGCGTGCAGAGCGTGCTCGATGCGGCGATCGCAGAATACACACCCGATATTGTTGTCATCGCCTGCAATACCGCCTCGACCTTAGTGCTGCCGCCGCTGCGCGCCACATACCCTGCTCTGCCCTTCGTCGGCACGGTGCCGGCTGTGAAACCCGCGGCCGAGCGCTCGCGCTCGCAAATGATTTCGGTATTGGCAACGCCTGGCACCGTTGCGCGCGATTACACGCGCAGTCTCATCGCCACACATGCGGGACATTGCCGTGTGATGCTTGTGGGTTCACAAAACTTGGCGAGCATCGCGGAAGCCGAAATGAAAGGCGAAGCGATCGATGAGAACGAGGTCGCCCGCGAGATCGCGCCGTGCTTCGTGCGCGATGATGAAAGCGGCGCGCGCACGGACACAATCGTGCTCGCTTGCACGCATTATCCGCTGCTGCAAGATTATTTCGCGCGCCTCGCGCCCTGGCCGGTCGAGTGGATCGATCCGGCACCTGCGATCGCCCGCCGTGTCGAGGCGATCTTATCTGAAAAATTCGAAGGCTCCGGCGCCGGTCAGAACACATCTGATGGCCGCGCCATTTTCACCAGCGGCAAGCGGCCGCCCAGCTCTCTCGAAAAAGCATTGCTGAAAATGGGTCTGGCCGCACTAGACTGCGCACCGATGCCGCTCGCTTTCGCCTGACCAGAACAAACAAAGGGAGATGAACATGCCGCGCAATAAAGGATTCGTGCTTGCCTCGCGCCCGCAAGGCGAAGCGAAAGCTGAAAACTTCCGCCTGGTCGAGCAGGACGTCGGCGAGCCCGGCGAGGGACAGGTGCTCGTCAAGCATCACTATCTCTCGCTCGACCCCTACATGCGCGGCCGCATGGATGAATCGAAATCCTACGCCGCCTCGCAGAACCTCAACGAGATCATGATCGGCGGCACCGTCGGCGAAGTCGTCGCATCGAAAAATCCGAATTTCAAAGTCGGCGATCACGTCGTCGGCTCCGGCGGCTGGCAGCTTTATCAGCTCTCCGACGGCAAGGGTCTGCAGAAGATCGACACGAGCCGCGTGCCTATTCAGGCTTACGTTGGCGCGCTCGGCATGCCGGGGGTCACCGCCTGGTATGGCTTGAACAAGATCATCGCGCCGAAGAAGGGCGAGACCGTCGTCGTCTCTGCCGCCACCGGTGCGGTCGGCGCGGTTGTCGGACAGCTCGCCAAGGGCAAAGGCGCGCGCGCTGTGGGTATCGCCGGGGGGCCGGACAAGTGCAGATACGCGACGGACGAGCTCGGTTACGATGCCTGCGTCGATCACCGCGCGCCGGATTTTGCCGAGAAGCTGAAAGCGGCGCTGCCGAACGGGGTCGACGGTCTATTTGAAAATGTCGGCGGCCAGCCGTTCGCGCTGACCACGCGCCGGCTCAACGCATTCGCCCGCATCGCGATTTGCGGGCTGATCGCGTCCTATGAAGGCAAGGAGAAATCGTCGCTCGAAGATTTGCGCATCCTGCTCGTCAACCGCGCCAAGATCGAGGGCTTCATCGTCTCCGATCACCTCGCGCTTTGGCCGGAGGCGCTGAAGGAGCTGATCGAGCTTGCCGCGACCGGCAAGCTGAAATGGCGCGAGACAATCGCGCAAGGGTTGGAAAGCGCACCGGAAGCCTTCTTCGGGATGCTGAAGGGCAAGAATTTCGGCAAGCAGCTGGTCAAGCTGATTTGAGTCTCTCTCCCGAAAGCTGCGAAAACCGCTTTCGTTACAGAGCCATAGCGGGGCGCTAAGTCGCCCCGAAGCAGCTTGGTTTTGCTGCCGGTTTTGCAAGTTATGTTCTCCTTTCGAGCTGGCGGATGATGTCTCGGGTGGCAGCGGCCCGCCCGACGTAGCGACGAATGATCTTGCCGACGTGCTCTTCCTCCCAGCCCATGATCTCGGCGATCACGCGCTCGGTGAGCCCGGCGGTGTAGAATCGGGTCGCGGCCGTCCCGCGGAGATCGTGAAAGTGAAGCTCGTCGAGCCCGGCGAGCTTCTTCACTCTGCTGAACGAACTGCCAAATCCCTTGCGCCACGGTCGACCTTGTTTGTTCGTGATGATCGTCGTCGAGCGCTTCGGGATGCGGGCGAGCACGTCTCGCAGGTCCGGATAGAGCGGAATGATCGCCTCTCGGCGCCCCCTGCTCTTCCCGGTCGCGATGATGATCGCGTCCTCGCCGATATGGGACCAGGAAAGCTTCAGGAGGTCGCCTAGGCGCAGACCGGTATAAGCCGCTAGGTCCACCGCGTGCGCAATCTCGGGCGACGAACAGGCGGCCTTTAGGCGGGCAATATCAACGTCCGTCCAAATCTTTTCTGACCGGTCGACGGTGTAGAGCTGCTTGATGCCTTCGCACGGATTGGAGCTGATCTTGCCTAGCGGATCGACGGCGTGCGCTAGCACCCGCGACAAACTTGCAGCCCATAATCTGCCGTGCGCGGCTTCTCGGCGTAGGTTTGGCGCCATCGGCGGATGACCGGCCTGATCTTTTCGGGCCGGTCGAACTGCGCAATTCGTAGCTCGCCGAAATAGTCCACCAGCCTGTCCAGCCATGGCGCCCAGTTTCGCTTCGTCGAGTCGGCTAAGCCTTTGTATGCATCGCCTGCCCTGTAGAGCACGACGAGCGATTTGAAGCGGCCGTCGTCCTTTGTATGCCGCTCCTCATAGGCCTCGCGGTAACTGTTTAGGAATTCCGGGGAGCCCGGCTGGCCGCGGAGACGAGGACCTCCGCGCCAGGCGTAAAAATAGGTGCGGCCCTTCGCAGTGACCTTCGCGATCCCACGGAGATCAACTCGGACCATGGCGCGCCTTGAATTGTTCCAGCTCCACGTCAAGTTCGTTGACAATCCCGTCCGTGCTGCCGGGAGCGGCTTGGTTCAGAAAGATGGTGCAGCCTTCGTCGGTTATCTTGACGCCAGTTATCCGATCCTGATGAACGCCAGCCGCAAGCAATACCCGCAGTATGTTGGAAACGGCAGATGGCGTAGTTGAGCGGCGACGCTGCGACATTGGCTTAGGAGGCGCCCACCTTCTGGAGCCATGTCCTTTTGACAAAATCGCGTTTCCCGATCGGACGGATTCGATCTGGCCGCGTCGGATGGCCTCGCGGACGTGGTACTCGGTTAAATCGAGAATTTTCGCTGCTTGCGGAGTCGTAAGCAGCGGCTTGTCGATGATGGACTCTTTCGTTTTCATCGGCCTTTCCTTTAATTGCTGGAAATTGTACGCCTCGGCGGGCCGGAATGCGCCTGGCCGCCACGCGCCGTGCACCTAATCCCCACGCAATCCCCAGCTTTGGTCACATTTGGTCCCCGTTGTTCACGGTCTGTGCATAACTTTCAGAT